>JAFUOY010000041.1 GCA_017481595.1 Clostridia bacterium | reverse complement strand
GATCGTAAGCCTAAAGCAACGCGACCAAACCCTTGACCTCATATTCAAGCGAACCTATGAGGATATGGCAACGGGAAGAATTACCGATGCGAAGTTTGACCTTCTTTCCTCGGAATATGAGAAGGAACAAGCGGAAGTCAAACGCAGAATTGCCGAGCTTGAGGATATGATTGAGAACGGCGAGGAAGAACTGAAGGATCTCAAACAATTTCTTGCCAACGTTCGCAAGTACACCGATCCCGAGGAACTGACCGCAGAAATGCTTAACGATTTGGTTGATAAGATACTTGTCCACGCTCCCGATAAGAGTAGCGGACACAGAAAACAAAAAATCGAGATTTACTACAATGCTGTCGGCATCATTAACCTGCCCACCTCCAAAGAGGACGATTGCATCGTGCTTCACGGCAGAACCAAGGGCACAAAAGAAGCCGTATAACACAGCAAGAGGTATTGTGACCAAAATCGGTCACAATACCTCCTACATACAAAACTTCCTTATGGGGCGGCGACTTCGGTTGGCGCATTTTTTATTTTACTAACCATATGGTTGAATAGAATTCAATTGTTAGTAAGTTGTATTGTTAGAAGCAGAGTGGTATAATTGATATACAATACTAAAAATCAAGAAATGATATCAAATTCTCACGTTGATAGAGTTGCATTTCTTGTTTTTAATAGATGTAACCGAAAAAAATTGGAAAAAGACCCAACCGTTTTTATTTTTTGGTTACTATACTTATATAAAGTAAAGGAGTGATGAAATTGAGCAAAAAAGAAAAAGACATTTCATTCAAAAATGTCATAGGGAACAATTTAAATATAATAAAAATGATATTTAAATTTTCACCTATGGCGTTTCCCACCTATTTGTTCATATCTCTTATACGGGTATGCGGTTTTTTTATTTCGGGAACTTACATACTTAACTACGTTGTAAGCGCATATGAAATGAATCAAAAGTTCGATGAACTTGTTTTGGGCATAATCGCGCTTGTATTGTTAGCTCGCCTTTTCTCGTTCTTTGGCACATTTATGAATTCACTTTGCGACCCACATTTCAGTGCTAAAATTGAAAGAGGAGTAAAGCGGGCTTTGTATGAAAAATCCAGGGACGTGGAGCTTTCCTGCTATGAAAATCCGAAGTTTTATGATAAGTACGTAAAGGCTGCAGAAACGATTTACGATGACGTAATGGCTATAATGTATAATATTATCAGCTTTTTCTCGTCCCTATTAAGTCTTGCTCTTTACGGTACGTTTCTCTTTACTATTGACCCCGCTTTTATTATTTTTGCATTTATTCCGCTTCTCACAACCTTTGTAAGAAGAATAGCAAGTAATCTTTCTTACAATCACGGAGTTGAGGACAAGATAATGAACCGTCGCAGACATTACGCTCAGAGAGTATTTTATATGAGTGAGTTTGCCAAGGAGGTTCGTTTAACTGATGCTAAAAACTTTATGCTCAAATATTACGACGAGGCTTGTGAGGGACGAATAGACATTATAAGAAAGTACGGAATGAAGGAGCTTGCTTGTTCTACGTTCCTTGATTCCTTTGTGGATGCTATTTTAAATCCTGCGGCACTTATATATGCGGCATACAGAACGTTTGTAACGGGAGATATGACAATTGCGGAGTGTGTTGTAATTATAAACTCCGTAGGCTCCATTACAAATGCTCTTACGGGATTCTTAAGACAGTTCCAGACCGCGAGAACTCAGGCTATGCACATAAATGATTACAATATATTTATGAGCTATGATATAAAAATCAAGGGAGGGGATAAATCTCCCGTGCCTGCCGCGCTTGAATTGAAAAATGTGTCTTTTTCCTACGATGGCAGCGATAAAAAGGTTCTTGATAACGTAAGTATTACCGTGCGCCCCGGTGAAAAGATTGCACTTGTGGGACATAACGGCGCGGGAAAAAGCACTCTTGTAAAGCTGTTTATGCGACTGTATGACCCTACTGAGGGTACGGTTACCTTAAACGGCGAGGATATAAGGAGCCTTAAACTGAAGGAATACAGAGATATGTTTGCTACTGTATTTCAGGACTGCAAGCCTGTGGCTCTTTCCGTAAAGGAAAACGTAATTATGGGTTCCTCCGACGGTGTCAGCGACGAAAGAGTAATTGAAGCGCTTAAAAACGCAGATGTTTACGAAAAAATCTGTACCTTGCCCGACGGAATAAACACTCCTCTTACCAAGGAGTTTTACGAGCATGGCGCCGTTCTCTCAGGTGGTGAATCTCAGAAGCTATCTCTTGCCCACGCCTTTTATGAGGACGCGCCCTTTATTATCCTTGATGAGCCAACCTCGGCTATGGACCCTATTGCGGAATACAAAATGTACGAAAGAATGGCAAGGCTCAGCGAAAGTAAGGGAGTTATATTCATTTCCCACCGTTTATCAAGCGCCGTAGTTGCCGACCGCATTTATATGCTGGAAAACGGAAGAGTAATTGAATCAGGCACGCATAAGGAGCTTATGGAGCAAAACGGCAAGTATGCGGATATGTTCCGTAAGCAGGCGGAGAATTATACGGAGGGAGGCAACAATAAATGAAAAAGGATAAAATCAAATTTTCAGATTCATTAAAGAATACCCTCTACATATTGAAGCTTATTTTCAAAACAGCCCCTTGGTACCTTATCGGTAGAATTATAATGGGACTTGTAACGGGACTTAAGCACGGCGCAGAGGTCCTTCTCATAAGCGCGGTGTTAAATGCAATTGACCGTGGGGAAAGCTTTGAGTCCATTGTAAAGATAATAGCGGTAATGGCTATTTTCTGGCTGTGCTATTATATCTTTTTCCACTTGTATTGGGGACAGATGAACGCAAGAACAAGGCTGAGATTTCAGCATAAGCTTCAAAAGACATTCTTTGAAAAATCAAGTAAGCTGGATCTTTCATCCTACGATAGCCCCGAGTTTTACAACGATTTTGTATATTCAATGAAGAACGCGGACGGCGTAATGGTAAAAACGACCGACGCCCTTGGCGACCTTGTCCGTTCAATTACAGGCTCAGCGTCCGTTTTTGCGGTTTTGTTTACACTTGACCCTATAATTGCCTACGTTGTATGCGGAACGGCAATAATCAATATGATATTCCGCAGATGTATGAATCACGTAGCGTATAAGTACAATAAGCTTCTTAACGAGCAATACCGCAAGGAATGGTATATTGACAGATTTTTTAACACTCCCGATTTTACAAAGGAAATAAGACTTACAAACGTTTCCGATAATATGCTTAAGGAGTACGACAATAAGATAGAGGCCTCCCGTAAGCTTAATTCAAAGTGGCAGAGGACAAATCTGATATTTAATACTTTGATATTTATTCTTGCTTGTGTATCAGAGGTTTATGTTATTGGATATATGGCGAAAAATCTGTATAGCGGAGCTATTTTGGTTGGTGGATTTGCTATAACGATTAATTCAATGTGGAAGCTTAATAATATGATAAGCGATATTACAAATCAGATAGTAAACGTAAACAGACATTCTCTCTACGTTGAAAAGATAAGAACCTTTATGAATACCGAGACTAAAATCGTATCGGGTACACGTATTCCTGAGGCGTTTGAAAGTCTTGAGTTTAAAAACGTTTCCTTTGCGTATAGAGATGATTACGTGCTTAAGGACGTTTCCTTTAAGATAAGTAAGGGTGAGAGAATCGCCATTGTCGGTTATAACGGCGCAGGCAAAACAACTCTTACAAAGCTTATTATGCGCCTTTATGACGTAAGTGAGGGCGAGATACTGTATAACGGATATAATATTAAGGAATACGACCTTGACCTTTTAAGAAAGAAAATAGGCGCGGTATTCCAGGACTACAGAATTTTTGCGGCAACAGTTGCTGAAAACGTTCTTGCGGATCTTTATACAGATGATAAAGAGGAGCTTGTTGTAAGATCTCTTGAAAGCAGTACCTTTGGCGACAGACTCAAGACCCTTGAAAAGGGTATACATACTCAGCTTACAAGAGAGTTTTATCAGGACGGAACGGATCTTTCGGGCGGTGAAGCGCAAAAGGTAGCGATTGCCCGTGTATTTGCTCATGATAACGAGCTTATTATAATGGATGAGCCATCAAGTGCTCTTGACCCAATGGCAGAATATGAGCTTAATAAGAGTATATCGGAAAATGCAAAAGGCAAGACTGCAATTTTTATTTCTCACCGTCTTTCCACCACAAGACACTCGGACAGAATATTTATGTTTGAGAGTGGTGTGCTTACTGAAAGCGGAAGCCACGAGGAGCTTATGAGAAATAACAAAAATTATGCGAAAATGTTTAATATTCAAGCAGAAAAATATTCTGTAAGCTAATCAAAAAGCCAACAACCGTATTGCAAAATACAGTTGTTGGCTTTTTTGTGTTATTATTTAAAAATGTAATTGAAAAAAGGAAATTTCTGTGCTATACTCGGGATAGATGATTTCTTTTTTGGAGGAGATTATGGAAAGAATAGATTTTTCAAAGGTTAAAATAACGGGCGGATTCTGGAAACAGAAGCAGGAGCTTGTAAGAAACGTAACGGTACACGCCGTGTATAACAGATTCTCCGATACGGGCAGATTTGAGGCGTTTAAAGGGGATACAAGCAGATTTACGCCCCATATCTTCTGGGATTCCGACGTGGCAAAATGGGTTGAGGGCGTGGCTTATCTCACTATGGAAAAGAGAGAGCCCGAGCTTGAGGCTATAGTTGACGAGCTTGTTTGTGATATTGAAAAAATGCAGGATGAAAACGGCTATTTCAATATCTTTTACACGGTAGTGGAGCCCGAAAACAGATTTAAATACAGGGGCTGCCACGAGCTTTATTGCGCGGGCCACCTTATGGAGGCGGCGGTTGCCTACTATAATGCAACGGGCAAGAAAAAGCTTCTTGATCTTATGTGCAAGTACGCCGACTACATAGAAAAGCGCTTTGTAATAGATAAGGACACGGACTTTATAACTCCCGGTCACGAGGAGATAGAGCTTGCTCTCGTAAGGCTTTATGACTGTACGGGAGAGGAAAGGTATCTTAAGCTTTCTGAGTTTTTCGTAAATCAGAGAGGTATGCATCTTGAGGACGGAGTGGCGGATTGGTCGGTGCAGATGTACTGTCAGTCCCATATGCCCGTAAGGGAGCAAAGGACCGCAGAAGGCCACGCAGTACGCGCCGTATACCTTTATTGCGCAATGGCTGATCTCGCCTTAAAAACAGGTGATATAAGGCTTAAAAAGGCTTGTGAGGACATCTTTGATAACATAGCGGAAAAGAGAATGTATATTACGGGCGGAATCGGCTCATCCCAGGAGGGAGAGGCGTTTACCGTTGACTACGATCTGCCAAACGAGATATCCTACACCGAGTCCTGCGCGGCGCTTGGACTTGCTCTGTTTGCTAACAGAATGTTGCTTCTTGACCCCGATTCAAAGTACGCGGACGTAGTGGAAAGAGCAGTGTATAACGGCTTTATGTCCTCTATTTCCTTGGACGGTAAGTCATTCTTTTACACCAACCCCTTGGAGATAATTCCTATGCATCACACAAGGGACGTAAGCGTAACGGGAAAGAGCAGATGGCTTCCCATAATGTCACGACAGGAGGTATTTGACTGCTCCTGCTGTCCCCCCAATATCGTTCGCTTTATCCCATCTATTGCTAACCTTGCTTATACAAAAAATGAGGATACTCTCTTTATCCATCAGTATATGGATAGCGTTTCAGACATTGAGATTGGCGGCAAAAAAGTAAGGGTAACACAAAAAACGGCGTACCCTGTGGACGGAAAAGTGCAGATTTTGGTTGAGGGCGGCGATATAAATATCGCTGTGAGGATCCCCGATTGGTGTGATTCCTACAAGGGAGAAACAAAGAAGGGCTATGCCTACTTAGAGCTTAAGGAAAGCAGCCCCGTAGAGCTTGATTTTAAGATGGAGCCCGTATTTATCGAGGCAGACCCAAGAGTCCTTGATAACTGTGGAAAATACGCCGTACAAAGAGGCCCTGTGGTTTACTGTATGGAGGGTGTTGACAACGGAGAAGGCTTAAGGGATATCCGCCTTGACTCAAAGTGCGAGTTTACCGTTGAAGATTCAAAGGAATTTTTAGCTCCCACACTTAAGATAAAGGCATACAGAAAGGAAAAATCTCCCACCCTGTATCGCAAAAAGACGGATAATTACGTTGAAACAGAGGCGACGCTTATCCCCTATTTTGCCTTTGCCAACCGCGAAGAAACGGAAATGCAGATTTGGAGTCTGATAAAATAAGTAAGTATAAAATTCATATAAAAACAAAAAAGCGTTGAAGAATTCAACGCTTTTTATTATACATTTTTGAGAGTAAAATCAATCGATTTATTATGTGGCATGATGAATGCTTGATGTATATGAGCCTTCACCTTGAGGGGATGGCCCAGGCCAGCTTCTCTTGACGCGTCGCGTCAATTCACCTTCAGGTGTCACCTTTGGTGACGGATGAGGTGTAGGATGCAGAGCATCCGTGCAGATTTTATGATTAGCAGCCGATAGTGTTTGCAATATCACACATATCAACGAAGTAAGCCTTACGCTCCTCGCAAAGCGCCTTCATTTCCTCAATTTGCTCGGGAGTGAACGCATCAAGGTCACCGGGCTTAAGCTTGTTCTTATACATTCTGTCAACGATAAGAGCGTACTTGATATCAGTTGCGACTATCTGGTTGTTTCTTGAGCAGATAACAACGTCGCTCTGTCCCTGGAGAAGAAGGTCAACTGCCTTGTCACCCATTACAGACGCCAAAACTCTGTCGCGAAGAGTGGGAATACCGCCGCGTACGATATGAGCGGGACGGTTGAATCTTGACTCAATACCTGTCTTTTCTTCAATTTCCTTTGTAAGCGCCTCGGCAAATGCCGTACCAAGACCCTCGGCAACGATAACGATAAAGCTACGTCTGCCTTGCTCACGCATTTCGATCATTCTCTTAAAGAGCGCTTCCTTATCAAAGGGAACCTCCTGGAGAGCAACGCCGATAGCGTTAAGGGCGATACCTGTTTCAATAGCGATATAGCCTGCGTTTCTGCCCATAACCTCGACTACTGTGCAGCGGGCGTGGGATTCAGAGGTGTCGCGGAGTCTGTCACAAAGGTCAAGCACCGTGTTCATAGCGGTGTCAAAGCCGATTGTCGTATCAGTTGCGGTAATATCGTTGTCAATAGTACCGGGCAAGCCAATGCAGGGAATACCTCTTACGCTAAGGTCGGTAGCGCCTCTGAAGGTGCCGTCGCCGCCGATAGCGATGATACCGTCAATATTGTTTTTCTTACAGGTTTCAATAGCCTTAGCCATACCTTCCTCAGTCTTGAACTCGTCGCAACGGTCGGAATAAAGATAAGTACCGCCAAGGGAAATAATACCCGAAACGTCATTTTTTGTAAGGGGACGGAGTCTGTTGTTGATAAGTCCCGAATATCCGCCGAGGATACCTACGACCTCAACTCCTCTTGAAATAGCTGAGCAAGTAACGCTTTTTATAGCCGCGCTCATACCCGGAGCGTCACCGCCTGATGAAAGAATACCTATTTTTCTGAATTTCTTTTCCATAATTTTTATTCTCCTTACGTAATCATATCGTAGCTTTCCACTCTAAATTTTATCATAAACAAGCTGTAAAATCAATAGCTTTGGGAAATTTTGTCGTATACAAGCTGTAATAATTTCGAAACGGTAGCGTTACGTATTTCATCTCTTGAAAGGGATGGGTCCAGCTTTAAATTAAAGGCAATAAGCTCGTCCTTGTAGGAAAAGCCAACGTAAACTGTGCCAACGGGCTTTTCCACGGTGCCACCGTCAGGTCCCGCAATACCCGTGGTGCTGATTCCAATGTCCGTTTTGCAAAGCTCTCTTACGCCAATTGCCATTTCCTTTGCGGTATTTTCCGACACGGCACCGTACTTTTCCAAGGTGGAGGGGCTTACCTTAAGCACGTTCTCCTTTACCTCGTTTGCATAGGATACCACACCCCCGTAAAACACCCTTGAGCAGCCGCCAACGTCGGTGATATTTTTCGCAACAAGGCCTCCCGTACAGGACTCAGCGCAGGAAATTGTCAGATTTTTGCTTATCAAAAGGGAAACAAGATCGTAATTTATCATAAAAGCGCTCCAAATAGTCTTTTTTTGTTAAATTGTACCACATTCACAGGAAAAAAATCAACTTGTTTGTTTAAATAAAAAATAAAACAATTAAATATTTTTATTAAAAGTAAAAAGACCTATTGACAAAACGAAAAAAGTGTAGTAAAATATGTTTAGAAAAATTTTATGTGCTATCAGCACCAAATAAAAAAGGAGAAACTAAATTATGAAAAAGATTTTCGCACTTTTGATCGCTGTTCTTCTTTGCGTTACAGTATTTGTAGCATGCGGCGGTAATGATGAAACAACAACAACAGAGGCTCCCACAACAGAGGCTCCCACAACAGAAGCTCCCACAACAGAGGCTCCCACAACAGAAGCTCCCACAACAGAAGCTCCTACAACAGAGGCTCCCACAACACAGGCTCCCGTTGAAGATAACACAACAGTTGACAACATTGTTGAGTTCTAATTTTTCTTGAATAAACTCTCCGTATTATGGGTATATTCCCTGTAATACGGAGGTTTTATTTTTATGAAATTTTTTTCTTCTTTCATTGTTTGTATTACAGTATTCCTCGCTTTATGGGGATTTATTCCTACCGCTGAAGAATGTGAAATATATAATTCCACGGTGCGCCTTCACATTCTTGCCGCATCGGACAGCGAGGAGGATCAAAGGGTAAAGCTGCTTATACGTGACGCGGTGGTGGAGCATATTTCCGCCTACGATGCCAAAACCAAGGAGGAGGCGCTTGTGCTTATTGGCGCGGATAAGGATAAGATCTGTCAGATAGCCGAGGACGTTTTATCGGAAAACGGTATGGCAAAGAGCGTAAGTATGGAAATAGGCAAGGAGCAGTACCCCATAAGATATTACGAGGATTTCAGCCTGCCCGCAGGGGAGTATACCTCTGTAAAGATAATAATCGGCGAGGGTAAGGGGCAGAATTGGTGGTGTGTTCTTTTTCCGCCTATGTGTACCTCCTACGCCATAAAGGGTGAGGGTGATGACTATATAAACGTGGGGCTCTCCAAGGATCAGTACGACCTTATTACGGGGGCGAACGGAGAATACAAGGTGAAATTCAAGCTGCTTGAAATTGCCTCCCAGGCCTTTGGCAGAGAATATTGACATTTTAAAATCAAGGCAGAACGGTGCCACGGCATTATTCTGCTTTTTTAATTCTTCATATATAAACAAAATATATCTTGAAATGTGAGAAATAAAAGTGTATTATATTATATAGGAAGAAAGTAAAGGCAGGGATCATATGTTTGGATACGTAAAGCCCCTTGTACCCGAATTGAAGGTCAAGGAAAACGAATTATATAAGGCAACCTATTGCGGCCTTTGTAAGGCTATGGGTAAGACCACGGGATGTCTTTCCAAAATGACGCTTAATTACGATTTTGCCTATCTTGCCCTTATCAGATACGTTCTTGAAGGAAGGCAGGCGACGGCAAAAATGCGCCGCTGCGCCGTTCATCCCTTTAAAAAACAGCCCATGCTTGAAACGGACGACACTCTTCGCTACTGCGCCAGGTCCAGCGTTATTCTTACCAGGCTTAAGCTTAAGGACAATATAAACGATTCCCACGGTATGGCAAAGATCAAGGCAAGAATAGCGGGATTTTTAAGGATTTTCTTAAAAAAGACGGATAAGGAGCTTGTTCCCTTGGAGGAAAAGGTGTGCGAATTGATAGATGAATTAAGCGCGCTTGAAAAGGAAAAATGCAGTTTTATCGACACAGTAGCGGACATTTTTGGAAAAATACTCTCAGAAATAACGTCCTTTGGACTTGAGGGCGTAAACAAAAGAATAGCTGAGGATATCGGTATTCATCTTGGCAGATGGATATACGTTATGGACGCCTGCGACGATTATTACGACGATATCAAAAAGGACTCCTATAATCCTCTTATTTACTCCTTTGGCACGGAGCTTAGCAGCGAAAACAAGTACGCTCTAAGGTGCGCGGCAATGCTGGAGCTTGAGGCGCTTAGCCGCGCAACGGAGCTTCTTGACTATTCCTCCCATCAGGACGTATACGGAATTATAAAAAACGTTTTGTACCTTGGTATGGTATCTCAAACGGATAAAATTCTTGGCACGGGAGAATAAAAAGAATAAAATTTACATCTTTTTAACCATATAATCACACTCCCATCTTTACAAAAACACAAAAATATGATAATATATATTTGTTATGCAGCGGTTTACATAGATAAAATCGCCGTTTCCATTATTGACAATATCGGAGGATAATTGATGAAGGATCCGTACAAGGTGTTGGGTATATCTCCCCATGCAACTAACGAAGAGGTAAAAAGCGCATATAGGGAGCTTGCAAAAAAGTACCATCCCGACAACTATGCAAACAGTCCTATTGCTGACGTAGCAGAGGAAAAAATGAAGGAAATCAACGAGGCGTATGACGAAATCCTTAAAATACGCGCAGGTAAGGGAGAGGGCTCTCACTCCGGCAACACGTATAACGGCGGCTCTTACGGCTCATCAAATAACGACCCCTATTTTGCAGAGGTGCGCCAGAATATAAACAACGGCCGTATCAAGGATGCGGAATCGTTTCTTAACTCCACTCCCAGCGAAAAGAGAAATGCGGAGTGGTGCTTCCTGATGGCTTGCGTTCTTACAAAAAAGGGCTACTACTTTGACGCCCTTCGTCTTGCGGATACCGCCTGCAATATGGCGCCCGAAAACAGAGAGTTTGCGGCGCTTCGCGATAATCTTCGCCGTCAGTCGGACGGCTATGGCAGACAACAGCAGCAAAACGTAGGCGGCGGATGCAATATGTGTGACATCTGCGCTATGCTTTACTGTCTTGACTGTATGTGCAGATAAGGAGTCATAATGAGAAGGACAAAAAATCTGACCTTTTGCGCCATTATGGTGGCTCTTAGCGTGGTGATTTTGTTTCTTTGCTCTCTCTTTGAGGTCTTGAGTCTGACATCCGTACTTTTAGCATCTGTGTGCGTATTCACCGTCGGAGAGGAGCTTCGTACGAAAAGAGCCTTGGGTGTGTATCTTGCCACGGGAATTTTAGCGTTTGTTCTTATCCCGTCCAAGCTTGTTGCAATAGAATATTTCCTCTATGCAATATATCCCGTTTTAAAGCCTCTTATTGAAAAAACGGGCAGGGCTGTGTCGTTTATTTTAAAGGGTGTGTACATATTGAGCGCTACCCTTGCCGATGTTGCCATAATAAAATTCTTTTTCCCACAACAGATCGAGCAGGAATGGTTTATAATTCTTATCGGTCTTGCGGGTATACTTTGGCTTATGCTCTACGACGTGTTTTATACCCGTCTTTCACGGCTTTATCATTTTAAGCTAAGACGTCAGCTCAGAATAGATAAATTTTTTAGGTAAAATATCCCAAAAACACCGCCATATTCGGCGGTGTTTTGTTTCTTTATACAATATTTCAATAAAAAAGTTGACAAATGAATTATATATATAGTAAAATAATAATGTATAAATATTTTTATTATAAAGGATGACCATTATGTTCAGAAGTATGACAGCCTTTGGCAGAGCAAGGCAGACCGTAAACGGTAAGGATATTACTGCGGAGATAAAATCTGTAAACAACAGATACCTTGACGTTAACGTAAAGATATCAAGGATGTACAGCTTTCTTGAGGACAAGATAAAGCAGTATATTTCAAGTAGAGGAATTTCAAGAGGTAAGATAGAAATATACGTAAACGTGGATCAGCTTGAGCAGCAGGGCGTTGAAATATCTCTTGATACCGCTTATGCAAAGTCCTATATCGACGCGTTGTATAAGCTTCGCGACACCTTCGGACTTAAGGACGATATTACCGTTACAAGAATTGCCTCCAACAAGGAGATATTTAACGTTAAGAAGCCCGAGGACGATCTTGAAGGGGATTGGAACGATATCAGAGCAGTGCTTGATATTGCGATAGACGGCTTTATTGAAAGACGTATTACCGAGGGTGAAAATCTTCTTAAGAACATAAGAGAAAAAATAGAAAATATCAAGGGCTACGTTTCAAAAATAAGCGAAAATTCCGAAAGGGATACGGGTGAGTACGCTGCCAAGCTTAAGGAAAGAATACTTAAATTCCTTGACGATCAGGCAATGCATATTGACGAGCAGAGAATACTTACTGAGGTTGCTATCTTTGCAGACAAGGTGGCAATTGACGAGGAGCTTGTAAGACTTGACAGTCACTTCGGCGCCTTTGAGGAGATCGCCGCATCAAACGAGCCCGCGGGAAGAAAGCTTGATTTTTTGGTTCAGGAAATGAACAGAGAGACAAATACCATAGGCTCAAAGGCTTCAAACTCCGATACTGCGCATCTTGTGGTAAACGTAAAGAACGAGCTTGAAAAGATAAGAGAGCAGATTCAGAATATAGAGTGATATGAAATTTATTAACGTTGGATTTGGAAATATGATACTTGACGAAAGGGTGGTTGCATTGGTCTCCCCCGATTCCGCCCCTGCAAAGAGAACGGTTGCCGAGGCAAAGGAAAGCGGCAGGCTCATAGACTGCACAAGCGGCAGGCGCACTAAAAGCGTAATAATTACAGACTCCGATCACGTCATTATATCGGCGTTGGCTCCGGAGATACTTGCAAACAGACTTAACGGTACAGACGACGGAGGTGAATGATTATGAGAAAAGGAATTTTGTTTATAATTTCGGGTCCCGCCGGCAGCGGTAAGGGAACGGTCGTAAAGGAGCTTATCTCCTCTCACAGCGACATCGCTCTTTCCGTTTCCGCAACCACAAGACAGCCCCGCCCCGGTGAGGAGCACGGCGTCCACTACTTCTTTATCACAAAGAAGGAGTTTGAAAACAGGATAAATAGCGGAGACATTCTTGAATACACTACATACCGCGACAACTATTACGGCACTCCTCTTAAGGAGGTTAAAAAGGCTCTTGACAAGGGAAAGGATATCATCCTTGAAATAGAGGTTGACGGCGCAATGCAGGTAAAGCGCAAGATAAGAAATTCCGTGGCTATTATGCTTACTCCCCCCGACTTTGACACTCTTGAATCAAGATTGAGAGGCAGAGGAACGGAAAAGGAGGAGGACATTGTCTGGAGGCTTAACAGAGCCAAGGAGGAAATACAGCTCCTTCCCAAATACGATTACTCCGTAATAAACGAAAACGGAAAAGCGCGTGAATGCGCGGACATGGTTTATAACATAATAAAGGCAGAGCATCAGAAAACAAAAAATACCAAAAAAGATTTAATTAAGAAATTTATTTGACAAGAGAGGACATAGATATGATTTACCCTTCAGTACAGGAATTACTTAAGCTTTCTCCCGATAAGGAAGGCAACCAGAGACTTAACAAGTATATGCTCGTTATGGCAACTGCAAAGTGCGCAAGAGTTATAACCAACGAGTATCTTAAGGACAGAAAAAAGGCTGAAAAGCTTATTGCGGAAAAGAAGACCGAAAAGGATATTGCATCCTTGCTCAAGAAGGAATACAGGGATGAAAAGGCTGTAAAGAACGCGGTTAAGGAGCTTAACAACGGTGAATTCAAGCTTTACTTCCCCGAGGATGAGGGATATGAGGATTCCTTGGTTGACACAAGCGAGCTTAAGCCCTTTGACGAATCCGCTGAGGAAGCTGACAAGAATGCAGCTATTATTGACGACGGCGAGGATATGGATGAGGAGGACCTTGCAGACCTTATGGGCGCTGACGAGGTGTTTGACAACGAAAACGGATTCCTTATTTCAGACAGCGAAGGGGAATAATTCCTTTATACTGAAAAATATTTGATTTTTGCGAAAGGACGGTGTAAGGCTATGACAAAATGTATCAAGGTGCATATTCTGGACGTGCCTTACCACGCCGATTGCGAATACGATTACTATGTCTCCGACGAATTACAGAGCGAGCTTACCGTAGGCTCCTTGGTTATCGTGCCCTTTGGCGCGGCAAACAGACAGAAGGTGGCGCTCGTTACCTCTATCGGCTCGGAGGCGGAGTATGAAACCAATAAAATAAAGCATATATCGTCCGTTATGAGCTCCTGCTTTTCCCTTGACGAAAGGATGATGGGGCTTTGTCGGTTTATGAAGTCCACTACCCTTTGTACTATAGGAGATGCGGTAAAGTCTATGGTACCCACCTCCCTCGTTTCACAGGTGAACGAGCATCTTAACGTAACCGACAAGCCTATGGTTACGGAGGGGCTTAAGCCCGTATACGAGTACGTATCAAAGCATCCCGATATCACCTTAAAAAGGCTTAAGGACAAATTTCCCGACAGGGCGGAGGATATTGCAAAGCTTATACGGGGAAAATATTTTTCCAAGAGGGCAGAGGTCAGGGAGAGGGATAAGAACAAGTACGAAAGCGTTTTGTCCCTTGCAATTTCCAGGGATGAGGCTATTGACGTTCTTAACTCCCAAGGAAAGGTCAAGCTAAGAAGCGCAAAGCAGATATCGGTTTTATCCCTGCTTTGTGAAAACGGCGACCAACCCTTAAAGGAAATATATAAAGATACGGATTCTACGAGAGCCCATATAGACGGGCTTATTAAAAAGGGACTGATAAAAGAGGAAAAGATCCTTACGACAAGGGACCCATACGCCGCATCAAAAATTGCAAACAAGGAAAAGCTTGTTCTCAGCAGTGAGCAAAGAGAGGCTTACGATAAAATAGAAGCTCTTTACTCTACGGGAGAGGCAAGGGCGGCTTTATTGTACGGCGTTACGGGAAGCGGTAAGACCAGCGTTATCAAGGAAATGATAGACAGGGTAATTGCCGACGGTCGCAGCGTTATTATATTAGTTCCCGAGATCTCACTTACGCCCCAGACCGTATCTACCTTTTGCGGATATTACAAGGACAGGGTGGCGGTTATCCATTCGGGGCTTTCCCAAGGGGAAAGATTTGATGCCTACAGAAGGATAAAGGACGGGGAGTGCGATATTGTTATCGGCACTCGCTCAGCCGTGTTTGCCCCCTTATCCAATCTTGGAATGATAGTTATAGACGAGGAGCAGGAGCATACCTATAAATCAGATACGTCCCCAAAGTATCTTGCCCACGATATTGCAAGGTATCGCTGCGCCGAGTCAAAATCGCTTATGCTTCTTGCGTCGGCAACCCCATCCCTTACGTCCTATTATAAGGCGGAGAGCGGAGTGTATTCCTTGGTCAAGCTGACGAAAAGATACGGGGATGCAACCTTACCCGACGTTATCATAACCGATATGCACAGGGAAAGAAATGCGGGTAATATGGGCGTTTTCGGCTCTAAGCTTGCCTCAATGCTTGCATCCGTCAAGGAGGAGGACAAGCAGGCGATACTGTTTATCAACAGACGCGGATACCATTCCTCCGTTTCCTGTGACGAGTGCGGAAAGGTAATAGAGTGTCCAAATTGCTCCGTTGCCATGACCTATCACTCCTACAAAAAAATTGACGAGAATATAAACGCGGACAACGCGTATGAAATAATGAGCGGCAGCGGAGTTATGCGCTGTCACTATTGTGGCTATCAGACCCGCATACCAAAGGAATGTGAGTGTAAAAACGGACATTTCCGTTACGTGGGCTTTGGCACGCAGAAGCTGGACGAGGATATAACCAGGCTTTTGCCCAACGTAAGGACCATACGAATGGATGCGGATACCACCACGCAAAAATCCTCCTACGAAAGGATACTTACGTCTTTTCTTAACAAGGAGGCAGACGTGCTTATCGGCACGCAGATGGTAACCAAGGGACACAATTTCCCATCAGTTACGTTAGTCGGCGTAATGCTTGCGGATATGATGCTATATACAGGCGATTACAGGGCGTCGGAAAGAACCTTTTCCATGCTTACTCAGGTAATTGGAAGAGCGGGCAGAGCAAAGGACAGGGGCATTGCCATAATACAGACAAATTCCCCCTCTGACAGAACGATACAGTACGCCGCAACGCAGAATTACGAGGAATTTTATAAAAACGAAATACAGATAAGGCGTTCTTACATATTTCCGCCCTTTTGCGATATCGCCCTTATGACGGTAAGCTCTACTGACGAAAATGAGCTAAGCAGGGTATCAAACGTGCTTTTGGAGACCTTGAAAACGGAGTTTACGCGTATTGGCGCTCCCGTTGTTGTATACGGTCCCTTTGAAGCCCCCATATACAGATCCCAGGGCAGATACAGAAAGAGGCTTATTGTAAAATGTAAGCTGAACTCGGGAGTAAGAGGTATATTTGCCGCCATTTACGGCAATACGTCGAAATATACGCAAAGAACGCATATATCCATAGATTTTAACCCAACTAATTTATAATTTTGGAGGAATTATGGGAGTAATTCAGATAGTTAAAGAAGCAGATAACGAAGAATTTTTGAGAAAAAAGAGCCGTGTGGTAACGGAGATCACTCCGAGAATAATCACGCTCCTTGACGATATGATAGAAACGATGCGTAAGGCAAACGGCTGCGGTCTTGCGGCGGTACAGGTTGGTGTCCTTCGCAGAGTTGTTGTAATTGAAACGGAGGAGGGACTTTTTGAGTTCATCAACCCCGTTATCATCAAGCAGTCGGGCTGTCAGGAGGGCGCAGAGGGCTGTCTTTCCTTGCCCGGTAAGTGGGGACTTACAAGACGCCCCGAAAGGGTTACCGTTCGCGCAATGGACAGAAACGGAGATACCTTTGAGCTTACGGGAGAGGGACTCCTTGCCAAAGCCATCTGCCACGAGGTTGACCACCTTGACGGAATTTTGTATACCGATAAGGTAATCAGAATGTTAGGAGAAAACGAGGTAGAATGAGAATACTGTTTATGGGCACTCCCGATTTTGCCAGAATGAATCTGCAATCACTTTACGAAGCGGGAGAAAATATAGTGGGAGTAGTTGCAACCCCCGATAAGCCAAAGGGCAGAGGACTTGTCCTTACCCCCTGTGAGGTAAAGAAATACGCCCTTGAGGTAGGACTGCCTGTATATCAGCCCACAACCCTTAAGGACGGTGCCTTTCTTGATACCTTAAAGGAAATAGATCCTGAGCTTATAGTGGTTGTAGCCTACGGTAAGATACTTCCGCAATACGTCCTCGATTACCCCAAATACGGATGTATAAACGGCCACGCATCCATCCTTCCCGAATACAGAGGAGCCGCGCCGATTCAAAGAGCTATCATTGACGGAAAAGCTGAAACGGGTGTCAGCATTCAGAGAATGGATATCGGTCTTGACACGGGGGATGTAATTCACGTTGAAAAGGTGGATATTGACGTAAACGATAATTTTGAGTCCGTACACGATAAGCTTGCCGCCGCATCCTCAAAGGCGCTTTTGACAACGGTAAGCCTTTTAAGGGACGGTAAGGCCACATATACGAAGCAGGGTGATATTTTCACATACGCGGAAAAGATAACCAAGGACGACTGCTATATCGACTTTAACGATACTGCATTAAACGTTCACAACAGAATAAGAGGTCTTTCTCCCATTCCCCTTGCCTTTACGAAAACCAAGGAGGGTAAGCTTTTAAAGATAGTTAAGGCGCACCTTTCCGAAAGAAACGATAACGGTCAGGTGGGTGAGGTAGTACATCTTGACTCCTCAATTCACGTAAGATGCGCTGACGGAGTAATTGCCCTTGACATAGTAGTACCCGAGGGAAAGGGAAGAATGAATGCAAAGGACCTTATAAACGGCAGAAAAATAGCTGTAAAGGATATTTTAGGATAACAAATCGCGCTGATGCGCGGAAAGGAGGAAATTATGGATAACCCAAGAAAGCTGGCTCTTGACTCTCTTATAAAGGCGGATGCCGTATCAAGCTTTTCAAATCTTGAGATAAATACGGTAATATCAAGATCGGACCTTTCTAAAAAGGACGCGGGACTTTATACCGCTCTTTATATGGGCGTTACGGAAAAGCTTATTACCCTTGACTACGTTATATCTATATATTCCTCCGTTAAGATAGATAAGATAGATACGGAAACGAAAAATGCGCTGCGTCTTGGACTGTATCAGCTTATGTTTATGGACAGAATACCCGAATATTCCGCCGTGTCGGAAACTGTGGATATTTGTCCGAAAAGGTCAAAGGGGTTTGTAAACGCGGTTTTGCGCTCCTTTATAAGAAACGAAAAAAATGTTGACTATCCCAAGGACGAGTGGGAAAGAATGTCTGTAATTTCATCCACTCCCTCCTATATAATCGATATTTTCCGTAGCTCATATGGAGACAAGGAGGCAAGGGCACTTCTTGAGCACGTATGTGAGCATACGGGTATATCCTTAAGAGTAAATACCGTAAGGACGGAAATAAAAAAGGTGCTTTCCATCCTTGACGAAAGAAACATAGAATACGAAATACATCCTTTGGCAGAGGACGTAATCACCGTTTATTCCCCCATATCCGATATTGAGGATATTATAAAGGGCGGAGACGTGTTTGTGCAGGATATTGCATCCCGTCTTGCGGTGCGCATCCTTTCTCCAAGGGAGGGCACAGCTATGCTGGATACCTGCGCTTGCCCCGGGGGAAAGACCTTTTCCTCCGCCATCGATATGAAGAACAAGGGCAAAATCCTTGCCTGCGACCTTCATAAAAATAAGCTTTCCTTAATAGAAAAGGGAGCAAAAAATCTTTCACTTGATATAATAGAAACAAGGGAGCAAAACGGCAAGGTATACTGTGAGGAGCTTGATAGCGCCTTTGATACCGTGCTTTGCGACGTTCCTTGCTCGGGGCTTGGCGTTATATGGAAAAAGCCCGATATAAAATATAAAAAGGCAGAGTCCGTTACCTCGCTTCCCAAGGTGCAGATGGAAATACTTGAAAACTGCGCAAGGTACGTTAAGGTTGGGGGAGAGCTTATGTACTCCACCTGTACCCTTAACAAGGCGGAAAACGAGGACGTGGTGGATACATTCTTAAGCTCACACAGTGATTTTTGCGCTGTTGACTTTTCCTTGGGAGAAATTCAATCCGTAAACGGCGCGTATACCTTTATGCCCCATAAAACGGGCAGCGACGGATTTTTCGTTGCGAAGATGAGGAGGGTGAAATAATGGAAAAGACAGATATACTTTCACTTACCTTACAGGAAACGGAAAAGCTTATAACGGATCTCGGAGAGCCCAAATTCCGCGCAAAGCAGGTATACGGCTGGATAAATAAGGGTATGTGGGGAAGCGAAATGAGAAACGTCCCCAAATCTCTTATAGAAAAGCTTGATAACGTGTGCGAGTTTCGTTTGCCAACGGTAAAATTAAAGCTGGTTTCAAAAATCGACGGCACGGTAAAATACCTTTTTGAGCTTATAGACGGAGAGTGTATAGAGTCCGTATTTATGAAATATGAGCACGGCAATACCCTTTGCATCTCGTCCCAGGTGGGATGCCGTATGGGCTGTAAATTCTGCGCCTCCACCATTCTTGGCAGAGTAAGAAATCTTACCCCGTCAGAAATGCTCGGGCAGATAATCGCCGCGGAAAAGGACACGAAAGAGCGCATATCAAACGTGGTTATGATGGGCATCGGAGAGCCTCTTGATAACTATGACAACACGGTAAAATTCCTTCGTCTTGTCAGCTCACCCGATTCCCTTAATATAGGGCTTCGCCATATATCGGTATCCACCTGTGGCCTTGTAAACGGTATAGAAAGACTTCAGAATGAAAATCTTCCCATTACCCTTTCAATATCTCTGCACGCATATGATAACGAGGTGCGCTCGTCCATAATGCCCATAAACAATAAGTACGGCATAGAGGAGCTTCTTACGGCTTGCCGCAGATATTACGAGGCAACGGGCAGAAGGATTTCCTTTGAATATACTCTTATCGCGGGTAAAAACGATACTGAGGAGGGCGCGGTAAGGCTTGCCTCCATACTTAAAAAATATATGCATTCAAACATACACGTAAATTTGATCCCCTTGAACGAGGTAAAGGAAACGAAGCTTTCCACCTCGAAAAACGTAAACGCCTTCAAGAATAAGCTTATATCCTTGGGCGTAAACGCTACGGTAAGACGCAGGCTGGGCTCCGATATCAACGCCTCCTGCGGTCAGTTAAGAAGACAATCACAAAAGGAGACAGTATGATTTGTTCAGCTAAAAGCGATATAGGAATGAAGAGGAACGTAAATCAGGATTCCTATATACTTAAAACTTTTTCGGAAAAGACTGCGCTTTGTGTAGTTTGTGACGGAATGGGCGGCGCCAAGGGTGGCGAGGAGGCGTCAAAGATCGCTTCCAGGACCTTCGTTGACAGCGTATCGGAATTTTTGACGCCCTACGTTGGCACAAGCGATAAAAGCATCCACGTCAGCGCCATAAGAGAAAATCTTATAGAAAGCGTGGAGAAGGCGAATATGGCTGTATATTCATACGCCAAGTCCCATTCAAGCCTTAAGGGAATGGGTACGACTCTTGTTGCGGCTCTTATTATAGGTAACAGCGTCTTCTGCATAAACGTGGGAGACAGCCGTATGTACTTTATCAAGGGATCCAAAATAAGACAGATCACAAAGGACCACTCCTACGTTCAGTACCTTATAGATATAGGTCAGCTTACGGAAAAGGAGGCGGAAAGCTTCCCAAGCAGAAATGTAATTACAAGGGCGGTGGGTACTGAGCCTACCGTAACTCCTGAGTGCTTCAGGGAAAATGCGGCGGACGGCACCTTCGTGCTTCTTTGCTCCGACGGGCTTACCAATTTTGTAAAGAACGACGAGATACGCACAATAATTGCAAAGGACAGTAAAAATATAGATCAGATAGCTCTTGGTGTAAGAGTTAATAAGCTTATAGACACCGCCAATAAAAACGGCGGGGCAGACAACATAACGGCTGCCGTTATAAAAATCTGAAGGAGGTATAGTAGATGGAAGGCGAAAAGTTTGATATATATAAAAGATACGTCGGTACTACGCTTGATGGCAGATACTATATCGACGAGCTGATTGGTATAGGCGGTATGGCGGTGGTTTTCGGCGCTATCGATACCTACGTAAACCAGAACAGAGTAGCTATAAAGATGCTCAAGGTGGACGTAGCGGGCGACGAGGTAATGGTAAAGCGCTTTAAAAACGAATCCAAGGCGGAGCTGATGCTCAAGCACAGAAATATAGTGGCTATCCACGACGTTTCCGTTAAGGGCAGAGAAAAGTACATAGTAATGGAGTACGTGGACGGAATCACCCTTAAAAACTATTTAAAGGGCAGAAACGGACCTCTCAGCTTTGACGAGGTAATTTGCTACTCCAAGCAGATATTAAGGGCGCTTTGCGTGGCTCACGACAGTAAGATCATTCACAGAGATATTAAGCCGCAGAACATTATGGTGCTTCAAAGCGGACTTATCAAGGTGATGGACTTCGGTATTGCAAAGCTTCCCAATGCGGAAACCGTAACCGTTACCGATAAGGCGATAGGAACCGTATATTATATGAGCCCCGAGCAGGCAAGCGGCAAAAAGGTAGATTTCAGAAGCGACATATATTCAATGGGCGCAATGATGTACGAGCTTGCAACGGGAGAGCTTCCCTTTACGGGAGATACACCCTTGTCCGTTGTGCTTAAGCAAATAAATGAGGATCCTATTCCTCCAAGGGAAATAAATCCCGAAATTCCCGTAGGCCTTGAGCAGATAATTCTTTGCGCAATGAGTAAAAAGCCTAACGAAAGATTTCAGTCTGCGGAAATTATGCTCAATTTTGTAAGAGAGCTTCAGAAGAATAAGGACATAAAATTTGACGTGCTTCCCTGCAGGACCTGGATGTCGAATTTAATGTCACACACCCGCCGTATTTTCGGTATCAGAAAAAAGAAATGATAGTATCGGGAGTAGTTACAAAAAGCGTCGGCGGACTTTTTACGGTCCGTACCGACGAAGAATATAACGGCAAAAGAGAGCTTGACGCCCATGCAAAGGGCGCCTTCAAGCATAATAAAATTACTCTTCTGGCAGGGGATAGGGTGGACGTTGAGATAGACGACCACGGAGAAATGTATATAAATAAAATACACGAAAGAAAAAATTCTCTTATCCGTCCTCCCCTTTCCAATCTTGATATTATTTTTGTGGTAATTTCTTGTAAAAGACCCGCCCCCTTGTACGAAACAATAGATAAAATGATATCTATTGCAGAGTATAATAAGATCGAGCCCGTTATAGTTATTACAAAATCTGACCTTGATCCCGAGTTTGCATCCGAGGCATATTCAATATATTCAAATGCGGGCTTTAAGACCTTTATAACCTCCTCGGAAACGGGAGAGGGCTGTGAGGCTATTCTTGAATATATAAGGGAGATATCGCAAAAAAAGGATATCGTATGCGCCTTTTCAGGTGCGTCGGGCGCGGGTAAAAGCACTATTATAAATAAAATATTCCCCTCATTGAAGCTTGAAACGGGAGATCTTAGCCGAAAGATAGAGCGCGGAAAAAACACCACAAGAACAACGGAGCTTTTCCCACTTGACTCCTTGATAGGAGAGGGACATCTCGGTTACCTTGCGGACACCCCGGGCTTTTCCTTGCTTGATTTTGAGCGCTTTGATTTCTTCTCCTTAGAGGAGCTTAAGGACACCTTCCGTGAGTTTGTCGAGGTGGAGGGAAAGTGCAGATACACAAAGTGCACCCACACAAAGGAAGAGGGCTGTAACATTATAGAAAGAGTAAAAACGGGAGAAATATCGAAAACAAGGCATAACAGCTACGTTGCCCTTTTTACGATTTTAAAGGCGAAGCCCAGGTGGAAAAAGTAACCTTTTGTAAAATCATCTCATAAACTGTAGTAAAGCTACTGCTTTTCGAGGTGTTTTTATGAAGATCGTAATAGTTAAATCTCCAAAATTGTTGGTTCCCATACTTGTAAGATTATTTAAAATGAAAACGAATAAATAAAATAAAAGTGACTGTTGTAAAATCAACAGTCACTTTTGTATTTATTCTTTTATAAGCTCGTAATTTCCGCTCTTTAATATGCTTACAAGGGTATTTATGTCCTTTATTTCCTCTTCAGTTCTGATGCCTGCGTTTGTGGGAACGTCCGCATAGTGGAAGTCCGTGCCGGAGGTCTTTATAAGGTTGTATTTTTCCGCCCACATATTTGCAATATCATTGCGGGAATCGTGGCCCTTATGCCCATTAAATACCTCAACGCCGTCAACCTGATCAGGAGGGATTACACTCATCCAGTTTCTGAAGGGATGCGCCTGAATAAACAAATATCCCTTTTCCTTGCATATATTATGGAATTTTTCCGGGTACATATCCAAAAGATCTTCATTGGCGCGTAAAAATTCCTCCGTAACGCCAAATACAAGATAGTCATTGCAGCTGCTCCTGAAGCGAAGCTCCATTCCAAAAAGAACGTTGAGCTTTCCCTCGGCTGCCTTTTTCAATTTAGTATATCCACCTACAAACTTATCTATAAAATCGTTCCAATCAGCAGGCTTTAGATAATCATAGGTATAAATGCTTAAATGATTTGTAAGAACGAGGGAGGAATATCCGCCCTCAGTATATCTTTTTATAATAGTGTCAACGTCCACTCTTGCGCAGGCGCTTACGTCCTTTGAGTGACAATGTAATTCTGTTTTAAACATCTTGATTCCTCCGTCAGTCTATCTTAATTGCGCATTCAAGCGCAAGATTTATCATTTCCGTAAAGGACGTTTGTCTTTCCTGCGAGGTGGTCGCTTCCCCTGTTATAAGGTGGTCGGATATGGTACAGATAGCAAGAGCCCTTTTATTAAGGCGCGCCGCCGTCATATAAAGCCCCGCAGATTCCATTTCCACCGCCATAACTCCCATTTTTGCCCATTTGGGACGGTTGCTTTCCACGTCGGGATCGTTATAAAATACATCTGAGCAGAGAAGATTGCCCACGTGATATTTAATTCCCATCTTTTCCGCCTCGTCGCAGAATAATCTCAAAAGCTCGTAGGAGGCAATTGGAGCAAACGTGCCGGGCAGAGCGTATTGGGATGCAAAATTGGAATCGGTGCAGCTGCCCATACCGATAACTATATCTCTTACGTGTATATCTTCACGCATAGCCCCTGCAGAGCCAATACGAATTATATTTTCCACACCGAAAACGCTGTAAAGCTCATTTGCGTAGATACCCATTGAGGGAATACCCATTCCGCTTGCCATAACGGTAAGGCGCTTGCCCTTATAGTATCCCGTATAGCCGTACATACCTCTTACCGTATTTATACATACCGCATCATCAAAATAGTTTTCCGCAATATACTTAGCGCGTAGAGGGTCCCCCGGCATCAGCACGGTTTTTGCAAAATCACAGGGTGATGCATCAATATGGGGTGTAGGATAATTTTTCATACGCCATCTCCTTTTACGAATTTGAGTACGTGTCGCTTTACCCTATTATTTTATCACGTTTAAATAAAAAAATCAACAATATTCACACGTAGTAGGGGATTTTTTTAAAAATATGTAGTTAAAAATTAAATTTTCCTTGCAAAAAATTTTTTATATGGTACAATAAAGTTACGGAGTTAATACAATAGAGAGGTTTCATATGAACGAAGAAAAGACTCAAAATGAATCACTAAGTGAAGAAGCCCCCCTTACAAAGAAGGAATTAAAGGCAAAAAGGAAAGCCGAAAAGCAGGAATTGAAAAGGAAAAAGAAGGAAAACAAGCTCCGTGAAAAGGACAAATTCCATAGAGTAAGAGGAATTGCCCCCTATAACCGTCTTATTCCTTATATTATGGAGACCCGTAATACCTCGCAGAACTTTATATTCGATTCTATCAGTATGGAAAAGATAGATAAGTATATAAAGAAGAAGCAGGAGGAGGGTCTTACCAATCTTACGCTTATGCACGTTATTATCGGTGCGTATTGCCGTGCCTGCTCGCAGCGACCTGCCATTAACAGATTTATCCGCGGACAAAAGATCTATTCAAGAAGGAAGGTAGAGGTGTCCTTGGCTATCAAGAAGGAAATGTCCCTTGAATCCCCTGACACCGTAATTAAGGTCGTTCTTGACCCCTCCGCCACCATTGAGGACGTTTACAACGCATTCAATGAGAAGATCGAGGGCTACAGAAGCAATCCCAACAGCAGCTTTGATAAGCTTGCCAAGGTGCTTAATTACATTCCCGGCATACTGCTTCGCTGGGCTATCAGATTTTTAAGACTTCTTGATTATTTCGGACTTTTACCAAGGGCGCTTACGAAATTAAGTCCCTTCCACGGTTCACTGTTTATTACTTCAATGGGCTCTTTGGGTATACCGCCGATCGTTCACCATTTGTACGATTTCGGTACTGTACCCGTATTTATTGCCTTTGGCTCTAAGCAAAGGGAATTCAAGGTCAGAGCAGACGGCAGCGTGTATAAGCACAGCTACGTTGACGTGACCTACAATCTTGACGAGAGAATCTGCGACGGATATTATTACGCCTCCGCCATGAAGGTTATCAGAGGAGTGTATAAAAATCCCGAGGTTCTTGACAATCCTCCCGAAAAGGTTATTGAGGATATAAGATAATAAAATTCATTAAAAATTGCCTGGATTCAAGCGAATGCAGGCAATTTTTATATAAAAAGAGGGGGTGCTGTATATCAGCACCCCATGATTTTGATTATTCTTCTGCAGGAACAATAAGACCGTATCCGCCTGCATAACGCTTGTATACTACGCAGGTCTCAAGGCTGTCCGCATCCTTGAAAACGTAAAACGCGTGTCCGAGAAGCTCCATCTGGAGAATTGCCTCCTCAACCGACATAGGCTTGAATGAGAAGGTCTTTACACGGAGATTCGACGTCAGGTCCTCTTCTTCAATATCCGGAAAATCGTTTTCCGCTATTATAAAGCCTTCCTCTCTTATCTTTTTATGAAGTCTTGTTTTGTTCTTTCTTATCTGTCTTTCAAGAGAGTCTATGGCTCTGTCAATAGCGTTGGCGAACGTATCCGAGATTTCCTCTGCACGGAACGTCGTGCCGTCGGTGTAGATGGTGATTTCTACCTTTTCAGCATTCTTGGGCATTGAGAAGGTTACTTCCATTTCCGCGTCATCGTGGAAGAACTTGTCAAACTTGGAAAGCTTCTTTTCTGCCATTTCCTTAATGACCTCAAATACCTTCATGTGGCGTCCTACAAAATTCATCTTCATACTTTTCACCTCTTGTGATTTATTCAAAGAATCCTCTTTGTATTTTTATTTTAGCATATCTTTTGATAAAAATAAATAGAAATTCTCTAAAAAAATCATAAAAATTGTGAAAAATAACTAAAAATTTTGTGTTTTTTGATTAAATAACCTTAAATCCCAATTTTTCAATAACAGCAGAAAGAGTTTCTTTTGCAATTTCGTTTTTGCAAATTACGTTTACCTTCTTTGTATTAAGGTCTATATTTACCTTTTTTACGCCCTCAATTCCCTTAAGAGCCTCCGTAATACGGGCAACGCATTTCTGACAGTGCATACCCTCAACCGTAAGGGTCGCTTCGATCTTTTTAAATAACATTTTATTTTCTCCTTTTAATTAGTCTCAGTGAATTCAACGATACGCATAAGCTGCTCATTACCATGGCAAGGGATGCTATCATTGGGTTTATGGATATACCAAAGCCAAGGAGCGCGCCTGCGGCTATGGGTATCATAAGTGAATTGTACAAAAATGCAAAGAAAAGATTTTCCTTTATTATTTTAAGGGTTCTTTTGCTTGTGGTAATAAGCTTTGATATTCCGCCAATGGAGGAATGGGTCAGAATCACGTCAGCGCAGTCCATTGCAATGTCGGTTGCGCCGTGCATACTGATGCTTATGTCCGAGGCGGACAGGGCAACAGCGTCGTTTATTCCGTCACCAACCATAGCGCACATCTTTCCCTCTGCCTTGATTTGCTTTACGACCTCCGCCTTTCCCTTGGGCATTACTCCCGCTATAACCTTGCTTATATTAAGCTCACTTGCTATAACGGAGGCAGTTTCCTGATTGTCGCCCGTCAGCATTACGCATTCTATTCCGTTTTTCTCAAGAGTAAGAAGCTCGTTTGCCGTGCCTTCTCTTACGGTGTCGGAAATACCGAAAAGGGCAAGGATCTTACTATTTTGCACCGCGTAAACTATACTGTTGCCCTTTTTGGAAAGGGTAAGCTCTGTTTCCCTGTGGGGATTTTCAATTTCCAATTTGTTCAGGTATTTTCCGTTTACAAGATAAAGGGTGCTTCCGTTATGTGAAACGGAGATTCCGCATCCGTCAATAACCTGAAAATCAGACACATCTGCGGGCAAAATTTTGTTTTCGGTGGCATATTCGGAAAAAGCCCTTGATATGGGATGGGAGGATCTTGCCTCCGCGCCGCATATTACGGACATTATATCCCTTTCATTACAGCCGAAAAAATATTTATCGGCAATTTTCATTTTTCCGTGGGTAAGTGTGCCCGTTTTATCAAAAATAACCGTATTTAGCTTTGATGCGCTTTCAAGTATTTCACTTTTCTTTATAAGGATGCCGTCACGGGCAAGCTCCCCCTCGCTGATTACCGTGGCAAGAGGAGTTGCAAGACCTAAGGCGCAGGGGCAGGCAACCACAAGCACGGTTATAAGCGCGCCAACTGCTGAGGAGATTCCAAGTCCCAAAGCCAAATGAATAATAAATGATATAATTGCTATTGCCACAACCGTGGGCACGAAATAAAGACATATTATGTCAGCCGTCTTAGCTATGGGAGCCTTCGTTGCGGAGGATTCGAGGACAAGATGTACAATTTCCGAAACGGTGGAGCTTTTTCCAACTCGCTTTGCCGTGTACTCCACGTATCCGTTTACGTTTAGTGATCCTGCAAGGACGGTATCTCCCTCCTTTTTTAAAGCAGGCTTACTTTCTCCCGTAATAAAAGCCTCGTCTACGTGGGCGCAGCCCTTTGTTATTTCACCGTCAACGGCTATCTTTTCACCCGGGTGGCAAATGACCGTGTCCCCCTCCTTTACCTCGTCAAGAGGTATTTTTACGGACCCTGTGTCTGTTTTTACATATGCGTAGGTGGGTGTAAGCTGTACGAGGGATGAAATTGCATTCTTCGTTCTGCTCTTGCTTTTTCGGTCTATAAATCTGCCAAGCTTTACAAAATAGATAACGATAGCTACGGACTCAAAATAAACCTCGGGGGGAGTGTCTGTTTTTCCAAGGGCAAACAGTAAAGAAACGGTAATACTGTAAATAAGAGCCGAGAAGACGCCGATGGTTACGAGGGAATCCATATTGGGGGTTAGGTGTATGATATTTTTAATTCCGCTTTTTATAATGTCGTAGCCATATATAAGGAACGGAAAGGCAAGTAAAAAGGATATTGAATACAACCACAGAGGATGGGTATGCATATTAAGAACAGGAGGCACAGGCAGCCCCATCATATGTCCCATAGCGGCGTAAAGAAGCAAAATTGCCAGGGACGTGTAGATAATAAACTGTTTTTTTGAGGAGCTTGTGTCCTTATCCTCGGTTTTTGAGTATTCTCCGATACATTCAAATCCCGATTCCTTTACGTATCTTGCTATATCATCGTAATTTATTTTATTTTCGTCGTATTCAACGGATGCGCTTGCCATAACGAGATTAACGTTTGCCATACTTATGCCGTCTTGTCTGTTAAGGTATTTTTCAAGTCCGCCCGAGCAGGCAGAGCAGCTCATTCCACCGATACGAAGAACTATTCTTTTCATTTTTTCACCTCCGATTCATATAATATTTTAGCAGAATATATAATGTTAGTCAAGAGATTATAAACAAGTTTAATAAAAAAGTTAGCAGGTGCTAACAAATAAAAATAATAAATGCAAGATTTTTATTTGACATTTTATTACTTATGTGATATACTACTATTTGTGATGTATTTTCTGTAACTGTATTTCCGTTAGGAGATACGGTTTTACTATTTCATATAAGATCAAAGGGGCAAACAATGTATAAAATTGGTTTTGACAACGATAAATACTTAAAAAAGCAGTCCGAGCAGATAAAGGAGAGGATCGCAAAGTTTGGCGGTAAGCTCTATCTTGAGTTCGGCGGTAAGCTTTTTGACGATTTTCACGCATCGAGAGTTCTTCCGGGCTTCGCTCCCGACAGTAAGATAAGAATGCTTGCTGAGCTTAAGGACCAGGCTGAGATCATTATCGTTATAAATGCTACGGATATAGAAAAAAATAAGGTAAGAGGCGACCTTGGTATAACCTACGACCTTGACGTATTAAGACTTATTGACGCCTTTCGCGGCTTTGGGCTCTTCGTTGGAAGCGTTGTAATGACAAGATATGAGTCCTCCGCTCCCGTTGAGGCGTTTATAACCAAGCTTCAGACCCTTGGCATCAAGGTGTACAAGCATTACGCCATAAAGAACTATCCATACGATATTGACAGTATCGTAAGTGATGAGGGCTACGGAAGAAATGAGTACATAAAGACCTCTCGCTCCCTCGTTGTGGTTACCGCACCCGGACCGGGCAGCGGAAAGATGGCAACCTGTCTTTCCCAGATATACCACGAGCACAAGATGGGCATCAAGGCGGGATATGCTAAATTTGAGACCTTCCCTATATGGAACCTTCCTCTTAAGCACCCTGTTAACGTGGCGTACGAGGCGGCAACCGCCGATCTTAACGATATGAATATGATCGACCCATTCCATCTCGAGGCTTACGGCACGACCACCGTAAACTATAACAGAGACGTGGAAATCTTCCCCGTGCTTCGCTCTATGTTTGAGGGTATTATGGGAGAATGTCCCTATAAATCCCCCACGGATATGGGTGTAAATATGGCGGGCAACTGTATCTTTGATGATGAAACCGTAAGAAACGCCGCAAGGGGAGAGATAATCCGCAGATATTATAACGCATTGTGCAATGCGCGTAAGGGTAATAACTGCGTTGGCGAGATAAAAAAGATAAAAATACTTATGAAGCAGATGGGTATTGACGTAAAGGAGCGCAAATGTATCCAGGCGGCTCTTGATAAGGCTGAGGCAACGGGCGGACCTGCCGCTGCTATTGAGCTTTACGACGGCAGAGTTGTAACGGGCAAGACCTCATCGCTTTTAGGAGCTTCAAGCGCGGTGCTTATAAACGCGGTAAAGACTCTTGCGGGAATTGACGACAGTATAAATATCATTTCTCACGAGATACTTGAGCCCGTACAGAAGCTTAAGATAGAAAATCTTGGCAACCATAACCCAAGACTTCATACTGACGAGGTGCTTGTGGCTATGGCTATTACGGCGGCAAGCAGTGATGAGGCTAAAAAGGCTATGGCAGCCTTAAAGCTCCTTCACGGCGCGGAGCTTCATTCCACCGTAATCCTTTCCCCCGTTGATACCGCAACATTCAGAAAGCTTGGCATCAACGTAACCTGCGAGCCCGTTTACCAGACAAAGAAGCTTTTTCACGGTTGATAAAAGCTAAATAAAAAAGCCTACTTAACGTGTTTTTCGTACACGTGGTAGGCTTTTTTGTTTAATTTGATGATTTTTTTGCTCAGTTTACCGTTTTTATATTTTTGGAAATAACCTCACCAAGGCGCTCCTTAAGTAGGGCGTTTTCCCTTGATCCAAGATGCTTATCCTTTGATAAAACCATTCTTGCGCACTCAAATGCGGAGGTAAGAAGCTCCGTATCGGAGCAGCTTTTTGCAAGATCAAGTCCCATATCTCCCGACTGACGTATCGACGGATCGGAGGAGAAGAAATCACCGGGGCCTCTCATTTTAAGATCGTGGTCGGCAATGGTGTATCCGTCGTAGACGGTACGCATAATTTCAAGACGTTGTATTGATTTTTCACCGCTTGAGGAGGAAACAAGCACGCAGTAGGATTTATCCTTACCGCGTCCAACTCTGCCTCGGAGCTGATGAAGCTGGGAAAGCCCGAATCGTTCCGCATTTTCAACTATCATAAGGGTTGCGTTTGGTACGTTTACTCCAACCTCAATTACGGTTGTGGATACTAAAATATCTATTTTGCCATCGGAAAAATCCGACATAATTTTGTCCTTTTCCTTGCCCTTCATCTTGCCGTGAATAAATTCCACGTTAAGGGTGGGGAATACCTCCTCCTTAAGCTCCTTAGCGTAGGAAACGGCGGATTTTACCTTGGACGTGTCGTTCTTTTTGCTTTCATACTCTATTACGAATGGATTGTAATCGGCAAAATTAAGAATATCCTCCTCCTTTTCCTCAACGGCGGGGCACACGATATATACCTGATGTCCCTCGTCCACCTGCTTTTTGATAAAGCCGTTAAGCCGCGCGCGGTAACTTTCATCAACGACGAAGGTGTCAACTCTCTGTCTGCCCGGAGGCATAGTGTCTATAAGGGATACGTCAAGGTCACCGTATATCATAAGGGAAAGTGTTCTTGGTATGGGAGTTGCGCTCATTACAAGGACGTGGACGTTTTTACTCTTTTCCGCAAGCCTTGCTCTTTGTCTTACGCCAAATCTGTGCTGCTCATCCGTTATAACAAGACCGAGATTCAAAAACTCTACGGAGTCCTGTATAAGAGCGTGTGTTCCTATTATAAAATCCGTGTCGCCATTCTTTATTCGTGAAAGGATGGCTTTTTTCTCCTTTGCAGGAGTGGAGCCCGTCAAAAGCTCACAGGAGTAGCCTAATTTTGCAAAATCGTCCTTAAGTGATACGTAATGCTGATTTGCAAGTATTTCCGTAGGCACCATCAGCGCGCATTGGTATCCGTTTTTACATACCGCGTAGGCGGCAAAGGCGGCGCAAACTGTTTTTCCGCTTCCCACGTCGCCAACTACAATCCTGTTCATTGCCTTTACGTAGTCCTCGCCACTTCCCGACAGATCCATAAGTATTTCTCCTATAGCGCGGGACTGGGCGTCGGTAAGCTCGTAGGGGAGCATATTTATATAGTCCGTAACGTCCGTATCCTCCATGGATGGAGCGTAATACTCGGAGGCGGAGCTTTTTATCTGCGAAACTGACAGAGCAAAGAGAAAAAGCTCGTCAAAGCTAAGACGCCTGATGGCGGCGTTCAACGTGTTTTCGTCGGGGGGAGTGTGGATATTTTTAAGAGCAAAGGGCAGAGAGCACAGATTCATACGGTCAAGAACGTCCTCGGGCAGGTATTCGTTTACCATATCGTTAATATTCGGTGTGATCTCTGACATAAGCTTGGAAATAAACTTCTGATTTACTCCGTTGAAAAGGGGATAAACGGGAACGAGGGGTAAAAGGGGCTTTGACGGGATTACAGGCTCATAGGTTGGGGAGGTCATACTGATAGTACGCTTTTCACGGGACAGCTTACCGTAAAAACGAAAGGTAGAGCCGATTGTAAACACATCCTTAAGATAGTTCTGATTAAAATAGGTAATGTTTACGCTTCCGCTATCGTCAAATGCCTTGAATTTAAGCAACGACATACCTCTTTTTATAAGGGCAACCTTCGGCTCGGAGCCTATTGTCAGAATATAGGAATGAGGAAGAAAGTCAAAGGGCGTGTCAATAATTCTGCATACATCCCCTCTGTTCTGATACGCGCGGGGAAGATGATATAAAAGGTCCGATACGGTAAAAATGCCGTTTTGGGCAAAATATGACGCATATTTCGGACCCACGCCCTTAAGAGTTGTTATTTTATCGTTCAGATTCATACATATACCACCTTCTTTACGTCATTTGATAGGTTAATGAGTTATTTAAACAAAATAGAGATTTTGCAAAACCGCAAAACCTCTACCTGTATGCTTTTTAACAGTATTGAAAATACCTGCTTTTGCAGTAAGACTTAAAGTCCGAGAACCGCAGCGCCGAGAATACCTGCGTCGTTGCCGAGCTCAGCTATTTTGATCTCTGTACGAGGTCCGCCGCCGTTACCGTAGGTTTCCTTTGCAACCTTTTCGCAAAGGGGCTTAAGGAGGTAATCCTTTTCGTTACATACGCCGCCGCCAATGGAGAATACGTCGGGCTGGAATATGTTGATTATAGTTGTAACACCGGATGCAAGATAGTCTATGTATTCATCAACGATCTCTGCGCCAACCTTATCGCCCTGCTTCATAGCAGCGAAGGCAACGCGTGCGTTGACGTTATTAAGGTCGCCGTTTATCATATCCTCGATAAGGGACTTAACGCCGTTTTCTCTTGCCTTGATAAGATGCTCCTTAGTCATGTTTACAAGACCTGTTGCGGAGCTGTATGTTTCCCAACAGCCCTTTCTGCCGCAGGTACACTGTTTACCGTCCTTATGGATAACGATGTGACCAAGCTCAGCGCCTGCGTGGTTGAAGCCGGAGTATACCTTGCCGTCAAGGACGATACCGCCGCCAAGACCTGTGCCGAGAGTGATCATAACGGAATACTTCGCGCCTCTTGCAGCGCCTGCAATAGCCTCAGCCTTTGCAGCGGCATTGGCGTCATTTTCGATATATACGGTCTTGATGCCAAGATATTCCTTTAACAAATCTGCAATGGGGAAATTTTCAAAGGGAAGATTGTTAGCGTATACTACAACGCCCGTGTCGGAGTCTGCAGTACCGGGAGTAGCTATGCCAGCGTATGCAATGTCGTCAAGCGTAAGACCTGCATTTGCAACAAGCTTTTTACAAAGCTCAGCCATATCCTTGATAATAAGCTTACCGTCGCGGTTAGCAAGTGTAGGAACGCTTCCTTTAGTAATAATTTCATACTTCTCATTTACGATACCTACGGCGATATTTGTTCCGCCAAGGTCGATGCCTAAATAATACATAATGTCAACCTTTCCGGCAAAACTGGTAATTTGTAGATGTTTTGCACAATCTTATTATAAAAGATATGGGACAAATTGTCAATAGAGTATTTGCAGGAAATTTAAAAAGATATTAGATGGTTTTCACATAAAGTTCATCATCTTCAAAAAATCTACATATTTTTTTAATGTCAAAAAATAATAGGACAAATTGTGCAATTTGCACAAGTATTAAAAATTATAAAAATTAACTAAAAAAATTATTAAAAGCTCTTGACAAAATCAAAAAGTGCTGAAAATAAAGGATTTTTTCAATTCGAAAAAATGAGAAAAATAATCGTATGCAAAAGTCTCGTTTACAATTTGTACATAATTTAGTTTTGTAAAGCGGAGAAAAAGGTGGAAATTTTTTCTTCTTATATTTAATATAGAAAATCGCTTCTTGACTTTGGGCATCTTTTATGATAAAATGGTTTCACAAAAGGTTATATTTGTGCAAAATCACATATATCCGGTCCCGCCAGCTTGGCGGGATATTACTTGCAAAATGGAGGAATTCTTATGAAAGCAAAAGCAAGAAAAGTACTGGCGTTGCTCCTTTGCCTTGTTATGTTGGCAGGCACAATGATGACGACAGTATCCGCGGCTTCCAATGGAAAGACGCAGGGCGGCGCTTCAACGTCGATCGAGGATGTTTCCGAGATCATGAATGCAATGTCCTACACCAAGTACAGAGAAAAGTACGCGAAGGTTGACAAGGGTAAGACAACGATCGTATTGTCCGCTCTTGACTACGACAAGGAGAAAACGACCGCCGACGTTTCAGAGATTGACGGGCACTACGGAGTTGACGATGCGCTCCTTATACCCGAAATCGGTACTGTAACATGGAAGTTCGACATTCCCGAGGATGCTCTTTACACGATACAGATCGAGTACTGCCAGTACGCAGGAAAGACAAACTCTATCGAGAGAGTGTTCTATTTGAATGACAGTATTCCTTTCTCAGGCGCTCGTTCTATCATCCTCTCCAAGACATGGAAGTACGATTACACTTCCGCTTCAGGTAAGGACAGCTTTAAGCAGGATGACGTTGGTAACGATATCCGTCCCGGCTTGAAGGAGGATGCTAAGTGGACTACTTACTCAATCTCAGACTCCAAGGGTTATTATAACGATCCCTACGAGTTCTATTTTGAAAAGGGTGAAAACACCATTTCATTTGAGGGCTCAAGAGAATCTGTTGTTATCAAGTCCATTAAGCTTGTTCCCGCAGAGGATCTCATTTCCTACAAGGATTACGTTAAGCTTTATCCTGACAATTCCGGCGCTGACTACAGCACTATGATTGAAGCAGAGTATACATCTAACGTATCCAACGTAACCGTATATCCCGTATACGACAGAACCTCTTGTATCACAAGCGGTCTTACAGGACCCCAGTCCGCTAAGGTTACAAAGTATAACACCATAGGCGGAGCTCAGTGGCAGAATGTTGGTGAATGGGTTGAATACGAGATAGAGGTTCCCAAGGGTAAGGCAGGCTACTACGATATCGTAATGCGTTACAAGCAGAACCTTCTCAGCGGTATGTTCGTATCCAGAAGAGTTTACATAGACGGTGAGATTCCCTTTAAGGAAGCAGGCTACTGTAACTTCAACTTCAGCGACGATTGGGAAACAAGAAAGCTCGGTAACGGCGATGACGATTACAAGTTCTATCTTTCCGAAGGTAAGCACGTAATAAGATTTGAGGTTGTTCTCGGTGATATGGGTTATCAGGTTGAGCAGGTTAGCGAATCACTTACTGTTATCAACAACTGTTACCTCGAGATCCTTAAGCTTACAGGTAGTACACCTGACGAAGACCGTTCCTACGGCTTCTCAAGAGTAATGCCCGACGTTATCACTTCCCTTATGGAAGAAGCGATCAGACTTGAGGGCGTATACGACTATTTGACAGAAACAACAGGTCTTAAGGGTCAGCAGACATCCACCCTCGAACAGCTCTTTAACCTTCTTCACAAGATGGCAAAGGACGAGAAGGAAATAGCTAAGAACCTTGAGACACTTAAATCACAGATCGGTAACCTTGGTACATGGATCAATACAGCTAAGACACAGCCCCTCCAGGTTGACTACATTGCAATCCAGAAGGCAGGCAGCGAGCTTCCCAAAGCAGACGGTAACTTCTTCCAGTCCCTCTGGTATGAGATCGAGCTCTTCTGGTACAGCTTCTTTATCGACTACGATATGCTTGGCGTAACCGATTCCGGCGAGAGCGGTGAGCCCGTTGAGGTTTGGATCACAACAGTTGCTAATACAACAGGTCGTGACCAGGCTCAGATCATAAGAAACCTTATTGAAAATACGTTCCTTGACGAGAACGGAAAACGTATTCCTGCTAATATCAAGCTCGTAGCTGCAGGAACATTGCTTCCTTCAGTTCTTGCAGGCGTTGGTCCTGACGTATCACTCTTTGAGGGAAGCACGTCAATTATTGACTACGCCTTGAGAAGCGCGGCTTATGATATTACAGAATATGTAGAAAACGATCCCGAGGTACTCTCAAGATTCCCCGATGCAGCATGGGAGCCCTTGAAGCTCTACTCTTACGAGATCAACGAGTACGGTAACCCTGTAAAGAAGGTAAGATACTACGGTCTTCCCGACAAGCTTGACTTCTCAATGATGTTCTACCGTAAGGATATTCTTGCCAGCCTTGGCCTTGAAATTCCTCAGACTTGGGATGATCTTCTTGCTATGATCCCCGTTCTTCAGTACAACAACATGGAAATCGGTATCCAGAAGGATATCTACACATTTATTCACCAGAGTGAAAACCAGGTATACTCCAACGACGGTATGACCATCAACTTTGACGACGTAGGAGTTCTTAAGGCATTTACGAAGCTTTGTAACATGTTTACACAGTATTCATTGCCTTACCAGTATGACTTTGCTAACCGTTTCAGAACAGGTGAAATGCCTATCGGTATCGCATCCTACGGTATGTGTAACCAGCTCGAGGTATTCGCAACTGAAATTTCCGGTCTTTGGGGCTTTGTTCCGCTTCCCGGCTACGCTTATGAGGATGAGGACGGAACCATAAGAATCAACAATACATCCAACGCAACAGTATCAGGATGCTTGATGCTTTCAGGATGTGACAACCCCGACAACGCTTGGAAGTTTATGAAGTGGTACACAGGTAAGGATTTCCAGGTAAGCTACTCCAACCAGATCGTTGCACTTATGGGTATTTCCGCAAGACCCTTGGTTGCTAACGAAGAGGCTATTTACGAGCTTCCTTGGACATATGAAGAAGCAGTTAATATCAGATCTCAGATGGAAAGCCTCAAGGGCGTACCCAGTCACCCCGGAAGCTACTATCTCCAGAGATACATTGACTTCGCATTCCTTGCAGCTTACAATGATGGCGCAGATCCCGCAGACGCATTGCTCGGTTACGTTAACACTATCAACAAGGAGTTGACAAGAAAGCGTGATGAGTTCGGCATGACGACAATGAATGATATCAGAGAAATGGGATTTGATTCAACAAAGGCGTTTGAAGACTCTCTGTTGAGAGAATAATTTCATTCATTTATATATTACATTTCGTCGGATAATACTGTTTAAGGAGATAATTTAGATGGCAAATCAAGAAATAAACAAAAAAGCTGTCGATATACGTAAGATCTCCAAGGAAGAATTTAAAGAAATATACTTTAAAACTTCCACCGAGACTGCTGTATTGGCATCAGATCTAAATGCGAATAGTACCGACACCGTTGTAACCACGGATGCTGATAACGACGCTTCCTCCGGCAAGAAGGAGAAGAAGGTCGTTACAGCCCGCAAGGATATGACTATGGCGCAGTGGACGATCAAAGAGATGAAGAGAAATAAGGTTGGTTATTTTATGATAGCTCCCTTTATGCTCGTATTCTCCTTGTTCACATTGTTCCCGGTTTTGCTTTCATTCGCACTTAGCTTTACATCATTTAATATGCTTGAATTCAACGCGGATATGTTCGTCGGCATCGGCAACTACACAAGATTGTTCTTTGAAGACGATATATTCCTTCAGGCTTGTAAAAACACACTCGTATTCGCGATGGTTACAGGACCTATTTCCTACATACTCTCCTTCCTTGTTGCTTGGTTCATTAACGAGCTTGCTCCTAAGGTAAGAGCATTGGTAACCCTCGTATTCTACGCACCTTCATTCGGTGGTAACGCTTACCTCGTATGGCAGACTCTCTTCCACGATGACGCTAACGGTTGGGTAAACGGTACACTTCTCGATCTTGGCCTTATCAATGAGCCTATTCTTTGGTTCCACGACGAGAACTACGCTATGACACTTTGTATCGTTGTTGCACTCTGGATGTCACTCGGTACTGCCTTCCTTTCCTTCATCGCAGGTCTTCAGACTATGGACAAGAGCTTGTTCGAGGCTGCTGCGGTTGACGGAATCAAGAACAGATGGCAGGAGCTTTGGTACATCACACTTCCTCAGATGAAGCCTCAGTTGCTCTTCGGTGCTATCACAGCTATCACAGGTTCATTCGGTTTCGGTGCAGTAGTTACCGCACTCTGCGGTTTCCCATCAGTTAACTATTCATGTCACACCATTATGCACTGTCTCGATGACTATGGTTCAACGAGATGGGAGGTTGGTTATGCGTCTGCTATTGCGACCATACTCTTCCTTATCATGATCGGTGCTAACATGTTAGTACAGAAAATAATTTCGAAGGTAGGACAATAATATGCAAAAAGTGCAAAAAATGAGAATCAGAAATCATCAAGTTGTCCTTAACCGTTCGGTAGGTGGCGACGCGGGAATCTTCGTATTCCTCGCTATCATGGGCTTCTTTATGTTCTTGCCTATGGTATACGTTATCATGCAGTCTCTTAAGCCACTTGATGAATTATTCATCTTCCCCCCAAGATTCTGGGTTCAAAAGCCTACGTTTGGTAACTTCGGTAGCTTGTTTAAGCTCCTTAGCGACTCTTGGGTTCCTTTCTCCAGATACATTTTCAACACAGTGTGGATCACAGCAGCAGGCGTATTCGGAAACTTGTTCTTCTCCTCACTTGCAGCTTACGCACTTTCCAAGATTCCTTTCCCCGGCCGTGTTGGAATCTTTAAGGTAATCAGATCATCCCTTATGTTTACGGCTACAGTAACAGCTATTGCTAACTTCCTTACACTCTCCACAATAGGTTTGCTCGACAGCCACCTTGCAATAATTATTCCCGCTTGGGGCTCAACACTCGGTCTTTACCTTATGAAGCAGTTTATGGATTCATCCATTACAGATACAGTACTTGAAAGTGCAAGACTTGATGGATGTAGCGAGCTTAAGACCTTCTGGGTAATCGCAATGCCTATGGTTAAGCCCGCTTGGCTCACACTTATCATTTATTCCTTCCAGGGACTCTGGAATGCAGGCGCTTCAGTATACATCTACTCCGAAGAGCTCAAGACACTCAACTATGCTATCGGTCAGATCACATCTGGTGGTATTGCTCGTGCAGGCGCATCCGCAGCAGGTACGGTTATTATGATGATCGTTCCTATTGCAGTATTCGTAATTTCACAGAGTAATATCATTGAAACAATGGGATCCAGTGGTATGAAGGATTAAGGAGGAAATATGAAGAAAATAACAAGAATATTATTATTCGTAATGATGCTCCTTATGGTCTTCCCCATGGCTGCATCCGCAATCGTTCCTTACGAATCTTATACTTATGACATCGACGGATTCTCAGTACCTTCACCTCACGCTTACGTTCCCGACGTTGTGGTTGACTCTGCTTACATTACTCAGCTTAACGACAGCCTCGGCGTTCCTATGTCAGGACCTACTGACATTGAAACAGACGCTAAAGGAAACGTATACATTACAGATAATGGTAACAACAGAATCATCATTACAGACAAAGAGTACAGACTCAAGCTCGTAATTGACAAGTTCGTTAACGCCAGCGGCGTTGACGACGGATTTAAAAATCCCGCCGGCTTGTTCATAGTTGACGAGGGCGAAAACAGAGGTCTTTACGTATGTGATACAGCTAATGACCGTATCCTTGTATTTGATCAGGATACAGGTACTATCATTCGTGAGATCAATAAGCCCAAGTCCACACTTTTGGTAAACGACAAATACGGTCCCGTAAGCTGTGTAGTTGACAAATACGGCCGACTCTACGTTGCTGCAACCGACAGAACAGAGGGTATTATGGTTATGACTGCCGAGGGTAAGCTTATCAACTTCATAGGCGCACCTAAGGTAACGGTTACTGCTGCAGAGGCTCTTGCAAATATGCTCAGCTCCAAGGCAGAAGAGCTTAATGCAAATGTTCCTACAAGATTCGTTAACCTTGACCTTGACCAGGCTTCTCAGGAATTCGTATACGGTACTTGCGTATTTAACAGTGAAGAATCTGAAAATCAGATTGCAGCTATTACATCCAAGGACGGTACCTATTCTCCTACAAGACTTCTCAATGCAAAGGGTAAGGACATTATGAAGCGTAACGGCTTCTTCCTCCCCGCAGGTGAAGTTGATATCATTACAGAGGAGCTTGCAGCAAGCACAGATATTCCCGCAGGTGTATCCGTAGTTAAGGATATTTCAAGCGGACCTAATGGTATCTGGTCCATCATTGACGCTAACCGTTGTAAGGTTTATACATATGACGCTGACGGTAACCTCCTCCACATCTTTGGTGATATTGGTGACCAGCTCGGTAACCTTCAGAAGGGCGGCGCACAGGCTATTACGTATCAGGGTGACAAGATCCTTGTTCTTGATATTAAGTCCAACGCATTTACAGTTTACCGTAGAACAGATTACGGTGACCTTCTTGACAAGGCTATCTCTCTCCAGAACTCCAGTGAGTATGATCTCGCTATCGAGACATGGAAGGATGTGCTTGCAAGAAATAACAACTTTGACACAGCTTATGTTGCTATCGGTAAGGCGCTCTTAAGAGAGGGCAGAGCAGCCGAAGCACAGGAATACTTTAAAACAGCATACGACGTAGAAAACTATGCAACTGCATTCAAGGAAGTACGTGCTGACGTAATGGAAGTTTGGTTCGTACCTATGATAGTTGGCGTTGCAGCATTATTTATCATCCTTGGCAAGGTCTTTGGTTGGGTAGGTAAGGTTAATAAGGAAGCTACGTTCAAGTCCGGCAGAAGAACCTTCAAGGAAGAAATCTGCTACGGTATGCACATTATATTCCATCCCTTTGACGGATATTGGGATCTTAAGCACGAGCAGAGAGGCTCTGTAAGAGCATCACTCGTATATATCCTCGTTACCGTATTGGCATTCTACTATCAGTCCATTGGTACAGGATATTATCAGAATCCTCAGGGCTCATTCAATTCAATCTTCATGTCCGCCGCTTCCATTATCTTACCCGTTCTTCTTTGGGTAATCGGTAACTGGTGCTTCACAACCCTTTTCGACGGAGAAGGCAATATGAAGCAGATATTTATGGCTACATCATACGCGCTCTTCCCGCTTCCTATTTTCGTTGTAGTATCAACTATCCTTACAAACGTATTGGTTGGTGACGAAGCGCAGATCGCTACTATGCTTGTAACCCTTGCATACGTATGGGTGGCATTCCTTCTCATATTCGGTATGCAGACTATTCACAATTTCTCAGCAGGCAAAAACATAGTAATGATTCTTTGTACCCTCGTTGGTATGATATTCATTGTATTTATTGCATTGTTGTTCACAACGTTGGCATCTAAGATGATCAACTTTATCGGAACAATAATTGACGAAGTTTCATTCAGGTAAAGGAGGAAAAGCTAATGAGAAAAAGAATAACAGCAATAATCCTTGCCGTGATTATGGTTTTAACCACCTTCGGTACAGTAGTTGCTTCCGCAGCGGGAATAAATAAGGTAATAGTAAACATTCTTGAGCCCAGCGACGAAAGAACAAAGAATGAAGAAGCTGCCATCAAGAATATGCTTGAGGTACCCACAAGCAATAGCGCAAAATTCCGCTTGTACATTGATAAGAATAACTTTACAGTAGCCATTCAGAATAAGAAAACAGGCGAAATAATGCTTACAAACCTCACAGGTAATGATCCTACATTTAGTTCTCAGCTTAGGATCGACTGGAAGCAAAATGGAGCAACAACGGTAAACTCATATTACTCTTACAAGGATTGTATAGCGTATATCCAGAACAATCCTGAAAATCCTCAGGGCTACATTGTAGATCTTGGAAGCACAGGAAAGATCACAAGCACTGACTCAGTTACAGTTCATTATACTCTTGGTATGCTTAACCCCGTTCCTGCAGTTCCCGAAATGATCGGATATAACGAAATGCAGAAATTGGTAGAGCTTGTTAAGAATCATCCCGATGGTGATAAGACAAAAACTCTCCTTGATGCATACAGATACGTTTCTATCACACTTTCCCAGCCTGACGAAAACGGTGTAAGACAAGATCTTAACATGACTCAGGAAGAGAAGGACAAGGTACTTTTGAAGTATGCGAACTACGATCTTGAAAAAGAAGCTATTTACGAAAAGACACTCTCAAACAAGAAAAAACTCAGAGATTTGGAACAGATCCTTAAGGATGTTGGATACAGTGAATCCAAGAAGCTTGAGGACTATAAGGTAATTGGCTATCAAGAGGCCGGCGCTACAGTTCCGATTATTAACCTTGATCTTACTTACAAGGTAACAGATACAGGCTTTACAGCTGAAGTAGATGCAAGCAAGGTTAAGTACGACGTTACGAAATACAACATTGAAGCTCTTGGTGTTTTGCCCTACTTCAATGCAGCATCCACATCCTCAACAACCGATCCTGCAACAGAGGTAATGACAAGAACTACAGAGACAGGTTATACCTTTATTCCCGACGGAAGCGGCGCTCTCGTTAGATTTGAGGACGTTGTAAGACAGGGTTCTACAAACGATATTACATTCTCTCTCTACGGCGCAGATAACGTTTACTACAGTCTTAAGCCCTCCAATCAGGAGCAGCTTACAATGCCCGTATTCGGTATGGTTATTGATGAATTGCCTTATAAATCAGGCTTCCTTGCAATAATCGAATCCGGTGATGCAGTAGCAAACATCACGTCATCCCACTCTACAAAGACACATTCAGTTTACGCTTCTTTCAAACTTTCTGCAGCTGACAGACTTACAATGCAGAGCACTCAGACAGGTGTTGAGGGTGTACTTGCCCTTAAGGGACAGAAGCTCTTTACAGATAAGTGTACTGTTAATTACGTTATGCTTGTTGATGAAGAGGCTGAAAAGGCATTCGGCTTTAAGGGTTATGAGCCCTCCTATGTCGGTATGGCAGAATGCTACAGAGATTATCTCTACAACAATGGTATTCTTGATAAGATCACTGATAAAGAGATAAGCAAGGATAAGACAAAGCTCTTCTTAGAGGTTCTTGGCTCTATGAAGGTTGAAGAAAAGGTTCTTACATTCCCCGTAACTGTAAACAAATCACTTACCACCTTCGAGCAGATCAAAGAAATGAATAAGTATTTCACGGATCGTGGAGTAGGTTCTATTAACTTTATCCTTACAGGCTTTGCTAACGAAGGTCTTTCTACAAAGTATCCTACAAAGATCAAGTGGTTGAGATCAGTAGGCGGCAAGAAGGGATTTGAAGATCTTCTTTTGGATGCGAAAGCAAAGGGATACGAAATCTCTCCTAACTTTGACTTTGCATACTCAACATACATTTTCGGTACAGATAACATCAAGTACAGAAAATACGGTGCTAAGTCTCTTGACAAGAGATTTTCTATGAAGCTTACTTACGACCCCGCTTATCAGATGCTTAGTTATGTTGGAGGTATCGTAATTTCCACAGGATCATACGACTACGCATACGAGAAATTCGCAAGCAATGCTACTAAGTATGATATGACTAACCTTGCGGTTGGTACACTCGGCTCCGATCTTAACTCTGACTTTAATGAGGAAAACTTCCTTTACAGAACAGATTCCTTGAGATTTACACAGAAGCTTCTTGATAAGCTCTCTGTAAATGGCGAAAAGACAAGTACAAACTACAAGCTTCTTGTAAGAAAGGGTAACTCCTACACATACAAGTACGTAGATTATATTATTGATGCTGCTCTTGACAGCTCCCGCCGTATAAACGAATCAGAGGCAGTTCCGTTCCTTGGTATGGTTCTTCACGGTAGTATGACATACACCGGTGAAGCTCTTAATATGGATGGTGACTCAGATTACGCATTCCTTAAGGCTCTTGAAAGCGGCGCTAACCTTTACTACACATTGGCTTATGAAAACGTAGAAAATCTTAAGCTCAACTGGAGATTTGCTCAGTATTATTCCGTAAGCTATGACCTTTGGAAGGAAGACGTTGTAAAAGCATACAACGAGTACAACAGGGTTATGGCTTCCAAGCAGACATCCTATATTGTAGATCATGATTTCCTCAACACATCAGGAAACGGTGATGAATATGAGGTGTCCCGTATTGATGGAGAAGGCGATCTTGAAAACTCCCGCGTTGTACGAGTAGAGTACTCCAACGGAGAAGGCTTCCTCATCAACTACAACTCAGACTTTGCTGTAAGAGTTATCTATGAAGGCAGAACATATACTGTTCCTGCCCTTGGATATGTTCCTTACACAGCTAAATAAGAAAGGAGGACAAATAAATGGCTAAGAATAAAGATTTTACAACCGTGTCACAAGACGGTACAGTCCTTTACCATATGGCGCCGAAAAAGACTATGAAGCTTTCTCTTACACAGAGAAAAGCACTTTCCGGATGGCTTCTTGTCCTTCCCTTTGTAATAGGCTTGATCCTTCTTTACGGTCCCCTTATCTTTAACTCCATTAAGGCAGTATTCTATACTGTAGACGTTGTTCCCGGTGAAGTAAGATATTACTTTGCAGGATTTGAAAACATCAGATGGGCGTTTATGGAGGACTTGTACTTTAAGACCTCGCTTATAAACGGATTTAAGGACCTTCTTATTCAGGTTCCCGCAATCATCATCTTCTCACTCTTTATGGCTATTATCCTTAATCAGAAGATGGTAGGCCGTGCGGCATTCCGTGCTATCTTCTTCCTCCCCGTTATCCTTTCTATCGGTATTATCGATACCATCGATACTAACGCAGCCCTTTCAATGGACGTTATTACAGGCGCCATTAACGATGGTACAGATGCTATGATGGAAGGTGGAGGAAACAACTTCATCTCTATGATGGACCTTAACGTGCTTTTACAAAACGTACAGGTTGGTGCATCCTTCCTTAGAGTTGCTTCCGATCTTGTAACTAATATCTTCGATGTTGTAAGCCGTTCCGGTGTTCAGATGCTTATCTTCTTGTCAGGACTTCAGTCAATTTCACCCGCTATTTATGAGTCTTGTCAGATAGACGGTGCAAGCGCTTGGGAAACATTCTGGAAGGTTACACTTCCTATGATCAGCCCTATGATCCTTGTTAACTCTATCTACACTCTTATTGACGCGTTTACGTCATCAGGTAACGGAGTTATCAGACATATCTTTAACAATATAGGTTCAGCATCCAACCCGATCAATACAACTATACCTGTTAAAGATCCTGCAACCGGCGAAACAATAAATATGCTTCTTAAAGAAAACTCGCTTTCTACAACTGAAATGTGGATATACGTAGTACTTATCGCTATTCTCGTTGTAATTGTTTCATTGCTTATGAAGGCGTTTGTATTCTATCAGAAGAGAGACTAAGGAGGGGAGAAAATGGACGCACCAAAAATCAAAAAAGAATCAAAAAATAAGATCCGTGTGGACTTTGAAAGAGCTCCTCTTTGGGAAAGATTGAAGGGTAAATATTTCTCAATGCGTTTCGTTAAAAACGTATTGTACAAAATCTTCAGATTGATACTTCTTCTTGGCGTATCATTTGTAATCCTTTACCCCTACATTTCAAAAATTGCAGACTCATTTAAATCATTCCCGGACTTCCAGGATATCACTGTTGTTTATATCTCAAGAAATCCTACCATTGAACAGTATAAGTACATAATTACCGAAAACCAATATTTCCGGGCAATGCTTAACACGTTCTTGCTCTCAGCTTCAACTGCTTTGATCCAGACGCTTATTTGTGCCCTTGTTGGTTACGGTCTTGCAAAGTTCAAGTTCAAAGGCAGAAACATCATATTTGCTATCGTTATCGTTACAATGATGCTTCCTCAGGACATTTTGAGATTGCCTATGCAGAATATGTTCTGGCGTTTTGACGACCAGCACCTTATCGGAAAATTACTTGATGCGCTTGGCGTAACTACAAGTACAATACCCGGTAAAATGGGTATTCAGCTCGGTTCAATGAATATCTTTGGACTTATACCTCATTTCGCACTTTCACTTACAGGCTTCGGCTTCAGAAACGGCTTGTTTATATTCTTGTTAAGACAGTTCTTTACAGGCGTTCCTGATGAGCTTGAGGAATCAGCTTATATGGATGGATGTACAACGTTTAGAACCTTCTTCCAGATTATTATTCCTCTTGCCGTTCCTATGCTCATTACTGTATTTATCTTTGCATTCTCATGGCAGTGGACAGATGACTTCTACATTAATACGTTCTGGATGGAATCTTACTGGACATCAAACTTGTCATTACCCGATAATGCAAAATGGTTTGAATATTCATTCCCTCTCCTTAGCAGTGGTAACTTTGCAGGCGGAGGTAGCGCAGCTAACGTTCTTGGTACTATTTACAGTCAGGGTAATACAAAGGATACAGGTTGGGATATGTATGCTAACGCAATTAGCGGCACATCTACTATCCTTATCGCCCTTCCTCTTATTATTGCATTTATCTTCTTGCAGAATAAGATCGTTCAGGGTATCGAACGAAGCGGTATCGTTGGTTAATATCACGGACAAAAACTTAAAAGAGCTTGGTTTTCCAAGCTCTTTTTTGTATTTAAGTTAAATTTTTTTACAATATCTGTTGACAATATCCTTTTTTAATGATATACTTTAATTGAATAATTGAATAACCATTCAAATATAAACGGAGGAGAATATGGAAGAAAAGGACATAATCGAATTTGTAAGAAATAAAATAGCAGATGAAGAGACCATTTATGACCTTGCGGAGCTTTTTAAGGTCTTTGGGGACACTACCAGGGCAAAAATACTTTCCTGCCTTGAGGTGCGTGACCTCTACGTGTCGGAAATTGCGGACGTATTGCATATGAGTATATCGGCAGTATCCCATCAGCTTCGCGTTTTACGAAATGCAAAGCTTGTTAAGGGCATCAAGGAGGGAAAAGAGGTTAAATATTCCCTTGATGACAACCACGTAATGATGATAATAGAGTGCGGAATGTCCCATATTAAAGAGGGCAACTGAAAAGGAGAACAATATGAAAAAGGTATTCAGGCTTGAAAATCTCGGTTGCGCCCATTGCGCGGCAAAAATGGAGAAATCAATTTCTAAAATTGACGGTGTGGAAAGTGTTACAATAGGCTTTATGTCCCGCCGCCTTACCATAGAAGCCCCCGAGGAAAAATTTGAGGATATATTAAAGCAAGCATCCAAGGTAATCAAAAAATATGAGAAGGATTGTGAAATTGTAAGATGAGTAAAATCGCAAATTACACTCTTTCCCGTAAGGATAAGGTACAGCTTACAAGAATTATAGCTTCCCTTGGGTTGTTTATTCCTCTTATCATAGTTGATAAGATTTATAATATAGGTAGTCTTACGCAGTTTGGATGGATATTACCTCTTATTCTTTATTCGGTAATATATATTCTTATAGGCTATGATGTTCTTGCAAGGGCGGGGCGCAATATTATAAATTTTAACCCCCTTGACGAAAATTTCCTTATGAGCATTGCTACCCTTGGCGCCTTTGCATTGGCGATATATAAGGGTGTAAAGGGAGAAGCGACAGAGGGCTTTGACGAGGGTTGCGCGGTTTTGATATTTTACCAGGTGGGCGAGTTTTTTCAACAGCTCGCAACGGAAAGGTCGCGAAATTCCATATCCTCCCTTATGGATATCCGCCCCGACTCCGCAAACGTAATAAGAGAAGGTGGAGTAATAAACGTTTATCCCGAGGATATAAAAATAGGTGAAATTATAATTGTAAAGCCGGGAGAAAGAGTCCCCCTTGACGGAATCGTAGTAAAGGGATGCTCCACCCTTGATACAATGGCGCTTACAGGGGAAAGCGCGCCCTCCGACGTTTATGAGGGGCAGGAAATAATGAGTGGATGTATAAATCTTACCTCCACCATTGAAATAAAGGTAAATAAGGAATTTTACGATTCTACGGTGTCAAGAATACTTGACCTTGTGGAAAGCGCGGCGGATAAAAAGTCCAAAACAGAAGCATTTATTACAAGGTTTGCAAGATGGTATACTCCAATAGTGGTAGGTCTTGCTCTTTGCCTTGCGCTAATCCCTTCAATTTTTAATGGAAATACGGAGGAGTGGATATATCGCGCCCTTAATTTCCTTGTGGTTTCGTGTCCCTGCGCCATAGTTATTTCCGTACCAATGACCTTTTTCGTGGGCATCGGTGTGGCATCAAGGAATTTTATCCTTGTAAAAGGGTCAAATCATCTTGAAAAGCTGAGCCGTGTAAACACCTTTGTTTTTGATAAAACAGGCACGGTAACTACGGGCAAATTCAAGGTAGAAAGCGTTTATCCGCTTGAAAACAGAGAAGAAATATTGCATCTTGCCGCCCTTGCGGAGCAGGACTCCTTACATCCTATAGCCATCTCAATTTTGGAGGAATACGGCAAGGAAACGGAAAAAGGATACACCATTGAAAATAAGGCGGGCTACGGTATAATTGCCAAAAAGGGTGAAAACGTTATTCTTTGCGGCAATAATAAGCTTCTTGAACTATACAACACCCCCTGTAAAGTGACCGAAAATGAGAAAACTACGGTACACGTGGCTAAAAACAGAGAGTACGTAGGCACAATTTACGTTAGCGACAGAATAAAAGATGGAACAAAGGCGGCAATTGCAGAGCTACAAAATATGGGCTCAAAATGTGTGATGCTGACGGGAGATAAAGAGAAAATTGCCCAAAAGGTGGCATCAAGCATCGGAATTTCAGAATATAAATCCTCATTATTGCCACAGGATAAGGTATCCGAGGTGGAAAAGCTGATAGATAGTAAAAATGACGGCTTGGTTTGCTTTGTCGGCGACGGAATAAACGATGCGCCTGTGCTTATGCGGGCTGACGTTGGAGTGTCAATGGGCGCTATAGGAAGCGATTCCGCCATTGAATCATCCGATATTGTGCTTATGAAGGACGATCTTACCGCTTTGCCCTTGGCAAAGAGGATCGCGTCAAAAACAGTTAAGATAGCAAGACAGAATATAGTTTTTCCTCTCCTTGTAAAGGTGGCTATCCTCGTCCTTTCCGCTATAGGAATTGCAAATATGTGGATGGCTGTGTTTGGTGATGTCGGCGTTGCGGTCCTTGCAATTTTAAATGCAATGAGAACGTCAAAAATCAAATAAAAGGGAAATTTAACAGATATTTACCTTAAAACAATAAAAAAGACTTTTGATTTTACGTCAAAAGTCTTTTTGTTATTTATAATCAGTCGATCAAAGCTTCAGCGATCTGAACTGCGTTTGTTGCCGCGCCCTTACGAACCTGGTCGCCGCAGCACCAGAGTGTGATTGCGTTGTCAAATACAAGGTCCTCACGGATTCTGCCAACGTATACAAGATCCTGGTCGGATGTTACGATAGGCATAGGATACATCTTGTTTTCGCCGTCGTCATAAAGCTTACAGCCCTTTTCGTTAGCTACCGCCTCGCGTACTGCCTCAACTGTGAGCTTATCCTCTGTCAAAACAGTTACGGAAATGGAGTGGGAGCGAACTACGGGAACTCTTACGCAAGTGCAGGTTACCTTAAGCTCGGGGAGGTGAAGGATCTTTCTGCCCTCGTTCTGCATTTTCATTTCTTCGGTTGTATATCCGTTTTCATTGAAGGAACCGATATGGGGGATAAGGTTAGCCGCGATCTGATGCTGGAAAACCTCAGCCTTGATCTCTCCGCCGTTTACCATAGCCTCCATCTGAGACATAAGCTCAACGGGGCCTGCAGCTCCTGCGCCGCTTGTCGCCTGATAGGTGGAAGCAACCATACCCTTGATCTTGGAAAGCTTGTTAATAGCGTTTACCGCAACGAGAGTAATAATTGTAGAGCAGTTGGGGTTTGAAATAATACCCTTGTTCTTTTTTGCGTCCTCAGCGTTAATTTCGGGAACAACGAGGGGAACGTCGTCATTCATACGGAATGCGCTTGAGTTGTCAATAAATACTGCGCCTGCCTTAACAATGTGGGGCGCAAGCTCCTTTGCAAGAGCGTTTGATGCAGCGCCGAGAACGAAATCAAGTCCCTCAAATGCGTCTGCAGAAGCGAGCTGAACCTCATAATCCTTGCCGCAGTAAGCAATTTTCTTACCTACGCTGCGTGCGCTTGCGAGGAGTCTTAACTCACCCATAGGAAAGTTTCTTTCTTCAAGAACCTTAAGCATTTCTCTTCCCACGGCACCTGTAGCGCCGAGGATACCTACGTTATATGTTTTCATTTTTATATACCTCTTTTAGTTATTTGCTAAATCGTAAAGCACCTTGATTGCTTTCTTGTAATCGGTATCGTTTACACCGATAATAATATTGATCTCGTCAGCGCCCTGCTCAATCATTCTGATATTGATGTCATTTTCGCCAAGGGCGGTAAATATCTTGCCTGCAATACCAATATTGTCAGCAAGCTTTCTGCCTACTATGGCAATAAGGCTTACCTCGTTTACTATCTGTACGCTGTCGGGAGCGAGTCTTTCGTTTATCTTGGAAATAAGCTCGTGGAGACAGTTTTCAATAGCGGAGGATGCAACAACGATGGAGAAGGAGTCGATACTGCTGGGAACGTGCTCAATGGAAACACCGAGATTTTCAAAAATTTCAAGTGTTCTTCTGATATATCCAAGCTCCTCGTTCATTCTGTTCTTTGCAACGGTGATAATGGAATAATTCTTCTTACCGGAAATACCTGTAATAAAGTTAGTTCCCTTATCGTCATCCTCAAAGCTTTCCATAATAAGAGTACCGGGCGCGTTCATATCGTTGGTATTCTTGATATAAAGGGGGATATTCTTGCTTCTTACGGGGAATACGGTCTCCTCGTGAAGAACCTCTGCGCCCATATAAGAAAGCTCACGAAGCTCGCTGAAGGTAACCTTGTCAATGGGCTTGGGATTTTCAACGATTCTTGGGTCAACGGTCATAATTCCCGATACATCCGTCCAGTTTTCGTACATATCAGCGTCAATAGCCGCCGCCGCAATAGCGCCAGTAATATCGGAGCCGCCGCGGGAGAAGGTCTTTATATTATTATGATAGTTTACACCGTAGAAGCCGGGAATAACTATCTTTGAGTGAGTTTCCATAATGTGCTGAAGGGCTGCGTAGGTCTTTTCAAAATCAACCTTGCCGTTGTATCCGAAATAAAGCCAATCCGCGCTGTCTACGAAGGTGTAGCCAAGATATTCAGCCATTAAGCGGGCGTTAAGATACTCACCGCGGGAAACGATGTAATCAACGCTGGTCTTTTTATTAAGATTTGCCTCGATATTGATAAGCTCGGTTTCAAGGTCCTGCTTAAGTCCGCAGGATGCGTGTATCTCACGGTATCTGTCCTTGATCTTTTCAAAAACCTCAGTATAGGGGGCGTTATACTTAATGTGAGCGTGGAGAATGTAAAGAAGGTCGGTGATCTTCGTATCTCCGCTGAATCTCTTACCGGGAGCGGAAACAACGACCACTCTTCTGGACTGATCAGCCTCTATTATTCTTTTAACCTTTGCAAATGACTCGCCCGATGCAAGGGAGGAGCCACCGAATTTTAAAACTTTAATCATATTTATTCCTCAATTCCGGCAAAGAATGCACCGCTGTCATTTGCAAAAATGTCTTTTGCGTAGCCGTGGATGCTATCAACGCCCATCTTCTTAGTTATTATATAGTTTATTCCGTCAATCGATTCTGCGCTGTCGATAATATCGCAGGGAACAGATGCGGAGGTTCTTACGTAGTATTTTCTTGAAGCTGCGGAATTGTCAACCTTTGCTTCCTTGGAGGGGTAAACAAGCTTGGTATCACCCTTTATAATGTCGATAACGTCCTGAGCCAAGGAGTTGCCCGTGGGATACTTGCCCGCGCCCTGTCCGTAGAAGGAAAGTCTGCCAACGCCCTCGCCAAAGAGTGTGATCATATTAAAATTCTTGTATACGTTAGCCTCAAGCTGATCGTAGCCAAGGATAGTAGGCTCAACGAAAGCAGCCACCGTATCGCCGTTTTTTATACCAAATCCAAGATAACGTACGGTTTTATTAAGGTTTGCCTTGATATAGTCGATATCAGCCTTTTTAATGTTGCGAAGACCGAATACGCTTACGTTTTCTTCCTTTATTATAGTATCAAAGGCAATGGAGGAGGAAATAGCCGTCTTTCTTGCGGTGTCAAGACCGTCAATATCCGCAGAAGGATTTGCCTCGGCGTAGCCAAGTGCCTGAGCCTCCTTTAAAACGTCGTCAAAATCACGGGAGTCGCTTATCATAGCGTCAAGAATGAAATTGGTAGTACCGTTCATAATGCCCATTATCTTTGTTATCTCGTCGCACCTTACGCCGCGCTTAAGATTGTAAAGCCAGGGAATACCTCCGCCTGCGCTGGAGGTGAATTTAATTGTAACACCGTTTTCTATTGCCAATTTATGAAGCTCGTCGTAATATGTGCAAATAAGGTGCTTGTTGGAGCTTACAACGTGCTTTCCCGCCTTAAGCGCCTTAACAACGAAGGTGTGGGCAGGCTCAAGACCGCCGATGGCTTCACAAACAACGGAAATTTCCTTATCGTTAAGGATATCGTCAAAATTGCTTGTCAATATATTTTCAAGGCCCTCGTGTTGACGGATGTCAAGTACTCTTTTTACCTCATAACCGTAGTGTGTGAGTATCTCATAAGCGCCTGATCCGACTACGCCAAAGCCTAAGATTGCAATCTTCATAAAAAAATTTACCTTTCCTCGTGTCTTTATTTCAAAAACACTTGTTTTTTGTTTGAAAGTAGTGTATCATATAAGAAATAAAAAATCAAGAGGTATTTTAAAAAAATGTGGTATTTAAGTACAAGAAATGAAAAAATAAGAAAAACTCCTGCTGAAGCTATCTTAAAAGGTATAGCTGATGACGGCGGTTTATATATGCCTGAGTGCTTTTGCTCTGCAAAATTCCCTATGGACTCCCTTACAAAGATGAGCGGAAAGGAAATTTCCGCTAAGGTATTGTCCCTTCTTTTCTCAGGCGATTCTATGTTCCCCGAGGCAGAGGATAAGGCAGAGGCGTTCCTTGGCGCGGTAAAGCGCGGTTACGACGGAAAGTTTGATGACGAGGACTACGCTCCACTTGCAAAGGTTGGTAACGCCTTCGTTATGGAGCTTTATCACGGTCCTACCTGCGCGTTCAAGGACGTTGCTCTTCAGCTCCTTCCTCAGCTTGTTGCCGAGGCTAAGCGCGCAACGGGTATGAAGGATGAGATCGTTATCCTTACCGCAACAAGCGGTGACACGGGCTCTGCGGCTCTTAGCGGATTTTCCGACGTTGACGGCACAAAGATAATCGTATTCTATCCCAAGCACGGTATCAGCGCCGTACAGGAAAGGCAGATGGTATCCTGCAAGGGTAAGAACACCTGCGTTGTTGCCGTTGAGGGTAATTTTGACGATGCTCAGAGCGGAGTTAAAAATATCTTTGCAACTCTTGACCTTCCCGAGGGAGTTAAGCTCTCCAGCGCTAACTCCATTAACATAGGCAGACTTGCGCCCCAGGTTGCGTACTATTTCAAGGCGTATAAGGACCTTATTAACGGTAACGAGATCAAGATGGGCGACAAGGTAAACTTTATCGTTCCCACAGGTAACTTCGGTGATATTTTGGCAGGCTACTTTGCTATGCAGATGGGCCTTCCCGTTGGTAAGCTCGTTTGCGCATCCAACGAAAACAAGGTTCTTACCGATTTCTTTGAAAACGGTGTTTATAACAAAAACAGAGATTTCCACGTAACCAAATCTCCTTCTATGGATATTCTTATCTCCTCCAACCTTGAAAGACTTCTTTACCTTGTATGCGGCGCGGAAAAGTGCGCGGCTTATATGAAGGATCTTAAGGAAAAGGGCGAATACAAGATCACAAAGGAAGAGCTTGATGCTATCAAGTCCGTATTTGATGCAGGCTTTGCAAATGACGAAACAACTCTTGACGTTATCAAGAGCGTATACGAAAAGCACGGATATATTATGGATACCCATACCGCCGTTGCATGGAAGGTATACGAGGACTGGGCAAAGGAAAATGAAAACGGATACAAGAGCGTCGTTCTTTCCACAGCCTCCGCTTATAAGTTCTCAAACAGCGTTATGAACGCCATTGGCAAGGAATACGACGATGAGTTTGACGCCCTTGAGAAGCTTAACGCAATAACAGGCGCAAAGATTCCCGGCTCCCTTGTTGGAATCAAGGAAAAGCCCGTAGTTCATAAAAACGTAGTCAAGAAGGAAGATATGCTTACCTTTGTTCGCGATATGGTAGGTAAAAAGGAATGGACAAAATAAGATTAAGAGTTCCCGCCACCTCCGCTAACCTTGGCTCGGGATTTGACTGTCTCGGCATTGCCTTTCAGAAATATAACGTTTTTGAGTTCGAAAAGATCGAAAAAGGCGCTGTATTTGAGGGCTGTGACAGGAAATATGCAAATGTGAACAATTTATCATATGTTTCATATAAGGCAGTTTGCGATAGGCTGAGGGTACCCTGTAACGTAAAGATAACCACAATAGAAATTGACGTTCCCGTTTCCCGAGGTCTTGGGTCCTCCGCTACCCTTATCGTAGCGGGAGCCGTTGCGGCAAATGCCCTTAACGGCGACAGACTCACCAAGGAGCAGATATTTGCCATCTGTACCGAAATTGAGGGACATCCCGATAATATCGCCCCTGCCTTGTACGGCGGCTTGTGCGCGTCCGTTCTTATTGATTCAACCCCCTTTACGGTGAAGCACCACGTAAGCGAGGACGTTTACTTTACGGCTATCGTACCAAGCTTTGAGGTAAGGACAAGGGAGGCAAGACACACATTGCCAAGGTACGTTGCCCATAATGACGCGGTATTTAATTTATCAAGAACGGCAATTCTGCCACACGCCTTTGAATCTGGTAATTTCCAGCTTATTAAAATAGCGACGCAGGACAGAATACACGAAAAATACAAAAAACAGCTTTTTCGCAACGTATCCGAGGTTGAAGCCCGCGCTTACGAGTGCGGCGCCACCTCATTTATGATAAGTGGAGCAGGCTCTACCTGTCTTTGCGTATCGGACAGACCCATAGCGGAGGAGCTTAATAAAAAGATAAAATCTCTTGAAAATAATTGGAAGGCTTTTTCACTCTCTGTAGATAGCGAAGGAGCAAAAGAGGCTTGATATGCATAGTAAATATTTACTTGTTGATAAAAGCATTTTGCCTGAATATTACGAAAAGGTAATAGAGGCAAGATCACTTTTGTCAAGCGGAAAAATAAACGATGTCAGCGAGGCTGTAAAGGTAGTAGGCATTTCCAGAAGTACATATTATAAGTATAAGGATTACGTTTTCGCCCTTAATAAGGATACGGATTGCAGAAGAGCCGTAATATCCTTTACTCTTTCTCACAAAACAGGCATTCTTGTAGAGGTGCTTGGCAAGCTTTCTGAGCTTGGGGCAAATATCCTTACCATAACTCAGAATATGCCCATAAACTCCCGCGCCCACGTCGTTGTATCTCTTGATATCTCCTGTCTTGAGGTCGCTCACATAGAGGAGCTTATCTCCATTCTTAACGGTATCGAGGGAGTAAGCGGTACTAAACTGATTTCAATAGAATAACAAAAAAATCGGACGATTTAGGGCGTCACTCTAAAGGACAGTTTTGCAAGAATACGGTATATCTCAAAAGAGGTATGCCGTATTTTTGCATTTGTGGACACAAATGCAGTGCTTGTCAGGAAAATTGACAAGTTATAGATGAACGTAAAAAAGGCTCCCTTGTGTAAAGGGAGGCTTTTATCGTTTGATATTTCGATATTCCTCGACAAAAACGAATCTTGTCAGACTATTATATGCCGCAAATTGTAAAGCACTTATGCTTAGTAAAACATTCTTCTGCCCACGGTTTCAACTCTTCAATGACAAGTTTCCAGTGCTCATTCTCCTTGGATTTTTCAATAATCACCTGCCATTGCTCTTTTCCGATTTCGTTGGTTGGACCATAATAATCAAAATCACCAAGAGAATCAGAAAAAAGGTTAAAAAGCAAAAGCTCATCAAATAAATCAGCATGAATACAAATAGAATCTTTAAGCCAATATTTGTTTCTGTGTTTCCCTTTTTGAAATTCAAAATAGCATGTGCCGCCAGACTCTTTTCTTACTTCTTCATTAACAAAATATTTCATAAAAAATTCACCCATAAATTCTTATTTATCATTGAAACTTATCATGCCGATTTCGCCTCATACATAGGATTGAGCCTACACCTCATTATAACACAAAAACCGCAGAAAATCAATCTGCGGTTTCTGTTTTTTTCTGTCGGTAGGTAATGTACTCCAAAAACTGTCCTTAAGAGTACAATCCCTTAAGCGTCCGATTTTTTATTTGGGATTTTAATTATTCTGTTCTGAGTGCAATAACAGGGTCCTTCTTAGCCGCCACGCGGGAGGGGATAAGACCTGCAATAAGTGTAAGACCTACGCTTATTGCAACGAGTATTATTGCTCCTACAACGGGGAGAGTTGCTTTAAGTGTAGCAAGGCCCGTGAGGGAGAAGAGAATTATATTTATAACGATGTTGAGTAAAAGCGTTGCGCCAATACCGATAACACCTGCCGCAAGACCCACAATAAAGGTCTCTGCGTTGAATACTCTCGATATATCCTTCTTTGATGCTCCGATAGCGCGGAGAATACCTATCTCCTTGGTTCTTTCAAGAACGGAAATGTAGGTAATGATACCTATCATTATAGAGGAAACCACAAGGGAAATAGCCACGAAGGCAATAAGAACGTAGGAAATTGCGTTTATGATAGTAGTAACGGAGCTCATAAGGAGGGCAACCGTATCAGTATAGGTGATCTTATCGTTTTCCTGCTGAGCGTTGTTATAGGAGGTTATAAGGTCAACTATCTTTTCCTTGTCCTCAAAGTTCTTGGGGTAAATTGAGATCATATTGGGATGGTCAAAATCAACGTAGCCAAGCTTTGTAAGGTTGCCGGAATAGGTAGCGGTGGATGCCTTAAGGGATTCATTTACGGTTTTTACTATCATTTCGTCAGTCATCATATTGACCATATCGCCAATCTGCTGCTTAAGCATCTCGCGAAGCATAGGAGCGTCATCGATAGTGTACTGAACTACCTTGAAGGGAAGACCTGTAAAGAGGTCAGTTTCTTTATCAGCAAGCTGTGCCTTTACAACGTCGCTGCCGTTTACGTCCTCAATAAGGGAGGGCATAAGTGTGGAAAGATATCCGATACAACCGATGGAAACCGTGCTTACAGAGTCCTCAGCAGGGGAGATGATACCAACTATCTCAAGCTCAAGAGCGGAATCAAGGGCGGTATTTATTTCCTCCTCGGTACGCTCGACGATGGAGCTTGTTGTTTTACCTGTTACAGGATTCTTTGTTTCGGTAAGCTTGTAAAAATCGGAGTCAAGAAGCGCCTTGAAGCGGTAGCCGCAGATCTCGTCAAAGGTGTAGGAGGTGGAGGGAATCTTTCCCTTGTATTCCTCACCCTTAAGCTGAGCCTCCTGAGAAGCCTTGATATAGTCCTTAACCTCCTGAAGGTCTCTTATACCGAGGGTATAAAGAACGTAGTCGGTTATCTGATTGTTTTCATCAACTATGATTACTATTTCGTTGGGCTTTTCGGGGTATTTACCGTGGATAAGGTCGTACTGCGACGCGATATATTCGTTGTTGCCCACAAGCTCCGCCCAGGAGCCGCCGCCCATCATCATTGAGGAGCCGCCCATCATAGAAGATCCGCCTGCGGATTCCATCATACCGATCTCAACGAAAAGCTCGGACATATCAGAAATGTTTTTCTTGTAGGTGGTGGAGGTGGTTCCGTCGGGATTTTTAACCGTGTGTACGGAATAGGTGTTAAGGTGAGCATGATAGGAATATTTTATATCCGTTGTAAGATCGCCAAAGCCGTTGTTTTTATCGTCAAGATACTTCTTGAATTTTTCAAGATTGTTTTCCGTATATCCCGAGGAGATGGCGTTCATCATAGAAACCATAATATCAGCGGAGTATACCTTGTTGGGATCGCGGTTTTCCTCAACTATATTTTCTCCTGCAAGGGAGGAAAGCAAAGCGTTTGCATCCATGGTGCTCTTTTGTATCTGCAAGGGGTAGGAGGACATAGTGCTTTCTTCAATTGCTGTAATATAGGCGTTTACACCGCTTGAAACCGATAAAATAAGGGCAATACCGATAATACCGATGCTTCCCGCAAAGGAGGTCAGGAAGGTACGTCCCTTCTTTGTCATAAGGTTATTCAAGGAAAGGAGAAGTGCTGTAAAGAAGGACATTGATTTCTTCTTTTTTACGGTCTTTTCCTTCTTTTCCGTCTCGGACTTTGATTCGTAGGGGTTGGAGTCATCTATTACAGAGCCGTCAAGAAGTCTTATTATTCTGTTTGAATAGGTTTCCGCAAGCTCGGGGTTGTGGGTAACCATAATAATAAGCTTTTCCTTGGAGATCTCCTTAAGAATATCCATTATCTGTACGGATGTTTCGGAGTCAAGCGCACCTGTTGGCTCGTCCGCCAGAAGAATATCGGGATCGTTTACCAAGGCTCTTGCAATGGCAACTCTCTGCATCTGTCCGCCCGACATCTGATTGGGCTTTTTGTAAAGCTGATCTCCAAGACCTACCTTTTCGAGCACCGCAATAGCTCTTTTCTTTCTCTCCTCGGGAGAAACGCCCGAAAGGGTAAGAGCAAGCTCTACGTTTGAAAGAACGGTCTGATGGGGGATAAGATTGTAGCTCTGGAATACGAAGCCGATGGAATGGTTTCTGTAGGTATCCCAATCCTTATCCGTATATTGCTTTGTAGATTTTCCGTTTATTACAAGGTCTCCGCTTGTGTATTTATCAAGTCCGCCAATAATATTGAGAAGAGTAGTTTTACCGCATCCCGATGGGCCGAGGATGGAAACAAATTCGTTCTCACGGAATTCAATACTAACGTCTCGAAGTGCGTGAATTACTGTTTCGCCCATTACGTAGTTCTTTGTAATGTGCTGTAATTTTAGCATTATGTTCACTTCCTTTATTTGTCTTTTTTATACTAATATTATATTGATTGAGGGGCGTTTAGTCAATAAGTTTTTTTAATATTTTTCTTTTTATCACAAAACTTTCATTTTATGGATAACGAGGTAGCGAAAAAGGGGAAAATATGTAAATTTATGCATCGTTTTTACGGTAAATAAAATTAAGGACGGTAATGTTAAAGAATATCAGTATGCTTACGTTTATATCTGACAAAAGCCACATCGTGTCAGATGGTATAAGGGGTGATATAAGTGAGACTATGGCGTACAAAAATGCAAAGGCAACGTGGAGCTTTTTGTTGTCCGAAATAAAGGAAAGGGACTTATCCCCGTAGTAAAACTGTGATAAAACGGTGGAGTATGCATAGATAATGCAGGATATTTTAATAAACCACCTTCCAAAGATACCAAAATAGTGTCCGTAGGCATCAAGCACCAATGATATTGGGGAGAGGGAGCTTTTTCCGTAGAGAAGAATAACGAGGGCGGTAAGAGTGCAAAGCACCACCGTGTCAAAAAACACCTCAAACACACCAAGACAGCCCTGTATATGGGGTGAATTATCGCTTGAAGCGTGGGCAATGGGGGACGTGCCGCAGCCCGCCTCGTTTGACAAAATTCCGCGGCTGACTCCGTAGCGCAGAGCGGTAAGAATACTATACGAGCCAACACCGCAAATGGCGCTTTTAAAATTAAAGGCTTCGTACAGAATTTGCGCAAAAATACGGGGGACGTGTGCAAAATTTGACAAAATTATAGCAAGGGAGATAATAATATGCGCCGAGGTAAGCAGGGGGATTACAACGGCGGTAAAGGAGCTTATTTTCTCCGTCCCCTTGGAATAAACAACTAAGAAAAAAAGAGCGAAGGAAAGCCCCATAAGGACGGGATCAAGGGGGAAAATATCCTTTACACCGTTTATCTGTACCAGGTTGCCAGTTATTAAGGAATTTCCCATACATAGAATTGCAAATGCGCAGGCAAGAAAAATTCCCTTCTTGCCTTGGAAGGCTTCTTTTACGTAGTATGGCGCGCCGCCATAGGAAATGCCGCCTTTGACACGCTTGTACCTTACGGCAAAAAAGGTCTCCGCATATTTTATGCTCATAGCCACAAGGGCGGACAGTATCATCCAGAAAACCGAGCCGCCACCTCCCATTAAGATCGCGCTTGACACCCCTACGATATTGCCAATACCAAGGGTCCCTGCAAGAGCTAAGGAAAGCGCCTTAAATCCTCCCTTTCCCTTCATTATATCTTTTGACGCTTGTATTGGGTGCAGAATATAAAAAAACCGCTCCCTCACGCCGAAAATCAGTCCGTTTACTATAAGAAAGAGGGGAAGAAGAATTCCACAGACGAAAAAAATAAAGCTTTGAAGCATAAAATCACCACCGAATATAATATATTCAAGGTGTAAGAATAATTATAATTCCAAGGAATGTTAATTATTTGTGAACAATATAGCATACCCCTTGATTTTCAAGGATATGGAGGATAGAATATACAATGTAATTGGCACTCAAAGTCAAAGAGTGCTAAATCTTAAGGAGGTAAATAAAATGACTATTAAACCTTTATCAAATAGAGTAGTGCTTAAAAACGTAGAGGCGGAGGAAACCACAAAAAGCGGTATTCTTCTTGCAGGCGCGGCAAAGGAAAAGCCTCAGATGTCCGAGGTAGTAGCCGTTGGACCCGGTGAGGTTCGTGACGGAGCTGTGGTTCCTATGACTGTCAAGGTTGGAAATAAGGTTATCGTAAGCAAGTATACAGGTACAGAGGTTAAGCTTGACGGCGAGGAGTACGTTATCGTTAAGGAAGACGATATTCTCGCTATCGTAGAGTAAGGAGGATATATCAATGGCAAAAGAGATTCTTTACGGCATAGATGCCAGAAACGCAATGTTAAGAGGTGTTGATAAGCTTGCAGACACCGTTAAAATAACACTTGGCCCCAAGGGCAGAAACGTAGTTCTTGATAAGAAATACGGCTCACCCCTTATTACAAACGACGGCGTTACCATCGCAAAGGAGATCGAGCTTGAGGATCCTTGTGAAAATATGGGCGCTCAGCTTGTTCGTGAGGTTGCATCAAAGACCAACGACGCGGCAGGTGACGGTACTACAACGGCAACTCTTCTTACACAGGCTCTTATCAGAGAGGGTATGAAGAACGTGACCGCAGGCGCTAACCCCATCGTTATCCGCAAGGGTATTCAGAAGGCGGTTGATTGCGCGGTTGAGGGACTTATCGCTAACTCCAAGAAGGTAAACGGTAAGGAGGATATTACAAGAGTAGGTACCGTTTCCGCAGGAGACGAGACCATCGGTCAGCTTATTTCCGACGCTATGGAAAAGGTTACCTCCGACGGCGTTATCACAGTTGAGGAGTCCAAGTCCACGGAGACCTACTGTGAGGTCGTTGAGGGTATGCAGTTTGACCGCGGATACCTCTCTGCATATATGGCAACGGATATGGATAAGATGGAGGCAGTTCTCGATGACGCTCTTATCCTTATCACAGACAAGAAGATTACTAACATTCAGGAGATCCTTCCCTTGCTTGAGCAGATCGTTCAAAGCGGAAGAAAGCTCCTTATCGTAGCTGAGGATATTGAGGGTGAGGCTCTTACAACTCTCGTTCTTAATAAGCTTCGCGGCACATTTACAGTAGTAGGCGTTAAGGCTCCCGGCTTTGGCGACAGAAGAAAGGAAATGCTTCGCGATATTGCAGTTCTTACAGGCGGTCAGGTTATTACAGAGGAGCTTGGCTATGAGCTTAAGGATGCAACTATCGATCTCCTTGGCAGAGCAAGACAGGTTAAGGTAAATAAGGAAAATACGATTATCGTTGGCGGCTTCGGTTATCCCGAGGATATCAAGGCAAGAATCGCACAGATCAAGGCAGGCATTGAGGCCACAACCTCTGATTTCGACAGAGAAAAGCTTCAGGAAAGACTTGCTAAGCTCTCAGGCGGTGTAGCGGTTATCAAGGTTGGCGCGGCTACTGAAACTGAAATGAAGGAAAAGAAGCTCCGCATTGAGGATGCGCTCAACGCAACTCGCGCAGCCGTTGAGGAGGGTATCGTTGCAGGCGGCGGTACAGCCTACATCAACGTAATCGATAAGGTGGCTGCTCTTATTGAAACCGTTGACGGTGATGAAAAGACGGGTGTTAAGATCGTTGTTAAGGCTCTTGAGGAGCCCCTCCGTCAGATCTCCGCAAACGCAGGCTTTGACGGTGCGGTTATCGTTGATAAGGTTAAAAACAGCGGTAAGATCGGCTACGGCTTTGATGCATATAAGGAAGTTTACTGCGATATGATGGAATGTGGTATCGTAGACCCCACGAAGGTTACAAGAAGCGCGCTTCAGAACGCGGCAAGCGTAGCATCCACAGTTCTCACAACCGAGGCAGTAGTAGCAGAGAAGAAGGAAGATAATCCTGCTCCTGCAGCAGCTCCTCAAATGGGCGGAATGTATTGATTTCGTTGAAACAACGAAGTGATATAAATCCTTCGGATTTGTGATATTCCCTTTGGGAGTGATATACCTTCGGTGTGATATGTACTTCATACGTTAAATAAAATAAAAATCGGCACTTTCGGGTGCCGATTTTGTTTTTTTATTGGAAAAATATGATATGATGTAAAAAAAGTTGAAAAATTATGAGAAAAAATTCAGCTTTTCTTGACATATATTTATGAAGGCGCTTTCAAAGAAGAAAGGAGGCAATATGAGTAAACGTACAGAACAGCAGAGAGCTATTACTGACGAAGAGATAATCGAATTGTATTGGCATCGAAAAGAGGATGCAATACCGCTGACCGATAAAAAATACGGGCAATTTCTATTCAGAATTGCTTACAATATCCTTCACGATAAATTGGATTGCGAAGAATGTCAAAACGATACGTATCTTGGGGTATGGAATGCGATTCCGCCGACAAGACCGGCTGTGTTTCCTGCGTTTATAACCCAAATTATGCGGCGCATAGCTATAAATCGGTATAAGGAAAGGACAAGCAAAAAGCGCATTCCCTCCGAGCTAACGACTTCAATGGAAGATGTGGATAATACATTATGCAGTAATTCTTCGGTAGAAGCAGAGTATGAAGCCGCGGAAATAGGAAAAATAATTAGCGATTACGTCAGGTCGTTATCGGACAGGCAAAGGTATATTTTCATTGACCGTTTTTATTTAGCGGAAGATATTGAAACAATTTCTGCCGACCTTTCAATTTCAATTTCTACCGTTTATCGAGAAATAGAAAAAATCAAGCAGGGACTAAGACTGCATCTTGAAAGGAATGATATTTTTATATGAAAAGCTATATTTTAATTGATGGCATCAGTCATCTTGACGCGGATTTGCTGGCAGAGCATTTGCAGAAAAAAGAGAAGCTTAAAAACAAGGCTAAAAGTAAAAGAAAATTTAATCTGCCTAAGTGGTCTGCTATAGCGGCGTGCTTTGCTCTTATTCTTGTCAGCGTGACTTTTATATTGAATGACTTGCTTCCCATAAGCGGGGGTGAGTTTGGAGAATTTAAAATAAACCTGTCCGAGGTTGAATACATTGGAGAAAAAACGAATACCGAAAAATTACAGAATTATTTAAGTGATCACGAGAAAGAAATTTTATCACGCGTATCACAAGCAGAAAATATCGGTATGGACTTTTTGAGGTTATCTGATAAAGGGGTGGAACACGTAACCTTGTCAGAGAAAACAAATTTTATCAATTATAATTACATTACGTACTATGTGATAAGCAATGTAGGCTCTATTGTGGCTTCGGTTGATTTATTTAGTGTTGATGATACTTTTAATTATACAATAACTCTTGGCGGACCTGCCATAGATGAATTGAACAAAGTGCTACTCCAAAATCCAAACGTAGATTTTGTACTGATTTACATTGGACCTTTTACAGAAGCGATTATTGCCCCGGATAATACGATACATTTTCTTAATGGAAAAAGAGATCTGATCGTTGAAGAAAATATTGATTATTATTCGTTTTTCAATAAAGGAGAAAACGTAGTTAACTCTTCAATACTTGAATAAAGATTTCCTATATTATTAAATCGGCACTTTCAAAAGTGCCGATTTGTTTTTTAATAATCTCCCGGGTGAAGGTCTAAGGTTACGTCGGTTGCGTAATCGGGCAGAGTATTCTTTTCATCCTTGGGTGGAAAACCCATATAAATGCGAAAATGCTTATCGTACGCTTCCTTGTAGAACTCTGTTTCCTTTACGGAATCGCTAATGATGATATGATTATTTCCCTTTCCCTCGTACTTGTCGGAAAAATCGGGATTGTCTCTTTCGATGGTGTATATGCGTCTGGCACACTTGCCAATGCTTGCTTTAAGACCGTCAATATCAAAATTTTCGATTCTGTAACGGTACATATCGCAGTATGATTTATATTTTTTTACTCTGATGGGTTTTCTTATTGCAATGAAAATGGCAATAATGGGAGAGAGGACAACGTACAAGACAGCCCACACTATATTGACGATAACACATAGTACGCCTCCTATAAGCACGAACGGAACCGCGCCTGCGGCGAATATAGTAATAAGCAGAGTAAGCGCAGTAGAAAATACTGTACCAATAGTATCTGCGCTGAATGGAAACCACATATTATTAAACACCTTTGCAAGTGCGCTTCTTTTTTCCTCCCTTGCAAGCTCTTGCTCACTTATAGAAAGATCTGATTTGAGCTTTTCGTATTCTTTTTTTCTTTTTTCAAGATCTTCCTTTTCTTGCCTGAGACCTGCGTATTCATTATAAAGAAGAGTATCCATTTTTTACCCCTTTTTATTTTATTGTATCACAGCCTTTATATCCTTGTCAACCAAAAAAGAGAGTGCCGCGTACTAATATGCACATCTGATGTTAAATAAGATAAAATTGTCACTTTTGAGTGCCGATTTTGTTTTTAATAACCGACGTAGTCGATTTTATCCACAAAGTGGATTTCAATTTTATAGCTGGACATATGTTGAAAATTATGATAAAATAATATTAAAAATTTTCAAAAAACTTTAACCGTTTTGTTTTTTCTTTCACTATAATGGCAGAAGCTTCTAAAAACTCAAAGGAGGTGAGCAAATGGACGAAAGCAAATTTAATGAAAAGCTGACAGACGCAGCAAAAACTATCTTTTCTTACTGTATGGCTAAGACCTCAAATAAAGAGGATGCTGAGGATCTTTCTCAGGATATACTGTATGAGCTTATAAGGTCTGCTAAAAGCATAAGAAATGAAAATGCATTTTATGGCTTTATGTGGTCGGTAGCCAATAATGTTTATAGTCATTGGTATAAAAAGAAGCTGAAAAACGCTACCTGCGAGCTTGATGAAAGCATAGTATCTAATGAGGATTTATTCAATATAGAGGGTAATAATGATATTTATCTTTTGCGCAGGGAATTATCCTTGCTTTCGGAAAAGTACAGAAAAGCTACTATTTTGTACTATATTGACAGAAAATCATGTCAGGAAATTGCTCGATCCTTGGATATTACGGAAAGTATGGTAAAATATCTGCTTTTTAAGTCAAGAAAAATTTTGAAAGAAGGAATGAATATGGAAAGAAATCTCGGAGAGCTTAGTTATAATCCTAAAACATTGCATCCAATGTATCACGGTCAGGGACCTAATCGTTTCTATGATTTTATGCAGAGCAAAATCAAACAAAATATTGTTAGTTCTTGTTACAATGATGCACTAACCGTTCAGCAGATCAGTCTTGAAACGGGAATACCGCTTCCGTACCTTGATGATGAAATCAAGGTCCTTGAGGAAAAAAAGATTATAATCAAGGAAGGTAATCACTATAAAGCGAATATAGTTATTATTTCAACCGAATGCGCCGACGAAATTGAACGAGCTGTTACAAAATATCACGAACAAATTGCTGATAAAATACAAGCATTTATGGAAGAAATGATGGCGGATTTTAAGGCGGTAGGATTTATCAACAATGATTTTTCAGAGAATACGTTGCGCTGGCAATTGGAAGCCATTCTGTTCAGAAAAATTTGCGGTGTAAATAATGAAATAATTCATACACCCAAAACCGGATGGGGAGAAAACGCTTTCATTTGGTGCGTGGAAAAGCTTCCGCGTAACCATATGTTCAATTATTGTGGAGTAGGCAGTAAGCAAGGAGACAGTATATATTTCTTTGATTATTTGGGCTTGGGAAATCGCAAAGGAGATCATCACGATTTTTACGGTAATGAACGATACATCAATATTTTTTGCGATATTTGCCGAGGTGAAACAAAGGATTTCAGCGAATATGATCTTGAAGCTATCGCGGAAATGATAAAAAAGGGCTATGTTATCAAAACGGATGATTTATTTAAAGCGACTGTTCCGATCTACACAGCCGAGCAGTACGATAAAATTACGGAGTGTGCAAATCGGTTTGTATACGATAAGCTTTTGGCCGTTATTAAGGAAATGGATGACGCAACAGCTCGTATATTGGGTTCACACACCCCCAAGCATTTGCAAGATCAAGTATCAGGAATTGCCGCTACTGACAAATTTGTAAATGCAGTATGTATTCCTGCGAAAATTTTGATCGACAGACAATTCCTCAGCACTGCGTGGCATCCTCTTGAAATGCCTACGACTTATGTTGTCTTAAACAAATAAAAGAAAAACAGCCACGCGTGGCTGTTTTTCATTTCAACCGTCGGTTGAAAAATCTCGTTTTACGAGTTATTGATATCGGAGTGTGGTAATGATATAATAAAGTCACAAGGATGGCGCCCCTTGAAAAAATTGGAGGTGTTAATATGAATTTAGGAAATAAAATAAAAGAGTTAAGAAAATCACGCGGAATAACACAGGAGCAGCTTGCTAACAGTGTAAACGTTTCCTTTCAAGCGGTAAGCAAATGGGAAAATGATATAGCATTACCCGATATTACCATTATACCTGCTTTGGCAAGATATTTTGGTGTATCTATGGATGAGCTTTTTGATTTTGATCTGACCGAAATCAGGGAAAAGGCAATTGCAATAGCAAAGGAAAGCTGGAAATACAGAAATAGCGATTGGGAAAAAGCTCGCAATATTATTGATGAAGGCTTGAAGGAATACCCCGATAATGATATTTTGCTGCTTAACAGGCTTTACGTAATGGACTGTGAAGAAAGTCCTGATGAGGTTATTAAAATAGCATCAAAAATTGTTGATACAACCCGTGATGACGCCACAAAGCACGACGCTTGCAGATTTATGGCGTATGCGTATAAGGCAAAGAATGATTTTGAAAGCGCAAGAAAGGCTATTGATTTAATTCCCGAAATATATTTTTCCAATTTAAGATTGAAGGCAGAAATATTGAAGGGTGAAGAAAAATGGAATGCTGTTTGCAAGGAATATTCCGAATCCTTGTATGCTCTTATATATATTACCTGTAAAATGGCAGAGTGCTATGAAGAGAGGAAAAATTACAAGGAGGCTATCAGATTATATGAAAGCTCATTATCCGTTCTTGATATATTAAATGTTCAAGAGGATTGGTACGGCTTCCGTAATAGCCTTAAGGAGAAAATAGCTAAAACAAAAGGAAAATAAAATACAAAAGAGAGTGCCGTAGCACTCTCTTTTTGGCAGTTGAATTATTTAGCAAGTCTTGCTTCAAGAGCTGCGAGTTCTTCGTACATAGTAGCGGGAACTCTTTCGCCAATCTGAGCGTAGAACGCCTTGATGTTTTCAACATCCTCGAGCCAGGATTCCTTTTCAACGGAGAGAAGACCCTCAACAGTATCAACTGTGATATCGTCAAGACCTTCAATATTGATGTCCTTAGCGTAAGGAACGTAACCGATAGCTGTTTCTCTTGCGTCAACCTTGCCTTCGCAACGAGCGAGGATCCAGTCAAGAACTCTCATATTATCACCGAAGCCGGGCCAGATGAAGTGACCTTCGTCATCTGTTCTGAACCAGTTAACGTGGAAAATCTTGGGAGCGTTGGGGATCTTCTTGCCCATATCGAGCCAATGCTGGAAGTAGTCACCCATGTCGTAGCCTACGAAGGGTCTCATAGCCATAGGATCGCGACGAACTACACCTACTGCGCCTGCAGCAGCTGCTGTTGTCTCGGAAGCCATGATAGAACCAACGAAGGAACCGTGCTGCCAGTTGAAGGACTGGTATACGAGGGGAGCTGTCTTAGCGCGACGTCCGCCGAATACGATAGCAGAGATAGGAACACCTGCGGGATTGTCAAATTCGGAGGAGATGCAAGGACAGTTCTTTGCAAGAGCTGTAAATCTGGAGTTAGGATGAGCAGCAGAAGTATTAACCTTATCCTTCTTGTCGTACTTAGCCTTATCCCACTTTTCGCCCTTCCAGTTGATGCAGTTGTCGGGAGCGTTGTCGTTAAGACCTTCCCACCATACTGTGTTATCATCAAGAACGTGACCAACGTTTGTAAAGATAGTATCTCTCATTGTTGTAGCGAGAGCATTGGGGTTGGACTTGTCGTTAGTACCGGGAGCAACGCCGAAGAATCCGTTTTCAGGGTTGATAGCCCAGAGTCTGCCGTCCTTACCAACACGGAGCCAAGCGATATCGTCGCCTACGCACCATACCTTATAGCCCTTTTCCTTGTAAACTGTAGGAGGAATGAGCATTGCAAGGTTTGTCTTACCGCAAGCAGAGGGGAATGCAGCGGAGATGTACTTTGTTTCGCCGTTGGGATATTCAACGCCGAGGATAAGCATATGCTCAGCCATCCAGCCTTCCTTCTTACCGAGGTAGGAAGCAATACGGAGCGCGAAGCACTTCTTACCGAGAAGAACGTTTCCGCCGTAACCGGAGTTAACGGACCAAATTGTGTTGTCTTCGGGGAAGTGACAGATATAACGGTTGTCCTCGTCAATATCCTTTCTTGCGTGGAGACCCTTGATAAAGCCTTCACCGTCGCCCATAGCCTCAGCAACCTTAGCGCCTGCTCTTGTCATAATGAGCATATTGAGAACTACGTAAATGGAATCTGTAAGCTCGATACCGTACTTAGCAAAGTCGGAGCCAACCTGACCCATTGCGTAGGGGATGATGTACATTGTGCGTCCCTTGTAGGAGTTCTTGTAAAGCTTACTAAGCTTATCGTAGCACTCTACGGGGTCCATCCAGTTGTTGATATTACCTGCATCCTCTTTCTTTCTTGTACAGATAAATGTTCTGCCTTCTACACGTGCAACGTCGTTGATAGCTGTTCTGTGGAGATAGCAGTTGGGAAGAAGCTCTTCGTTAAGCTTTTCAAGCTCACCTGTGGAGCAAGCCTCAGCACGGAGTGCCTCTGTCTGTTCCTCAGAGCCGTCGATCCAAACGATCTTGTCGGGGTTTACCAACTCAACCATTTCTTCAATCCAGTCAAGTATGTACTTGCTGTTTGTGAGAGCTTTGTTTTCAAACTTCATAATATACCTCTTTCTCTAAAGCATTATTTTTTCATCATAAATAGTATATCATATAAGTCAAGTTTTTTGCAATAGTTTTGTATCAGTTTTTGTTATTTTTCATTAAATTTTCATATTATCATAAATTCGATTGAATATTTTACGCTTCTATGGTAAAATTTGTACGAGGTGATATTGTGGAGATAGAAAGAAAATTTATTTTTGACGGCGGTATCCACATAGAGGATCTGCCCTGTGAAAAAATTTGCCAGGGGTATATCAGCCTTGACCCCGAGGTGCGTCTGCGCAAAAAGGGAGAACGCTTTTACCGTACGGAAAAATCAAAGGGAGATATGGTAAGAGAGGAGAGGGAAAAGGAAATTTCCAAGGAAGAATACGATCTGCAAATATCTGATGCCAAGGGCATTTTAATAGAGAAAACACGATACTATAAGGAATACGGGAAGCACACCGTGGAAATAGATATTTTCTTGGGCGCGCTTTACGGACTTAAAATATGCGAGGTGGAATTTAGTACCGAGGAGGAGGCAAAAAGCTTCATTCCGCCCGATTGGTTTGGCGCAGAAGTAACCAATGACAGCCGTTTTAAAAACAAAAACCTTGCTTTAAAGGGTCAAATTCCGATTTTAGAGGATTAAAAGCAGCTAAACACTTGACATTTAATTTTCTATTTGATAAAATACTTGTATTACGAAAAGTATAAAAATATATTTTAATATAAAGAGGACGAAAATGAAGATTTATGACGAGCTCGTTGCCCGCGGCCTTATTGCCCAGGTTACAAACGAGGAAGAAATTAAAAATATGATAAACGAGGGTAAGGCTACCTTCTATATTGGCTTTGACTGTACTGCAGACAGCTTGACAGCAGGTCACTTTATGGCTCTTACTCTTATGAAAAGACTTCAGATGGCAGGTAACAAGCCCATCGCTCTTATCGGCGGCGGTACTACTATGATCGGTGACCCCTCGGGAAGAACCGATATGAGAAAGATGCTTACTATCGAGGATATTCAGCACAATGCAGACTGCTTCAAGCGTCAGATGGAAAAATTCATCGAGTTTGGAGAGGGCAAGGCTATGATGATCAACAATGCGGATTGGCTTCTCAACCTCAACTACGTTGATCTTCTTCGTGAGGTTGGCGCTTGCTTCTCCGTAAACAATATGCTTCGCGCTGAGTGCTACAAGCAGAGAATGGAAAACGGACTTTCCTTCCTTGAATTCAATTATATGATCATGCAGTCCTACGACTTCTATCACCTTTTCAAGAACTACGGCTGTAATATGCAGTTTGGCGGTAACGATCAGTGGAGCAATATGCTCGGCGGTACTGAGCTTATCAGAAAGAAGCTTGGCAAGGATGCGCACTGTATGACTATCACACTTCTTACAGACTCCCAGGGTAAGAAGATGGGTAAGACCGCTGGTAACGCAGTATGGCTTGACCCCAATAAGACATCTCCCTTCGATTTCTATCAGTATTGGAGAAACGTAAACGACGCTGACGTTATGAAGTGTATAAGAATGCTTACCTTCCTTCCCCTCGAGCAGATCGACGAGATGGCAAGCTGGGAAGGTAGTCAGCTTAACACCGCTAAGGAGATCCTTGCTTACGAGCTTACAAAGCTTGTTCACGGTGAGGAGGAGGCAAAGAAGGCTGATGCAGCTGCAAAGGCTATCTTCTCCGCAGGCTCAAACGAAAATATGCCTACTGTTGAGATCACAGAGGCTGACCTCTTTAACGGCACCCTTGATATTATGGGTGTACTCGTTAAGGCGGAGCTTGTTCCCTCAAGAAGTGAGGCGCGTCGCGCAGTTGAGCAGGGCGGCGTAACCGTAGACGGCGAAAAGGTAACTAACATCAAGACAGTTTACACTCCCGATCAGCTTAAAAACGGCCTTGCAATCCGCAGAGGTAAAAAATCCTACAAGAAGCTTATTCTTAAATAATCAAACAACAAAAAGAGCTATGCCACCGCATAGCTCTTAATTTTTCTATGGAATGAATTGATACTGGCGTATCATGAATTGGCAAAGCCATGATTTCTCACTTCGCTCCATGAATTGAATTACAACCTTAATGCGCCAAAGCGCAATTCATGCAAAAGCAATTCACGACACTCTGTGTCAATTCACGCAACCGTTTGGTTGCAATTCATTTTTCTGACTTTGGTCAGAAACTTATGCCTTGTTTACAGAACCGAAGAGCTCCATCTTTTCCTTAACTGTAGCCTTGATAGCCTCAAAGCCGGGAGCGAGAAGCTTTCTGGGGTCGAAGCCCTTACCCTGGAGGTCCTTACCTGCTTCAACGTAAGCTCTTGTAGCAGCTGCGAAGGAGAGCTGGCACTCTGTGTTAACGTTGATCTTGGAAACGCCAAGGGAGATAGCGCGCTTGATCATATCCTCGGGGATACCTGTACCGCCGTGGAGAACGAGGGGCATATCGCCTGTCTTCTCGGAGATAGCGCCGAGAACGTCGAAGTTAAGACCTGCCCAATTTGCGGGATACTTACCGTGGATGTTACCGATACCTGCAGCAAGCATTGTAACGCCGAGATCAGCGATCATCTTGCACTCGTTAGGATCTGCGCATTCGCCTGCACCTACAACGCCGTCCTCTTCGCCGCCGATGGAACCAACCTCAGCCTCGAGAGAGATGCCGAGAACGTTACAAGCGTTTACAAGCTCTGTTGTCTTTGCAATGTTTTCTTCAATGGGGTAGTGTGAGCCGTCGAACATAACGGAGGAGAAGCCTGCGTTGATACAAGCCTTAGCGCCCTCGTATGAACCGTGGTCGAGGTGAAGAGCAACGGGAACAGTGATCTTGAGGCACTTGATCATACCCTTAACCATACCAACGATTGTTTCGTAGCCGCACATGTACTTACCTGCACCCTCGGAAACACCGAGAATAACGGGAGAGTTAAGCTCCTGAGCGGTAAGAAGGATAGCCTTTGTCCACTCAAGGTTGTTGATGTTGAACTGACCTACGGCATATTTGCCTGCTTTTGCTTTTTCAAGCATTTCTTTTGCTGAAACTAACATTTTTCGTACTCCTTATTTATATCAAAAAATTTAAACGAATCAAGTGGGTTAAAATTTAACCGCATATATTATACATCATAACAGGGATAAAATCAATAGATTTTTAAATTTTGTTTACCGCCACGCTTAAAATGTACGCTCCCTCAACGTATGTATCTATATCGAGGGTAGTTGTGTCTATCTTCAAATTACGGGAAAGAGCAGAGCCAAGCATCTTGGAATACGCTTCCTTCTTGGTCCATATTTTGTAAAATGCAAGGGCGGAATATTCTTCCTTTTCAAGCAAAGCTATCTCATTTTCGACAAAGTATCTTTTTGCAAAATTTTTAATATCCGTGTCGCTTTTTTCTGTCAATTTTTCGATATCAATGCCTACGGGTCTGTCAGAAACTGCACAAGCAACTCGACCCTTGGAGTGGGAAATGTTGAAAAATATTCCCTCCTTATCAACAAAGGGCTTACCGAAATCGTTGAGCAAAAACTTGGGATCCTCATCACCGAAATACTTGCATATCATATCCTTACACAGATTGATTCCTGCAAGATGCTCTCTTTCTTTTTTGTCTCCGGGAGTGTCACTTTCTAAAAAAAGTACGTCCACGTGTTCGATTTTTAACATAATAACCTCCTTGAAAATTCTTTTATATTTATATTTTATCATATTTTTCGATTAAAATCAATTTTTTTGTTGCAAAATTGCATAAAAAATGGTAAAATATTATCATAGCTACTTTTGTGGCACACTAAGCCTTAACAGGGAGGATACTATATGTCTAAAAAAGTAATCGTAACAATCGCGCGTCAGTTTGGTAGCGGAGGCAGAGAAATAGGAGAGATGGTTGCAAAATCTCTTGGATTTGAATATCACGATAAGAGCCTTATCAGTCTTGCCGCGGAAAAATCAGGCATCAATCACGAGGTGCTTAAGAATACTGACGAAAAGGCAACGCCCAGCTTCCTTTATTCCATAGCTATGGGTGGGATGGGTATGGTACCCTTTTCCCACGGTATGCCCTACGACACTCCTATAAACGATAAGCTTTTCGTTCTTCAGTCCGGCATTATCGAGGAGCTTGCAAAAAGTAATTCCTGCGTATTCATAGGAAGATGCGCTGACTTTGTGTTGAGAGATTTTGACAACGTAGTGCGCGTATTTATCTACGCGGATATAAACAAGAGAGCGGAGGAGGTTGCCTACAGAAATAACATTCCTCTTAACGAGGCAAAGAGCCTTGCAATAAAGCTTGATAAGAAGAGAGCCAACTACTACGGCTACTACACCTCTAAAAAATGGGGCAGAAGCGAAAACTACGACCTTATGATCGATACGACGAAGATCGGTAAGGAAGGCGCTGCCAAGATCATTGAGGAATTTGTTAAAATAATTCAGAACAGAGTGGATTTTAACTAAAAGCGGTTGTCGCAATGATATCGCTATTTCAATAAGCAAAATAAAAAGAGGATGCTTTACGGCATCCTCATTTTATTAGGTATAATTTATTTTGCGTTAGCGTTCAAAAATTCTACAACGTCGCCTACTGTGATGAACTTGTGCATATCGTTTTCATCAAATTCAACGCCGAATGTGTCCTCACAAAGAAGAACAAGGTCAGCAAGCTCCAAGGAGTTGATGCCGAGGTCGTTAGCAAGCTCTGCCTCCATTGTAATTGCGTCAGCCTCGATAGAAAGCTCTTCAACGAGAATGTCTCTTAACTTCTCAAACATGATAAAATCCTCCAAAAATAATTTTGATCTGTATAGTAGTTGCTTAAATAATTATAATCGTTTTTAAAAAACTTGTCAATATGTTATTATGTAGAAAAGGGTTAGAAATTTTTGTCAAAAAATTGTGCATTTTGCACAAAAATGATTATTTGTTGGTGCGAGTCAATAAAATTTTATTCCTTATTTTTTGACTTTACCCCTGCAAGAGGATTAACGTTTACGGCATCCTCCATACCCTTATTTGATACGTGAGTGTATATTTGGGTGGTGTTAAGCTGCTCGTGACCAAGTATCTCCTTAAGGACTCTTACGTCAACCTTGCCCGTCTGATACATAAGGGTTGCCGCCGTGTGGCGAAGCTTATGGGTGGAGAAATGCTTATACTCAAGTCCCGCCGCAGCAAGGTATTTATATACCATCCATTGTACGGTCTTATTGCTGATCCTCTTATACTGCTTGCTTATAAACAGGGCGGGAATGTTTACCGCCTTGTATTTTTCGCTCGTTCTTATTTCAAGATATTTTTGCAATGCGTCACGGCAGGCGTCGTTAAGATATACTATCCTTTCCTTTGCGCCCTTACCAAGCACACGCAGAGAACGAAGGTCCCTGTCTATATCGTTTATGTTTATTCCCACAAGCTCGGAAAGACGCATACCGCAATTGAGAAACAGGGTGATAATAGCGTAATCTCTTTCCTTGGTCTTGGATTCCGTATCGTTTTCTATCGCCTCCAAAAGGCTCATGCTCTCCTCAACGGACAAAAATTTAGGTAAGGTCTGCTTTTTCTTCGGAGATTCGATATCAATGGCGGGATTTTTTTCCATAAGGTGGCGCTTGGTACAAACGTATTTGTAAAATGCCTTGATAGCGGAAAGCTTTCTTGACCTTGCCGAGGATTTATTTCCTCTGTCATTTGAAACGTATACGAAAAAGTCATATATCTCACTTGTAGTGATGGAGAAGATAAAATCGTTTGACAAATCGGAAATGTCAATTTCATTAAAGGAGTCGCCAAGGGGATTTATGCCGTTTCTTTTCGCATACACGTACTTGAAAAAAAGGCGCAGGTCGGACAGATATTCATCCACGGTCTTTTTGGAGCAGACCTGTATCGTCAGCTTGTATGATGCAAAATCACGGGCAAGCTGGGGCACCTGATTTACGTCAAAGCTTTTTTCCATATTAGATCCTCCTTTTTAAAATCAACGTAGCATCTTCCCTTATTTTAACATAAAAAAATGCGTATTTGTTTAAAAGATGTAAATTTTTTTGTATAATCTTGAATTTTGCTCCGTTTTCTTATATAATGAATACAACAATATAAAAAGGTGGTCCCAGATGATTAAGTTTTTTAAAGATAATTTAGCTATGATATGGAAAATAGTTCTTACGCAGATAGGTATGATGGTTTTCGGACTTATCGTCGTTCTTTCAACGTCTATGATAAATCCTGTGTTGTGCCATATTGCGGGCGGTCTTTCTATTCTTATGTATCTTTTCGTATTATATTCCCATTTTATTGAAAAAGGAAATGAGGACAAGATAAAAATTGACGGTGGCAGAATGGAAAAAAAGAATTTTTACGGTCTTTTCGTTTACCTCGCGTCACAGTCACTCAATATCGTTCTTTCCGTAGGTACTATAGTAACCTATTATTTTACCGACAGCGAGGTAGAAACGTTTATGAACAGAGTGTACGCAACCTTTAAGATAATCACCCACTACTATAACGGCGCGTTCCTCTCTATAACGAAGCTGACACCCGATTTTCCCTTCATTTATCTTCTCCTTATGATTCCCGGCGCCATTGTGTGCTTCCTGTCTTATTTTTACGGTATTCGCGGTGTTAAGCACTTTATGCCCGAGCCCAAGAAGATAACCAACGAAAGAAAAAGATGATTTTATAATATCAAATCAAAACGCTCTCGGCAAGCCTGCCGAGAGCGTTTTGATTATGTAATTTATTTTGTCAAAATGGGATCTTTTCCGAGAAGCAAGAATACAAGGTCAAGGATCCAGCAGATGGAAGAGCCGGCAAGGATCCAGATAATACCAACAACAAGCATTACGTAGTTTTCTGTGCAAGCACCCTTGATAATACGGTAAATAGCCCAAACGATGTTAAGCACAGGAAGAGCGAAAAGTACCTTTACAAGGAAAGGAAGCTCGTCAAAGGATTTGATAAAACTCATAGTAAATCTCCTTATTTAAAATTATTTGGATTTAACTCCTATACAATTATATCATTAACCAAGCGCAAAAATCAACGGTATACGCTTAATTTTTTTCTAATTTTCTTATAAGAGGGAATGTAAGGGGCCAAACCACTCCCGCAAAAACCACGATAAGCATATAGCGGATGGAGTGGGCAATGGGGTGGGACATACAAATAAAGTTAAGCACTGGCTTAAGTCCTGCCTTAATGCCGAGTATGATCACAAGACCGAGCACTACCTTGATCACCTGGGTGTACCATTTACCCTCCGTGCTGAAATGAATATATTTTACGTCAAAGAAATACGCAATTATCATTCCCAGAGTAGCGCCAAAGAGGGTGTACGCGTTTTTGATTCCCGACTCAAGGTTGTGAGTGTCAATATCGGCGGGGAAATTATTAAGCTCTACGTAGAGGATAAGACCAAGCGCCATAAGAGCCATAAAGGAAAGGAAGGCGTATATTGCCTTGGGGTTGCCGTACGCCTTGTCAATGAGCCATTTCATTACGAATATCAAAAGCGTGGCAATAAGGGTGGAAACTATAACGTCAAGGGGAGTGTGTACGCCAAGATACATTCTTGACAATGCCACAAGCACGCAAACGATGATACAGGGGATCCATACTTTCTTTTTGCTTTTGTGAATGTAGGCAAGACCTCCGAAATTACCTATCGCGCTTTGGGTATGTCCGCTGGGAAAGGAATATCCCGTCGCCTCGGCGCGGGCGCTTTCAACAATAGTAAAGGTGGGATCCTTTACCCAAGGGCGTGGGATTCTGAAAAGAAGCTTTAAGAACTGATTAAGCACAGTACCGATAAATCCTACGCTTAAAAGATAATATCCGTCCTTTTTGGAAAAGCACCAGAATACGATAATGGCGACAGCCATAAATACGGTCTCCTCACCAAGATGGGTAATCAGCGAGAAAAATACGTCAAGCACAGGGTTTCTTATCCCTTCAAGAAATTTTAAAAAGCCCATAGTTTACTCCTCAAAAATACAATATATTTAAATTGTAATACATACGGGCGCAAAAATCAAGTTTATATTGACAAAAATTAAAAAAAGGTATATAATACAGCCAAAAGCAGGAGGTATAAAAATGGAAACTGTAAAAAAATATCTTAAAAAGTATTTTGTCACTGCAATGGGCGCTATGGCGCAGGGCTTGTTTGCAACCCTGTTAATAGGCACCATCATAAAAACTCTCGGACAGTATACGGGGCTTGATTTTCTTATTGAGCTTGCTAACTTTGCCTCTGCCGCAACGGGTATGGCAATCGGCGTGGCTATCGCCTTTTCTCTTAAGGCGGATATGCTGGTCGTTCTTAGCGCCTCCGTCGTTGGCTCAATTGCCTACACCTTGAACGGCGCAGGACCTGCAGGCGCGTTTTTCGTTGTTATTATCGCTTGCGAAATTGCAAGATTCGTTTCAAAAAAGACCAAGGTCGATATTCTCGTTACGCCCCTTGTAACCATTTTAGTGGGCTTTGGCGCATCAAAGCTTCTTTGCCCCGTTATCGGTATTGTAATGAAAGCGCTTGGTAATTTTATAAATACTGCGACAGAGCTTCAGCCCTTCCTTATGGGTATTGTGGTTTCCGTTGTGGTCGGTATAGTTCTTACTCTTCCTATTTCCAGCGCGGCAATATGCGCTTCCATTGAAATAGCGGGCTTGGCTGGCGGCGCTGCAACCGTTGGCTGCTGCGCGCAGATGGTTGGCTTTGCGGTTATGAGCTTCAGGGAAAACCGTGTAAACGGTCTTATATCCCAGGGCCTTGGTACAAGCATGCTTCAGATGGGTAATATCTGTAAGAACCCACGTATATGGATTCCTCCTACACTTGCGGGCGCCATTTGCGGACCTCTTTCCACAATGGTATTCAAGCTTGAGTGCGAGGGCGTCAGCGCAGGTATGGGCACCTGCGGTCTTGTTGGTCCCATCGGCGTTATCTCCGCAACGGAGCATAGCACGCTTTTGTGGATAGGCTTACCCCTTCTTTGTATCGTTTTACCCGCTGTTTTGTCCTTCGTATTCGGAGAGATCCTCCGTAAGATCGGTTGGATAAAGGAAAACGATCTTTTGCTGGAGAACTGATATGACAGATTGGATATGGCTTGACGACAGTAAGTATCCCGAGTTTTCAAAAAATACAAGGGAAAATCCCTTTGATATAAATAAAGACGGCTTCTGTATGGCTGAGTTTCTAAGAGAATTTGCGATACAGGGTAAGGCAAAATTAAAAATTTGCGCCGACGCAAGATATGAATTGTACATAAACGGCTCCTTTGTCGGCAGAGGTCCTGCATCGGCAGGCGCGGACTTTCTTACGGAAAAAATGAGATACTGTTATTATGATGAATATGAAATAACAGACACGTCATCCGTAAAAATAAGAGCTGTTGTTGCCTCGCAGGCTACGGCAATAAACGAGTTTACCTTCGGTCATCCCGGACTTTATATCGAATTGACGGACGAGGCGGGCAATATATACGGCACTGATGAAAGCTGGCTATGCCGTCCTTTATCGGAAAGAGCGCATACCTATTTTTCGGATTACACCAAGGCCAAAGAAGGCTTTTCCTTGGCAAAAGTGATTCCCAATATCCACACAATGAAAAAATCTCCCCTTGCTCACCTTTGTGAAGCGGAGATTTTTCCCATTGATTTTACAGAAATCAGAGTACGGGGTAGGGAAAAAGCTGACAGAGTGCTGCTTTTTGATAAAATATACTCCGCATTCCCCGTTATTTCCGTAAAATGCAAGGGTAAGGTGCATATAAGGATGGAAAGCGGAGAGCTTGAGGGCAGTCCCAACGTAGGCGAGGACATAATTACGGACGGGGATATAGTCCATATGTGCCAGAGAATGCGCAGCGTTGGATTTATGCGTATCATAGTTGAGAATACCTCCGATACGGATGCGGTTATTGATTCGTTAAAGATGCTTTACTCCCATTATCCCGTAATAAACGAGGGGGGATTCAAATGCTTCGACGAGATAATTAACAAGGTGTACGACGTATGTATGCACACCCTTAAAATATGCAGACAGAACACCCATCTTGATTCTCCCACACATCAGGAGCCTCTTGCCTGCACAGGCGACTACTATATACAGGCGTTGATGGAGTATCTTAATATTTACGACCCCACACTTACCGCCTTTGATATATACAGAACGTCTGAGATTCTTGAAATACAAAAGGGCAGAATGTTCCATACCTCCTATAGCCTTATGTTCCCTATGTGGCTCTGCGATTACTATACTTATACGGGAGACACAGAGCTTGTAATTAAGTCAAAAAAGGCGATGGAGTGTCTGTTTTCCCTCTTTGATGGCTACGTTGCAGAGGATAACGGTCTTATAGAATACGCCCCCGACTATATGTTCGTTGACTGGATAGCGATGAAGGATGCTCCCGACCCCTATGCCGACTCCCGTGATATTATGACCCACGGTAAGGGCGAGGGATACAGCTTGCACCATCCTCCCAAATCCCTTGGACAAAGCGTGCTTTGTATGCTTTATTACCGCGCTTTGATCTGCGCTGAGAAGCTATATAAAGCTATTGGCGAAGAAAAAGGAGCCGAGGAGTGTCTTGAAAAGGCGAAAAAAATAAAGTCCGCCATAAATACGCATCTGTATGATGAGGATGCAAAAATGTATATTGGCGGTCTTAATACACCCGACAGAGTGGAAAACAGTAATTGGCTGCCCAAAAATACAAAGAGAGTGTTTCATTTAAAGCAGGCAAACGTCTTAGCGGCGCTTTTTGACATAGCTCCAAAGGATAAAAGAGGAAAAATCCTTGAGGAAGTGGTTAAAAACCTCAGAAAAGAGGAAATGCAGCCCTATTTCTATCATTTTCTTTTCGAGGCGCTTTATAAGGAGGGTATGTTCGGCAAGTACGGACTTGACCTTGTGAGAAGATACAAAAGCCTTACCGACAAATGTGACAAGGGCCTTTGTGAGGCTTGGGAGTTTGTAAACGGAGATATGTCCCACGCCTGGGGCGGCGCTCCCGCTTATATTCTTAAAAAAGCCTTGTCGGGATTTGAAATGATAGAGCCGGGCTACAAAAAAATCAAGTTAGAGCCGGATCTTTTCTCTCTTGATTTTGCGGATTTTGAAATTCCAACCCCCTACGGACCCATAAAAATAAAAATGGATAAAAAGGAAAGAGAAATATTTGTTCCATCCGAAATTGAATTGATATAATGCTATAAAAATACGGTGGACACAAAAAACATACACGTCCGCCGTTTTATTTTGCTTTTTTGGGTTAATAATAGGATAAAAAAGGAGGTAATTTATGAGATCGGATATTATTAAGGTAACTGCAAGAGAAATAATTGATTCAAGAGGCAACCCTACTGTTGAGGCTACGGTGCTTCTTGGCGACGGCACAAAGGGAGTTGCATCCGTGCCGTCGGGCGCGTCAACAGGAATGTACGAGGCATATGAAAGACGCGACACCGACAAGGAAAGATACGGCGGCAAGGGTGTGCTTGGAGCGGTGCATAGCGTAAGAGAGCAGATCTCCCCCGCAATTGAGGGAAAAAGCGCAAGGGATCAGGGCGCTATCGACCACGCAATGTGTGACCTTGACGGCACTGCAAACAAATGCAGATTAGGCGCTAACGCAATTTTGGCAGTTTCCCTTGCCAATGCTCACGCGGCGTCAAATTATTACGGGCTTGACCTTTTCAGATACCTTGGCGGCGCAAATGCAAAGCGCTTACCTGTGCCTATGTTCAATATTTTAAACGGAGGCGCCCACGCATCCAACAACGTGGAGATACAGGAGTTTATGATTGCGCCCGTTGGATGTAAGGCGATATGCGAGGCGGTGAGGGCAGGATGCGAGATCTACCACACCTTGGGGCTTTTGCTTAAGAAAAAGGGATATTCCACGGGAGTGGGCGATGAGGGAGGCTTTGCGCCCAATCTTAAAAACGACACGGAAGCCATTGAGCTTATCTGTCAGGCAATAGAGCAGGCGGGATACACTACGGAGGAAATTAAAATAGCCCTTGACGTTGCATCAAGCGAATGGTACGAGGACGGAGAATACGTAATGCCAAAGAGCGAAAAGCGATACACGTCAAAGGAGCTTATCGACTATTACGAGGGGCTCATAAGTAAATACCCCATAATTTCTATTGAGGACGGCCTTGGAGAAAACGATAGCGAGGGGTGGAAAATGCTTACAAAACGTCTCGGGGACAGAGTAATGCTTGTAGGTGATGACCTTTTTGTAACCAATGAAAAAAGGTTTAATGACGGAATAAATGAAGGCATTGGAAACGCCATTTTAATTAAGCCAAATCAGATAGGCACCCTTACGGAAACGTTAAACGTAATCCGCACAGCACAGGAAAACGGATATAAGTATATTATCTCCCATAGATCGGGCGAAACGGAGGACACAACCATTGCAGATCTTTCCGTGGCGGTAAACGCCCCATTTATAAAAACGGGCGCCCCCTGCAGAAGCGAAAGAGTTGCAAAATATAACAGACTTATGAAAATAGAAATGATGCTCGGCTGCGGCTCCGTCTACGGAATGGATAAATAAAATAAACAAAAAAGAGGATGTGTTGGGCGACCTACTGTAAAGCAGGTCGCCCAACGAAATTTGCCCTTGCGGGCAAGTGAAATCGCTTCGCGCTGAAATATTTGCTTCGCAAATGTGAAATGTTCGCATGCGCGAACGTGGGTAAATTTCATTTCACATCGAACGAAGTGAGATATTTCACAATGTGCGTTAGCACATTATTTCACGTTTTGCTTGGCAAAACATTTCACTTATATTTACCGCCCGACAATACGCTTTTATAAGTGTAACACACTATACCTTGCAGGGCAATGCGTGTGAAAAGGAGTACGAACAAATCGTCCGTACTCCTTTTTTTCTTTTTCGAAAGGTAAAACCTGCTTTATGGTAGGTGTCCCTTGACATCCTCTTTTAATTTTAAATTCAGCTTTGTGGCTTTTTAAAATATTTCATCAATATTATTACCATTATCATAAGGGTAATGGGGAAGATAAGGCTGAAAAGGAAGCCCATTTTAAGATTGCCGTCAAAGGCGGTGGATATCATACCCGTAAGGTAGGGGCCCGAAAGACATCCCATATCTCCCGCAAGGGCAAGAAGGCCAAACATAGGCACGCCGCCCTTTGGCATACGGTTTGTGGCTATACTGTAGGTACCGGGCCAGAGCATACCGCTTCCCACACCGCACATAGCGCATCCGATAAGAGAAATAATTGGAATAGGTGATAAGATCGCCACAAGATAAGATACTACGCAGATGCCCGAGGAAATAAGGATTCCCTTTTTAAGCCCGATCTTATCGGAGTGGGTAGCGTAGAATATACGGGCGCAGCCCATACAAACGGCAAAAAGGCAAGGACCAAGCAAGTCTCCTATCCACTTTTCCACCTTGAGTCCCGCCTCGGCAAATGCGGATGCCCATTGGCTCATAGCAAGCTCCGTCGCACCTGCGCAGAGCATCATAACGAGGAACACCCAGAACAGCTTTTGTCTGATAAGCTCACCAAAGGTGCTTTCCTCGGATTCGTCAACAAGGGTATTTATGGGCACGAAGCAGAAAAGAACAAGGTCAATGGCGGGAATTATAGCCCAGATAAGGGAAAGGTATTCCCAATGCTCAATACCAACGGTGCGGAAATATATGGTGGAGAGAAGAACCACGCCCATCTGTCCCCAACAGTAGAAGGAGTGGAGCATACTCATAATTGCGCTTTTGCGCTTAGTGGGGCAAGCCTCCACAATAGGGCTTATAAGCACCTCAATAAGACCTCCGCCAAGACCGCAGAATATCATAGCGATCTCAAGGGCGAGGAACTTTGACTCCATCAGCTTCGGTAAAATGGGTATCATACAAAGACCCATAACGGAAAGCGCCTGAGCAATAATTACGGAGCGGCGGTAGCCTATTTTGCTTACGTATTTAGTCCCTAAAAAGTCAATAATAAGCTCAGTTGCAAAGTTGGTTGCTATCAAAACGCTAAGCTGCGCCAGGGAAAGCCCGAATTCCTTTTGAAAGGTGATAAAAAGAAGAGGGGTGAAATTTATCAGCACCGCCTGTGTAAAATAGCCTATACAGGATGCGGTAATAGTAGCCTTAAAGCTTTTTCTCAGCATATATACCTCCGAAAAAATAAACTGCTACTATTTTACCACAGAAACTTTTTATGTCAAGACCTAATCAACAAAATTTACTCCGTAATGCTTAGCCCAGATGTCAAACTGAATCAGCCAGGCTACAAGTTGAGGTACGTCCATAAGCTGACCGAACCAGGTGCCTCCCGAGGTGATTATGGAGTCAAGCATGGATTTGTCAAGATGCTCCTTTAAAAATCCACCCGTAGAGAGTCTTTTATTTAAAATATCAAGCACCTCTTTAAGATATTTCGGATTGTGTGTCTTTGGATAGGGGCTCTTTTTTCTCCACAGAATTTTATCGGGCAAAATACCTGTCATACTGTTGCGGAGCAGAGATTTTTCAACGCCGTTTTCAAATTTTATCTCCCAGGGCACGTTGTACACAAATTCAAAAATACGGTGGTCCGCAAAGGGAACTCTTATCTCCACTCCGCTTGCCATACTCATTCTGTCCTTTCTTTGTAAAAGAGAGGTCATAAAGTAATTTACGGATAGGTAGGATGCCCTTCGTGAGTTTTTCATCTCATCCGTATCGTCATTTAAAACGGGACACTCGCTTATGGTCGCCTTATATTTTTGGCACATAAGGTCGTATCCTGCCTCCTTATCTATGCCGCAAAACAGGGACGGACGTAGCTTTGGCTTGTGTATCCAGGGAAAAAAGTCGGAATATAGCATTTCGGGTCGGTAAAACCAAGGATAACCGCCGAATATCTCGTCGGAGCATTCACCGCTAAGACCAACGGTATTGCACTTTTTTATCTCCTTGCAAAAGTGGAAAAGAGAGGAGTCTATATCCGCCTGCCCGGGCAGATCGCGATACAGGGTAGCCTCGTAAAGCTCCCTTGCAAGATCGACTGTGGGAATCGTTAAAACCGTGTGGTTGGTGTTAAGATAATTTGCAACGAAGGTGGCGTAATCGTCATCCCTATCAGGCTGAAAAAGGCTTTTTTCAAAGGCGTCCTTGTTGCCCTCGTACTCAAAGGAATAGGTATCAAGCACCCTTCCATCCTTTTTGTATTCCTCGCTTGCAATGGCGGTCACCACGCTGGAATCAAGGCCGCCTGAAAGTAAAACGCAAAGGGGCACGTCGGAAACCAGCTGCCTTTTTACCGCATCCCTTACAAGATAGCTGGTTACCTCAATGGCATAATCTCTGTCCTTGAAGTAGGGAATAGCCTTTATTTCCCAATATTTCCGCTTTGTAATTCCGTTTTTATCAAAAATCAGATATTCGGCGGGGAGTAGCTCCTCTATATCCTTGAATACGCTTTTTCCACCTATAAAATTCGGGCTTAAATAAAGAAGCTCCAAAAGAGAATCTCTCGTTACGTCGGAGGAGATAAGGGGGTGAAGAAGCATAGCCTTTATTTCCGATGCAAATATAAGATAATTGTTCCTTAGGGAGTAGTAAAAGGGCTTTACCCCGAATCTGTCCCTTACGCAAAATATCCTTTCGCCGTCATAAACACAAAAGGCAAAAATTCCGTTTAAATGGCAGGCGCAATCCTCTCCGTAGAGGATATAGGAATAAAGGACTACCTCCGTATCGGAGCTTGTTTGCGTAAAGATACCCCGCCTTGAAAGCTCACGGCGTATCTCGTCACAGTTATATATTTCACCGTTGTATACAATGGTGTATTTTTTATTTCCGTATATTACGCTCATTGGCTGATGGCCGTTTTCAAGATCCACAACGCTTAGTCTGTTGTGCCCGAGGACTGCGTTCCTGTCGCAAAAAATATCGCTTTCGTCAGGGCCCCTGTGCTTCATGGACCTGTTCATTTCCTCTATTGTGGCAAGGCTGTCGTGCTTTTCATTAAAATTTATAATACCGCATATAGAACACATAAAAACCTCCTATAATGGTCTTTTAGTATTATATGCCAATATTTAAAATAAATTACAATAAAATGGAGTTACTGTAATAAGCACAGAACAAAACAGACACGTTTAATGACTTGCATATTATTTATCAGTTTATTTCGTAATGACTAAGGTTGAGATTTTACAATTTTGCAAAATCTCCTCTTTTTATGTGTCTGTTTTTAAGCGCGACTGCTACGCCCACGGGGCCCCGTAAAATCTGTGAGGATTTTTGGGGAATGGGTCTTCCGTACACCAGTACGCCGACGAGTACGCATTCACGCTTTCTGCACCCATTACCCTAACTCCTCGATAAAAAAAGAGGTTGTCTCAAGACAACCTCTATTCTGTTCTAAAAAGTGTAAGAGCATCGTACACGCTTTTTATCTCAATGGCGCGCACGCCCTCGGGGATCTTTAATTTTTCCTTATGGGATTTCTGTGGGAAGGCGATGGTATCAAAGCCGAGACGGTAAGATTCGTTTACCCTCTTTTGTAGGTCGGATATGCTTCTGCATTCTCCCACAAGACCAAGCTCGCCAACGGCAATAACGTTTTCGGGGACGGGGATATCCTTGATGCTTGATATAAGTGCAAGAGCCACCGCAAGGTCAACGCTTGGGTCACTCAGCTTAAGTCCGCCGACTACGTTAAGGTAAATATCGTTTTGAGAGAATTTGAGTCCAAGCCTCTTTTCAAGAATGGCGATAAGCATGCACATTCTGTTATAGTCAAGACCGTTTGCGGTACGGCGCGGAGCAGGGAAGGTGGTTGGGGTAACAAGCGCCTGCACCTCTGCAATTATAGGACGAGTGCCCTCCATAATACAAACGGCGCAGCTTCCCGACACACCCGTCGGTCTTCCCAGCATAAGCATCTCGGAGGGATTGGGTACCTCGCAAAGTCCCATATCCGTCATTTCAAACACGCCGATTTCGTTAGTGGATCCAAAACGGTTTTTGATAGCTCTTATAACTCTGTAGGACTGCATCCTTTCTCCCTCAAAGTAGAGAACCGCATCAACCATATGCTCAAGCACCTTTGGTCCTGCAATAACGCCCTCCTTGTTTACGTGTCCGACAAGGATTATGGCTACTCCCTGGCTCTTTGCCCTTGCAATAAGCTTTACCGCGCATTCCTTTATCTGATTTATGCTTCCGGGAATAGATGCGGAGGCAGGGTCAAACATAGTTTGTATAGAGTCTATTATTATGGTATCGGGCTTTATTTTATCCGCCTGAACAAGCACGTTGTCCACGTTTGTTTCAGTCATAAAATAAGTATTTGCGCCCTGTATTTCAAGTCGGTCTGCTCTTAATTTAAGCTGTCCCGTGGATTCCTCACCCGACACGTAAAGAACCTTTGAGGGCATTTTGGAGCATATCTGCATAAGCAACGTGGACTTACCGATACCAGGCTCGCCAACCAAAAGTATAACGGAGCCGCTTACGATACCGCCGCCAAGCACTCTGTCAAGCTCGCTTATTCCCGTTTCGGAGCGGATATATTCGGGTATTTCCATATCCTCAAATTTAACCGCCTGGGCATTTTCCGTAATTAAGGACATTCTTTTATTTTTCGGCTCAACGGTAGGTGTATATGTTTCCTCAGTAAAGGTATTCCAGCTCTTACAGGAGGGACATCTGCCCATCCATTTCGGGCTTTGATAATCACACTCGGAGCAAACGTAAACAGTTTTACTTTTCATTTTACATCCTTTAATTTTTATTTATATATTGATTTTATCATAGCTACGGAGCTTTGTCAATACACGCATTTAAGGAGGAGGCAAAAATAACCGTGGATAGCTTTTGCCTGTAGATGCTGCTTTTTAACAGGGTAAGCTCCTCGGCGTTGGACAAAAATCCGCACTCTATAAGCACGGCGGGACAGTCAAGATTACTTAAAATATAAATAGAGCTATCCGCCTCCTTCGTCCTTCTTTGGTTGCTGCCTTGCAGATACGCAGCCGTGTTTTTTTGTACCGTATCGGCAAAAGCCTTGCTCGTTTCGTTATTTTTGGAATAATAAACCTGCAGTCCGCTGTATTTAGAGGAGGAAAAGCTGTTCATATGTATTCCCACGTATACGGGTGAGGAATACTCCTTTGTTATTTTTACCCTGTTTTTTAAATCGTAGATTTTTTTCTTCCCCTGATAGCATTCAAGGTCGTTGTACTTATCATAAAGAAGAGTGTCCGTTTCTCTCGTCATTGCGTACTTGTTTCCGTTTAATTCGTATAGCAGAGAAAGGGTAGCGGCAATTTCGAGATTAAGGTCCTTTTCCGTTGTGCCGTCGATAGCTACGGCTCCTCCGTCCTCACCACCGTGACCTGCATCCACCACGAAGGTAGGCGCTTTATTTTCGGAAAAAGTGGGACTGAGTGGCTGATATCTGGCTTTTACCCTTGAATTGAACCAAAATGAAATAAGGAGAATAAGGGCAATTATGAGAATGGATGTTCCTACATAGGACGCTATAAATAATGGGTTTTTCTGCTTCAATAAAAATCACCTCATCATAAATATATGATGGGGTGACTCTTTATTATTCGTTACTTTATTCTATATACCTTTGTTGCGTTTTCGTAGGTTATATTTGCAATTTCCTCAAGCGTAAGGCCCTTGATGGAAGCAATTTCCTCTGCGGTTTTGATAACGTAGCAGGGGTGATTCATTTGTCCTCTGTATGGAGTCGGGGGAAGATAGGGGGCGTCTGTTTCAATAAGTATTCTGTCAAGGGGACAGATGGCGCAAGCCTCCTTCGGCTTTTTTGCATTTTTGTAGGTTATGGGGCCCGAAAACGAGATGTACCAACCCCGTTCAATAAGCTCCCTTGCCATTTCCGCGCTACCGCTGTAGCTGTGGAAAATACCCGTAACCTCGGGGAATCTTCGTATAACGTCCATACAATCACCGTGGGCATCTCTGTCGTGAATGATAACGGGAATATCAAGGCGCTTTGCAAGCTCCATCTGCTTTATAAAAAAGTCCATCTGCTTTTTATAGTCGCTGTCCTCGTAATGATAGTCAAGTCCTATCTCGCCAAGGGCAACTACCTTTTTGTGGGACAAAAGCTCCTCAAGGGATAAAAGGGTAGCGTCAATATCGTCATAAAAGCGGATATCGTAGGGATGTATTCCGCAGGATGCGTACACCTCATCAAATTCTTCACAAAGACCTATGCTGACCTTGGAGTTATCAAGATTGGTGCCGATATTTACAATATTTACAACACCGTTTTCAAGCTGATGGCGAATATATCCACGGGTGCCGCCCTCAAATTCGTTTTGTATGCGCATATCGTCGCAATGCGCGTGGGTGTCAAATAATTTCATTATATGTTCCTCTAACAAGGGGCTGTGAAATGAGTGCAGAAAGCGGGAGTGCGTACACGTCGGCGTACTGGTGTACGGAAGACCCATTCCCCAAAAATCCTCATAGATTTTTACGGGGGCCCCGTGGACGTAGCAGTCACGCTTAAAAAACAGACACATAAAAAGGAGAGATTTTGTCAAAAACAAAATCTCAACCTTAATTTTATGTTATAGACCGACTAACAAAAACAAAGTCAATATGTGTGTCTGTTTTTGATCTGTGCTTATTGCAACGACCCTTAAATAATTTATCTCACACGTTCTCCATTAGGAGTATCCTTATCAAGGAAGATAACTCTTACGGTCTCCTCACCTGATGCAAGGATCATACCGTTGCTTTCAATACCGCAAAGCTTTGCGGGGGCAAGGTTAGCTACCATAACTACCTTCTTACCGATAAGATCATCGGGCTCGTAGAACTTTGCAATTCCCGATACTACCTGTCTTTGCTCATAGCCCAGGTCAAGCTGAAGCTTAAGAAGCTTCTTGGCCTTGGGAACCTTTTCACAAGCGATAACCTGCGCGGTTCTCAATTCGATCTCAGCGAATTTATCAATGCCGATAATAGCGCAGCCCTCAGGCTTTTCGGGCTTCTTTTCTGCTTCTTCCTTTGCGGCTCTTTCCTTTTCGATCTGCTCAAGGAAGGCCTTTTCATCTATTCTTGCAAAAAGTATCTTTGCCTCACCTACAGAAACGCCTGACTTAAGCAAGCCGAACTTAGCGTCGTCGTAGGAGGTAAGATCGGTATTTACCTGCTTGAATATCTCCTCACAGGTTGCGGGGATGAAGGGGGAGAGAAGAACTGCGCCGATACGGATAGCCTCAAGCAAATTGTAGATAACGGTTGCAAGGCGGGGCTTTGTTTCCTCGCTCTTTGCAAGTATCCAGGGCGTTGTTTCGTCTATATACTTGTTAGCGCGGCTGAGCATATTGAATATCTCGGCAGTAGCCTCGGATACGTGGTAATCGTCCATAAGCTCACATACCTTATCGTAAGCCGCGGCGCAAGCATCCTTAAGCTCCTTATCAAGAGGCAATTCCTCTGCGGGAGCAGGGATAATGCCGCCAAAATATTTCTTTGTCATAGCAACGGTTCTGCTTACAAGGTTGCCAAGGTTGTTTGCAAGGTCCATATTGTAGCGCGTAATAACGGATTCATATGTGATGCTTCCGTCATTTGCGTAGGGCATTTCGCTAAGTGCGTAATATCTTACGCCGTCAACACCGAACTTTTCTGCAAGCTCGTCTGCGTAAACCACGTTACCTCTTGACTTGGACATTTTGTCAACACCGAACTTGAACCAGGGGTGCGCGAAAACCTTCTTGGGAAGGGGAAGGTCGAGAGCCATAAGCATAATGGGCCAATAAATAGTGTGGAATCTTACGATATCCTTACCGATAATGTGAACGTCAGCGGGCCAGTACTTGTTGTAAAGCTCGGGCTGAACCTCGTTTTCAGGATCGTAGCCAAGACCCGTAATATAGTTTGAAAGAGCGTCTATCCAAACGTAGGTTACGTGCTTGGGATCAAATTCAACGGGGATACCCCACTGGAATGCGGTTCTTGATACGCAAAGGTCCTGAAGGCCGGGCTTCAAGAAGTTGTTTATCATTTCCTTCTTACGGCTTTCGGGCTGGATAAATCCGGGGTTATCCTCAATATACTGCATAAGTCTGTCGGCATACTTGCTCATCTTGAAGAAGTAAGCCTCTTCCTTGGTCTTTGTTACCTCACGTCCGCAGTCGGGGCACTTGCCGTCAACAAGCTGAGTCTCGGTAAAGAAGGACTCGCAGGGGGTACAATACCAGCCCTCGTAGGAGCCCTTGTAGATGTCACCCTTTTCGTAAAGCTTTTTAAAGATATTCTTTACAGCCTTCTTATGGTAATCGTCGGTCGTACGGATAAAGTGATCGTGAGAGGAGTTCATAAGACTCCATACGCCCTTTATTACGTCGGATACGCTGTCAACGTACTCCTGAGGAGTAACGCCGTGATCCTTTGCAAGATTTTCGATCTTCTGACCGTGCTCATCCGTTCCCGTCATAAAACGAACGTCATATCCTCTTTGTCTTTTGTATCTTGCGTACGCGTCGGACATAATAACCTCATAGGTATTACCGAAATGAGGCTTGCCTGAAGCGTAGGCAATGGCGGTAGTCATATAAAATTTTTGCTTTTCCATTTTTAATATCTCCTTAGTTTACCTTGTAGCCACCTACGTAAACGCTGTCAATTTCAGGATCGTTTATATCGGATATAATGATAAAGTCTGCGCGATAGCATTTTGCTATTCTACCAACGAAGTCCGCATTTACCATCTTTGCAGGGTTTGCGGTTGCGTATTTCAATGCCTCGCTTAAGGGAATGTTACAGAACTTCATAAAGTTCTTAAGAGCTCTGAACATAGTAAGAGTGCTTCCTGCAAGGGTGCCGTTTATATCAATAGCGCGGCCGTTCGTTACGTAAACGTCGGTGCCTGCTATCTTATACTGTCCGTCTGCGCAAGCGGTAGCGGACATAGAGTCTGTTACAAGAACGAGCTTGTCCTTGGGCTTTGCTTTGTATGCAAGCTTTACCATAGCGGGATGAACGTGGTCTCCGTCGCAAATGATTTCGGCGTATGCATCGTCATTTGTAAGAGCGCAGATCGCAGCGCCGGGATTTCTGTGATGTACCTTAGTCATAGCATTAAAGGTATGAGTAAAGGAACGTGCGCCATTGGTTACCGCCTCCATAGATTCCTCATAGGTAGCGTTTGTATGAGCAATACCTACAGTAGCGCCAAGCTCCTTTGCCTGCGCCAAAAACTCCTTTGCGCCCTCAAGCTCGGGAGCCATGGAGAAGTGAATGGGCGGGGGCATCATAGAAAGAGTAAGCATATTTATTTCGCTCTGTGTGGGGAGCGCAAGATGCTCGGGATTGTGGGCGCCCTTCATTTCGGGATTGAGATATCTACCCTCCATATGGATACCGATGATATTAGAGCTGCCCTTTTTAGCGTTTACTCTGTTCTGGTTTATTGCAAATATGGAATTCATAATATGGGATACGGAGTCGGAGGCAAGGGTTGCCATAACGGAGGTCGTACCCTCCCTTGCATATACGTTACACATAGATGCAATATCCGTTTCCTTTGCATAGTTGAAGTCGAAGCCGCCTATACCGTGGGTATGCACGTCAACAAGACCGGGGATAACGTATTTACCGCAGAGTGATACCTTTTCGTAGCTGTCGGGAATAGGATTTCTCGTAATTTCTTTAATATATCCGTCCTCGCAAAGAATATTCGCGGAGACAAAGCTTTCGCTCTTTGAATTGAAGATCAAGCCGCCTGTAAAAGCAACGCGTTTCATAATATACCTCCTGTGTAATATGATTTCATCAATAAATTGATGGGTATTTTTTCATCTTATAATTATAACAGAAAAACCCCTTGATATCAAGGAGTTTTTTTAAATATTTAAAATTATTTATTTATTTCTTTGTAAATAACGCTTTTGGGTACGCCTCTGTCCTTGGCAACCGCCTTTGTGGCGTCCATTTTTGACATTCCCGACGCCATATAGTATTCAAGATGCTCCTCTACCGACATATTGGCAAAAAAGGATTCCTCCTTTAATTGCTCCTCGCTTGCGCCCTCAATCACAAGCACGTATTCACCCCTTGGCTCGTTTTCCTCGTAATAGGATATGGCGGCGGAGAGGGTAGTGCGGATTATTTCCTCGTTAAGCTTTGTAAGCTCGCGGCAAAGTGCAATTTTTCTGTCGCCGAAAACGGACATAATATCGTCAAGAGTTTTTTTGAGCTTATGGGGAGCCTCGTAAAAAACGGTGGTGCGTCTGTCACTTTTTATCTCCTCAAGCCTTGCGCTTCTTTCATTTTTGTTGGTGCTTAAAAATCCCTCAAAGCAGAATCTGCCCGTGGGTAAAGCAGAGAGGGCAAGAGCGTTTACCACCGCGCTACAGCCGGGAATTGAGGTAACGGGTACGTCGTTTTCCGCGCAAAGACGGACAAGGTCCTCACCGGGGTCGCTGATGGCGGGAGTGCCTGCGTCGGTAAGAAGGGCGCAGCTTTCTCCGTTTTTTAATCTGGCAAGGATAATTTCTCCTCGCTCTCTTTTGTTATGCTCAAAATAGCTTACCATTGATTTTTGTATACCGTAAAAGGCAAGAAGCTTACCCGTGTTTCTTGTGTCCTCTGCGGCAATAAAGTCAACCTCCTCCATTACCTTAAGGGCTCTTTCAGTAATGTCGGAAAGATTGCCTATGGGCGTGGCAACAAGATACAGGGTACCGCCTACTATGGCGTTTCTGTCCTCACGGGAAACGTTTTTTGATTTGATACTACTCATTTTATATGCTCCATACTGCAAGTTTCATATATTTTGGCAAAGTCATCCGTATATTCCGTCGTTTGGTCCTTGTAAATAAACAAGGGCTTTTCAACACTCATTCCGCTCTTTCCGTAAAGACGGGCGGAAATCAGCAAAAGGCAAGGGGGAGTGGATGAATTCGGATATACAAAGGTGATTTTTTTAGGCTCTAAATCATTATTTTTAAGGGCGTGTATAAGGTCCGCCATTCTGTCGGGACGGTATACGCAATAGAAATAACCGCCGTGCTTTAAAAGGCGCTTTGCGCAGGCGCAAAAATCGTTTATATCGCCGCAGACCTCGTGGCGGGCAATATTCTTTTCGCTATGCTCGTTTGCCTTTCCCGAGTCGGCTTTCATATAAGGCGGATTTGAGAAGACGAAATCCACCTCGCCCTCCGTATCCTTCGATGATGCGTCCTTTACGTTTTTGTTTATGACCTTTATTTTTTCACTAAAGCCGTTTAATTCAATATTTCTTTCGGTAAGAGTGCAAAACTCCTGTTGCACTTCAAGTGCATAAATACGGCTGCACTTACTTTTTGCCGTGGCAAGAAGAGAAATTACTCCCGTGCCGCATCCAAGCTCCGCCCCTACGGTCTTTGACCTTTTGGGAAGATAGGCGGAGAGAAGATAGGCGTCCGTACCGAATACCAAGCCGTCCTTTTTTTCTATAAGTCGGAGGCTTTCGTTTATTTCATTGATTCTTTCGTCGTTGTTTATCATAACATTTTTCAGCATACGCACCGCTACTAAAACAATAACGGAGTGCAAGCGCGCTCCGTTTAATTGTTTATGTAGGTTGAATTATTCCTCAACGGGAGCGCCAACAGGGCAAGCACCGGCACAAGAACCGCAACCAACACACTCGTCAGCATTGATTTCGTACTTACCGTCACCCTCTGTAATGCACTCACAGGGACAAGCTTCAACACATGCACCGCAGGAGATGCACTCGTCAGTAATTTTGTATGCCATCTTAATTAACCTCCGTTTAAAATTTCTACATTTTTATTTTAGCATATTTTTTCAATTTGTCAATAGCTTTTTAATTATTTACATCATCACCGTTTGAACTGTCGTTCTGGTGGGGCGCGGGCTTTTTACCTTTTCCCGTGGAAATTACCTTTACGTTATCTCTGTGGTATTGCTTTACGTTATCGTTTATGGATACCTTCAAAATACCGCGTAAGGGGTTTGCCTCGATCACCGTGCCGATTCCGTCCTCGGTCTTTACCGTGGAATCAACGGGGGGAGTGATTTTTATTTCCTGAAGATAGGTTTCGTATTCGTAACGCAAGCAGCACATAAGTCTGCCGCAGGCACCCGATATTTTTGCAGAATTAAGAGAAAGGTTCTGCTCCTTAGCCATTTTTATTGACACCTGTACGAAGTCGGGTAAGAATGTGGAGCAGCAGAAGGGACGTCCGCAAATACCAAGACCGCCCATAAACTTTGCCTCGTCACGGATTCCTATCTGACGAAGCTCGATCCTAGTCTTGAAGGTGGAGGCAAGATCCTTTACAAGGTCACGGAAGTCGATTCTTCCGTCGGCGGTGAAGTAGAATGTAAGCTTGGAGCAGTCAAAGGTGTATTCCGACTCAATAAGCTTCATTTCAAGACCGTGCTCGTTTATCTTTACCTGGCAGATCTTAAGCGCCTCGGCTTCCTTTCTTTCGTTCTCCTCGTTTTGCCTTTCGTCCTCCTCGGTAGCTATACGTACTACCTGACGTAAGGGCTGTACCACGTCGTCGGTCTTTACCTGCTTGTTTGCGCAGGAGACCTTACCGTATTCAAGACCGCGGGCAGTTTCCACAATGGCAAACTCGCCAACGCTTGCATTAGTACCGTTTGGAGAAAAGTAATATACCTTACCGCCGTCCTTGAAGCATATGCCAACGACCTCAGTATAGGATATTTCGTTTTCCTCGGGGATTGTAGCCGCTTCAACTTCAGCTTCCATATTTGTATCATTTATTTCTTTGTACATTTTATTTTCCTTTCCTTGCGGAGCTTATAAGAATTGAAATAAGCACCGCGCCTGACGAAGCGTTAGAGTTGAGATCGTTTAAAGCAACGCACAGCGCATCGTAGACCTGTGTTAATTTTAAAAGACTGTATCGGGATATAATCTCCTCAGCATCGTCCGCGGAGGAGAAGAAATATGTGGCGGCGCCTCTGTCCCGCTTAAGCGCCATAAGATCGCCGAGTATATCAAGGGATAAAGCTATGGATTCCTTTATTTCATCTCTTGCAGAGGTGGAAAATGAGGAAAGAAATGCCACTGCATCCGCATCATTGGTAAGCAGAGCAGAGGTAAGCTCCAGCGCCTTACTCCTTTTTTGCAGTATCATATCGGAGCTTTTTGCATCCGCCATATCCATAGCGTATCCAAGGGAGCCACCGCTTGCCATTATAACGCTCTGAAGCTTTTCGTCATCCGTTTTTATGTCGGGTCTGTTTTTTCTTATATAATCGTATATGGTACGGCTTGACAGTCTGTTCGTCCGTAATATCTGCGCTCTTGAACGAATAGTTTCAAGAAGAGCGCCTGCATCCGTTGTGAGAATGAAGAACACCACGTTTTTAGGCGGCTCCTCAAGGGAGATAAGAAGGGCATTTTGCGCCTTGATATTCATCTTCTGCGCGTCGGTGATTATATAGATCTTGTAGTCACATTCAACCGTGCTGTCATAAAGCCTTGCCTTAAGCTCTCTTGCCTGCTCAACCTTGGTTATCTCCACAAGCCTTACGTCAACGCAGTTGTCGTTAAGTATTTTTTTACAGGTGGGACACACGCCGCAGGGCAGATTTCCGCTATCCCTGTTCTTACAGATTATAGCCGCCGCTGCCAGCCTGGCAATAGTGCGCTTACCCGTACCTGGCGCGCCCTCGATAATGTAAGCGTGGGAAAATGCGGAATTGTAAATTGCGGCGCCGAGAGTCTTTTTAATATCGTTATTTTCTATAAGAGAATCAAATATTTTCATATCCCCGCGCCTCCCTGTTATAATACCTTACAAATCATTATAACAAAAAAATTTACGTATGTCAAACTAAAAAACATTATTACAGTATTTATTTTAGTTTATTTTTCCAAAAAATGCGATTTTTTGACAAAAAAATTATGCAAGAGCGAAAATTTTATACGAATTTTGAAAAAAGTATTGTATATTTCCAAAAAATAGTATAAAATAATACGTGGTAGGGAATGGAATAATTCCATACACAAATATAAATTTATAATTTCGGAGGAATTTCAAAATGTCAGTTAAAGTTGCAATTAACGGCTTCGGCCGTATCGGACGTCTTGCATTCAGACAGATGTTCGGAGCTGAGGGCTATGAAATCGTAGCTATCAACGACCTCACAAGCGCTAAGATGCTTGCACACCTTCTCAAGTACGATACAGCTCAGGGTAAGTATGCTCTTGCTGATACCGTTACAGTTGACGAAGAGGCTAACAGCATCACAGTTGACGGCAAGACAATCAAGATCTACGCTGAAAAGGACGCTGCAAACTGCCCTTGGGGTGAGCTTGGTGTTGACGTAGTTCTCGAGTGCACAGGCTTCTACTGCTCAAAGGACAAGTCTATGGCTCATATCAATGCAGGTGCTAAGAAGGTAGTTATTTCTGCTCCCGCTGGTAAGGACCTTAAGACAATTGTATTCAACGTAAACAACGAAATTCTTACAAAGGATGACCAGATCATTTCCGCTGCATCCTGCACAACAAACTGCCTTGCTCCTATGGCTAAGGCTCTTAACGATGCATTCCCCATTCAGAGCGGTATCATGACAACTGTTCACGCTTACACAGGTGACCAGATGATTCTTGACGGTCCTCACAGAAAGGGTGACCTTCGTCGTGCTCGTGCAGGCGCACAGAACATCGTTCCTAACTCCACAGGCGCAGCTAAGGCTATCGGCCTTGTAATTCCTGAGCTTGACGGTAAGCTTATCGGCTCCGCTCAGAGAGTTCCTACTTGCACAGGTTCTACAACAATCCTCGTTGCAGTAGTTAAGGGTAAGGACGTTACTAAGGATGCTATCAATGCAGCTATGAAGGCTCAGGCTACAGAATCCTTCGGTTACAATACAGATGAGATCGTATCCTCTGACGTAATCGGTATGCGTTACGGCTCCCTCTTCGATGCTACACAGACAATGGTATCCAAGATCGATGACGACACATATCAGGTACAGGTAGTTTCTTGGTACGATAACGAGAACTCCTACACAAGCCAGATGGTTCGTACAATCAAGTACTTCGCTGAGATCTAATTAAATTATCAGTATGAAAAAGAGTGTTGCATTTGTAACACTCTTTTTCGCTATAAGGACACTATGAATATATTCAAACACAGACCCCTTGCCCTTGGATGCGCATTGTTTCTTGCTCTACTTTATATATTCTATTTAACCGACGCAGCTGTACCGTTTATTGCAGCTGCTTTTGGTGTTTGTGTCCTTTTGCTTCTTATTGTCTTTTGGGGATATATAAAGAAGGAGCAAATTACAAATGCTTTCATATATCTTATTCCCATTGCTATCGCCATCATATTAAGCTCCGTTTTATCTCTTGCATCTTTTCATAAGGACAGGACGGATGCCTACTTCTACGTAGGCAAGGACGGAGTCTATGAAATGAACGTGGAGTCTGTCAGCTACGAAAGTGATTTTAAAAGCGTGTACGTTGCCTACTCAGACGAAATGGGGCAGAGAATAGCTATTACCACCTACGGCGAAAAGCTTTTACCTGGACAAAGGATAAAAGCGGATATTACCTAGATAAAAAGTATAGAGGGAGTTTCTTATAGCGAGGCTGAGTATTACGAAAGCAACGGCGTTTATCTTACTGCGGAATGTAATGACGTAATTATTACCGACAGAGGTGATTTTTCTCTTAAGGGATGGCTTTACGAGCTTAATTTTAAGATGTGCAAAAGAATAGCATCCTTTACAAATAGCGACACCTCCTCCATAGTTTCCGCGCTTTTCCTGGGAAATAAAAAGGACCTGGACCTTGATACAAGGCGAGATTTTGCAAGGCTCGGCATAAGCCATATCCTTGCCCTCAGCGGAATGCATCTTACTATTATAGTTTCAATAGTAAGCGGCGCCCTTTCCGTGCTTAGAGCAGGGAAGAGGAACAAATATATCCTTACACTTTTAGTCATAGCCTTCTATATCGGGCTTACGGGCTTTTCCGAATCCACCCTTCGCGCAGGCGGAATGTTATTTCTCCTTTATACAATGTACTATTTTAAGGTCAGGGCAGACTTTATTACCGATATATTTCTTTCGGTTACTATTATCTGTATAGTATCTCCTTACTCTATAATGTCAGTAAGCCTGATGCTATCCTTCTTTGCTATGCTCGGCTGCGTTTTGTCCTCGTTTATAATGGCAAAAAGCCGGATCCACGGTGAAATTGCGCGTAAAATAGTTGGCGGTATTGTAACCACCCTTTCCGTCAGCCTGATAACCCTTCCTATAATGTTTATGCGCTTTGGCTTTGTATCAATAATTGCCCCTGTGTGTAACCTTGTTATCATACCATTATTTACGGTGCTTCTGATAATATCTCCGCTGCTTCTTGCCCTTGGCGGCTTTGGCTTTATAGGCAGGGCTATTGTGTGGGTATGCGAGGGACTTACCTACGTAATAATGGTATTCGTTGAGTATTTTGCAAAATACAAGAGCATAGTTTTCTCAATACATACGGATCTTCATAAATACGCCATCATTATTATATTCGTGTCCATCTGCCTTCTTATGATGCTTGGAAAACGCAAGGCGTTTGTCGGCTTATCCCTTATGCTTATGGGTGTTTCGCTCCTCGTATATCAGAACGTAGCCATAGCCAATGACAGAATTGAAAACACCTACGTTCACACCGTAGGAAACGATAAAGGTGACAGGACGTATCTGGAATCGGGCGGAGAAATATGCATAATAGATTCTTATTATTTATCTAAATCCTCCGTTAGTGAGCCGTATAAAAGATCAACGGAGCTTGGCTATACGGAAATAGGAATGTACGTTCTTTCCGATTATTCGGAATGGAGCTACGATGCCCTTGATATGCTTACGGATGAAGCGTACGTGCGCAGAGTTTGCTTGCCTGTGCCTGTTGACAGCGATGAAGCAGAGAAGCTGTACGAAATGTCAAAAATGCTTACCGATAAGGGCGTTAAGGTGCTTACTGCGCAGGAGAGAATTGAGTTTATGGACGCGGATATTATATTCGGTCCAAACGAATATATCTCCCGCTCAACAAAAAGATTGGTTTCCTACTCCATAGAAGGAAGCACAAGCCGTTATACCTACATAGGCTCCTCGGTTTGGGAAAATAAGGATGCCGACGATTTTGCAAGAAGCTATGGAGAAGCCTCCGACGTAATATATTTCGGTTGCTTCGGCCCGAAGCTCAAGTACAGATACAAGTACGATCTTACTAACGTAAAATACTGTGTATTTTCAACCAAAGCCGTGTATTACTCCAACTGCGATACCGAAAACGTAAGAACGGTAATGCAGGGCAGAAGATTCAATTTAAGATAAAAAGCCCGCAGACGTGTGGATAAAACCATATTTCTGCAGGCTTTTTTGTATTAAATCAAAAAAACTATTGACAAAATATCAAGATGTATGCTAACATAAAAGGGCAGAAATGCAAATAAATGCCAAAGGAGGCGATATTATGACAAGCTTATATTTATCGGATGTTATTTCTATCGCCTGCGGTATATGCTGACAGGATCATAATGTTATCACATCCGATTCGGGTGTGTTTTTTATTTCCTTTGGCGTTAGGAATAGCTATAAGCACCCGATGGGTGCTTTTTTGTTTTTCGTGGAAAATCCTGAGAGTGTAAGCGTAACGGAAAATTTTTATAAGGAGGAATATATCTTATGAAACAACGCTTATACGAAATAAATTATAGAAACAGGAGTGATGCCCAATGAAGCGATTAAAGAATAAATTTTTACATATGGACTTAAATACAACCACGTATAGGGAGATGTACGATGGAGAAATGACGGTTATTGATCCCGACAATACCTTTGCTCCCCCCGATACCTGCTACGATCCAACCTATTATTTCGGGGAGATAGGGTATAAAATAACCGCTACGCACAAGCTGGCACAGGATAAGCCAACGGTTACTGTAATTATTCCAAGTGAATATTTACTTATGGAAGGAATGGAGTGTGATATTACGAGAAGATTGAAATTCTACCTTCGCGGTATGGAGGAAAACACAACAACGTATGAGGAAATGTACGATGGAGAAGCCCTTTGCGTAGTGCCGTCCATTGCGTGGAACGGTCACGCCCCGGAGCCGTATACTGTTTTTGATAATACCTATTGGCACGAGGATGGTGAGTCGTCATTTAAAATAGAAAAATCAAATGATCACGTAGCGGATAAGCCCGTTATAACGTGGCAAATCCCTTGTGAAAAGATGAATTTTGATAAATTTACAGCCACGTGCGCGGACTTTTGTCTAAGAGAGTTTAAAAAATATATAGACGAATTAAATGATGGGCTATATAACAGAAGCCGCCCCGATAATGAAAACGGCAAATATTATATGTGTGACATGAGGGGAGAGGTGCTTGTAAGAAATTCAGCTTATTTTGCCCTCTGCCCGCAAAAGGATTATGAAAACGGGGGAGGAAGTACCGTTTATTTACTTCGCGACGGGGCAAGCCGCCCTCCTAAAATGTGCCTTTGCATACGTATACAGGTGCAGCTTCCCAAGAAAAAGCTGAAAAAGGCTATGACTATGCTATGCAGCGATCTGCCCCTTGCCGTTGAGCGATTTATCGCGGACTTTGACAATACAAGGCTTGAGGAGGCGCTTAAGCTTTCTTATAAGCAAGATATGATACGCACGTATCTTAAAAACAGCGACTATTGCGCATTTATAGCAAACGGCAGTATCCTTCCAAGAAGTAAGGGCAGCCATATGCCAATGGAAAATGCCATACCCTTTAAATCGACTCCCGATGACGAGATAGAGATATGCGGTGTTAGGGGAATGGGTATAAAAAGAGGAGTTACCGTTATTACGGGCGGAGGCTACTCGGGTAAATCCACCTTGCTTGACGCAATATCTGCAGGAATATACGATCACGTTTTGGGCGACGGACGTGAGCTTTGTATTACTGATGAAAGCGCGGTCACAGTCTCCGCAGAGGACGGAAGAAGCGTAAGACATTTAAATATCTCTCCGTTTATTAAGTGGATACCCTTTGGCAATACGGAGGATTTTTCCACGGATCACGCCTCGGGCTCTACCTCTCAGGCGGCAAATATTATGGAAGCTATCGACACAGGTGCGCGCCTTTTACTTATGGATGAGGACAGAAGCGCCACCAACTTTATGATACGGGACAAAATGATGAAATCTCTTATAAGAAAGGAGCCTATAACACCTTTTACAGACAGAGCAATAGAGCTTTATAATTCCCTTGGAGTATCAACCATCCTTGTAATAGGAGGCAGCGGAGAATACCTTTCTGTTGCGGACAAGGTGTATATGATGGAGGACTACGTTATATCCGACGTTACAAATATATCCCGGGAAATATGTATAAGCAACGGGGTAGCGGCGGAAAGTGCTGATGACGGATGCTGGAAGCAGGAAAGAGCTCTTTACAGAAAAGGCTTTTCGTCCTATCCCAAGGGCGCCACAAGTGAAAGACTTGAGGTGTCGGATATGGGATTTATCATAATAGGAGATGAGGCGGTGGACGTACGCGGCATCCACGATATAGTAAGCAAGGCCCAGGTTGATACCATTGGATTTATGGTAAGATACCTTGAGGTGTCGAATAATGACGAGAAAATAGATATAAAAAGGAAAATTGACGAGCTATATTCCGCAATTTCAAAGGAAGGCGTTGATTTTGTATATTCCTCATATTTCACCACGGGAAAAAGATTCCTTGATCTACCGAGAAAGCAGGAGGTTCTGGCCTTTATCAACCGTATGCGCCATCTTGATTTTAAAAAATGATATGGTTCCTTAAGAAAAATGTAGAGCTTTGTCGCTTTTTATCATATGATGATAGTGAGCGTTAGCTCAAAAGGAGAACTATATGAAATTTGATTCTAATTACAGAAGCGCGCAGCGCGCTGATTACGAGCAGTTCGCAAAATTCTTAAGCGGCCGCCAGAATAATAGGGCGGATATGCAGAACCAATCGTACGATCCCTGCTGCGAGCATACTGAGGTTAACCGCCGTCCCATTGCAATGGTATATGGGGAGGTACAGGACTGGAAAAGCATTTATGACGTTGAAATAGCGCTTTCCAACGGAACTATATTTGAGGAGCTTAATCTTCCTCTCTACAAGACGGGATGCTCCAATTCTCAGAAAGGATGCAGAGGTATATGAATTTGAACAGAGATAAAATGATGAAGCAGATACAAGCCTATTCCTTTGCCTGCTATGATGCCTTATTGTATCTTGACTCCCATCCACAGTCCAAGTGCGCTATGGAATATTATAACAAGCACAAGGCACTTGAGAAAAAGGCAATGTACGAATATGAAAAGCATTTCGGACCTGTAACAGCTCCTACGGAGGCGTACTCCTGGGAATGGACCAAAGGCCCTTGGCCCTGGCAGAACGAAAACGATTGTAAGGAGTAAGATATGTGGCAGTACGAAAAGAAATTACAGTATCCCGTTAACATTAAAAACCCCAACCCCAAGTACGCGCAGATCATAGTCAGTCAGCTTGGCGGTCCCGATGGTGAGGTGGGCGCATCCCTTCGCTATCTTACCCAGAGAATAGCAATGCCCTACTCACAGATCACGGGTATTTTAACTGACGTAGGTACGGAGGAGCTTGCACACGTTGAAATGGTGTCGGCTATTCTGTATCAGCTTACGAGAAATCTTAAGCCCAAGGAGATAGAGGACAGCGGATTTGCAACTTACTTTGTAGATCACACAACGGGCATCTATCCCGTGGCGGCAAGCGGATACCCCTATACCGTGGCGCAGTTCCAATCCAAGGGCGACATCCTTGCAGACCTTCACGAGGATCTTGCGGCGGAGCAGAAGGCAAGGGCGACTTACGACAATATTCTTCGTCTTGTTGACGACCCCGACGTTTGCGACGCGATAAAATTCTTAAGAGCGAGAGAGATAGTTCACTATCAGCGCTTCTGCGAAGCACTTGGCATAGCCCAGGATAAAATGAACTCAAAGAATTTTTACGGCTATAATCCCGCCTTTGATAACGTTGGCAAGTGATCTGTCTATCCCTCAATATATTAAAGAAATACCGTATAGCACCCCCACGTGTAGGGGGTGCTATATACTCAAAATCGGTAAAAAGAGGAGAAAATAGAATAATTACAAAAATAGGTAATAAATTATTTTATTAAATTTATATATATAATTGACAAGGGATAAAAAAAGTGATAAAATTGTACAAAACTATTTTCTTAAACCATAAGGGAATGACGGAAAGGAGATAATAATGCAGAAAAAGGCTATAATCATAACTAATCCACTTAAGGAAAAAAGCGTGGAATTTGCGCCTGTGGCAGCGACGTATTTACGTGAAAACGGATATGAAACGGAAATAATTACGGGTGTAACGGAAGCGTTTACTTCTGCTGATATTGCTCTTGTTCTCGGCGGAGACGGTACTATACTTCGCGCCGCGCGTCAGCTTTACGGAAAGGACGTGCCCATCTTCGGCATCAATTTCGGCAGACTTGGATATCTTACGGAATACAGCTCCGAGGACGCGGTAGACGGTCTTTCAAAAATCATATCGGGACAGTACACCATTGAAAGCAGAATGATGCTTGAGGGTGAGATAGAAAGAAATGGAGAAAGGATAGCCTCTTTTATCGCTCTTAACGAGGTGTGCGCCTACCGCGCTATGCTTATGCACGCATTAAGCACCAAGCTTTACATAAACGATAAGCATACCGAAACGGTAAGCGGAGACGGACTTATTATTTCCACCCCCACAGGCTCAACCTCCTATAATCTTTCCGCAGGAGGCCCTGTCCTTACCCCCACGTCCCAGAATATAGTTATAACTCCCGTGGCATCTCACTCCTTTTCCAACCCATCCATCGTAATGGATGGAAAGGACGTAGCAAGGGTGGAGGTTTCCTTTGGCAGCCCCGAGGACAAGGGCTTTGCTTACCTTGAGGTGGACGGCAACGAAAGATACGAGCTTTGCGACGGCGACGTTATCAACGTAAGACGGGCAGAGCAGGATACAAAAATAATAAAGGCAACGGATAAAAGCTTCTATCAGACCTTGAGAGAAAAGCTTTACCGCGTAAATTAGGTCAGGAAAATGTACAGAATAGTCAGAAAAAAGATTTTAAATCCCACCGTAACGCTTATGGATATTGAAGCGCCAAAGGTGGCAAAAAAGGCAGAGCCCGGACAGTTTATCATTCTCCGTGTTGATGAAAACGGAGAGAGAATTCCCTTAACTGTTGCGGATTTTGACAGAGAAAAGGGAACTGTCACCATTATTTTTCAGGTAGTGGGGTCTACTACCGAAAAGCTTAATCATTTAAACGAAGGGGACTGCTTAAGCGATTTTGTGGGACCCCTTGGACGAAAAACCCATACGGACGGACTGAAAAAGGTTGCCGTTGTAGGTGGCGGAGTAGGATGCGCAATTGCTTACCCTGTGGCTAAAAAGCTCCACGAGCTTGGATGTGAGGTACATTCCGTAATCGGATTCCGTACCAAGGATCTTGTAATTTTGGAGGAGGAATTCAAAAACGCCTCCGATAAGCTGATGCTTATGACGGATGACGGCACAGCGGGAGAAAAGGGACTCGTTACCGATGCGTTAAAGCGCCTTATTGAAAGCGGAGAAAAATACGACGAGGTAATTACCATAGGTCCTCTTGTAATGATGAAATTTGTGTGCGCGCTTACAAAGGAATACGGCATAAAAACGGTTGCGTCAATGAACCCCATTATGATAGACGGAACGGGTATGTGCGGCGGATGCAGGCTCAGCGTAGGCGGAAAAACAGTATTTGCCTGTGTTGACGGCCCCGAGTTTGACGGACACCTTATAGATTTTGACGAGGCAATATCCCGCGCCGATATGTACAAGAGCTTTGAAAGAAAGAAGCACGGGGACACCTGTAACCTCTTTCAGAAGGAGGCGGAATAATGGCTAATATGTCACCTGTAAAGAATCCTATGCCCACACAGGACCCCTTTGTAAGAAACAAAAACTTCAAAGAGGTAGCTCTTGGCTACACTCCCGAAATGGCAATAAACGAGGCGCAAAGATGCCTCAACTGTAAGCATAAGCCCTGTGTTGAGGGCTGCCCCGTAAAGATACATATTCCCGCATTTATTGCCGAGGTGGCAAAGGGTAATTTTGAGGAGGCGTACAGAATAATCAGCCTGTCCACAAGCTTGCCTGCAGTATGCGGCAGAGTTTGTCCTCAGGAAAACCAATGCGAGGGCAAGTGCGTAAGAGGTATAAAGGGCGAAAGCGTGGCTATTGGCAGACTTGAGCGCTTTGTAGCGGATTACCACAATGCAAATACTACTAAAAAACAGACACGTCCCCCGACAAACGGACACAAGGTGGCGGTTATCGGCTCGGGTCCCGCGGGTCTTTCCTGCGCGTCAGATCTTGCAAAAATGGGCTACTGTGTGACTATCTTTGAGGCCTTACACTTAGCGGGCGGTGTTCTTATCTACGGTATTCCCGAATTCCGTTTGCCAAAGGATATTGTGCGTAAGGAAATCGAGGGTCTTTGTGACCTTGGCGTTGAGATATGCACAAATACCGTGGTTGGCAGAACTGTTTCCATAGACGAGCTTATGGATGAGGAGGGCTACGAGGCGGTGTTTATCGGCTCAGGCGCAGGTCTTCCCAAATTTATGAACATCCCCGGTGAAAACCTTAAGGGCGTATACTCCGCAAACGAGTTTTTGACGAGAATAAATCTTATGAAGGCGTATTTGCCCGACAGCGATACTCCCATCTGGCATCCCGAAAAAGTAGCGGTGGTAGGAGGCGGTAACGTAGCGATGGACGCGGCAAGATGCGCAAAGCGACTTGGCGCTGAGGTATACGTTGTATACAGACGCGGTATGGAGGAGCTTCCCGCAAGAGCCGAGGAGGTAGAGCACGCTATTGAGGAGGGTATTATTTTCAAGACCCTTACAAACCCCAAGGAGATACTCGGCTTCTACGATAAGGAAAACAAAAGAAACGAAAAAAATGGCACCGTGTGTGGAATTAAGTGCGTTGAAATGGAGCTTGGTGAGCCTGATGCATCAGGCAGACGCCGTCCCGTTGAAAAGGCGGACAGCGAGTTTACAATAGACGTAGACTGCGTAATTATGGCTCTTGGCACAACACCTAACCCCCTTATAAAGGACACCACAAAAAGCCTTGAAACTCAGAAATGGGGAGGCATCTGCGCCGACGAAAACGGCAGGACATCAAAGGAGGGCGTATTCGCGGGAGGAGATGCGGTAACGGGCGCAGCCACCGTAATTCTTGCAATGGGCGCGGGCAAAACAGCGGCAGCCGCAATAGACGAATACATAAAAAGTAAATCAAATAATTCATAAAAGTGGCGACACGTGTATGAAAAACCAATAAAACGGACAAAAAATTCTTTGTCCGTTTTTTGTTTTCTACCTGTTTGCTTTAGGTTTTTCTCTTTAGAAAACGCCTTTAATATAAATAAAATAAATTTTTCTTGCATTTAAAATAAAAAGGTGATATAATCTAATTTGGAGTTATATACCTTGGAGGTAAAATATGAATATAGGAATTCTGGGCTTCGGCTCAATGGGTAAAACTCACGCATATTGCGCATCAAATCTCAAATATTTTTTTGACACGGATATTGACGTAAAAATCACGAAGGTATGCACAAGAAATATTGAAAATGCAAAAAGGGCGGCGGAAAGGTACGGTATTCCTTGTTACACGGATAATGAGGATGATATCATCTACGACCCACAAATAGATGCGGTTGACGTTTGCACACCCAATATATATCATTATTCCACGGTGAAAAAGGCGCTTTTGGCAGGCAAGCATGTTTATTGTGAAAAGCCACTGTGCGTAACCTACGCCGAGGCAGAGGAGCTTGCCCGTATCGCCAAGGAAAAGGGTGTAAAGGCTATGATGGTCTTTAACAACAGATTTATTTCCTCGGTCATGCGCGCAAAGGAGATAATTGAAGCGGGAAAAATCGGCAGGGTGCTTTCCTTTGAGGGTAAGTACCTTCATTCAAGCGCGACCGACGTAAACAAAAACGCAGGCTGGAAGCAGAATAGCGACGTCTGTGGCGGCGGTGTTCTTTTTGATCTCGGCTCCCATATTATCGACCTTATTTATTACCTTTGCGGTGAATTTGACAGCGTTATAGGAAAAAGCCAGATCGCGTATCCCGTAAGAAAGGGTATGAACGGCGAGGAATGGAAAACCAACGCGGATGAGGCGTTTTATATTATTGCAAGGCTTAAGTCGGGCGGAATGGGAACTATTGAGGTAAGTAAAATTACCGTGGGAGCAAACGACGATCTTTCCTTCCGCATAAGCGGCGAAAAGGGCTCATTGCGCTTTGACCTTATGAATCCGAATTTTATTGAGTTCTACTCAAACGAAAGAGATGGCGGAGATCTTGGTGGTGAGCGTGGCTACGCAAAAATAGAGTGCGTAAACAGATATGCCGCTCCCGGCGGTGTTTTCCCCGGCATCAAGGCTCCTATCGGTTGGCTGAGAGGACATATCGGCAGCTTCTTTGCTTTTTGTGACGGAGTGAAAAACGGTAAAGAGCTATCTCCCTCCTTTGATGAAGGAGCATACGTACAAAAGGTTATGGAGTGCGCCTACAGATCGGACAAAGAGGGCGCGGAAATAAAAATTTCAAGCTTGTAAGGAGAAAATATGACGGTTATCGGACTTTGCGGCTCCAGCGGATCGGGCAAGGGATACGTTTGCGGTGTTTTTAAAAAATACGGCGTTGAATATATTGATACCGATAAGGTATATCTTGATATTGCGGTAAGCGGCTCACCCTGTGTTGCCGAGCTGTGCAGATTTTTCGGGGACGAGGTATTGAACGCGGATGGCAGCCTTAACAGAAGGGAGCTGTCAAAAAGAGTGTTCGAGGGGGATAATGCCGCTCAGCACCTGAAGATGCTTAACCGCATAAGCCATAAATACATTCGTCAAAACGTGGTAGCCACCCTTGAAAAATTCAAGGAAGCGGGTGTTAAGGCGGTTATAATTGATGCCCCCGTGCTTTTTGAAAGCGGATTTAACGATCTTTGTAACGTAACGGTCTGCGTTACCGCACCTAAGGAGATCAAGCTTGAAAGAATCTTAAAAAGAGATAAAATAACAAGGCACAAGGCAGAGGCAAGAATAGACAGTCAGCTTGCCGACTCTCGTCTGCGTGAGCTTTGTGACTACGAAATAGTAAACGACGGTACTACGGACCTTGATAACGAGATAATGAAGGTAATTTGCGGTATCGGTCTTAAATAATTTTGATTAAATATATGCATATACAGGAGGAACAGAAAATGGAAAAAGAAAAAACAACTGAAGAGCTTTTGAAGGAAAAATTGTTCTACAAAAAGGAAAATGCGTTTAAATGCGCAAGCGAGGATTACAAAGAAAAGGTAAACGCTTACGGCGAGGGCTATAAGGCGTTTTTGGACAATGCAAAGACAGAAAGAGAAGCTGTCAGCGAGGGTGTGAAAATGCTCAAGGCTGAGGGCTACGTTGAATATAAGCTTGGTGACAAGGTTGAAAAGGGCGGTAAGTACTACCTTAACAACAGAGGCAAGAGCCTTTACGCATTCAAGATAGGCAGCGAGGATATTGAAAACGGCGTAAGGATCTGCGCCGCTCATATCGACTCTCCAAGACTTGACCTTAAGCAGCATCCCCTTTACGAAAACGAAAGCTTCGCATACTTCAAGACCCACTATTACGGCGGTATCAGAAAGTATCAGTGGGTTACTATCCCCTTGGCTATTCACGGTGTTGTTACGCTTATCAACGGTGAAAACGTAGAGATCACCATCGGTGAGGATGAAAACGATCCCGTATTCTGCATCACAGACCTTCTTCCCCACCTTGCAAGAGAGCAGGCTACAAAGCCTATGAGCGCGGTATTTACAGGAGAGGGAATGAATATTCTTATCGGCTCTGAGCCCTACGGTGAGTGCGACGAGGCGGTTAAGCTCCATATGCTTAAGATCCTTAACGAAAAGTACGGCATCTGCGAAAGCGACTTTATGAGCGCAGAGCTTACGGCTTTGCCCGCAGGCAAGGCTAAGGACCTTGGTCTTGATAAGTCTATGATCATTGGCTACGGCCACGACGATAAGGTTTGCGCATATCCCTGCCTTACATCCTTGATCGAATCTGAAAACAGCCCTCACACGGTTATGTGTATCCTTGCTGATAAGGAGGAGATCGGCTCTGAGGGTGTCAGCGGTATGAAGTGCATCCTTCTTGTTGACCTTATTGAGGAGCTTGCAAGGTCCCTTGGCGCAAACGGAAATATCGTAAGAGCTAATTCCATGTGCCTTTCCGCAGACGTAAACGCAGGCTACGATCCCTTATTCCCCGAGGTGTACGAAAAGCGCAATGCCGCTATCGTAAACTGCGGCGTAGTTATGTCCAAGTACACAGGCTCAGGCGGAAAGAGCGGCACAAGCGACGCAAGCGCTGAATTCGTTGCTTACCTCCGTAAGATATTTGCCGAGGAGGGCGTTATCTGGCAGACTGCAGAGCTTGGTAAGGTAGACGTTGGCGGCGGCGGAACAGTTGCTAAATACGTTGCTAACCAGAACATTACAACAGTTGACGTAGGCGTTGCGGTTCTTTCCATGCACGCGCCCTACGAGGTAATTGCAAAGACTGACCTTTACGAAACGCATAAGGCATTCTGCGCATTTTGTAAATAAGAATAAAACGAGAGGAAGAATATGGATATGAGCAATATTTTTGATTCACTTTATAAATTCGGTCTTGTTCCCGTAATCAAAATAACCAAAGTGGAAAACGCAGTTCCCCTTGCCAAGGCCTTGGCAGAGGGCGGACTTAACTGCGCTGAGATAACCTTCAGAACAGCTTGCGCAAAGGAAGCCATTGCCGAAATTACAAAAGCGCTTCCCGATATGCTTGTTGGCGCAGGCACGGTCCTTACTACCGAGCAGGTTGACGAGGCGGTAGAGGCAGGGGCAAAGTTTATCGTTAGCCCCGGTCTTAATCCCAAGGTCGTAAAATACTGTCTTGACAAAAATATTCCCGTTCTTCCCGGTTGCGCTACTCCCAGCGAGGTGGAAACGGCTATTGAGCTTGGACTTAAGGCTGTAAAATTCTTCCCTGCTGAGGCGGCTGGCGGACTCAATATGATAAAGTCTATGAGCGCGCCCTACGGCGGCATTAAGTTTATGCCCACGGGCGGCATCAACGAGGACAATATGCTTTCTTATCTTGCCTTTGACAAGATCATTGCCTGCGGCGGCAGCTTTATGGTAAAGGATTCTCTTATTGAAGCAGGTAAGTTTGAAGAAATAACCGCCCTTACAAGAAGCGCGGTGTTCAAGATGCTTGGCTTCAAGCTCGTACACGTTGGCATCAACTGTGAAAACAAGGAAGAGGCGCAAAAGGGTGCTAAGCTTGTTTCCGCCCTTTTCGGACTTGAATATAAGCCCGGCAATAAATCCACCTTTGCAGGCGCGGATTTTGAATTTATGCATATGCCCTTCTACGGTAAGAACGGACACATTGCCATAGCTACCAATTTCCCCGACAGAGCAAGAGCGTATCTTGAGGGCTGCGGAGTTGAATTTATTGAGGAGAGCGCAGGCTACGACGATAAGGGCAAGCTCAAGGTAATTTATTTGAAGGAAGAGATCTGCGGCTTCGCGATCCATTTGGTACAGAAGAAATAATATGTTTGATAAATTAAGGGCGGCAGAGGAGAGATTTTTGTTCCTTGAGGACAGACTTGCATCTCCCGATGTTGCGCAGAATCAGGAAGAATTTACAAAAATAATGAAGGAGTATAAAAATCTTACTCCCATCATTGAAAAATACCGTGAGCATAAGAAGCTTACGGAGGATATGGAGGGCGCAAGACTCCTTATGGAGGAGGGCGGAGAGCTTTACGATATGGCTCTTGAGGAGTATAAGGACTGCAAGGATAAAATATCCGTTGTAGAGGAGGAGCTGAAAATACTCCTTATCCCCAAGGATCCTAATGACGATAAAAACGTAATAGTTGAAATTCGCGGCGGAGCAGGCGGCGAGGAAGCCGCCCTCTTTGCCTACGTTCTTTACAGAATGTACAATATGTACGCCCAGACCGCAGGCTTTAAGACCGAGCTTATCGGATGCAACGAAACGGAGCTTGGCGGCTTTAAGGAGGTCACCTTTATGATCTCGGGAGAGGGGGCGTATTCCCGCTTCAAGTTTGAAAGCGGAGTACACAGAGTGCAAAGAGTTCCCGAAACGGAAACTCAGGGCAGGATCCACACCTCCACGGCAACGGTTGCGGTGCTTCCCGAGGCGGAGGAGGTCGAAATTGAAATTGCCCCCACCGACGTGATTATAGAAACCTGTAAGAGCAGCGGCGCAGGCGGTCAGCACGTAAACAAGACGGAGTCTGCCATAAGACTTATCCACAAGCCTACGGGCATTGTTGTTGAATGTCAGGATGAAAGAAGCCAGTTCAAGAACAAGGACAAGGCGTTTAAGCTTCTTCGTACAAAGCTTTACGATATGAAGCAGCAGGAAATGGACTCTAAAATAGCTTCTGAGCGTAAGAGCCAGGTCGGTACGGGTGACAGAAGCGAAAGAATAAGAACCTATAACTACCCACAGGGAAGAATAACGGACCACAGAATCGGCTTTACCGTATATTCCCTTGAGGCATTTTTAAACGGAGATATCGGACAGATGCTTGATAAATTGGCTACTGCCGATGCAGCAGAGAAATTAAAGGGCGGAGAATAATGAAAACAGAGGTACTCGAGGTAACGGAAAAATCGGATAATATTCTTATGAGGGCGGCGGAGCTTATACGAGGCGGCGCCCTTGTGGGCATCCCTACGGAAACCGTATACGGTCTTGGGGCAAACGCCCTTGATGGGGAGGCTTGTCTTAATATATTCAAGGCGAAGGGCCGCCCTGCGGATAACCCGTTGATCGTACATATTGCAAGGGCGGAGGATGCGGAAAGCATAGCTTATACAAATGAGCTTTATTACAAGCTTGCAGACCGCTTTATGCCGGGACCGCTTACCGTAATAATGCCAAAGAAAGATATAATTCCCGATTCCGTTACTGCAGGACTTGACTCCGTTGCCGTAAGATGCCCCGAACATAAGATAGCAAACAAGCTTATAAAACTGTCGGGAGTTCCTATTGCGGCTCCCTCCGCTAACAGATCGGGTATGCCCTCTCCGACAACTGCTCAGCACGTTTACAAGGATATGGACGGTATAATACCTATGATACTTGACGGTGGCGCTTGTGAGGTTGGAGTGGAATCCACGGTAATCTCCATTACGGATAACTCCATAACCGTGCTTCGTCCCGGAAGGGTAACCGTTGAGATGCTGTCGGAGGTGTGTGATAACATATCCGTTTCCTCCGCAGTAACGGAGGAGCTGAAGCCAGGGGAGAAGGCTTTGTCCCCCGGTATGAAGTATAAGCACTATGCTCCCAAGGCTGACCTTTATCTTATAGACGACAGATATATAGACTTCGTTTCCTTCACCAAGGAAAAGCACAAAACGGAAAAATGCGTTATAATGTGCTATGATGAGGAAAAAGAGCAGTACGAAAACGAGACTCTTATGCCCGTTGGCGGCAAAAACGACGTAAAGGAACAGACAAAAAGGCTCTTTAATATCCTGCGCTCGGCGGATGATATGGGGGCTGAAAAAATATACGCGCATCTGCCAGATAAAACGGGAGAGGCTCTTGCTATTTACAACAGAATGATAAGAGCCTGCGCACACAGGATTTTAGGAGGAGAAAATGGCTAAAGCAAGAAAAGACGTTAAAAAGGAATATGTGGAAAGAGAGCCAATGCTCCAGCCTATTACGGAAACTATTGAAACTAACTATATGCCATACGTTGTCAGCGTAATGGTATCCCGTGCTATTCCCGAAATAGACGGCTTCAAGCCCGCACACAGAAAGATCCTTTATACAATGTATAAGATGGGTCTTATGAACGGACCGAGAAGAAAAAGCGCTAATATAGTTGGTGAAACCATGAAGCTCCATCCCCATGGAGATATGTCAATTTACGAAACCATGGTAAGACTTTCAAGGGGAAACGAAACCCTTTTGCACCCTTTTATAGACTCAAAGGGCAGCTTTGGTAAGCAGTACAGCACGGGAATGGTATTTGCCGCGCCAAGATATACCGAGGCAAGGCTTGAGCCCTTTTGCGCGGAGATCTTTTCGGGTATAGAACGAGATGCCGTAGATATGGTGGACAACTATGACGGCACAATGAAGGAGCCTAAGCTTCTTCCCACCACCTTCCCGAATATTCTCGTTTCCTCAAATCTCGGTATTGCGGTAGGTCTTGCATCCTCGATCTGCTCCTTCAATCTCGGAGAAATATGTGACGCTACCATCGCTATACTCAAAAACCCGAAGACCAATACGGAAAAGCTTCTTGAATTAGTAAAGGCGCCCGATTTCCCGGGCGGCGGATACGTGGTATACGACAAGGAGCAAATGGCAAAAATATATGAAACGGGCAGAGGCACAATAAAGCTTCGCGCCAAGTATGAATACAACAAAGCGGAAAACCGTATTGATTTCCTTGAAATACCCTATTCCACAACTATTGAGGCTATTAAAAAGGAAATAATTGATAACAGGGATGAAAAGTTCAAAGAGGTAACTGCCTTCTTTGACGAGATCGGTAAGGACGGATTCAAAGCGTCCGTAGACCTTAAAAAGGATGCCGACCCCGAAAAGGTAATGCAGAAGCTTTATAAATTCACACCCCTTGAGGACTCCTTTTCCTGTAACTTCAACGTTATAGTTGATAACGTACCCAAGCAGCTCGGAATCAAGGCTATAATTGAAGAATGGATAAGATTCCGTATCAAATGCGTGCGCAGGGAATTCAGCTTTGACCTTAATAAAAAGAACGAGAAGCTTCATTTACTTCTCGGTCTTGGAAAGATACTTCTTGATATAGATAAGGCTATCAGAATAGTAAGAGACACTGAAAAGGATCAGGACGTTGTCCCCAACCTTATGGTAGGCTTTGATATAGACAGAGATCAGGCGGAGTATATTGCCGACATCAAGCTCCGTCATTTGAACAGAGAATACATTCTTAACAGACTTAACGATATTGAGGCTCTTCAGAAGGAGATCGCAACCATTAAGGAGATACTGGCTGACGAGCTTAAGGTAAAGGCGTATATAGTAAAGCAGCTTCTTGACGTAAAGAAAAAGTACGGAAAGCCGAGAAAAACGCAGATCATATATGCAAGCGATATTGTAAAGCTTACAAAGGATGATATGATAGAGGATTATGACGTAAACCTCTTCTTTACAAAGGATGGCTACTTAAAGAAGATAACCAATCAGTCCTTAAGAGGTAATGCAGAGCAGAAGCTTAAGGAGGGCGACTCTCTTATTTACTCAGGTGAGGTACGCAATAAGGACGAGCTTATGTTCTTTACCAACCAGGCGCAGGTATACTTTGCAAGGGTATCTGATTTTGACCTTACAAAGGCATCCGAGCTTGGTGAATACGTTGGTAAGCGCCTTAATTTCGACGACGGAGAAAGACCTGTTCTGATGATAGTAAATCCCGCATTTACAGACGAGCAGAAGATCATATTCGTGTTTGAAAACGGTAAGGCAGTAAGAATACCAATGAGCGTATACGCGACACAGGGTGCGAGAAAAAAGCTGAAGAAGGCTTATTCCACGGCTTCACCTCTTGCGGGCGCAATATACGAAAAGTCGGATAAGCACATCCTTTTGATCAACTCTGAGGATAAGGCAATTCTTATCCGTCCGTCCCTTATTTCCGAAAAGACCACAAGAACGGCAGCAGGCTCATCCGTATTTGCTATGAACCTCAATAAGAATCAGAAGATCACAGAGGTTTTGGAAAATTACGAGGAGCGCTATCCCGAGGCAAATCAGAGATACAGAAAGATAAAGGTTCCTGCAACGGGCGTTCTTTTGAGTGATAAGGATATAACGACGAAGCAAATAAAAATCAAATAATTCGGAGAAAATAAAATGTCAAAGAAAACAAGAAACAAATTAAAGCAGAGAGGTGTACAGATCCTCGCAATAACCTTAGCGGCGCTTATGCTCGTCGGCTTGGTGGTAACCATCGTGCTTGCTGTAATTGGATAAAAAATCGGCTTCCGTTTGATAGTCAAGCGGAAGCCTGTTTTATTATTTTGATTATAGATCAAGGCAAAGCCTTGTATATCATCAATTCCGCAGGAATTGCATATCATCAACACGCAGTGTTGCATCTCATCAAGCCGCAGGAGGAATTATACACGGCTTTGCCGTGATGATATACAGCTCCAAAGGAGCTGATGATATACACGCTGGCGCGTGATGATATGCCAAGCCTGCGGCTTGGATAAAAAAAGAAGTAACTTTTGTCTACCAAAAGTTACTTCTTTTTTGGTGCGAGAAACGGGACTTGGTCTCGCTCTGCGGAGCTCGGTCCGTACGCGGATCTGACAGTCCCCCGGACTGTCATTCAATACCGCGACTGTTGTCGTTATCGCATCACTCTACCTTTGTATACCGCAGTTGAGTTCTGCGACGACTGCCACACCTTTTATCTCCCTTTTTCACCCACAGGGTGCGGTCGATAACGGTTCTTCAAGTCCCATTTTAATCTCTTGAAAATCAAAAAGACGGTCATTTGACCGTCTTTTGATTTTGGTGCGAGAAACGGGACTTGAACCCGTACGGTTGCCCACACGCCCCTCAAACGTGCGCGTCTGCCGATTCCGCCACTCTCGCATATAGATCGTTCTTGCGAACTTGCCTTGCTATTATAACAAATGTTTATCCCTTTGTCAATACCTTTTTGTAAATTTTTCAAAAAAATTTTATTTAATTTTCAGGAGCAGAAAAAGGTCGAATACCGTATGATAAAAAGTGAGGTATTATTGACTAAATTCAATTTTAATAGTATAATAATACGTGGAAGGGAGTGGTAGTATGATTAAAAACGGATACGGAAAAAATATATCCTTTATACTTAAATGGCTTATTGTTTTGTCATCTCTTGGCGGGGTGATACTGGGACTTTACTTTGCTGAGAGGGACGGATATTCCCATTGGGCAACGCGCCTTATGTACTTTACGGGACAGTCCAATATATGGATAGGAGTGTGGACTATCCTTCTTCTTATTTCTCCTTATATCAAATCATTAACCACGGATAAAGCAAAAAGGGTACTTTATATAGTCCGATATATCTTTACGGTCTCCATAACCATAACGGGAATAGTGTACTGCACTCTTTTAGCTCCATTTGCATATAAGGAAAACTTTGATGCATGGACTCTTTCAAACATTCTTACACACGTTGTAGCTCCAATTCTTTCCGTCCTTGACTTTTTCCTTGACGAGTATAAGTTCAAAGTAACGAAGGAGAATATAATCTTTACCGCCATTCCGCCACTTGCGTATTTCATTTTTGCAGGCACTTTAAATATTTTTGACGTGGATTTTGGCAGAGGAGACCCCTATCCCTACTTCTTCTTAAACCTTAAATCCCCTGCGGGTATTTTCGGCTTTTCATCCACTCCCACCTTCGTTTTGGGCTCCTTTTATTGGGTCTTACTCTTCATTGCTATGATATACGGTATTGCCGCGATTTTTATGGTGATAAATTCCTTTATAATGAAAAAAACCTCAGGATGAGGTTTTTTTCTTTTTATGCGTTTTATTATATGATTAGATTTTTAATTCCTGCTTTGTCAAGTAAGCTATATAGACAGTTAAACGGCTAACGACTTTTTCACACTAATATTATATAAAAGACTTGCATAATTAAATTATTTATGCTAAAATATTATAGATATTTTGTTGAAAGGAGGAGAGAATATGACTATGAAGGAAAAGTTTGTTTCCTGTGAGGAAATGGGGAAGCAGCTTGCTTTTGCCGAAAAGGTAAGAGAGCTTACGGAGGGAAAAAACTTTAAAGCGCATATTATTACTCTCGGATGTCAGCAAAATGAGGCGGATAGCGAAAGAATAAGCGGCGCGCTTAACTCTCTCGGTTATACTATTACGGATGACGATATGAGCGCGGATCTTATTATTATCAACACCTGCGCAATTCGTGAGCACGCGGAAAGACGCGCCCTCTCCTTTATCGGCAGATATAAGCACAATAAGGCAAAAAATCCCGATATGGTGCTTGGTGTTTGCGGTTGTATGATGGCGCAGGAGCATAGGATGAAGCAGGTAATTACCTTCCCCTACGTTGACTTTGCCTTTGGCACGGGCTCTATGCACCGCCTGCCCGAATTTGTATATACCGCCCTTACAAAGGGTAAGCGCAAATTTATTAAGGACCCCGATAAGATGCAGATATGCGAGGATATTCCCGTCCTTCGTAAAAGCGGATATAAGGCTTGGGTAAGCATTATGTACGGCTGTAATAATTTCTGCACCTACTGTATCGTTCCTTACGTTCGCGGCAGGGAAAGAAGCCGATTACCAAAGGATATTATAAGCGAGGTCAGAGAGCTTGTTGAGAGCGGATATAAGGATATAACCCTCCTTGGACAAAACGTAAATTCCTACGGTAAGGATATTGAGGGCAAGCCCACTGTTGCCGACCTTATAAACGAAATTTCAAAAATAGAGGGTGAGTTCTGGCTGCACCTTATGACAAGCCATCCAAAGGATGCAACCTCTGAGATGATAGACGCTATCGCAAGCAGTAAATGCTGTGCTAACTGCTTCCATCTCCCACTTCAATCGGGCTCGGATGCTATCCTTAAGAGAATGAACCGACATTACGATATAGAAAGATATCTTTCCATAGTAAATGAGCTTAAGGCGAAAAATCCCCATATAACTCTTACCACGGATATTATCGTCGGCTTCCCCGGGGAAACGGAGGAGGACTTTAAAAAGACTCTTGACGTGGTGGAAAAGGTGAGATACGATTCCATCTACACCTTTATCTATTCACCGAGAAAGGGTACTCCCGCCGCCGAAATGGAGGACCAGATACCTGAGGAGATACAGAAGGAGCGCTTTAACCGACTTGTTGACCTTCAGAATTCCATATCAAAGGACTTTAACGACGCAATGGTAGGCAAAACTGTAAAGGTGCTTGTAGACGGAAAGAGCAAAAACAACGAAAAGGTGTATATGTCCCGCACCGAAAACAACAGAATAGTCCATTTTGAAAGCGAAAAGGATTATACGGGACAGTTTATTAACGTTCATATCACCCGCGGGGATACATTTGCCCTGTACGGTGAAATATAAATTTCAGGAGAAACAAAAATGGAAATTATGGAACTTGCTGCAAAGCTCGGTCAGGCTATCAAGGCTGATGAGAGAATTGCAAAAATGAATGACGCAAGAGAAGCGTATGAAAAGGATGAAAAGATCGGCGAGCTTATGATGGAATACGCCGCTCAGCAGAATGCACTTGCTGACGCATATAAGATCGACCCCGTTGATTCCGCTGTTGTTGCTGCTATCGAGGGTAGACTTCAGGCTATCGTAACAGAGGTTACAACAAATGCAAGCTTTATCGCTCTTAACGAGGCACAGGAAGAAGTTAACAAGCTTATGCAGGAGGTTAACGAGGAGATCGAATTCCAGATCACAGGTCAGCGTCCTTCCTGCACACACGACTGCTCCACCTGTGGCGGCAGCTGCTCACATAACCACTAATTAAAAAATAAATCAAAGAGAGGGTAAACAGTATGACATCCATGATGCAGCAATATCTCGATATCAAACAGCAGTATAAGGATTTTATACTGTTTTATCGTCTTGGCGATTTTTACGAAATGTTCTTTGACGACGCAATAAAGGCGTCAAGAGAGCTTGAGCTTACCTTAACGGGCAGAGACTGCGGTGAGCCTGAACGAGCGCCTATGTGCGGCGTCCCCTATCACAGCGCTGAGTCCTATATCGGTAAGCTTATTTCAAAGGGATATAAGGTAGCTATCTGCGAGCAGATGGAGGACCCCGCAACCGCCAAGGGCCTTGTAAAGCGCGAGGTGATAAGGGAAATTACCCCCGGTACCGTTGTGGAAAGCAACCTTCTTTCAGAAAACAAAAATAACTATCTTTGCGCGGTTTGTATCTCTCCCAAGGGTGTCGGACTTTCCTTTGCCGACGTTTCCACAGGAGAAATAAGCGCAACCTCGGTGGAGAATGATAAAAGCAAGATACTTAACGAGCTTGGCACCTACTCCCCCAAGGAAATAATAGTAAACGCGTCTATGGACGACGCGTCCTATCTTTACGATTTTGCAAAGACCAGACTTGGCGCTCTTTGTGAATTTGACTTTTACGATATCTTCGCTTATCAGAAATCAAGCGAGGAGGTAAGAGCCCATTTCGGCAGCGAATTTTTAGTCAAGTATGAGGGCGACGAGCCTATGATATGCGCTATGGGCGCTATACTTGATTACATCCGTTCCACCCAGAGGACGGATATATCCTACATCAACAATCTCAATGTTTACGGCGAGGGACAGTATCTTGAAATGGACCTTAACACACGCCGCAATCTTGAGCTTTGTGAAACTATGAGAAACAAGGAAAAGAGAGGCAGTCTTTTCTGGGTGCTTGATAAGACCAAGACCGCTATGGGCGCAAGAATGCTCCGTAACTTCGTTGAGCATCCCTTGGTTGACGTTAAAAAGATAACCGCCCGTCAAGGCGCGGTAGGGGAGCTTGTTTCCAACTTTGTATTAAGAGAGGAAATATCCCACCTTTTATCAGGCGTCCTTGACCTTGAAAGACTTATGACGAAGGTAGTATACGGTACTGCGGGAGGCAAGGACCTGCGCGCAATATCGTCTACCGTATCAGTTATTCCCGAAATAAAAAATCTTCTCTATACCGTAAACACTCCCGAGCTTTCTGCCATCAGGGATGAAATAGACGACCTTACTGATATTTACAACGCCATAGATAACACCCTTGTGGAAAATCCCCCATTTTCAATAAGAGAAGGAGGCTTTATCAAGGATGGAGTCAACGAAACAGTTGACAGCCTCCGCGCCATTATGGCGGACGGAAAGGGTTGGATATCCAAAATTGAGGAGTCCGAGAGGGAAAAGACGGGAATCAAAACACTTAAAATCGGCTATAACAGGGTATTTGGTTACTATATTGAGGTTACAAAATCCTTAATATCCCAGGTTCCCGATACTTATATAAGAAAGCAGACTCTTTCCAACTGTGAAAGATACATAACTGACGAGCTTAAGAGTATGGAGGCTACCGTCCTTGGCGCAACGGATAAGGTGTGCGCCCTTGAATACGATATCTTTATACTTTTAAGAGATGAGATTGCAAAGAATCTCAAGAGAATACAAAAAAGCGCAAATCTTCTTGCCAAGCTTGACGTTTACATCTCCCTGGCAGAGGTTGCAATGAAGAATAATTACGTTTGTCCCGAGGTTGATTACAGTGACGTTATCGACATCAAGGACGGACGCCATCCCGTTGTGGAGCAGTTTGTAAAGGATAGCTACTTCGTGCCAAACGACACCTTCCTTAATACCACCACGGACCGCTTGGCGCTTATTACAGGCCCCAATATGGCGGGTAAATCAACATATATGAGACAAAGCGCCTTGATTGTGGTTATGGCGCAGATAGGCTCCTTCGTCCCCGCCAAGGATGCAAGAATAGGCGTGGTTGACAAGCTCTTTACCCGTGTTGGCGCATCCGACGATTTAGCGTCGGGACAGTCTACCTTTATGCTTGAAATGACGGAGGTTGCCTACATACTTGATAACGCCACAAAGCGCAGCTTTATAATCTACGACGAGATAGGCAGAGGAACAAGCACCTTTGACGGTATGAGTATGGCTAAGGCCATTGCCGAATATACCGCAGGCAAAAAGATAGGGGCAAAGACTATGTTTGCTACCCACTATCACGAGCTTACAAGCCTTGAAAATGAAATAAACGGAGTGGTAAACTACAATATTGCGGCAAAGAAACGCGGCGAGGACATAATCTTCCTTCGTAAGATTGTAAAGGGACCCACGGATGATAGCTACGGTATTGAGGTATCAAAGCTGGCGGGAGTGCCTAACGAGGTTGTTAAGCGCGCAAGAGCAATCCTTGCTGAAATGGTAAGCGAGGATGCGGATATAAAGCAAGCATCACACAAAAGGAAGATACAGGAAAGCTTGCCTATGGAAATGTCCATTGAGGACATAAGCGTCTACGAGGCGGCAGACAGAATCAAAAAGGTGGATATAAACACCTTAACGCCCATTGAGGCAATGAATTTTATATTCGAGTTAAAAAAGCTATTCAGATAAGATAAAAAGGCGGTGAAGAAATGGGAAAGATCAACGTACTCGGATTTGACGTTGCGAATTTAATAGCCGCAGGCGAGGTGGTTGACCGTCCCTCATCTGTGGTAAAGGAGCTTCTTGAGAACGCAATAGACTCGGGAGCTGACAGTATTACCGTGGAAATAAAAAGAGGTGGAACTGCCTTTATACGAGTAAGCGATAACGGATGTGGAATTGAATATGGCGATTTGCCCATTTCCATTTTGCGCCACGCCACAAGTAAAATAAAAAATTCCACCGACCTTGAGTCTATTATGACCCTCGGCTTCAGAGGAGAGGCGCTTGCCGCTATTGCCTCCGTTTCAAGGCTTCGCATAATGTCAAAGCAAAATGGAGAGGAAATGGGCGGACTTTTGGAGTGCCACGGCGGAGAGGTGGTAAACCATATTAAGACGGGATGCGCAAACGGTACTACGGTTATCGTTGAGGACCTGTTTTATAACGTCCCCGCAAGAAAGAAATTTTTAAAAAAGGACGTAACCGAGGCTTCCTCCATTACCGCCATTATTGAAAAGGTGGCAATGTCAAAGCCCGATATATCCTTCCGCTATATAATGGACGGAGAGATAAAATATATTACCTCAGGTGACGGCAGCCTTATAAACGCAGTTTACGCCCTTCTTGGCAGGGATATTGCAAAGAAGACCGTAAGAGTGGAAAGAGAGGACAACGGCATTAAGGTGGAGGGATTTATCTCCACTCCCGAGCTTGTAAGAGCCAACAGAAATTTTGAGAATTTTTACATAAACTCAAGATTTGTAAAGAGCAAGACCGCATCCGCCGCTATTGAGCAGGCGTACGTTTCCTATATTCCCTCCGATAAATTCCCCTTCTGCGTTCTTAATATTGAGATAGACCCCTCAAGCGTGGACGTAAACGTACACCCCTCCAAGTTAGAGGTTAAATTCTCCAACGAAAAGCTTATTTTCGAGGCGGTTTATTACGCGGTAAAGACGGCGCTTGCAAACCACGTTTCCCGTCCTGAGCTTTTTGAAGCGCAGGAGAAGGATATCGTTAAGGAAAAGGCAAAGGCCTATATAAACACTCCCTTCCCCGTAAGGGAAAGAGAGGAAGTAAAGGCGGAGCGAATTCAATTTGACACCCGCGGCAATTTCGGGGTGTTAAGGAGCAATTCTACTCTTGACTATACGCCCGTGCACGAAAATAAAACGGAGCAGATACAAAAGGCTCCTTATAAGGATAATTTCAGCGATATATTTAAAAGCAGCGCCCCTGCCGTTATAAAAACGGAGAGTGCGCCGCAAAGGGAAGATATAATTCTAAATAAGGAATCAACGAGCGAGTTTATAAAGGTACCTGCCTTTATAAAGGAAGAGAAAAAGGAAGAAATAAAGCCCGTACCCGACTACCGACTTGTGGGTGAGGTATTCAATACCTACGTTATAGTTGAGCTTGGTGAGATAATGTATATGATCGACAAGCACGCCGCCCACGAAAGAATAATCTTTGAGGACCTTAAAAGGGTCACAAAGGAAGCATCCCCCTCCTCTCAGATGCTTATGATACCAATTGAGGTTAATCTTACAAGCGACGAAATAGGCGTAATTACGGAGTGGAGAAGCGATATTGTAAAAACAGGCTTCGGCTTTGATATTACAAGCGGAGGCGCTTCAATTTACGAAATTCCCACGGGTATAGAGTCCTCTGCCGCGGCAGATATGTTTATCACCTTTGCCACCAAGCTTTTAAATGGTGAGGGGGATGCAATGCACACAAGGGATGAATACTTTGAAAGGGCGCTTTACCAGGCATCCTGTAAGGCGGCAATAAAGGCGGGCAGAATATACGATACCGCAAAAATAAAATGGATATGCGACAGAGTTCTTACTCTTGATAATATAAGATACTGTCCCCACGGAAGACCCGTGGCGTTTGAAATATCCAAGCATTTTCTTGAAAAACAGTTTGAAAGGATCAAATAATGTTTAAGGTTTTAAAAACAGATGGCAGGGCAAGACGCTGCACAATGGATACTGTCCACGGCAAAATCGAGACCCCTGTGTTTATGAACGTAGGCACCTGCGCCGCAATCAAGGGCGGTGTGTCCACAATAGATCTTCAGGAGCTTAACTGTCAGGTAGAGCTTTCCAACACATATCATTTGCATCTTCGCCCCGGGGATAAGCTTATTCATGACCTTGGCGGAATACACAAGTTCTTTAATTGGGATAAGCCCGTTCTTACGGACAGCGGCGGATTCCAGGTGTTCTCCCTGGCTCAGCTTCGTAAAATTACGGAGGAGGGCGTTAAATTCGCTTCTCATATAGACGGTAAGCGCATATTTATGGGTCCTGAAGAAAGTATGCAGATCCAGTCAAACCTTGCGTCCACCATTGCAATGGCGTTTGATGAGTGTATTGAAAACCCCGCAACCTACGAGTATACGAAGCAGTCCTGTGACAGAACCGTAAGATGGCTCGTGCGCTGCAAAAAGGAAATGGAAAGACTTAATTCCTTACCCGAAACCATAAACAAGCATCAGATGCTTTTCGGTATAAACCAGGGCAGCACCTTTGAGGATCTTCGTATCAAGCATATGAAGGAGATCGCGGAGCTTGACCTTGACGGATACGCTATCGGCGGTCTTGCAGTAGGTGAGGAAACGGAGGAAATGTATAGAATTATCGACGTTATCGAGCCCTATATGCCCTTTGACAAGCCAAGATATTTAATGGGCGTAGGTACTCCCTGCAATATCCTTGAGGCAGTACACAGAGGAGTTGATTTCTTTGACTGCGTAATGCCAAGCCGTAATGCGCGCCACGGAAATCTCTTTACCTGGAACGGAAAAATGAATATAATGAATGAAAAGTACGCCCGTGACTCCCGTCCCATAGACGAAAACTGCGGATGTCCCGCCTGCAGAAATCATTCAAGAGCTTATATAAGACACTTGATAAAGGCGAAGGAGACCCTTGGTATGCGTCTTTGCGTTCTTCATAATCTCTATTTCTATAACGAGCTTATGCAGAAGATAAGAGATGCCCTTGACGGCGATTATTTTGAAAGCTTTTATCAGAAATACAGAATTCTTTTGGGTGAAAGAAACCCCGATTGAAAGGAGCTAATATGAAGCATTATATGATGTTGTTCCCGAATGGCAAAACAAAGGCAGTAACCTTTAGCTATGATGACGCAATACAAAGCGATATCAGGTTTATAGAGCTTCTTAATAAATACAATCTTAAGGGAAGCTTCAATATCTCGTCAAATATGTGTATTGAGGCAGAGAAGCAACAAAATCCCCGTAATATAAGGCTTTCCGATATTAAAGAGGTATACAAGGGGCACGAAATAGCCTCCCACGGCTTTACCCATCCTCATCTTGACCGTCTCCCCGTAGAAGCTATGAGCTATGAAATTTATCAGGACAGATCAACCCTTGAAAAGGCATCGGGGCAGATCGTAAAGGGCTTTGTATATCCTTACGGAAACTATAATGCGGATACTATAACCGCCCTTAAAATGAACGGACTCGTTTATGCACGTACCTGTATAGGCTTCCCAAAGCATCACGAGTTTGACGTGCCCGAAAATTGGCTTGAAATGGATACTACCTGTCATCACGCAGACAGTCGCCTTTTCGATCTTGCAAACACCTTTATAAACGAGGATCCTCTTCGTAACTGGCACAGAAAGGCAGGCTTCCTTTTCAGTATCTGGGGTCACACCTATGAGTTTGATAAGGAAGAGGAATGGGAAAGAATAGAGAAGCTTATGAGTATGGTAAGCAACAGAAGTGAGGTGTGGTATCCCACCACCATGGAGCTTTATAACTACGTTAAAGCCTATAAATCTCTTGATTATTCCATTGATATGAATACTATCTATAATCCTTCGTCCTACGATATCTGGCTTGCAAAGGACGGTAAGCCCTTTGTAATTCCCGCAGGAAAAACGATAAACATAAAATAGAAAAATAGCCTGACACATTAAAGTATTAATATAAAAACAGCCTTCTCCAGCGGAGAAGGGGGACCACAGAGTGGTGGTTGAGGAGATTAAATAAGCACAAATAATGCCCTCCTCATCCGTCTGCTACGCATCCACCTTCTTCGTTGGAGAAGGCTCTCGTTTTAAAAACAAATTTTCCCAATCCCTAAACTTTTTATTGACACATTCAGACCCTTTTGATATAATATTATTGAAAGGAGGAGCCTGTGCTTAGAACGATATATGATGTTATTTATCCAAGAAAACTGTTTAACTCTTGTATGCTGCAAGGGTCGATGTGTGTGTTTCTTGGCTTTTTATTTTTTATACGATCCTTGCACTGTATGTAAAAACTATTTATTATAATAATTCTATAAAATTTAAGGAGATATAAAATGAATAATAAATTTACTATATGCAAGGCAAACGTAAAGCAGCACAACACCATTTTGAATCTGTTTCCAAAAATAGGCGGGGAGGATAGCAATAATTCAATAGCATATGTTGCAATAAGTGATACAAACGCGGTAATTGGCAGAATTTTAATTATAGAGAGGGAGGTACCGTCTCCTATCTGCGGTAGATATTGGTACATAATAAATCTTTATGTTGATCCTGATTACAGAAGGATGAAAATTGCTACAAAATTAGTGGAAACAGTAAAAAAGCAAGCCGAAAACGATAATATCGTATACCTATATGGTTCTGCAGAATCAACGCCTCAGGCTACGTTTTTCTGGTTTAGTCAAGGTTTTACCCTTAATGCTTATGGCAGAAAAGGGGAAGATCCAACCAAACCTCTTGAATACGGAAATTTCAACCATTTATTCAGCTATTGTGTAAAGCGCAAAATAATAAGTGCAGGTGATTCAAGCTATAAGATAAGAAAAATATCAAGGGATGAGATTATAAATATCATAAATAAGCTTTTTGCAGATGAGAGGAAAAAAGAATACCATTTAAGCAAAATTGATTCGCAATTCGGATTTGTCATAGATGATGATAACGGAAAAATAAAAGGAGCAATATTTGCATTTCCCGACAGTATGCAACCGCCTATGGACAGTACACGGTGGTGGATAACGTTATTTGTTGAGCCTGAACATAGAAACAAAGGAATCGGCAAGACTCTTGTACACCATATGTATCAATATGCACAGGATAAGGATGTTGTACAATTAAGTAATATCGGAAGTGATAATGACAGCGTGTTTTGGTTGAATGTAGGGTTTGATATATTCTTTTGGAGTCCAAATTCCAAGACAGGCACACGCCAAGTTACTTCAATGCTCAGAATAAAATAATACGTATATTACCTTAATGTATAAAAGCCGAGTTTCCTCGGCTTTTATATTTCTATGGTTTTTCCGCAGCTGAGATATTCAAGAGCTTCCATTTTGGATTTTAAGTAGTTATATTGCTCCACTCCCGTACAATGGCAGGTATAGTATTTTGTGCTGTGCAAGGATAGGGCGGCGGCTATTTTATCAAGCTCCCTTGTGTCGGATATCTTTGAAATGTGAAATCCGCCAACGAGTATATCGGGCTTAAACCAATTTACAATATCTATAATCCCCTTGTGGGAGCATCCGCTTATAAGAATACGTTTCCCCTTTTCCTCTATAAGTAAATATTGCTCGTGCTCAAATTCGTCGGGCACGTACTCCTCATCTATCTTTTTTGTAAGACCAAAATAACCGATAAAATTTGGGCGCTCCATATGGTTTTTTGTAAAAACAGACAGGGATGTGTCGATAATTTTCTCGTTTTCTACATAAATCAAGCGGGATTCGTCCTTTAAAGAAACGTCAAGACCTATATATTTTCCTTTTCCGTTGTAATAGGGGTGGAAGGCTAAGGGACTTATATACACCTTGGCGTTCTTATTTATCTCAAGAAATTTTTTCAGTCCGCCGCCGTGGTCGTAGTGTCCGTGGGACAGTATGGCAATATCAACCAAGGAAATATCTATGCCAAGGGTAAGAGCATTTTTATAAAAAAGCTCCGTCTGACCCATATCAAAAAGTATTTTGTGTTCAGCGGCTTCTATATACAGGGAAAGACCGTGCTCGGAGAAAATATCGCTTCTTGAGGCGGTATTTTCCATAAGTGCCGTAATTTTCATTTTTTCTCCTTTTTTGTTGACTAAACGCGTGTTAATGTGATATTATTAAGTTGTATAATATAATTGTATCACTTTATTTTACCCATGTCAATGAAAGGAGAAAATATGGATCACGTTTACGACGTTTTAATAATCGGCGGCGGTGCGGCAGGGTATTCTGCGGCGCTTTATACCTCACGCGCAGGACTTGATACCTTAGTTGCGGAAAAGGCGGCGCCGGGCGGGCAAATGGCGCTTACAGATATAATTGATAACTACCCCGGGTTTAATGAGGGTATAGACGGCTTTACCCTTGGTATGAATATGCAAATGGGGGCGGAGCGCTTTGGCGCCAAGACGGAATACTGCGAGGTAACGGAGGTAGATTTCAGTACAAAAGTAAAGAAAATAACCACGTCCTCGGGTGTTTTTTACGGAAAAGCGGTTATTATAGCCACAGGAGCCGACCCACGTCATCTTGGAATAGCGGATGAAGAAAAGCTTATAGGCAAGGGACTTCACTATTGCGCCCACTGTGACGGCAGATTTTACAAGGGCAAAACAGTCGTGGTCGTTGGCGGAGGCAACTCGGCGGTTTCCGACGCATTGTACCTTTCCCACCTATGTAAAAAGGTTATTTTAATACACAGACGTAATACCTTACGCGCTACCAAAATATATCACGAACCCTTAATGAAGGCGGAAAACGTGGAATTTATATGGGACAGCGCCGTAGCCGACTATATAATCGATACGCGCCTTTGCGGAGTCAAGGTTAAAAATTTAAAAAACGGCAACGAGGATAATATCCTTTGCGACGGAGTTTTCGTAAGTATAGGCAGAGAGCCTGTAACGGGCGTTTTCAAGGGACATATTGACCTTGATGCAAACGGATATATCGTAGCGGACGAAAGCTCGAAAACAAGCGTAGAGGGAGTTTTTGCCGCGGGAGACGTAAGAACAAAGGTATTAAGACAGGTAATTACCGCCGCATCCGACGGGGCAGTAGCCGCCCACTTTGCAGAGGAATATATTTCCCTTAACAAATAAAGAATTGTACTAAGGTAAATGAAAGAAAGGACTATAAAATGGCATATTTTGATTTTGAAAAAACGGGTATATGCTCTAAAACGGAAAATGAATTAAAATCGGAAAGCTTCGTTAAAATAAAAGACGGAGACGTGTCCGAATATAAATTAAGCCTTGACTTTGGAAAGGACGTTTACCCCACTGTCTACTCTCTTATCTGGGAGGAAAATCAAGTGGATATGATGGGCTTTTGGTCAAGCAAGGGATATTTTGAAAAGCATATTACCGCGGATTGGTATATGAGAAACGAAGTAAGCAGGACCGCCACGGGAATGCCCGTCGTTTCCATATTCAATAAGGGCAATGAGAACAGAATTACAATAGCTCTTTCCGACCCTGCCAATGCTACCGTTCTTTCTGCGGGAGTTGTGGAGGAAAAGGGAAATCTGCGCTTTAAAATAGACTTTTTCCCCGATATAAGCCCTCTTATGTCAAAATACGAGGTTATTGTAAGAATAGACAGAAGAAAGGTTCCATTCTATCAGAGCCTTAAGGATACAAAATCCTGGTGGAGTGAGCTTGGCTTTAAAAATTGCTACATTCCCGAAAGCACACGTCTGCCCACCTATTCCGCATGGTACAGCTATCACCAGGAAATAGACGTGGAGGCTATAATCGAGGAGTGCAGGCACGCAAAGGAGCTTGGTATGGATACCATCATTATCGACGACGGATGGCAGACGGACGATAGTTCCCGCGGTTACGCCTATTGCGGCGACTGGAAAATAAGCAAGAAAAAAATACCCGATATGAAATATTTCGTTGACAGCATACATAAGCTGGGTATGAAATTCGTTATCTGGTTCTCCGTTCCTTATATGGGCTTAAAGAGTGAAAATTTTGAAAGATTCAAGGATATGTGCTTAAAAAAGCGTGAGCATATAGGCGCATCCGTTCTTGACCCAAGATACAAGGAGGTACGCGATTTTCTCGTTGATATCTACACAGGCTACGTGAAGGAGTATGGCTGGGACGGACTTAAGCTTGATTTTATAGATAGCTTCAGTCCCGATAAAACAAGCTCCACCGATTACGAAAAAATGGACTGCGTGTCCGTTGAGGAGGGTGTAAGCAGGCTTCTTTCCGAGGTAGCGACGAGCCTTAAAAAAATAAATCCGGAGTTTATGATAGAGTTCCGTCAGTCCTACGTAGGACCTATAATGACTCAGCACGGCAATTTCTTCCGCGTAACGGACTGCCCGGGTGACCCTATGATGAACAGGATCGGCTGTCTTAATCTCCGCCTTATGTTGGGCGGGGCATCCGTACATAGCGATATGCTTATGTGGAACAAAAACGATACTCCCGAGGGTGTAGGTTATCAGCTTCTTGCCTGTATGTTCGGCGTACCTCAGATATCCGTGCGCTTTAACGACATATCCGAGGAGCAAAAAAGATTGCTTAAATATTTCCTCTCCTTCTGGAAGGAGCACAGAAGCGCAATACTTGATGGCGATCTTGAGGTCTTTGACGTGGAGGCAAACTATTCTATGGCGAAGAGCAAAAAGGACGGGGAGTGTGTGGCTGTTTTGTATCAGAGCGTGGTTTACAAGGCGGACGGTGACTGCGTAAGCTACGTATTTAACTCCTCGGGCAAGAGCGGAGTATACGTTGAAAGCGATAAAGAAGCCTCCTATGAGATATATTCCATCTATGGTGAAAAGCAAAGCGAAGGAAAAATCGGCGCAGGCGTGTCCAAATTAGATGTGGATAAATGCGGAATGGTTAAAATAATATAAAAATTATCGGCGTTACCAAGAAAATGGCAACGCCGATTTTCGCTATAGCGGCACTTAAAGAGAGAATGTATTTCAATTTTTGCAGAATTTTGTAAATAGCTCTTGACATCGGGGCGTAAAAGTGATAAACTGTTAACATCTTTTTTTATAAAGCAAAAGGCGTTGATGAAAAAATAGTATCTGCTTGAAGCATCTTAAGAGAGCCGTCGGCTGGTGTAAGACGGTGATTCAGTAGGGCAGAGAATACATTTTCGGAGCTACGTACCGAAGTCCGTTGGATGTGTAGGCTACGTCGGGTGTTCCCGTCACAGGACAGGAGTGTTGTCAGACACTTGAAAAGGCCGCAATCGTGAGAATGCGGTAAATTGAGGTGGTACCACGGGAATTCTCGTCCTCTGTATTTTATTGATACAGAGGGCGTATTTTTTTATTATACGGCACCTGTCCCTCTGTATTATATCTCTGGGAGGAAAAAATGGAAAACGCACAGATCTACATCATTATCGCCTTGTGCATCTATGCCGCTATTATGGTGTGCATCGGACTTACAAGCTACAAAAAGTCAAAAACTCTTGACGGCTTTCTTATCGGCGGAAGAAAGGTAAATGCCTGGGTTACCGCATTTGCATACGGAACCGCGTATTTTTCCGCGGTTGTATTCGTAGGATACGCGGGACAGCACGGCTGGAATATCGGTATCGGCGCTATATGGATCGGTATCGGTAACGCGATCCTCGGCTGCTTGCTCTCCTGGCTCTTCTTTGCCAACCGCACAAGAAAGATCACAAGACATATGGGCACTAAAACAATGCCCGAATATTTTGAAAAAAGATACGATTCCAAGGGGATGAAGATCCTTGCGGCAATTGTCATATTCATATTCCTCGTTCCTTACTCTGCCGCAGTATATAAGGGACTTGGCTCACTTTTCAATGTTGTATTCCCCGGTGTAGAAACCTGGGTGTGGATGCTTTTGATCGCTTGTCTTACCGCTTTGTACTTAGTGGCGGGCGGTTATATTGCCACAGCCTACGCAGACCTTGTACAGGGTATCATTATGATAGTCGGCGTTATCTGCCTTGTTATAGCGGTGCTTTCCCACGATAGCGTAGGCGGAATTTCAGGCCTTTTTAAAAACCTTGCTAACTTCAAGCCCTTGCCCGATGATCAGAGCGGTGTAACGGGAGAGCAGCTTTCGAGCATTTTTGGCGGCTCCGCATTCAAATTCCTTTGCTTCAACATTATGCTTACAAGCTTCGGTACCTGGGGACTTCCTCAGATGATAGGCAAGTTCTACGGTATCAAGGACTCTGCGGCTATTAAGCGCGGTACAGTTATTTCTACGGTGTTCTGCCTTATTATCGGCTGTGGCGCGTACCTCGTAGGCAGCACGTCAAGACTTATTCTCGGCGGCAAGCTTCCCGAGGGCGGCGTTGACTCCGTAATTCCCTCTGTTCTTATTGAGGTCCTTGGCAACGGAACCTTCGGACTTATTCTTTTCGCAATTATCATCATTCTTTTGCTTTCTGCGTCTATGTCAACTCTTGAGGCGGTGGTGCTTACCTCCGCATCCGCAGTAGCCGTTGACCTTATCCCCGCTATCAGCAAAAAGGAAATCAAGCAGGACAAGCAGATGACCCTTACAAGAATACTTTGTCTTGCCTTCGTCGCTTGCTCCTTTATATTCGCTACGAGAAATATTCCTATTATCGTCAGCCTTATGTCCTTCTCCTGGGGCGTTGTTTCGGGCTGCTTTATCGGTCCTTACATCTGGGGTCTTTTCTCAAAGAGGATCACAAAGATCGGCGCTTACGCAGGTATGATATCGGGACTGTTAACGGTTGGAATATCTACGCTCGTTATTTCTCTTACAGAAAGCTTTTCTGCCGCGGCATCCAAATCCCCCGAAATGGGCGTTTGCGCAATGGCAGTATCCTTGGTAGTCGTTCCCTTAGTAAGCCTTATTACAAAGAATAAGGAAGGGGACAAGGAAAGAGTAGATGAGCTTTTCTACTGCTACGACAAGGAATAATTTGAGAATAATATGCACAATTTGTGTATAAAATAAATGATTTTTTCAAAAACCACTTGACAAATTTGTGCAAAAGTGATACAATTTTTTCATTAAATGCGATGAGCAGAAACAAGTAGATTTGGGAAGACCTTAGGAGAGAATTGCCGGGTGGTGCGAGGCAAAAGGGGATACCTTATTGAATTCATTCTGTTAGCAGTGCGCTGAACAAGGTTATCTTAAGTAGGATGCAACGGGTGTTCCCGTCACAGGACAAGGGTGTTGATTGACACTCTGAAAGGCCGCAATCGTGAGAAAGCGGTAAATAGAGGTGGTACCACGGGAATTCTCGTCCTCTGTATTCTATTCGGAATGCAGAGGACGTTTTTGTTTTTCTTCTCACTCCGTATCAATCAAAACCGAGCAAAGGCTCAATATTACGAAAGGGTGATTTTTATGACACAGAACTACTATCAAAAAGAAATTGAAACCATGCCTGTGGAAGAAATAAAAAAGCTTCAGTCAGAGAAATTGGTTAAACAGGTAAAGCACGTTTATGAAAACGTGGCGTACTATCGTGATCTTATGGATAAAAAGGGTGTAAAGCCCGAGGATATTCACGGAATTGAGGATTTATACAAGCTTCCGTTCCTTACAAAGGCTGACCTTCGCGATGCTTATCCCTACGGACTCCTTGCCAAGCCCCTTGATGAGTGCGTTCGTATTCAGTCAACCTCAGGTACAACGGGCAGACGTGTTGTTGCGTTCTATACTCAGCACGACGTTGACCTTTGGGAGGAATGCTGCGCCCGCGCTATCGTAGCGGCAGGCGGTACTAAGAAGGACGTTTGCCAGGTTGCATACGGCTATGGCCTTTTCACAGGCGGCCCCGGTCTTAACGGCGGCTCCCACCGTGTTGGATGCTTGACTCTTCCTATGTCATCAGGTAATACAGAGCGTCAGATCCAGTTTATGATGGACTTGAACGCAACTATTCTTTGCTGCACTCCCTCTTACGCCGCATACATTGGCGAAAGCTTGAAGGAGCAGGGCTACAAGCCGGAGGATATTCCTCTTAAGGCGGGTATTTTCGGCGCTGAGCCTTGGACAGAGGAGATGCGTCGCGGAATTGAGGATACTCTTGGCATTAAGGCGTACGATATCTACGGCCTTACAGAGACATCCGGCCCCGGCGTTTCCTTCGAATGCTGTGAGCAGACGGGTATGCATATTAACGAGGACCACTTCCTTGCTGAAATTATTGACCCCGACACAGGCGAGGTCCTTCCCGAGGGCTCAAAGGGTGAGCTTGTATTTACATCCCTTGATAAGGAGGCATTCCCCCTCCTTCGTTACCGCACAAGAGATATCTGCGTGCTTTCACGTAAGAAATGCTCCTGCGGAAGAACGCTTATCAAAATGGCTAAGCCTATGGGCAGAACCGACGATATGCTTATCATCCGCGGCGTAAACGTATTCCCCAGCCAGATCGAGGCAGTTCTTCTTAAGCAAGGATATGAGCCCAACTATCAGATCGTGGTAGACAGAGTAAATAACAACGATACCTTTGACGTAAACGTAGAAATGACGGCAGATAAGTTTACTGATAAGGTAAGCGAGATTCTTGCAATGGAAAAATCCCTTGCAGAAGCAATGAAGATAATGCTCGGCATCAATCCTAAGGTTCACCTCGTTGCTCCCAAGAGCATCGTTCGTAGCGAGGGTAAGGCTGTCCGCGTTATCGATAAGCGTAAATTGATATAATTGAAGGGAGTATTGACTATGGCTATAAAGCAGATTACAGTTTTTGTTGAAAATAAGCAGGGCGCTCTTGTTTCAATTACGGACACCCTTGCAGAAAATAACGTAAATATAAGAGCCCTTTCTATTGCGGAAACAGAGGATTTCGGTATTCTTCGTCTTATCGTAAACGACGAGGAAACCGCAAAGAAAACTCTTACGGAAAACGGATATCTTATTAAGGTAACAAACGTTGTCGGAGTTAAGATAGGAGACGCTCCCGGTAAGCTTACCGAGGCTCTTCGCGTGCTTGACAATGCAGGCATCAATATGGAATATCTCTATGCATTTATGGCAAGAACAGAGAAGCACGCATACGTTGTTCTCCGCGTAGAGGATGACGAAATTGCGGAGTCTGCTCTTGAGGCAGCGGGATTCCATCTTATTACCAATGCCGATATATGTAAGCTTTAATAAACAGTAAAAAGAGAGGGAAGCCTCTCTTTTTTTATAAGATGTTGACAATATCCTCCTTTTAGGATATAATACTGTAGGAATCAAGATAACAAGGAGGAGAATATGAAAACAAAGACTGAGTTAATGTATGCTACTATGAATCCGTGGAAGCTGTTTTTCGTTATAGCTATGCCTGGTATGGTAAGTATGTTTGCAATGTCCGTATATACCATAATTGAGGGTATATTTATCGGTCAGATACTTGGCGAGGACGCCTTTGCCGCCGTCAATATTGCGTTTCCCCTTGTTATGATAAACTTTTCTATTGCCGACCTTGTGGGTGTCGGAGCCTCGGTGCCCATTTCCATTGCCCTGGGCAGAAAGGATTATAAGACCGCAAACAACGTTTTTTCCTGCTCCATAGTAATGATATTCGTAGCATCCGTTGTAATGGGATGCATTATGTTCTTTGCGGCAGAGCCTCTTTCCCGTACGATGGGCGCGGATGACGCCTTGCTTGAAACCTCGGTAAGATACCTTCGTACATATGCCCTTTGCAGCCCCTTGACAACCATATTTTTCGCAATGGATAATTATCTCCGTATAAGCGGCTACGTTAAAACAAGTATGCTTATAAACATCCTTTGTAACGTTGCAACTCTCGGCTTTTTGTGTCTGTTCCTTTTCGTGCTTAAGATGGACGTTGTGGGCTCTGCAATAGCGACCTGCATTTCAATGGGCTTAAGCGCCATAGCGGCATTGACTCCTTTTATTGCAAAGAAGGCGCTTTTAAAGTTTACAAAGCCGAAATTCAATAAAGCAATGTTTAAGGAGATTGCCGCCTGCGGATCTCCTACCTTCCTCAATAATATTTCAGGCAGAGTTACCTCCATAGTAATGAATGTTTCTCTTATGACCCTCGGTGTAAAGGCGTTCGGAGAGGGAGGCGGTACTACTGCGGTTGCCGTATACGCGGTGCTTATGTACGCCAGCGACTTTTGTTGGCCATTGCTCTACGGCATCAGCGATTCACTTGCTCCCGCAATAGGATACAACTGGGGCGCGGAGGACTATTCAAGAGTTAAAAAGATCGTTAAGTGCGCTTACACAGGCACGGCAACCATCGGTCTTTTGTCAACGTCGCTTTTGTTTTTCTTCCCAAAAACTATTGCATCAATGTTTGCAAATGCGGAGGACGTGTTGCTTCTTGAGGTTTCCACCCACGCCATCAGACTGTTTTGCCTTGCGTACCTTTTCCGTTGGGTAGCCGTAACCACACAAAGCTTTTTAAGCGCCATAGAGAAGCCTGTTCTTGCTACCATAATGTCGGTTTCCGTTGCGCTTTTGTTCCCGATTATTGTATTGGGCTCTCTCTGGAGCTTAGGGCTTGACGGTATCTGGCTCAATTTCGTCGGTGTAAACTTCCTTGCCACCATCCTTGCCGTTATCCTTCTTAAACGCGTAAAAAAGGAAATAAAAGTCCGCGAAAAGATGAAAAATATCGAATAACAAAAAATCAAGCAGATAAACACGTCTGCTTGATTTTTTTATTAAAAGTAATTTAGTGCGGTCTATTGACAAACAAGATTTTTTTTGATATAATACATACGCAAAAAAGAGCCAAATGCTTTCTTAACAATTCAAACCAATTTTGCATTTTGCACTTTGCATTTTGCATTTACATATCGGGATGTAGCGCAGTTGGTAGCGCGCGTGCTTTGGGAGCACGATGTCGCAGGTTCGAACCCTGTCATTCCGACCATAAAAGCGGTGTACCCATTGGGGTATGCCGCTTTTATAATAAAACAGGGTTCGAAGGGGAAGTGGTAGTGAATGACAGTCCGGTGGACTGTCAGAGCCACGGAAAGCCCAGCCCGCAGGCGGGGAGAACCCTGTCATTCCGACCATAAAAGCGGTGTACCCATTGGGGTATGCCGCTTTTATAATAAAAACAGGGTTCGAAGGGGAAGTGGTAGTGAATGACAGTCCGGTGGACTGTCAGAGCCACGGAAAGCCCAGCCCGCAGGCAGGGAGAACCCTGTCATTCCGACCAGATATGACTAAAACGAACACCCGTGATTATGGAGCCGTTTTAGTCATTTTTGTTTTATATTAAAAGAGTCACTCGATTGAGTGACTCTTTTTGCATTTATGATATCATTTGTCTTTTTTGTTAGCTCCACAATATGTTAGCGTTTATATCCAATCAAAAAATAAATATCCCCACTAATATGCTCACCTTTGAAGTAATTGCCGTATGTTTCATCATCAACTACCTTGAATCGCGGGTCAGGTTTAGGCGTGTAGTCGGTGTACTCTGCTATTGATACAACCGACTCGCAGCCTTTTTCAGGGAAAAGAAACACGGTGGCATCCTTAAGTCCTGTTATTTTGATGGCTCGTCTGTATCTTGCATTGACGGGAGGCGCTTCTCTGCAAGAGATAACACCGTCTGTCTGTTTCACGAATACGCGACATTCCCGATGCTCACTTCGGCTAAAACGATATGATGATTTTTCATTTGTTATTTCAGTATCTGTTCCGCAAAGTATGGGTGCTCCGAGTGGAAATTTAAATTGCGTATCAGTAGTGGTGTTTGCATTGTATACCGAGAAAAACAGAGCGCTGTCTTTTCGTGCTATACCTATTGTGGGAGGCTTTATGCATTCCTCTTTTTTTGTGAAAGCTATACTATATCCAAATTCAGATAAGGCTTCACGCAGACTTTTTGCATTTTCTGTCGAGTTAAGCTTTATCAGTCCTCTAAAGCTTTGGACACTATCCAGCTTTTGCTGTGTTCCGTACATCAAAATGCCGATGCCATTCTTTGCGAGGCTCGTCAGCTTTTCAAGAACGGCAGGATTTTCGGGAACGGGTGAGATCAGAATGCTTTTTTGGTAAACGCTTGAGTCGTGTCTAAGAAAATTGTCGGTTGACACCACACAACAGAGCGGCAAGCCGTCATTGATTGCATCACAAATGTAGTTGTCACCAATGTTCATTTCTCGAAGAAGTTCTGCGTCGTGTGAGGTGGTATACTCTCTCATAGGATAAATCCATACCAGTGGTGCAGGCTCGTCAGCAGCATCCTTTTCGGCTTTCAGTATATGTGGTAGAGGCTCGTTGACGCACGCATCAGGCATGCCTCCGTAAGAATTATCAATAGAAAGAATATTAAGGGAATTTGCAGTTTCAACCTTTCCATCTGCATTGATGCGTGAAATTGCCATAGGCAGATAAATATCGCTCGGTGCTCCATCGTAGCGGTCGTACCATGGAGAGTTGATCCACCAAGGGTCGTGAATATAATATCTAAACGGAAATTTCTCATTTGGCAACTCGCATATGCGTGTCATATGCCCCATAATCTCAAGACCGTAGTTGTCATTGAGCGCCGCCCAAGGAGAGTTTGGCGGTGCGGTAATGTCAAGATTGGCGTTGTAGATGTCATACAGTGGGACACCGTCACTTGCGTAGTCAATGCCTACCGAATTGTTCGTGCCTCTCGTTTCAAGTGGGAATGAGCACTCTTTTCTAAAAAGCTTCCAAAATGCAAACACATTTTCCTTTGTTGCCGAGAGCCTTTCGGGATAGTAGTTCTCTCCATCGAAAATCTTTCCCGTTTTATCCCAAGGGTTGGCGCTGAATCCAAGCCCGTTAGAGAGCCACAAATAATCAAATCCCATATCCTTCAAAAAGATTTCGGATTGCTTTCCGAGGAACGTTCCAAACGGTGTGTCCTCGGGAATACCATTTGGATATGATGCATAGTAACGCTCATCTGCCTTTAATGTGGCGGTGGCATCCACGAAGCCGAATTCGTCCATCCTACTACCCGTGCATATCTCAGTATGACGGTTATATTTAAAATCTGAAATAGCAAACTCCGGACCGATGTCAAAGGTTTCCCCCACCCGTATAGTAGCATTTGGAAAAGCTTTTTTTCCTTCCTCTTTCAGACAAGAAATGATCGTTTTGAGGATACCGTAGGTCATTACAGGCACATTTTTGATATAATCCTGCTTTTTTTCGTGTAATGAGGTTTCAACGGGAGCATTCTTTTCCAAATATGGGAGATTTGCCGTTCCGACAAAATGACCCCATTCGAATGCATCTTCCAAATCACCTGCGTAATCAAGAATCTCACTCCCGTCACCCACCCAAAGCATAATGGCGATATTTTTTCTATTTTTCAAAAGCGGTTTCCACTGTTCAAAAATTTGCACGCAAATTCTGCGAATATAATTATCATCTGTTTGCTTAAACGGTTTTAAGCTCAATTCCAAATTGATGTTTTTAAACATTTGCTTTCTCCTTCATCATTAATATGCTTTACAAATTTCATAATAACACAATACAGTATTTGTGTCAACGAAAATACAAGCAAAATATTTTAAAAGCAAAAGTAAGGTTGAAATCCGTTTTTTACACCACTAAAATACCTAATTTAAGCAAATCCAAAATTTCCAAAGGTGGACTTTTCAAAGCATTTTTTAAGAAGAATTTTACATTTTTCTCAAAAATTCCACCTAAAAAAAAGCTCCAAAACTCCTTTTGTCACAAGAATTTATGGCACTTTCACAATGGTGTTCAACTGGGGTTGACTCACTCCGACCATAAAAGCGGTGAGCTGAGGCTCACCGCTTTTATGTCAATTACTTATATTGTGTTGGATTTGTAATAGCTTAAGGAGTAATAATTTCACTGTCATCTTCTATGTCATCATCATCTGTATCATCAATTCCCGTAACATTAATAACTCCATCAGGATAGTTATATTGTGGATCATTTACCCAATATTCAGCAGGATAATAACCGTACTCATATTCATACGATTCAGCAATCTCGTGTTGGATTTCGCCTTCAAGCTCATATCTGTATGCTATATCCCAATTTGTATAAATTGTTTCATCAGTGGGATCATCATGGAAAGAAACTCTTCCGCTCATGGATAAACTTATAGCAGAATATGCATTATTAAACATATTGAATGCCTCTCCGCCTACGTAGGAAACAAAGCCGTTTGTTGCTCTGATATCAACGTATTTCTTAATGAACGGATTTTCTCCCGTTGTCCATACTGCATATAAGAAACCGGTTTCTTCGCCCGTTATTGTGTAAGTGAACGCTTGTTTGTCGCTTATTAAAATGTATTCGGGTCCGTTTAAGCCATATGTTTCCATATACCAGCCGAGGAATACGGTGCAACCGTCATTAGGATCATACGTCGTGTTCAATTCAAACGTATCGCCTGCCTTACCTTCAAATTCGGTACTATAATGCATTTCTCCGCCGTTAACGATTACGTATGAGTTGTAATTCCAGCCTTCACAGTATTGACGGTATATCCTATCAACGTAAACAGGCGTTAGCGCCATATCGGAGGTAACGTAGAAATGATAATCATTAAATTCTTCGCCGTTACCGTCCACCCAATGGTCAAACGTTTTACCTGCAACTTCATTAGCGTATACGTACACGTGAGTATTAGCAGGAACTTCAACTGTTCCGGTGTATTCCTTGCCATCAATTTCGAAATATCCGTTTTCTATGGTAATTCTAAACGTTTCTCCGGGCTCAACGGGTACGTCAACTTCATGGCAAATTACTCTTACGTATGCAGCAATTCTTCTCGGATTGTCTAACGTATTGAACGTAAATTCCGAACTTTCGGAAAGCAATACCCACTCTTGCTTTTCAAAATCCCAAATTTCATAACGGTCAAACACAAGACCATCTTCGCCGTTCCAAGTTAAAGTAATCGGACTTCCGCTATTATATACGTGAGCCGTATTATAATAAACATTAGTATTATTTCCGCTTATTTCAACGCAATCAAAGGGATCGCTGAAAATAAATCTGAATGCGTTAATCGTTTCAGGTAAGGTCAACGTAAAGTTATTAAACGCAGTACGCTCAGAGCACAACGACTTAATATCTTTTTCTATATCACCGTAGGAGTAGTGAAGAGATTTACTTGCAGCGTCAAGCTTTTCGAACTCTTCGGGAGATACGATAGTTTTGTACGTTCTCATAATAAAGACGGTTCTATAATACGTGCCGTAATCCTCGTATCCGTAGGTAATACCCGTTGCTTTATCAACGTGCATGTATTTTTTGTAGGATTTTTCAGGATCTTTTACAAAGCTAATGATATCTCTTCCGCCGGTTACTATGTATTCATCATTTTCATTATAGTAACCGCCTTGGAATGATTTACCTTCCCAATAAATTTCCCATGGTGTACCAGACAGATCATCGTAGGATTTGCTGGTAGGAATACGCAATTCGTTGTATGTTTCAGCCCAATAGTCATGATATGATTCAAACACTGATGACCTTGCGCTCATACTGTTTCCTAAAACCATACCGTCACTACAACCGATATTACGATCAGGATAATCCAAAAGATTGATCCAACCGTTTACATCGTAAGCATATCCGTAAATAGCCCACAGATATTCAGATCTTCTATCACCACGTGATTTGGACAGATAAATAGGTTCTATGGTGGTTGAATCTTCATCATCTATGTACATAAAGATGTACGTATCGTTGTAATCCGCATTTGACGAATATTCATACTCATATTGAAGCGCCCAAATGTAAACTTTCTTTCCGTCTGCGTTTCTGTAGCTGTAATAGTATTCATCGTGGCTTACCTTACCGCCGTAAGTGTACTGATATTGAATCATCTTGCCGTCAATGAAGTCGACGAAATCCAAACCGCCTAAATACCAGTATTCTTCGTAGTAGTCGCAGTATTTACAGTAAACACGGTATTTACCGTATTGTCCGTTTTTGCTTTCCTCTACGATATGCCAATCATCATAATCGATAGTGTGCTCATCCGTTACAGGGATAGTTTCCTTCCATGTGTGACCGCATAAACATTCATATCTTACAAGACCTTCTTCCGTATGTCCTGCTTCTTTTTCAATTTCGCTGTTATTTTCGGTATGCTCTTCAAAAATGGTTTCACCGCAGATTGAACATACTTGCTTGTGATACTGATTATTATGATATACCGATTCGGCAAAATCGTGATGTCCGAAATTAACGAATTCCAATTCGTATTTGACATCGCCCTTTGAATTTGTAGACATGTAAAGGATGCCTTCTTCACAATTTCCTTCATAAATCGTTATACGGTCAGAAAATTCATTCGTATCTGTATCTTCAAATACAGGATAATAATAATCGCTTCTTCGTACAAGAATAGAGAAATCTTCATCGGGAATAATCGTACCTGTTGCAGAAGCCCAATGCTTAAACGTTCTTGCTTCCTGATCGTTTAGTGTAACGTTCAAAACGTCGTTTTCTTGCGCGATATAGACTTTAGCATTTTCACCATATAACTTGCTATTAGATGTGATTGTTTCTTTTCCTTCAAAAGTAGCTTTTCCTCCGGATATTACAATGATAATACCTGCTGCCCCCGCTTTTTCTCTTTCGCAAACGGTACAAGTATATACAATGAAACCACTTTCTTCATCAATAACTCCATTATCAAACGTACAGTCAGCTGTTTCTTTTTCACCGCATGCACATTCACGAACGTGCTTATCTTCGGTTACTGGATCAGGCTTCCAATTACCAAACTCGTGATCTTTTGTCTTTTCGATTGATTCTTCTTTTGTTCTACCACAAACCGTACAGGTGTAAGTTTTAATGCCTTCCTCAGTATGAGTAGGTTCCTTTGTTACAGTACCGTTATCAAACGTACAGTCAGCCGTTTCTTTTTCACCGCATGCACATTCACGAACGTGCTTATCTTCAGTTACTTGATCAGGCTTCCAATTACCAAACTCGTGACCTTTTGTCTTTTCGATTGATTCTTCTTTTGTTCTACCACAAACCGTACAGGTGTAAGTTTTAATACCTTCCTCAGTATGAGTAGGTTCCTTTGTTACAGTACCGTTATCAAACGTACAGTCAGCCGTTTCTATTTCTTCACACTTGCATACTCTATCGTGTTTGTTTTCGTTTTCTACAGATGGGAACCATTCAGTAAATGTATGTTCATTTGTTTTGCCAATCGGGTCTTCATTTGTTCTTCCACAAACCGTACAGGTGTAAGTTTTGACGCCTTCTTCAAAATGTGTAGGCTCTTGTGTTACAACACCGTTGTCGAATGAGCAATCACCTGTTTCAATTTCTCCGCAATTACATTGACGGATATGTTTGTTCTCGTTAGTCGGATCTTGCATCCATTGATTATAGTTGTGTACGTGTTCAGTAGGCGCTGCTTCTGCTATTACGAAGTAGGAAAAACTGCTTACCTCAAATGAGATTTTTCCGTCAGCTACAGTAGTAACAAGATTTTCTACCGTTTTGTCTGCCTTAACATGAAATACAAGGTAGCTATCTACTTGAACAGCGGGTACCGGAACGGAAACCTTTACTTTTCCGTTAGGCTGTACCTTTACACCGTCTTTTGTAACGTAGATGTCGAATATATGTATACGACCATTCTTGTTATAGTTCTGACTGGCAATTACCCCAAGAACTTCCTTTGCTTCATCTGTGGTCGTTGCGATTTCGTTGCTTACCAAGACAGAACCTTCTTCAAAACTACCGCCTTTTATAACGATACCGTGTTCGTTTTGCAACGATTCAAGTGTATTGCCTCCTTTATTGCATGCCGTAAAGGAAGATGCAAAAACGGCAATCAAGAGAATAAATATTGTTATTAATATAGATTTTTTCTTCATTTTTTATACCTCCTTGCAGATGATATGTTTCTCATGTTGAAGCAGCAATAGCGAGCTTGACCCCTTCGAGCAGCTCTATAAACTTCGGCTTGCCTTTTATCCGATGGATGAAATTCCCGTCGAATTCAATACGTACCTGTCCAGGCAGAACATGCGCTACGCCTTGCTCATCGAACACCTCAACGTAAAAGTACCAAACTACCGAATCTAGATGGGGGTATTTTTCGGGACAAAAGAATTTAATCTTTCTGTCGGGGCGCCTCATCTCAAATAGGCAATAAGGTCGTTCGCTGTTTTCTGGTACTTTAAAGATTGGAAATCCGTTTTCAAAGTACATTGAAAAGCTGTTGTGGGGTTCGTTGACGAACAAATAGTCGGTAACAAGCAGTTCCTCGTTCAAAAGATATTTTAATCCGCTTGTTCTTGGAAACTCAAAATCACCGAATAGTATGCGCTTGTCGGTCACGTTAACCACCTCCATTTTTGCAGTTTAGAAACTTCCGGATTCTATGTTGTTTACATTTTATCACATTTATATATATGTTCGGTACACCCCAGAGGGGTGAAAATGAGGGAAACAGGGGTGAAAAAAGGGTGAAAGAACGATTTTGACGTAAAAAAAACGGCAGATGTACTCTGCCGTTCAAAAGACAATTATTTAATAAGTAACGCGTAAAGCTCTTCTCGTGAGCTGACACCGACCTTACCGTATAACGTTCTTGTGTAGGTCTTGATTGTGTTTTCCGACAAGCATAATTCGTCGGCTATTTCTTTTCTTTTTTTGTTTTGAAGAATCAATTCAAGGACTTCACGTTCTCTTGCCACCAGCAGTTCACCGGGCTTGAGGAAGGAAAGAATCTTCGAAATCTTTTCTTCCATAGGTATTGTTGCAATATCTATGGAAGCATAATGTGCCGCTCCTTGTGTCGGTCGAGGGATAAGGTCCGAACGAACGTAATCCTGCATCATCCAATAAAGTCCAAGCAATATGATCTCGCTGAACAGATAGGAAACTGAAAGAAATTCAAAATCCCAAGGAATGAATTTTTCGATCAGCCAAACTGCAATATTGCCGAAGACGATAGCGGCAAGTAAAGAAGCATGTTTTTGTGATGCGATCATCTTTTTGCGAATAGACTGCACGATGCATACGACCATTGTTACAAAATAGGCTAACAAATAGACAAGATATAAAGGATGCAACACGCCGTAAACTTTTTTGAGCTTTGCGGCTCCGTCAATAAAGACGAGTTCAATCTCCTTGTAATACCACGGCAGGAAGCCGGAGGTTGCGATAACGGCAAACATCAACGCACCAATGATAAGAAGTGCGATGATCAATTTTTTCTTAACTTCAAAGCCGCAGAGCCGGACGATAGTCAAGAGCATTGACATCGAAAGAAACACACTTCCAAGATATATGAAATCATTTGCGAAAATTGCAAACTCGACTGTTTTTGAAACCGAGAGAAGAAAATATCCCGTGTTTACGACGGTAACGCAAATGTATAAAAGGAGAAGCCATGACTCTTTTTTACGAACGAGTACAATATAACCGATTAGTAAAATCAAAGCAATAATTGCCATAATAGCATATGTTATGATCACAGTCGCACCTCCTTTGTATGACGTTGTTTTTCAGAATAGTAAGATTTTCTTTATTGTATCATAATATAATTAATAAATCAAGGCATTTTTTGGCATTCGCAATTTGCGCATCAAAAATTAGTTGTTTACGGTGGACTAAATGTTCTCTTGATTTTGGAATTTTATTGGCTTTTCATGGCTTTTTCTCAATCTTTTCGAAAACCTTTTTTACTTCCACCGACGCAAATTTTGAGGGCTGACCATTTCAGTCAGCCCTCTGCGTTATCTTTTCTTATAAATCACAAGCTCGGGATTTTCGCCGTTTTCCCCATACGTGCAGACGAGAAGAAAATCCATATTACCGGCAATTCCGAAGCAACGGTTTCCGCCAAACTCACATTCAAGCTGATTTGCAAGGTAGGTGGTGTTATCATCAAGGAATTTTACCTTTTGTCCATTCGGGAGCGAGTATTCCATATTGATATAACCGCCTACAAGGAAATTGAGCGTTTTGACTTCGGGCATTCCTTCGATATGTAAATCGTTAAATTCGCGGATAAGCTGCTCCTTGAATTTCTTGAAATTTTCATCACCGCCAAGCTCCGCATAGCGTTTCCAATAGTTGAGCTTCGGAAGATGTTCATCAAAATACGCTCTCGCCTGATCGGCAGGAAAGTTTTCATTTGACATATGACCAACCAAAAAATCGGTCAGTTCTTCAATGCTTGTATAGCAGAAGTTGCCGTCGGCATAACACCACTTACAGTATTCCTCGTTAAAAAAGCCGTCGGGTTCTTTGCTGATATTGCTATCCTCAAGAGGCATTCCGCAGCATTGGCAGATCAGATTTTGGGGTGAGCCGAGAAGCGTATTGATCGAAACGTCAAACTCTTTTGAAAGAAGCTTCAGCGTTTCGGTGTTTGGTATCGTTTCGCCGTTCTCCCAACGGGAAACCGCTTGTCTTGTTACAAATATCTTTTCCGCAAGTTCCTCTTGTGAAAGACCTTTTTTCGTTCTGAGTTCTAAAATAATATCCTTTGTTTCCATAATTTCACCGCCCTATAATTTTGTGGTTATATTTTACCACAGATTGCCTGAGTTGACAAGCAACTGTCTGTTGCTGTCTGCTCGACAAATTGGAATTTGTCATTTATAATATTTATCTATACCACCGTATCCGACGATTATTTTCCCTTCACGAGTCTTTTTTATAAAACTTTCGAGGCGTTTTTTGAACTCGTCGG
>JAFUOY010000005.1 GCA_017481595.1 Clostridia bacterium | reverse complement strand
ACAGGCGAAAAGAAGCTTATGGGTGAGTTCCTTACAAACGCACAGGGTGAAGACGTTGTTGCAGGCGTTCGTACACCTATGCCCATCGCTCAGATGGAAGAAAAGTTCCCCGAAGCATTCAAGCAGTTCGTTGAAGTATGTGGCATTCTTGAAAACCACTACAGAGATATGCAGGATATGGAATTTACTGTTGAACACGGTAAGCTCTATATGCTCCAGACAAGAAACGGTAAGAGAACAGCTAAGGCTGCTCTTAAGATAGCTGTTGATCTCGTTAACGAGGGTATGATCTCCAAGGAGACAGCTCTTACAATGATCGATCCTAAGCAGCTTGACGCACTTCTCCATCCCCAGTTCGACGCTAAGGCTCTTAAGGCTGCTAAGGTTGTAGCTACTGCTCTTCCCGCATCTCCCGGAGCTGCTTGCGGTAAGATCGTATTCACAGCTGAAGACGCTGTTGAACAGGGCAAGAAGGGTGAAAAGGTTGTTCTTGTTAGACTTGAAACATCTCCCGAAGATATCGAGGGTATGCACTACTCCCAGGGTATCCTTACAGTACGTGGCGGTATGACATCTCACGCAGCGGTTGTTGCTCGTGGTATGGGTACTTGCTGTGTATCCGGATGCGGCGATATCAAGATGGACGAAGAAAACAAGAAGTTCACTCTTGGCGGCAGAACATACGTTGAAGGTGATTACATCTCCCTTGACGGTTCTACAGGTAACATCTACGGCGAAGCTATTCCTACTGTTCCCGCTACTATCGGTGGTGAGTTCGGTACAATCATGGCTTGGGCTGACGAATACAGAACACTTAAGGTAAGAACAAACGCTGATACACCTAAGGATGCGCTTCAGGCAAGAGCATTCGGCGCTGAAGGTATCGGTCTTGGCCGTACAGAGCATATGTTCTTCGAGCCTGACAGAATTTCCGCATTCCGTGAAATGATCTGCGCAGACACAGTTGAAGAAAGAGAAGCTGCTCTTGACAAGATCCTTCCTATGCAGCAGAGCGACTTTGAGAAGCTTTACGAGGCTCTTGAAGGCAACCCTGTTACAATCCGTTTCCTCGATCCTCCGCTCCACGAGTTCGTTCCCACAACTGAAGAGGATATTGCTCTTCTCGCTAAGACACAGGGCAAGACAGTTGAGGACATCAAGGCAATTATCGCATCTCTCCACGAGTTCAACCCCATGATGGGTCACCGTGGATGCCGTCTTACAGTAACATATCCTGAAATCGCTAAGATGCAGACTGCTGCTGTAATCCGCGCTGCTATCAACGTTCAGAAGGCTCATCCCGATTGGAACATCGTTCCTGAAATCATGATTCCTCTCGTTGGTGAGGTTAAGGAGCTTGCATTCGTTAAGAAGATCGTTGTTGCTACAGCTGATAAGGAAATCGCTGCTGCAGGCTCTGATCTTAAGTACGAAGTAGGTACAATGATCGAAATTCCTCGTGCTTGTCTCACAGCTGATGAGATCATTAAGGAAGCTGAGTTCTTCTGCTTCGGTACAAACGACCTTACACAGATGACATTCGGCTTCAGCCGTGATGACGCCGGTAAGTTCCTCACAGCTTACTACGAAAGCAAGATCTACGAAAACGATCCCTTCGCCAGAATCGACCAGAACGGTGTTGGTAAGCTTATGAAGATGGCTGCTGACGCAGGTCGTGAAGCTCGTCCCAACATGCACCTCGGTATCTGCGGTGAGCACGGCGGCGACCCCACATCTATCGAATTCTGCCACAGAATCGGTCTTTCTTACGTATCCTGCTCTCCCTTCAGAGTTCCGATCGCAAGACTTGCTGCTGCTCAGGCTGCTATCAAGAACAAATAAGTCGGCTTAGCTGATCATATTTGGACAGGTATTCTGTTAAAGCATAATAAATAAATCTCAGACCTTAGAGAAGAAATTCTTTAAGGTCTGTTTTTTACGGTATTTTAGCCTTGACAGTAGGGAGAATTTTTATTATACTTAACTTGTAAATATTTTTACAGCGAGGTAATAAAAATGGATGAAATAAGAAAAAAACGCGTTGCTCCTATGATGGAAAAGCGCTTTGGTATGTTTATACATTGGGGAATTTATTCTATCCCCGCAAGAGCCACAAGAAGCGAGTGGATCCGCTCCGTTGACCGCGTATCAAACGAGGAATATCAGCTTTATTTTGATATCTTCAACCCCACGGATTACGATCCTAAAAAGTGGGCTAAGCTTGCTAAGGCGGCGGGAATGAAATACGCGGTGCTTACAACGAAGCATCACGACGGCTTCTGCCTTTTCGACAGTAAGCTTACTGATTATAAGGCGACCAACACCCCCATTGGCAAGGACCTTGTAAAGGAGTACGTTGAGGCATTTCGCGCAGAGGGAATAATGGTTGGCTTCTATTACTCATTACTTGACTGGCACCACCCCGACTACCCTGCTTATAACGATGCCCATCATCCTATGAGAGGCAGAGAGGAATACAAGCACCAGGGTGAGCATTTTGAAAGATATATTGAGTATCTTCACGGTCAGGTAAAGGAGCTTATGACCAATTACGGTAAGATAGATATCCTTTGGTTTGACTTCCATTATGACGAAATGACGGGAGAAAAATGGGACGCTACCAAGCTTATTAAAATGGTGCGTGAGATAAATCCCGATATTATAATCGACGACCGTATCGGCGGAGATATAAAGGTTGCTGAGCCCGTATATTACGCAGGTGATTTTGGCTCTCCCGAGCAGATGATACCCGCCCGCGGCGTTTGTGATTACGAGGGTAATCCCATTCCTTGGGAGACCTGTATGACTCTTAACGATAACTGGGGCTACAGCGCTTCCGATACCAATTACAAGAGCGCCAAAAACGTTATACATATGCTTGTTGAGTGCGCAAGCAAGGGCGGTAATCTTATTCTTAACGTGGGTCCCGATGCAAGAGGCGTAATTCCACAAAAGAGCGTGGATATCCTTACCGACGTTGGTAAATGGATGGAAAAGAATGACGAAAGCATTTACGGATGCACAATTTCAGGTCTTGCAAAGCCCGAATGGGGACGCATTACAAGAAACGGAAAATACTTCTATCTTCATATTATGGACTGCAATACGGACACTATCGTGGTTGAAAACTTCAAGCATAAGGTAAAGGCAGTAACAAGGCTTGACGACGGCAGCCTGATCAGCACAGCCGATCCCTGGAACAGAGATTCCTACGAGGGCGAGGATCTGCTCTTTATCCACGTGCCGCCGTTTAATACCTTTGATGAAATCGACACCGTTATAAAGGTTGAAGTTGAATAAATGCAGAATGCAGAATTCAGAATGCAGAATGCAGAATTATATCATTTGTGTTATAGATAAAAGACACCCCATAGCGAAAAATCGCTATGGGGTGTGATTATTATTAGTATTCTTCCTTTAAAAGAAAATCCGCAATGTTTACAATTTCAATTCCCTCGAAATTGCCTTTAGCAAGGCTGTCCATGGTAACGAGGTACTTTCTGTAATTATCACGTATCTCAAGCAGATTGGCAGCTTCTCTGTCATCATCCTCAGGAATACTTCTGCACACCTGTACGTAGATTTTTTCTTCAAATCTTGTTGCTACAAAATCTATTTCCTTAAGATTGTTTTTACCTATATACACATCATATCCTCTGCGCTTCAGCTCCAAGAAAACTATATTTTCAAGCATTGACGCTATCATTTTTGAATTAAAACCCATTTTACTGTATTTGATCGCTATATCTGACAAATAATACTTTTCCTGAGTTTTAAGAACACTTTTTCCCTGCATATCATACCTTTGACAAGGATATACGATGAAAGCCTCCCCAAGCCATTTAAGGTAATTATATACGCTTTCCACAGAAAGCTTTCTGTTTTCGGATTTCAAAAAATTAACTATTGAATTTGCAGAAAAGGTTTTTCCTACGTTTTCAATTATATACTTTACTACCCTGTCAAACAGATCTTTATCACGTATTTTATGGCGCTTTGATATATCCCTCGTTATTACTGCCGCGTATATACCCTCTACTATCTGGTATGCAGATCTTGTATCGAAATTGCTTATGCCTATTATAGGGAAGCCGCCATACTGTAAATATTCCTCAAACGATTTCTTTTTATCGGAGTCTTCCAACCCCTTAAAAACGATATATTCCTTAAATGATAAGGTATAGACGGGTATCAGTACGTATCTTCCCGACAGATACGTAGATATTTCACTTGACATAAGCTTAGAATTTGAGCCTGTAATATATATATCAACGTTGTATCCCTCAAAAAGAGTGTTTACTACCTTTTCCCATCCTTTAACCTCTTGAATTTCATCAAGAAAAAGATAGCATCTGCCCTTATCCGAAACCGCATCCTTCAAATCATTATACATTTCCTTAGAAGTCATATCATCAAGCTCGATTTCGTTGTATTTTCGTGATATTATGCGTTCCGATGAAATTCCGCGTGACAAAAGCTCTTCCTTTATCATTTCGAGTATTGTGGATTTTCCGCTTCTTCTTACACCTGCAAGAATTTTCACTATTGAGACATCTATAAATTTACTTATTTCGTTTATATAGCTTGGTCTTTTTATCATAGCCATCACCTCTTTAATTAAAATATACCAAAAAACTTTTATTAAGTCAATAGTTTTTACGTATTTTAAGCAAAAACTTTTTAAATCTTAAAGTTTTTCGCTATATATCAAACACCCCATAGCGAAAAATCGCTATGGGGTGCGGTTTTATTTAATTTGATTTTTTGAGTTCTTCATACTCTTTGATATAAAATTCAAGCAAAAGTCTTAAGTTATGCTCACGCATACTGAACACGTTGCAAACATCTGCAACAGACTCGTGTTCATGCTCGCCTCCGTCGCCGCACATTATGCATATAGCATCACTAAGTCTTTGCATCGAAAGTGCGTTGTTTTCAACAAGGTTCTTTTGTAAATTTTCTATTTTGTTTAAAACATTCTGCTCGCTTGATATATCATTATACATCTTTTCGTAAAGAGCAATCATTTTCTGGTTGGTGGTTTCGTGACACATAACCACGTCAGCCATTGCCTTGGCTTTAGCCTGCGCACCTATATCCTCAGGTCCGTCAGATCTTACCGTTTCAAGCTTTGCAAGGGCGTCGTTAACGTACGCCATATTCGCCTGCATTCCAACCAATGCTTCCAATATATCCTTTGCGCCTATAGAATTGTTCTTTACTACTGTTGTATTTTCCATTATATTATCCTCCAAATATTCATTCGGCGGACACGCAAGGCATATAGTATTTTCGTCTATGAAGCGTGCCCTGCCTTTTTTAACAAGACCGTATGCCCTTTTTGGGTAGGTCGCTTCGTACTTATTTCCTTGACTGTCTACAACATTAACGTTTTTTGTAATGGGTATCTCCCCCTTGCTATATTCAGTTTACTTTGTGATTACGTTTTGTTATGGTGTCTTCCCTATCACTAAAAATTATTGTAGCATAAAAAAATTCAACTGTCAAGCATTTAGTTATGAGTCAGCAATGCTGACGTTATGATACGCCAAAGCATAGTTATGATTGCTGCGCAAGTTAAGATTTTACTTTGCAAAAGCTCCCCCTTTGGGGTTATTCTCCCGTAAGCTCAACGAAGGTGGGGATATGGTTTACGGCGGGGAGGTAGACGTTTAAAACGTCCTCTGTGCGGATCTTAAGGCTTGATGTGTTTACACAGGGGTGACAGCCGATATGGTCGGGCTTTATTACGTCCTTATCAATAAGGAGCTGTACCCTGTTATCTTTGTCATTGATAAGTCCCATTATACTTACTGAGCCGGGGATAATATCAAGAAATTCAAGAAGGTACTCGGGCTCTGCAAAGGAAAGGCGGGAGGTGTTTATCTGCGCGGAGATCTCCTTGGTCTTGAAATGCTTATTGCCGGGCATCACAAGAAGATAGAACGCGGTGTGCTGACGGTTGCAAAGAAAAAGATTTTTGCAAAGAACCGTTTCAAGAGCAACGTCCACCGCCTCGCACTCCTCCATTGTATCAAGGTGCTTATGGTCTACGCGGTAATATTCTATTCCAAGGCTGTCAAGAAAATCGTAGGTGCGTATTTCCTTCGCTTCTCTGCCTTCTGTGTTTTTCGGTCTTCCTTTATTTACTAACATTTCTCTCTGCTCCAATTCAAATAATCAATACCAACAGTATAGCACCATTACAGGGATTTTTCAAGAAGAATTAAGGTAAAATTCACCTAATTTACTTGAATATGTCCAAGGATGTGTGTATAATTATATTATTGGCAAAACAAAAAAAAGAAAAGAGGTTAACAAAAATGGAAAAGAAGCAATTCAAAACCGAATCGCAAAAATTGCTTGACATGATGATAAACTCTATCTACACTCACAAAGAGATTTTTTTAAGAGAGCTTATTTCCAATGCAAGCGACGCTATCGACAAGCTTTACTACCGTTCCTTAACTGACGGTACGGTAACACTTAAGCGGGACGAATACGAAATAAATATTAAGGCGGACAAGGATAATCGCACTCTCCTTATTACCGATAACGGATGCGGTATGACTATGGAGGAGCTTGAAAACAACCTTGGCACCATTGCAAAAAGCGGCTCCTTTGACTTTAAAAAGGACAACGCAGACCAGAAGGACGTGGATGTTATCGGTCAGTTTGGCGTTGGATTTTATTCCGCGTTTATGGTAAGTGACAAAATAACCGTTAAGACCAAGCCCTACGGTGCAAGCGAATCTTACCTTTGGGAATCCGAGGGGGTAAGCGGTTATACCATTGGTACGTGTCAGAAAAACGGTCACGGTACTGAAATATTGTTACATTTAAAGGACGATACGGAGGACGAAAAGTATTCTGAATATCTTGACGAATACAAGATCCGTTCCCTTGTAAAAAAATATTCCGACTATATAAGATATCCCATTAAGACGGACGTTTCCACCTCTCGAAAGAAGGAGGGCACGGAAAACGAGTACGAGACCGTAATTGAAACAAAGACCCTTAACAGTATGGTTCCCCTTTGGAAAAAGAGCGCGGCCGAGGTTACGGAGGAGGAGTACGCTTCCTTCTATCAGGATAAGTTCTACGATTATGAGCCGCCCCTTAAGTCCATCTCCCAAAGATCCGAGGGTATGTCTACATTTGAAGCGCTTTTGTTCATTCCCGCACACGTCCCCTACGATTTTTACTCAAAGAACTACGAAAAGGGACTTGAGCTTTACTCCAGCGGAGTAATGATAACGGAAAAGTGCAAGGATCTTTTGCCCGATTATTTCAGCTTTGTGCGTGGACTTGTAGACAGCGCAGACCTTTCCTTAAATATCTCCCGTGAGATGCTTCAGCACGACAGACAGCTTAAGGTAATTGCAAAGGCTATCGAAAAGAAGATCAAAAATGAGCTTCTTAAAATGCAGGAAAATGACAGAGAAAAATATGAAAAATTCTTTACCGAGTTTGGAAATCAGATAAAATTCGGCATTTACGAAAGCTACGGCGCTAACGCAGAAAATCTTAAAGACCTTATTATGTTCGTTTCCTCCAAGGAAAAGAAGCTTACCACCCTTAAGGAATACGTTGCAAATATGAAGGAGGGTCAGGGCGCAATTTATTACGCCTGCGGTGAGACTCCCGACCGTATTTCTATGCTTCCTCAGGTTGAAGCGGTAGTAAATAAGGGCTACGAGGTGCTTTATTTTGCCGATGATGTGGATGAATTTGCGGTTAAAATGATGAACAAGTACGACGAGAAGGAGTTTAAAAACATCTGCACCGACAAGCTTGACATCTTAACCGATACGGAAAAGGAAGAAATAAAGAACGAAAACGAGGCGTACAGCGACCTTCTCAATTATATGAAGGACGCTATCGGTAACGTTTTTGCCGTAAGATTTACAAACACACTTGGCACGCATCCCGTTTCCCTTTCCAGCGAGGGTGAGGTTTCCGTAGAGATGGAAAAGGTGCTTTCCAAGATGCCTGGCGCTGAAAAATCTATGATAAAGGCTCAGACCGTGCTTGAAATAAACGCATCCCACAGTATTGCGTCAAGACTTAAGGAGCTTTTTGTACAGGACAAGGAAAAGCTCTCCTCATATGCAAAGATCCTTTACGCTCAGGCGCGTCTTATTGGCGGACTTGATATTGAAAATCCCTCTGAAATATCCGACTTGATCTGCTCTATGCTTTAAAAGGTGGGTGCTGCAATAGGCACAGACCAAAAACAGACACGTTTAATATCTAAACGTTAATTTTTCGACATATTTCACATTTTTTAAAAGTTGAGATTTTGCAAAAATGCAAAATCTCTTCTTTTTATGTGTCTGTTTTTTATGGGCGACTGCTTCTCTGGAGTACTAAGTACACCGACGAGTACGCATTCGCCCATTCTGTATCCATTTCGCTCCCCACCCGCTAAAAAAGTGACTGTCAAATTGGCAGTCACTTTTTTATTGATTATTTTGATTTTATATGGTATAATCAAGAAAAAGCCATGGAGGAAAGGACAATGTTACTTTTTGCAACTGATTTTACAACCTATGCTATGTTTGGCGCGGCTATGCTTATTGGCGTTGCCATAATATATTCCGTAATAGTTACCTTGGTAAGCAAGGGGAAGCCCGACCCCACCGTTGAGGAGCTTGAACGTGAGGCGCAGAATGATATCGTAATTGACGAGACCCACGGCACCATCGTGCATATGGAATGCGGTACTGTGGCAGGAGGTAAGACGTCCCGTACTTACAAGCAGTTTTATATCGTTTTCCGCGACGATTTTGGTAATGAAAAGGATTTTTACATAAGCGAGGATATATATTTAGAGCTTGATACGAATATCCCCGGCACTCTTGCAACGGTTGAGGGTAATTTTTACGGCTTTTGCTATGATGAGTCTATCTCAACTGAAAATGAGGAAGAATCCGAATGAATTACGCCTATATTTTAGAGTGCGGTGACGGTACGCTTTATACGGGCTGGACAAACGACCTTGAAAAGCGTTTAAAAACCCACAACGAGGGTAAGGGCGGCAAATATACCCGAAGCCGCCTGCCCGTAAAGCTTGTATATTTTGAAGAATTTGAAACTCCAAACGAGGCGATGAGCCGCGAGTGGCACATCAAAAGGCTGAAAAGGAAGGAAAAGCTTCTGCTTATCGGCTCGACTCCTTCCACCGCAAAGCGGTCCCCCTCCCTCAAAGATGGAGGCTCAGAGAGTGGCATATAAACAGTCTGAAAAGAAAGGAAAAGCTATTGCTTATCGGCTCGACTCCTTCCACCATCTTATGATGGATTGCCCTTCCCAAAACATAGTCGCCTCTCGCGCCTCGATGCGCTTGGCTTCGACGCTCCTTGTTTTGGTTACACACTCGGCAAATTAACACACCGTGTTGATTTGCCTTCATTCACCCCTCCCTCAAAGATGGAGGCTCAGAGAGTGGCACATCAAAAGGCTGAAAAGGAAGGAAAAGCTTGAATTGATAGCTACTCAGCCTTTACACGGCACAAACATATAATAAATAAGCATCTTTTTAAAAATGCCACGGAACAAAATCCGTGGCATTTTATTTTTACATATTGCTATTATGCACCATAAACGTCCTATATCCGTCCTGTATACTAATTGTGAAAAAGCCCATTATCCATCGATGCTTTTAAACTTCACGATTTTTATTTCAAATTTTTTAAATCATATGTTATACTACTTTTCGCACTACTATTTATATCAAAGGAGATCATATATGAAAATCAATAGCCTTAACCTTACATCTGCTACTGCTCTCAATTTCGAATGTACATTTACTGCCCCGATTTGTGTCCTTCACGGCCGCTATTCAGATCTTGCTCTTGACCTTATTCGCGAGGTGATAGGAGATTACGGTGCGCAGAATGATCCCGACCGTGTTGATGACGGGCGCTTTGTAATCCACGCAGACGTTGAAATTGACGATAAGAATTACAACGTATGCTATATCCGTAACGCCGACTTTATGGGGGACAACCGCCTTGCAGTAAATTTTGAACCGAACAGCATTTCCTTCTCCGAGGACGATACACGGGAATACGTAGATAAGTGTAAGGAGGATGATTGCAGTCCTATGTTTATCTACGATTACTTTGATCGCCTTGACGAGGCAGAGGATATTACCTACATTCTTGATCAGCTTTCAAAATTCCGTAGGCAGATATTTATTGCCGTATGCCCGAATTATCCCATAGAAAAAATGAAGCACGAAAAGGTTCAAATGGTACAAATATGAAAGAAAACATTTACGCCGCCCTGCGCGGAGAATACGGAAAGCGGGATTTACCACCCGTGGGCACATCCTTTGATGAGGATCATACGGTTATCGTCTGTCCCGTTTGTAATCACAAAGCACTTGATAATTATGATATCTGCTGTCATTGCGGTTGGGAATACGACGGATTTGCCGAGGACCACTATTCTGCCGCCAACGGTGGTTCGATTATTGAGTACAGAAAAGAATATTATAAAGCAATTAAGGAAATGAGTAAAAAATGAAATATTATAACTATAATCCCCACGAAAAGGGGTTGCTTGTGGGGGACTGTGTTATCAGAAGCATTGTTTGTACAACGTCTATGCCCTATAACCAAGTCAGTCGTCAGCTTAACGCATTTAAAAAGGTTACGGGAGCAAAAAGCTATAACAGTGATCAAAATCCTCACCATTTTGTTGAGGATGTTTTGAACGGCAAAAAGATTTCAGTAGAAAATAACGTAACCGTTTCTGATTTTTGCAAAATGCATCCTCGCGGCAGATTTATTCTCGATATGGATGGGCATTGGACCGCCTGTATTGACGGATGTATTTACGATACTTGGGATCCCCGTAAGGAAAAGGTGAATTTTGCCTATGAAATCACAACCGAGCCGTACACTGCACCCGATCTTAAAAAGCAGGTGTTCAAAAACTGCTGTACCTCAGAAAAAATCTCCAATACAGAAACGATCATTCGCATTTACGACGGCAACGGTGCATTCGTTGAGCGAAAAATTCCTACCGATTTGATTGAGGGATACGTTTTGTGCCTTCAGCACAATAATTATCAGTATATCGATCTTGACGGTGCAAAACAAATGAAATGTGTGCTATAATAGAAGATACAAAATAGGAGGTATAAAACCATGAAAATCAAACGCGGAGATATCTTTTTTGCCGATCTGTCGCCTGTATTGGGTTCTGAAATAGGCGGATTGCGGTATGTTGTTATTGTATCAAACGATGAGTTGAATGAAGAAGCTTCCTCGAATGGCGGTACAGTAATCGTTGCACCTCTGTCCTCGAGTAGTGTTGAGACAGGATCGCATACAAAAGCTACTATCGTATGCGCAACCATTCCCGAATTGAATCTTTTCTCGTATCAAATTCTGCCTTTTGGAATAAGAGCAATCGACGTAAGTCGATTAGGTGAGTATGTTGGATGTTTGGATGATTCAACCATAAATGAATTGGAAAAGAATCTCGCCTTGACATTAGGACTATGTTCTCATAAAACTGCATTGAAAGATGCAGATGTGCAAAATTCCAGTCATGAAATAATAATCAAAGTAACAGAAATCCTTCGCCAATTGGGCATTCCCGCTGATATTCCAGGATATCAATATTTGCGGTCTGCAATCTGTTTGGCGGTAGAAGATTTTGATTTGATCAAAGACATTTCTGCACTGTATTCCAAAGTTGCAATACAGCATTACGCTACTTTAGAGCAAGTAGAAACCGAGATATATAAGGCCATTGAAATCATGTCCGATCGGGCTGACATTGATGCGTATATGCATTATTTCAGTTATACTTATGAATCCAATTTTGGTCGCCCGACCAACAGTGAATGCATTGCGACAATTGCAGACAGTATCAAACTAAATTATTAAGCATAAGACAAGCCCTCCGCGAACTTGCGGAGGGCTTGCTGTTTAGTTTTATCCGTTTACATATGGATTTTCTTCGACGTACTCGTATTTGAAATGCATTTTCTTGGCATATTTGATCGCATACGAGCCTTTCGGTGCTTGAATTGTCAGCTTGTTCTTTCGATCTACTCTATAGAACGACGAGCGACCGATAGAGGTGACACTTTGAGGAATATATATTTTTTTAAGCGAATCACACAAATGGAACGCAAAATCCTCGATGCGTGTAACGCCGTCCGGTATCAACACGATTGAAAGATTGCTGCACTCTGCAAAAGAATTGCTCCCTAAAGAACGTGTACCCTGCTCGAAACAGACCTTGGTTAATTTCCTGCATTCACTAAACGCACCGTACCACATAGAGACACTGGCGGGCACAAAGAGTTCTTGAATGTGCAAACACTTTCCAAAGGCATGCTGCTTGATTTCGATATTTTCAGGCAAAGAAATACTTGTAAGCCCGCTATTCTTAAAAGCGCTGGCGCCGATTGCTTTAAGGCTGCTTGGCAGCTCAATTTGAGAAAGGCTGATACAATCTTCGAATGCCTGCGGTGCTATATATTTCAGATTGTCCGAAAATACGACCCTTTCAAGTGAAGAGCAACCGCGAAAAGCGCGGGAATCAATGTAGGTAACAGTATTAGGCATAACAACGCTTTTTACCGACGTATTATCCTTAAAAGCATCGCTACTTATGATATTAACCCCTTCGGGAATCACGACTTCTTCATCCGTTCCGGTATATTCCCCGGAATATGTAAGTGTGAAAATGTTGAAATCTTTGTGTTCAGTAAGCATAGTTGGCCTCTCATTTTAGATGATGATTCATGTGGTGTGGTTATCTGTGTTTTTCAGTTTTTCTCTATCCCCTTTTGTCATATGCCTTGCAGTCAATATGAGCTTGTTGTCGTCAATAAGCAGATTTCCCTTGAAGCGCACAATGGGGGATTTCTTTTTTACATCAGCCGAGCCGAAGCAGATTTTAACGTCTGCCTCGTTGGCAAAGCGGTATTCGTAGGAAATAATGCCCGATTCAGCCATGAATTTCGCAATCGTATTTGCAGTTTCTTTTGTTCCGTTTTTGTCGACAAGTAAGAGCTGATCTCTCCACACGACAGGCGCATCTGCCATAATGCAAAGGTCAGCCTCGGTGATGATCACCTCGGGATTGACCTCCCATATTGCCACGAACAATTCGTGCTTCGCCCTGCTATACCCGCGATCATAGTTAAAGCATACGGCATAGCGACTTTCGTCGAACGCCGCCTTGATCTCCTCGGGGGTATGCACCTCTGCCATCTTTTCTCTGTAAATGAGAAGTGGGGATTTTTTGTTTTCCATACTTTGTTCTCCTGTTATACCAAACTCGGGCAAGTTCTGCTTGGACAATTATATACACCACATTGAGCGCATTTGGGCTTGTCAGTACATACTTCGAATTTATCCTTTGCGCAATACTGCCAAAGGATTGTATCAACCTCTGCCTGAGATAATCCATACTCATCGCCAATTTCTTTGCAAATCTCTATTGCCTCCCACGGAGTTGCAGGAATCTTTTTGGAATACCCCAACCGTCCCAAGAGCCTGCAAAGAAGCGAGTCGGGTTTAATCACCTCAACACCAACGCCTTTGAGATATTCGCAGACAAGCGGGATACCCATATAATTGAGTTTATAATTCTTTCCCGATTGGCTCAAATTTTTGATAACATCTACAAGATTTGCTGTAGCATAATAGCCACTGATCGAGCCGTTCTCTTTTTCAATTTTCTCCAAGGTTTCGATGTTGGACTTGAGGCACTGCATCTGTTTCTTGATCTGTCTGTTACCGCAACGAATATCTGTAATTCTATTAACGAGAACATCCGGATCAGCTTTTTTTAACATGTCAATATCATAATTACTGAATATTGCATCAATTGTCAGACGATTGTCATAGATAGGTTGCCATGTACGGTTATTTGAAAGCTGCGCGTAAATCATAGCTTTTACATGGTCGGGTAGCGCAAGAGACTTTACAGAAGCTACCGAAGAATCGGATGCAACTTCGAAACCGGTGCCAAGCGTTGCGCGTTGTTGCATTACTTCGATTTCCTCAATTTCTTTCTTGTAATCGTAACCTGCCTTTGCCATGGTATCAATGATCTGCTGAATCTCGGGGTATTTCATAACACAAATCTCCTTTTTTCATCTTAAAGCTTTGTATTTTGTGTCGTTGCACACTTATACCTCCATTATAACATACCCTTTTAAAAATATCAAATTTTTTTACTTTACAATGTCCACCCTGTTGTGTTTATGATATTATTCTTGATATTTATAAAATTATATGATAAAATTTATATAGACCTATTTTTGGAGGGGTATATGAAAAGGATCGTTTCTTTATTTCTGGCAATATTGCTGATTTCCTGTTGCATTGTACTTGCGGGATGCGGGGACAAGAGCAAGACCGTCCTTATAAACGGCGCGCCCTTATCGGAGTACACCGTCATAATTCCCGAGGGATGTGACAACGTAACCAGGTACGCGGCGGAAAATTTTGTTGATCTTACTAAGGATGTTTTGGGGCTTGAGCTGACGATTAAAAGCGATTTAGCCGACCCTATGGATAAAGAAATCTTAATAGGAGCTACAAATCGCGCCGAATCAAAGACCGAGACCGCCCTTAAGGACAAGGAATATCTGCTATTTACAAAAAACGGCAAAATAGTAATGCAGGGCTACGATATTTACATAGGCGGCGCCTGCGGTGATTTTATAAATAAGCATATTTCCCCTGCTTTAAGCGCGGACAAAAGAAAAATAGATATAACCTCCATAGCAAAGGAGCCAACCCCTACGGAGTTTAAATTTGCAAATAAAAGCACAAGCGTGATCTTTATGATCGGTGACGGAATGGGCAACCAGCATATAAGAATGGCGGAGCAAAACGGACTTACAAAATTTATTGGCAAAAAGCTGCCCTACTCTGCATCAGTTACCACCTCATCCGAGTCTGTGCTGAGCGGTGAGATCGGCTGGACGGATAGCGCCGCGGCAGCAACTGCCATGTCAACGGGATACAAGACCTTAAATGCGTATCTCGGGCTTGACAAGGAGGGAAATCAGCTTAAAAACATCCGTGAGCTTGCGTATGAAAAGGGAGCAAAAACGGGAATTTTAACTACCGACGTAATTACAGGCGGCACTCCCGCAGGATATTTGTGCCACCACACAAACAGAAAAGACACGGAAATATTACAGGCGCAAATAGACAAAATCACAAATGACAAAAAGATAGACTACATAAAGGGTGAGGTGGGAAATAGCCTTACTGACGAAACAAAATACGCCCTTGACACTTTGTCTGCAGGCGGAAGTCCCTTCTTTATAATGATAGAGGAGGCACAGATAGACAAAATGTCGGAGGCCCATGATTACAATGGAACTATAGATGCGGTAAAGAGATTTGACGACGCAATTCTCTACGCCGTGGAATTTACCCTTTGCCATCCCGACACCATGCTTATTATAACGGCGGACCACGAAACGGGCGAGCTGGTGCCAAAGATTACAAACGAGTATAAGTTCGAGTTCAAGACCTATCACCACACAAATTACAACGTCCCCGTTTATGCAATAGGCTCAGGATGTGAAAGTATTACGGGAGATCTTGATAACACGGACCTTGCAAAAATATCGGCAAAAGCATTTACAGATTCACCTTTTGGAAATAATGATTAAGGAGAGATACGTATGATCTACAATGAATTCAAGGGATTGAAAATTTCCGCCCTCGGTATGGGTACAATGCGCTTACCTACAAAGAAGGACTACAACGACATTGACGAGGAAGCAACCTACGAAATGGTAAAATACGCCATTGACCACGGCATCAACTATTTTGACACCGCTTGGGGATATCACGGAGGCAACTCTGAGATTGCCATGGGTAACGTCCTTTCAAAATTCCCGAGAGAAAGCTATTACTTGGCAACAAAATTCCCCGGTTATGACGTATCCAATATGGATAAGGTTGAACAAATATTTGAAAAGCAGCTTAAAAGGCTTAAGGTAGATTACTTTGATTTCTATCTTTTCCATAACGTGTGCGAAAAGAACATAAACGAGTATCTTGACCCTCAATATAAGATCTACGAGTATCTTTTGGAGCAAAAAAGACTTGGACGTATCCGCCATTTAGGATTTTCCACCCACGGAAGCTTTGAAACCATGCAAAGATTTCTTGACGCTTACGGCAAGGATATGGAATTCTGTCAGCTACAGATAAACTACCTTGACTGGAAGTTCCAGAACGCCAAGGAAAAGGTGGAAATGGTAGCGAAGCTTGGTATTCCCGTATTCGTAATGGAGCCTGTGCGCGGAGGTAAATTAGCCACACTCCCCGAGGAATATTCAAAAATTCTTGCAGAAGCAAACAAGGATTACTCCGCTCCCGAATGGGCGTTCCGCTTCGTGCAGAATATACCCGAGGTAGTGCTTACCCTCTCGGGAATGTCTAATTTCCAACAGCTTAAGGAAAATATCGACACCTTTGAGGAAAGAAAGCCATTGACAGAAAGGGAAGAAAACGCCCTTATGAGGGTAAGGGACGCCATGATAGAAAAGACCTCTCTCCCCTGTACGTCCTGCCGCTACTGTACTGACCATTGTCCCATGGAGCTTGATATACCTAAGATAATTGAGCTTTATAACGAGCATACAATGACGGGCGGCGGATTTATCGCTCCTATGGTTATTGGCACTCTGCCCGAAAGCAAGCGCCCTGCCGCTTGTATCGGATGCCAAAGCTGTGAGGCGGTTTGCCCCCAGCAGATAAAGATCTCCGATATGATGAGGGACTTTGCATCTAAGGTAAAATAAGGTATGATTACATAAAAACATTCCTAATCCTACACCTCATCCGTCAACTCCGTTGACACCTAATTGCCCTTCCCAAAACATAGTCGTCTCGCGCGCCTCGGTACACTCGGCTTCGACACTCCTTGTTTTGGTTACACACTCGACAAATTAACACACTGTGTTGATTT
>JAFUOY010000040.1 GCA_017481595.1 Clostridia bacterium | reverse complement strand
CGTATAGAAACAGCTCTTCTTTTGACCGAAGAAATGAGAAGCGCATATTATTCTGCCAAGGAATACAAGATCTCGTTTGCACAGAGAGAGGAAACCGCAAGAATTATAAAAGAGCTGGGCGGACTATACAATTTGACGCATACCGCGTACAAAACCGCGCTTGACGTTTACAGCACAGCAATTACCGAGCTTGATAATTTCCGCTACGAAATGCTCGTTTCTCCCGAATCCGAGTATCAAAGATCACTGACAAAGCTTCGCGAGGCAAAGGTCGAGCTTTTGAAACAGAAAAATTACACAGCATCCTTGGACGTAAACGGTGAGGAATATGCGTCCGCAACCGTAACGCTTCAGTTGACCGAAGAAAATTACAACAAGATGCTTGCGGCATACGAGAAGATAGGCACTGATCTTAACGCATCGTTTGAAACATTGATCGCAAAGCTCAGACAGGCAGAAGCCAAGCTTATCGAGCTCGAGGATACCTTGTTTGATGAAAATATTGAAGCAAAGCTTCAGGAAAAGGCTTCCGAGATCGAAGCAAATTTGAATGCGGCAAAAGACGGGTTCTTTGCGGAATTTGAAAGCGCTCACGCTGAGGATATCGCAGCCATTGAGCAAACGCTCTTGGCAAAGAAGCAACAGTTGAAATCCGAAATTGAAGCCGAAAAGTAATTCATTAAAAAATTCTTGTTTTAGTTGGCATCTTTTTTGTCAACACGTCTCAAAACAAAAGCACCCAAATCTGCGTACCTGCTCTATGGCAGGTACGCAACGAAATTTGCCCTTTCGGGCAAGTGAAATCGCTTTGCGGTGAAATATTTGCTCTGCAAATGTGAAATGTCCGCTTGCGCGGACGTGGGCAAATTTCATTTCACATCGAGCAAGGCGAGATATTTCACAATGTGCGGAAGCACATTTTTTCTCGTTTTGCAAAAGCAAAACATTTCACTATATGCATTTGTGTCTTCAAATGCAGTGCTTGTCAAGAAAAAAGGACGAGGAATTTTTGCAATTCTTCGTTCTTTTCCTGTTGGTAGGTATTTTGATTTTTATACTGCTCTATCGCAGATACCCCTCGGGTGCTTTTTGTTTTGGAAATGCTACCGCATTTAAGCGTCACGCAAGTGGTCGGTTCTAATTTAAAAACACTCCATACGGGGTGCTTTTTTATTTTGTAAAAACTATCCGACAAGCAAAACCTCGGCACGAAATCGGCTGAATTATTGACATGATTATATATAATATGATATAATATAATTTATCACATAAATTTTGAAAGAAGAAATACAATATGCACTTTTGCATTTAAGCGATATAAAAACGGAATTATCAAATGAATTCCTATTCGGGAGGAATACGTATGAGAACAATAAACAAACGAATTATCAGCCTTATTTTGGCTTTGATAATGCTCTGCGGCGCAATGCCAATAAGCATATTTGCCACGATGAAAACCGCCGCCGCTGAAGAAAATCAGTGGGAGGGCAGAAGCGCGGTCTTCGTTGGCGACAGCATTACCGCAGGAGTTGGCACGGAGAAGATCTACTATGAATATTTAGACGAGTGCCTTGAGCTTGGCTCAGTAACTCCTATGGGTGTTAGCGGCTCCTGTATCAGCGCATTTTCTGACTACGGTCAGAGCAATCAGCCCCTTATAAACCGCTACGAAAATATACCATCCGCGGATTTGATAGTTGTTTTTATGGGAACCAACGATTACGGCCATGAAACACCGCTTGGAAATATTGAGGACACTCAGGACGGCACTTTTTACGGCGCGTTGAACGTTATAATTCCCGCCCTTGTTGAAAAGCATCAGTCCAGTAAGATAGTGTTTGTTACGTCCTTACATAGATACGGACGTGGAACAAGCGGAATTCTCGGTACGAATTTCACTTATGACAATATTCCAAACGGCGTTGGTGCTACCTTGGGCGACTATGTAAACGCATTGAAAACCGTTTGCGCCAAAAACGGCGTTTCCGTAATTGACCTTTATACGGAGTGCACGTTGGACCCCACGGATGCTACGGTAAGAGCAGAATATATGCCCGACGGTCTGCATCCCAATGCTAAGGGTCACGAGGTGATTGCCGAGATTATTGAATCCCATATCCGTGATTACGAGCCTGTAGAGGACGAGCCCCTGGAGCTTCCCGAAATGATCCAGGGCAATAAATTCTCAGCAACAAGTAATCAGCCCTGCCGTACAAGCTCCCGTATCAATTATTATTTGAAGGCGGGCACTGTTATCACCCTTAAGGATCCCGACGTGATGCAGTGGGCTTGCGCAAAGACCTCTGATGAATACAGCACGAATAATTTAGGATATTTCCCCGACAGCGCCTGGTCCGACAAGGAAAGCGCCGTAGTTACGGAGGACGGCTGGATCGGCTTTACCTTCAAGTATCGCGACGAAACAAAATCCTTTGACCTTACTAAGCCCCTGTCCGATTTTATCACCATTGAAGCTCCCGATACCCACCCCAACAAGGCTAAATACGAGGGCAAGGTGATTTCTGTTCTTTCTGCAAGCACCTCAACCTTTGCAGGGTATATTCCCGAGGCGGACGGATTCAATTTGGCGCACCGCCCAAGATATCCTCAGGATAATCTTTTAACGGACGTAAAGGAAACCTGGTGGATGCAGCTTATAAACGATCTTGATGCAAAGCTTGGCATCAACGATAGCTGGGCAGGATCTACGGTAAGCAACTTTATAGACGGAAACTCAGGAGACGTGGGCGAGGATGCGGCAATGGCGTCCTTGACACGAATTAAAAACCTGGGCGCAAACGGTACTCCCGACGTGATCTTGTTCTTTGGCGCAGGAAACGATATGGGTAAGGGCGTGGAGCTTGGCTCATTTGATCCTGCCACCGCACCGACGGAGGTTGATCTTACGGCAACCAAGTGGGATAGCTTTGCGGATGCCTACGTTGCCGCAATTATGAGATTACAGCATTTTTATCCCGAATCAAAAATCGTTGTAATGTCAACATACGCAATGCCAAGCTACGTAACCGAGGCAAAGCTTAATAAATACGGTCCCGTAATCAGAGCTATTTGTGAGCATTATGGAGTTCCCTACGTAGACCTTCGTGACTCGGGCGTAACCTTTGATATGTTGCCCGACAATATTCATCCAAACGCGGAGGGAATGGATCATATAACGGCGCAGATGCTGGAGTTCCTTCTCGAAAATTGCGAATTGACAGAGGGTGAAAACGTTGTTCACTCCATTACTAATAATTTGACTAACGCAAGAAGCTCCCTTGGATATTATAAGGGAATTTCTCACGGAAAAGAATTTACAACGGCGATCTCGGGTGAAAACGTTGAGGTAAAGGTAACTATGGGCGGCAGCGATGTTACCGCAGCCTGCTATTCAAACGGAGTTATTTCAATTCCGTCAGTTACAGGTGACGTTGTAATTACCGCAAGTGGAAAATTCGATTGCGACGGTCATTTGCAAAATTTACCCCATAACGTATGCTCGGGCACTAACCTTTGGACAGCCCTTGAGCGTGAAAATATATATTACACCGCCAGCGGCTGGGGTAACGTTTCAACCGGTGACAGCTGGTCTGTTACCTTCCCCGTAAAGGCGGGAGATAAAATATTTGCTACTGCCTTTGGCGCGACTCCCGAAAACGGTAGCAGCGCAAACGGTGTAAGAATTACCTGGTTTAACGAAAACGGCGTTCTTGAATCCCTTTCAAGAGATAAAGTGTATGCGGAGTTTGTTAAAAACGGCTACGTAACTGCTCCCGCGGGCGCCACCGCTATAAATCTCCCCCATAGCAGCAATAATAGCGAATTTGAGGTTTATATTTTAAACAGACAGCACACCTACGAAAACGGAGCTTGTACCGGTTGTGGCGCGACGTCAAGTCCTTATTTGCAACAGTTACCGAAGGATATTATTGGATGCACAAATTTATATGATATTCTGGTTCCTGAGAAAGGCTATTATACAGCTACCAAATACGATATTAGCAATGGTGATGTAATTTCTGTGGTTATTCCTGTGGAGTCGGGAGATCGAATTGCATCCAGCTCTTTCGGTTCGACTTCGGAGAATATGGGTTCTGTTAACGGTATTCGTGTGACTTATTTGCTGGGAGATAAAATAGTAACCAGCCTGTCGGCAGGAGAGGTTTACAGCGAATATACAAATAATGGCTACATCACCGTTCCCGATGGTGTGGATGCAGTTTGCATTCCTTGGTGGATTCCCAGCGCCAATAATTGGTTAACATTGAGTCAAATCAGTAAGAATTTTCTAATACACAGTCCCAAAAAGGTTTCTACACAAGAACCTACTTGCACGAAAGTCGGATATACAGCAGGAGAAATCTGTGAGATCTGTGATGCTTCTTTAAGCGGAAGAGAAGAGATTCCTTATAGTGGTCACGTCTATAGTGGCAATACTTGTACGGTTTGCGGATTCATAAATCTTTTGACCGTTTTGGATGGAAAGTATGTTTCTATTTTGGGTGACAGCATTTCAACCTTTAACGGATATTCAAATGATGCTACAGTAAATACAACTATCGGTAAAAATGGTCATAGATATGATGTGGGAATAGCCAACACTAAGCCCGGTAGCTATTGTTTGCTTGAAAGTGTTAATCAGACCTGGTGGATGCATTTTGCCAATCGCAGCGGTATGAAGCTTCTTGTGAATAATTCTTGGGCTGGTTCACAGGTTTTCGGAGGACAAACCGGCGATGGACGTGTGATTCCTGCCGCTTATCTTGACCGTTGTATCAATCTCCACGATAATACTTTGGAAAACAATCCGGAAAATGCGCCAATCGATCCCGATGTGATTTTTGTCTATCTGGGTATCAATGATTATAATTTTAACCGTAGCAATGTGGGTGACGGTACAGTGGACTATAGCAGTTTAGTCGGCAATGACGGAACTTATGTAACACCTACATCATTTGGTGAGGCTTATGGTATTATGTTGCACAAAATACGTAATGCTTATCCGAATGCTCAAATCTTTGCAATGACGCTACTTCCCGAGAATTTGTATTCCGTGGATAAAACCGCATGGGAAAAGCATAATACCTATATCCGTGCGGCGGCAGAATATTACGATATTCCCGTGGTAGATTTGGCTGAAAACAGCGATATTACTTGGGAAAATTATTCCGGATATATGATGGATAAGATCCATCCTACATCTAATGGAATGGAGCTGATTTCCGATTGCATAGAAACGGAATTACTTTCCTATTATAGCGAAAATCTTTCTCATAGCCATTCCTATGAAACAGTTGTAACCCCTCCCACCTGTACGGAAAAGGGCTACACGACATATACTTGCACCTGTGGTGACTCCTACATGGACGATTACGTTGACGCAACGGGCCACAATTTCCAAAACGGAGCTTGTACCGCTTGCGGAAAAAATATTTCTCTTAAGGGTAAAACGGTTTCGATTTTGGGCGCAAGCATTTCAACGTACGCGGGTACATCAAATGGAACCGCGGCAGATACGACTAATTCAACTATCAAAAACAATGTAAAATACTATCCCAACAACACTATTCCTGAGGTAGGCTTGCAGGATACTTGGTGGATGCAGTTAGTTAATGATTTTGACTTGCGATTGCTTGTAAACAATTCTTGGTCGGGAAGCGCCATCTTTTTGGAGCGCTCGGGAACGGTCGGAGCTTACGTTGACCGTTGCTTACAGCTTCACGATAATACGGGTGATAATGCGGGAGAAACTCCTGATATTATTATAATACAGATGGGCTTCAATGATTTCAGCTACGGTAAATCAACCCTTGGAACTGCCAATATTGATTACGATACGCTGATTACGGAAAACGGCTATGGAACGCCCTCAACAACTATGGAAGCAACTGCGATCATGCTTGATAAGATCACCAAGCGTTATCCCAATGCTGAAATATATATGTTCAACCACTTTAAGCGCATTGGACAAAGCGCATCCGATACAAGTCTTATGGAGGAACTGAATACTTCCATTTCAACAGTATGCGGCAAATTTGGTGTGAACGTTGTTGATCTCTATACCGTGTTGAATGCGCCCGAGCTTATTGGTGACGGTCGCTTACATCCTAACCGCCTTGGCATGGACGTTATCACGGAAGCTGTAAAGAGCAGTATTCTTTCTAACACCCAATATGAGTCAGATATATGTAAGATCACCTTTGATCTTAAGGATGTCAACGCTGATTACGGAACGGACAAGATCGTTCTTGAAGGAGATCCTTTCATCGTTAATCTGAGCGCAAGCGACCTTCTTAAGGTGTCTGTCACGATGGGTGGCAATGATATTACAAGTACAGTATATAATAACGGAGTTATATCTATTGATTCCGTTACTGGTGACGTGGTGATCACAGCGCAAAATGTTCACGAATACAAGGATTATTTATTTGAGTTTGACGGCACTGATCTTGTCAGCGTCGGTGAAACGGTCAATAATCTGACAAAAACGGAAGGAACGACCACAAACGGAGTCTTTACAAAAACCAAGTATTCCTTGGATAAGCCCATTGTTTTGAGTCATGATAAGCCTTGGATCGTAGAATGGAAATGTGAAGGCACGTTTTTGAATACGGGCGGCGGTAGCGGAGCGCGAATTTTCACAAGCACCGATGTAAATGCCCATTACAATGCACGATATATCTTCAAGAGCAATACAAACGGTTTTATCGCTATGGGAGAAAAAACAACAACGGGAAGCCATAACTACGGCATTGCGTTGGGAAATCACGGAATTGATTGGACGGCTCTCCATACGTATAAGCTTGAAAACCGTATTGCCGAGGACGGCTCCAATATGATCTGGCTTTACGTTGATGGCAACGAAATTGGCGCTATGACAGATTATTATATAGGAACGAATAGTCAGGGAACTACTTCCGATTGGCTGTCAGGCAAGGATTTCGTGTTCGGATATATGGGAACCGATACACACGGATTTTCCAATGCTTCCATCAATTATATTCAGGTAAATGAATGCTCCCACACCTACCAAAACGGAGCTTGTACCGTTTGTGGCGAGGAGGAGCCGACGCCCGGTGTTAATAGTGTTGAGGAGCTTGTAGAGGCGCTTCGTGAAGCTATGATCCTTCGTGAGAAGAATATAGTTATTCGCGTAAACGGTCTTTCTTTAACGGGCAATGACCTCCATAAAGCGATTATAGAAGCTTTTGAGCATACGGGTGACCCACACGGCGGCGATTACATCAAATCTCACATGGTTGGCGGATATAACTATAATTCCGAGGTTCTTTCAGACTCTGACGGAGTATATAGCTTAGTCACAGTGAATTGTAATTTTATCAGCACGGCAGAAATGGAAGCCGAGGTTGATGCTGCCATAGATATGCTTCTTAAAGAGCTTGATCTTTGGGATGCATCCGATTATCGCAAGATAAAGGGCGTTTACGATTGGATCTGTGATAATATTGAATACGATTACGATTGGGATGATGAGCACCCCGAGGAAAATATCTCTTATTATCAGCACACCACCCATGCGGCAATAATTGAGAAAAAGGTTGTCTGTCAGGGAATTGCATCATTGTTCTACAGATTGATGCTGGAGCTTGACGTTGATTGCCGATATATAACAGGAATTGCGGATCAGCCCGGCGATACGGATTACCACGCGTGGAATATCGTTAAGCTTGACGGCAAGTATTACAACATTGATGCAACCTGGGACCTCGGACTTACGGGTCATTGCAGATATTTCCTCTGTACAGAAACCAATTTCCCCTGGCACATTCGTGATGCTGAATACAACAGCGACGATTTCTATACAAAATATCCTATGGCAACTCTGCCATACGTTGAAAACGTTACGGCTTCCGGTAATTTAACCCCCGATATTTCTTGGGTATTGGATGGCGACACGGGAACTCTTACCGTAGCGGGCAAGGGAAAGATCCCGTCCTACGGCGCTCCCTCTTACGCTCCCTGGTATGATTACAAGGATAGCATTAAAACCATTATAATCGGAGAGGGCATTACCGAGGTCGGCTTACGCGCGTTCCATTGGAGCATAAACTGTACTAAGGTAGTTCTTCCCGAAAGCCTTATTGCCGTTCGCGAGTACGGATTCAATAATCTCCGTAATCTTAAGAGCATAACCTTGCCAAGTAATCTTAAGATAATTGAGCATTGCGGCTTCTCCGAATGTGTAGCTCTTGAAAGCATTGTATTGCCCGATAGCGTTACGACCGTGGATGCAAGCGCATTTGCAAACTGCTACGCCTTGAAGAGCGCTACTCTTTCGGCGGGAATGAAATACGTTCCAAGCAGTATGTTCTTTGGAGATTACAGATTGACAAACGTTGTTCTTCCCGAGGGAATTACTTTCATAGACGATACTGCCTTTGCGGATTGTGGATTTAAAACCTTTACCATTCCGTCAACCCTTACAAAGCTTGGCTCGTCCTCCTTTGCAGGCTGTAAATCTCTTAGTAGATTTATAGTAGAGGAGGGCAACACAGTATATAAATCAGTTGACGGCGTTCTTTTCTCCGCAGACGGCACTCATCTCATTTCCTATCCTGCGGCAAAAATAGGAGCTTATCATATTCCCGAGGGCACGAAATACGTTGATGACAGCGCATTCCGTGAACAGCAATATATGACGGAAGTATTCTTCCCCTCAAGCCTTGTTGAAATCGGCGGATACTCCTTCTCCTATTGCAAAAGCTTAGGAAAGGTAACCTTCCCTGCAACCCTTCTCGTATTGGGAGACGATGCTTTCAGAGACTGTAAAAATCTTTATTCCGTAACCTTTGAAAATCAAAACGTAAAGCTTGGTGACTATTTGTTCTCAGGTTGTGAGAATCTTCGCAACGTCACCTTGCCAACGGGCATAACAAAAATACCAAACGGTCTGTTTGATGATTGCGTAAGCCTGAGTAGCATAACTATCCCATCAGGTGTAACGTCCATCGGCTCAACCGCATTCTTTAATTGTGATGCTCTTAAAAACGTTACTATCCCGGGCCACGTTACGTACATAGGCAGACAGGCGTTTGATTACTGTCAGAATCTTACGACCTTAACCTTTGAGGAGGGTGTAAAGACCATTGACCGTGTAGCGATTCGCAATGCTCCAAGGCTCAATAAAGTGGTAATCCCCGCCTCCGTTACAAGCATAGGCGTAGAAAACTTTGAAAGCTGTCCTAATGTGGTGCTTTACGTTAAATGCGGCACGGCAGGATATAACTACGCGGTAAGCAAGGGAATACAATATAGTAGCACCCATAGATACCTGCCGACGGTAAAATATCCTTCCACCTGTACGGAGCAGGGCTATACTCTTTACTCCTGCCCCTGTGGAAAGGCGGCTTCTTACAGAAGCGACTTTACCGATCGCTTACCCCACGACTACGTTCCCACCGTTACCGCCCCCACCTGTACAGAAAAGGGCTACACGACTCACACCTGTTCAATGTGCGGCGATTCCTACGTGGATTCCTACGTTGATATGATAGAGCATAGCTTTGGCAACTGGTATGAGGAAACCGCACCTACCTGTACGGTTGACGGACTTGAAAAGCGCGAATGTACAAGATGCGATCATTATGAAACTCGCGTACTTGAAAAAACAGGTCACAGCTATATGACCGTAGTAACAAATCCCACCTGTACGGAAAAGGGCTATACAACTCACGCCTGTCCTTGTGGAGATTCTTACGTGGACAATTACGTTGATGCCCTTGGTCACACCTGGGGCAACGGTGTTGTAACGAAGGAGCCTACGGAGCAGGAAACGGGTATACGCACTTATACGTGTAAAATATGCGGTGAAAAGAGAGAAGAGATCATTCCTATTCTTACGCATACCCATAATTACACCGAAATCGTAACTCCTCCCACCTGCGCGGCGCAAGGATATACAACTCATACCTGCGATTGCGGTTATTCCTACGTGGATAAATACGTTGATGCAACGGGACATAACTACACAAGCGTAATTACCGCACCGACTTGCACAGAACGTGGCTACACAACCCATACTTGCTCAAAATGTGGCGATGCGTATACGGATTCCTACGTTAACGAGCTTGGACACTTAAGCGCAAATGCAGACATACTTGCTGATGGGGAATCTCTTATATTGACTAATCATAATATTACTATCCATAATAAGACTTTAATTTTCTCAGCAAAAGTGTCTGAATTAGGGGACGGCAGTATTTTGATAGGTCACGGCAAAAACGCTTACAGCGGATCTTACGTTGAGATTACCGCCGAAAAAGTGATTGTTTATAATACGCATAAAACCGTTTCTGTGAAAGAATACACCCACAACATAACTATTGACGGAAAGATTTCCGTGCGAATAGAAACTCAGCGTAGCGGTGCACAGATTACCATTACTACCGATAATGATAATTTCTCGCAAAGAATAAATTGGTACGGACAAAATGGTGAAATCTTCTGCTCAACAGAGGGAGCGACACTTATAAACGTTGATTTGCGTTGGTTTGCTTCAGGAATTGAATCAGATTATTGGTTCTTTGGAGATTCCTGGTTCAGCACTACAAGTAGCGCAAGATGGACCAAGTATCTGCTTGATGACGGATATACCGACATATATTTAGGCGGATATGGTGGAATGGGCGCAGCGCAGGGTCTTAAGCAATTTAAAGAATTGATAGCTATCGATAAACCACAATATGCAATTTGGGCTTTGGGAATGAACAACGGTGATAGAAATGGTGTAATAAATTCATCATGGCTAACCTCGACTGAAGAATTTTTAAAGCTTTGCAAAGAGCACGGTATAACTCCGATTCTTTGCACGATTCCCACTACGCCAAATGTTAATAACAGACTCAAAAATGCTTGGATAGTAAATAGCGGACATCGATATATTGATTTTGACTTAGCAGTAGTAAAGAATCATATAACGGGCGAATGGTACGAAGGTTGGGCAGCCTCTGACTTGAATCATCCTTCGACTGAAGGCGCGATGGTTTTGTATCATCAATTATTTGCAGATTTTCCTGAGCTTGCAATGAATGATTCTGCCGATTGCACACATTCCTTGCATTTGCTTGGAAATAGAGAAGCAGAATGCGAATATCCCGGACGCAATCAATATTATGTTTGTTCTCTTTGCGGTGGCGCATTCCTTGATGCAGAGGCGACAATCGTCGCAACAAAAGAAGAAATGTTGATTTCACCACTCGGTCATACTTTTGGAGAATGGAATGAAATCAAATCACCCACTTGCACTACAGAGGGAAGAAAAGATCGTACGTGTTCTGTTTGTCAGCACACTCAAACAAGCGTTCTTGAAGCTCTCGGTCATACTGAGGTAATTGATGTAGCTGTTGCACCTACTTGCACTAATACAGGACTTACAGAGGGTAAGCACTGCTCGGTATGTAATGAAATTCTTGAGGCGCAGGCGATAGTTTCAGTCCTTGGACATAACCTTGGTAGCTGGTTTGAGGTAACCGCGCCGACTTGTACAACGGATGGCCTTGAAAAACGTGAGTGTACAAGATGCGACCATTATGAAACACGCGTACTTGAAAAGACGGGACATAACTACACAAGCGTAGTTACCGCACCAACTTGTACAGAACGTGGTTACACAACCCATACTTGTTCAAAATGTGGCGATGCGTATACGGATTCCTATGTAAATAAGCTCGGCCATAACCTTGGCAATTGGTTTGAGGTAACCGCACCGACTTGTACAACAGACGGAGTTGAAAAGCGCGAATGTACAAGGTGCGACCATTACGAAACCAACGTCCTTGAAAAGACGGGACATAACTACACAAGCGTGGTGACTGAGCCCACCTGCGCAGAGCGAGGCTACACAACTCACACCTGCCATTGCGGAGACTTTTACGTTGACTCCTACGTTGATAAACTTGATCATGCTTGGAACGAAGGTACGGTAACGGTTGAGCCTACGGTAAACAGTAAGGGTGAAAAGCTTTATGTTTGCGTAGACTGTGGTGTGGAAAGAAGAGAAGAAATTCCCGAGCTTGAAGAAGAGCCCGAGAAAACAGGAGACGTTGACGGAAACGAAGAAGTAACGTCAGCCGACGCCGTCCATCTGCTTATGTATACCTTCTTCCCCGAGGATTATCCCATAAATCAGGATGCTGACTTTGACAATAGCGGAACAGTTGACTCAAATGACGCTGTCTACCTGCTTATGTACACCTTTTTCCCCGAGGATTATCCCTTGATACAGCCTTTATGCATGGCTGCAGAGCCTCCCGTAAGAAGACGAGAGGACGAAAACTAAATAGTTTTCTAAAAAATATACTCAACGGTTGCTTGGCGCATACAAAAAGCCTTGCAACCCGTTGGGTAGCATGATATAATCAAGTCAGAAAGGCGGTGCATTATGGAAATCTTATTTAAAAATACCATTGTAAGAAATAAAGAAATGGCAAAGGAAATATATCGGTTTTACTATTTTAAACGAAAGGTTATGATCCTTTGCTACGTTTTGCTTGCGATTTCTTTCTTGGCAAACTTAGCTTCGGCAATAATGGGTCAGTCATACAGTACGGTTGTTTTCGTTATAGTTCCATTGTTTGTCGCGCTTCAATTCTTTTGCTACTTCAGCCAGGTCAATGCGGTAATAAAGCGTGACTTGGAGGCTCACGGCAAGGAAATAGAGGTTGAAACCGTAGTAACACAGGACTATATTGAGTATACGACCTCTACAGGCTCTTTAAGTAGGGTTGAATATGATAAGTTCAAAACCGCTATAATAACCAAAAATCTGATCCTTTTACATTCCAAGGCAAATATGATCTATATATTCAGAAAAGACGCCTTTGAGATCGGCACCAAGGAAGATTTTATTTCCTTTCTTAAATCAAAGGGAATTAAAATAAAAGGAAAGCAGTGACAGTTTTGATTTAACGCAAAAATACCGAGGAATAGTCCTCGGTATTTTTTATATCCGTATTGAATGAAGCGAAAAATTATGATATACTATTTTCAGATAAAGGCTAAAACATATAAATTGGAGAAGACCATGGATAAAAATAAGATAAAAATAATCGCGATGGACCTTGACGGTACTCTTACTCAGCATAAGGAGAAGCTGAGCCCGGAGCATAAGGCAATACTTGACGCTCTTTCAAAAAGGTACAAGCTTTTAATGGTAGGCGCAGGACAGGTTATGCGTATTTTTAACCAGATGAATGAGTATCCCATTGATATAATCGGTAACTACGGCTTGCAGTATGCAAAATACGATAAGGATACTAAGAGTATGAGGGTTATCCGCGATATAACCTTTCCCGTAGAGAGGGAAGAAATAGAGAAAAAGGTTACCTATTTCAGAAACAAATATGGCTATACGGAATACCGCGGGGATAACGTGGAATATCACGTATCGGGATGCATCACCTTCCCCATCCTCGGTACAAAGGCTATACAGAAGGACAAGCTCGCCTTTGACCCCGACAGAAAAAAGCGCCGCTTGATATACGACGAGGTGTGCGAGGCTTTTTCTGATTATAACGTGTTTGTCGGAGGCTCATCATCCTTCGATATGGCGCCAAAGCCCTATAATAAATACCACGCCCTTGACCTTTTCTGTAAGGAAAACGGAATTTTGCACAGTGAGGTGGTTTACATAGGCGACGATTACGGCGTTGGCGGAAACGATGAGAGCGTGTACAGATCCGATTTCAATTACCTTACAATAGATGACTACCGCGATTTTCCAAAGGTAGTAAAGGAGGTTTTATAATGGAAAACGAATACAAGAAAAGCTATCGCGGCTTTGTGTTGTTCTTTATCTGCTATCTTTCCGTAATGATAGGAGGAGCAATAGCAAGCGCGTATTTCCTCAGTGAGCATGCGACAAGGATCGTAATAAATATTCTTTGCGTGGGTATGGCTCTGCTTACATATATAATTTATAAATGCGACAAAATATATTGGTATAACGGTATAGAGTTTGAAGATGCCGAAAAAGCGGGCAAGGAAAGAAGAGATGCTTATGCAAAGGCACATCTTAAGCTTTTTTGCATATTTGCCGCTTGTATGCTTGCTTTTTCTGTAATTATGGCGCTTCTTTCAGTCAGCCCGTGGGTGGACTTTGCAGTCGGCGCTGTGGGAATCTGCACAGTTGCCATATGTACTGTAAAAATTAAGCTTTAACATCTGTAAAGGAGAAGCTATGTTAGAAAATCTTACGACCAAGAAAAATATACGCGCCTTTTCTATCTCTCCCGAAAATCCTACGGGTAAAAAGGGAATGGGCGCAATGGCAGAAACAGGAAGCGCATCCTATGCCGCAAGAGAGCTTGGCAAGGGATGGAAGGTAAATCCGTATATCGTTTTAAAGGGTAACACCACCGCCGTACTTGCTGACGTAGAGGGACAGGGCGCTATAAAGCATTTTTGGATAACCGACGCAAGCGAGGGTACGGGAAGATATCTTATTCTCAGAATTTATTTCGACGGACAGAAAAATCCTGCGGTATGTGTCCCCCTTTCTGACTTTTTCTGCGGAGCAAACGATAAGGAATATCATCAGATAAGCTCCCTTCCCATATGCTTTAACCCGCGTAAGGGTTTGAATTGCTATTTTGAAATGCCTTATTTCAAGTCCTTTCGTATGGAGCTTGAAAACATAGGTCCCTTTGATTTTAACGTTTTCTATCAGATCGATTGTGAGGAAAAGGAAATATCAAAGGACAGCCTTTATTTCCACGCCCAATTCCGACGGGTAAATCCATTGCCATACAAGGATGTATATACGATCCTTGATAATATTAAGGGCAACGGCCACTACGTTGGTACGTATCTTTATTGGGGCACGCGCACAAACGGATGGTGGGGAGAGGGAGAAATCAAATTCTACCTTGACGGAGATAAGGAATACCCCTCAATTTGCGGTACGGGTACGGAGGATTATTTCTGCGGCTCCTACGATTTTGAGGTGAACGGAAAATATATAGATTTCACCACACCATATTGCGGATTCTCAGTTGATAAAACGGATGAAACCTATAAGTCCCAGAGATATTTTAATATGTACAGATTCCATATTACGGACCCTGTGTATTTTAAAGAGAATATTAAGGTCACAATACAGGCTCTCGGATGGAGAAGCAATTACCGTTATCAAGCGCTTAAGGAGGATATTTCCTCCGTGGCGTATTGGTATTCAGATAATTTAGAGGATGAATATCCGCCCCTCCCATCTGCAGACGAGCTTGAAATAATATAATGAAAATAAAGGAGTAATAAAAATGAGCTTTTTAAAGGGTAAAACAGCAATAATAACGGGCGCAGGCTACGCGGTGCTTTCCGATGGCAGATGCGGCTCTATAGGATACGGAATTGCCACAGCATATGCAAAGGAGGGTGCTAACCTCGTTATAACGGGAAGAAACGTAGCGAAGCTTGAAAAGGCAAAGGAGGAGCTTGAAAAGCTCTACGGCATCAAGGTACTTGCCCTTGCCGCAGATATTTCCGCAGGCTCCGATAATGAGAATATTGCAAAGGGCGTAGCTGAAGCGGCTATAAAGGAATTTGGCAGAATCGACGTGCTTATAAACAACGCGCAGGCATCCGCCTCCGGCGTTACAATTCAGGATCACACTACTGAGCAGTTTGACCTCGCTATGTACTCGGGACTTTACGCTACCTTCTATTACATGAAGGCTTGCTATCCCTACCTTAAGGAAACTAAGGGCACCATAATCAACTTCGCATCAGGCGCAGGTCTTTTCGGCAATTACGGTCAATGCTCTTATGCGGCGGCAAAGGAGGGCATCCGCGGTCTTTCAAGAGTTGCGGCAACGGAGTGGGCTAAGGACGGCATAAACACAAACGTGGTTTGTCCTCTTGCTTGGACCTCACAGCTTGAAAACTTTGAAAAGGCGTATCCCGATGCCTTCAAGGCAAATGTTAAAATGCCCCCTGCAGGACACTACGGCGACCCCGAAACAGAAATCGGCAGAGCCTGCGTAGGACTTGCATCCCCCGATTTTAAATATATGAACGGCGAAACCATCACCCTTGAGGGTGGAATGGGCCTCCGTCCTTAATAAACGAAAAATCACGGACACTGTGTCCGTGATTTTTTATTTATAAAAGCTCAAAATAATTTTTCTCACATTCGATAACGCCTTCCTTACGGAGCTTACTTATCTCAGCGGAAAGACCGCTGCGGTCAACCTCAAGATAGTCAGCCAGCTCCTGTCTGTCAAAGGGAATGCGAAAATGGTTGCTTTTTGTTTTCTCCGCCTGCAGCATCAGATACGCCATCAGCTTTTCCCTTGTGGAGCGCTTGGAGGTTATTTCTATTTTTTGATGGAACAAAATATTTTTCATTGCAAGATTTTTCATTAAATTAAATATCATCTGCTGATGAAAATGGCATCCGTTTGAGCAGGAATGTAATATGCGATAGCACTCTATAAGCATAATTTCCGACGGCTCGTTTGCGATTATTGATACGGGCAAGCTGCTTGTCCCCGCGCAGGCAAATGCCTCACCTATAAGGTCGGAGGGCTCTGCGCTTGACACGATGCTTCTGTTTCCGTAATAATCGTTTTTAATTACTTGTACCGAGCCCGAAAGCACAATACCCACATATTTTGCAGGGCTCCCCTCGGAAAACACGGTGTATTTTTTATCAAATGATAATACTTTTGTGCCAAGGCACGCAAGCATGGTGGAAAGATCATTGTCATCTATATCGTTAAACAAAGGACATTTTCTCAAAATATTAAAATATTTTTTCATTTTTTCTCCTTTTGTTGAAAATTCAACAGAATTTATATTTTTATTATACTATAATAATTACAGAAAAGCAAGGAGGAATTAAAATGAGAATTGCATTTTTTGATACGAAGCCCTATGATAAAGCTTCCTTTGATAAATACGGAAAAGAGCAGGGAATCGAATTTAAATATTACGAAACAAAGCTTAACGAGGACACAGTAGAGCTTGCAAGCGGATATGACGGAGTTTGCGTTTTTGTAAACGATACGGTAAACGCAGCGGTAATTGACCGTCTTTGTGACCTTAACGTAAAGCTCGTTGCTCTTCGTTGCGCAGGCTTTAATAACGTGGATATGAAGCACGCCTTTGGCAGAATACACGTAGTACGCGTTCCTGCTTACTCCCCCTACGCAGTTGCGGAGCATACAATGGCGCTTCTTCTTACCTCCATCCGCCGCATCCATAAGGCTTATATCAGAACGAGAGATTTTAATTTCAGCCTTGCGGGTATGACGGGCTTTGACCTCCACGGTAAGATCGTAGGCATTATCGGTACGGGTAAGATCGGCAGAGTATTCCTTGATATATGCCGCGGCTTTGGAATGAAGGTGCTTGCCTACGATAAATTCCCCGTAAAGGAGCTTGATAACGGAGATACGGTAAAATACGTTTCCTTGGATGAGCTTTTTGTAAACAGCGATATAATCTCCCTCCATTGTCCCTTGACGGAGGATACATATCACCTTATAGATAACGAAGCTATAGAAAAGTGCAAAAAGGGAGTGGTTATATTAAATACATCCCGCGGCGCGCTTATTGATGCGGAGGCCCTTCTTGCAGGTATAAAATCAAGAAAGGTAGGCGCTGCGTGTCTTGACGTATACGAGGAGGAGTCGGAGTTCTTCTTTGAGGACTTTTCGGGACACATATTAGAGGACGATACTCTTGCAAGGCTTATTTCAATGCCCAACGTTATCGTAACGTCACATCAGGCGTTTTTAACGGAGGAGGCTCTTTCAAACATAGCGCAGACCACGGTAAATAATATTTATGACGCTTTGGTAAATGGACAATGCGCAAACGAGCTTTGCTACAGATGTGGCAACACAGAGGACTGCAAGGACGGAAAATGCTTTTGAGAGGTGACACTATGTTAAGAAAAATAATTAAGATAAATGAAGATAAATGTAACGGCTGCGGCGCTTGCTCAAAGGCTTGTCACGAGGGCGCTATCGAAATGGTAAACGGCAAGGCAAGGCTCACAAGAGAGGACTATTGCGACGGACTTGGCGATTGCTTACCCGCTTGCCCCACCAATGCCATCAGCTTTGAGTTAAGAGAAGCCCCCGCGTATAACGAGGCGGCGGTTATGAAAGCAAAGGCAGAGAAAAAAGCAACGAAGCTTCCTTGCGGTTGCCCGGGTACGGCGTCAAGAAGCTTTAAAAGAGAAAGCGAGCCGACAGTAGCGAGAAGCTCTGTTTCGAGTCAACTTTTACAGTGGCCCTGTCAGATAAAATTAGTTCCTGTAAACGCCCCCTACTTTGACAACGCAAACCTTCTTATAGCGGCGGATTGTACGGCTTATGCATACGGCAATTTCCATAACGATTTTATAAAGAATCATATAACGCTTATCGGCTGTCCCAAGCTTGACGAGGGTGATTACGCTAAGAAGCTTACTGAGATAATCGCAAATAATAATATAAAAAGCGTCAAGGTGGTTAGAATGGAGGTGCCTTGCTGCGGCGGAATCGAAAACGCAGTAAAGAGAGCATTACAATCAAGCGGAAAATTTATCCCCTGGCAGATAATTACCGTTTCCACAGATGGAAAAATTATAGAATGATTTAAAACCACTTGAAAAGACCTACTAAAATAGGTTATAATTATATAAACGAATAATCAGAGGTGAACGTTATGATAATAACAAACGACATCAAATATATAGGCGTAAACGATCATAAGGTAGATCTTTTTGAGGGACAGTATAAGGTTCCCAACGGTATCTCCTACAATTCATACGCCATTATAGACGAAAAGGTAGCCATTATGGATACCGTTGACGCCGGCTTCACTCACGAGTGGCTTGATAACATACAGAATATACTCGGTAGCAAGGCTCCCGACTATCTTATAGTTCAGCATATGGAGCCCGACCATTCCGCTAACATAGAGAATTTTGCAAAGGCTTATCCCAACGCCGTAATCGTGGCATCCGCTAAGGCGTTTGCAATGATGCAGAACTTCTTCGGCACGGATTACGCCGACAGAAGAGTGGTTGTTGGAGAGGGAGATACGCTTTCCTTGGGTAAGCATACTCTTACCTTTGTAACCGCGCCTATGGTCCATTGGCCCGAGGTCATCGTTACCTACGATAGCTACGATAAGGTGCTTTTCTCCGCTGACGGATTTGGTAAATTCGGCGCTCTCGACATAGACGAGCCCTGGATAGACGAGTCAAGAAGATACTTTATCGGTATCGTTGGTAAATACGGCGCCCAGGTACAGAGCTTGCTTAAGAAGGCGTCAGGCCTTGATATAGCAAAGATCTGCCCCTTGCACGGCCCTGTTCTTGATAAGGACCTTGGCTACTATATCGGTCTTTACAACACCTGGTCATCCTATCAGCCCGAGGAGGAGGGCATAGTAATTGCTTATACCTCCGTTTACGGCAATACGAAAAAGGCGGTTTTACAGCTCGCTGAAAAGCTTAAGGCAAACGGATGCCCAAGCGTAGTAGTTCACGATCTTGCAAGATGCGATATGGCAGAGGCGGTAGCGGATGCCTTTAAGTACAGTAAGCTTGTTCTCGCAACCACCACCTATAATGCGGACGTTTTCCCCTTTATGCGTGAGTTTATTAACCACCTTACGGAAAGAAATTATTCAAACAGAACAGTAGCTCTTGTAGAAAACGGAAGCTGGGCTCCTCTTGCCGCTAAGGTAATGAGGGAAATGCTTTCAAATAGCAAGAATATCAACTTTACGGAAACAACGGTAAAGATCCTTTCCGCCTTGAATAAGGAAAGCCAGGAGCAGCTTGATAATCTTTCAAAGGAGCTTTGCAAGGAATACCTTGCCCTCCAGGATAACGGAGCAAATAAGAACGATGCCTCCGCCCTCTTTAATATCGGCTACGGCCTTTACGTAGTAACCTCAAACGACGGCAAGAAGGATAACGGTCTTATCGTAAATACGGTAACACAGGTTACCAATACTCCCAACAGAGTAGCGGTAACTATAAATAAGGAAAACTACTCCCACCACGTAATAAAGCAAACGGGCAAGATGAACGTAAATTGCCTTACCGTGGATGCCCCCTTTAAGGTGTTTGAATCCTTTGGATTTATAAGCGGCAGAAACGTGGATAAGTTTGCAGGATGCGATCCCCTCCACTCCGATAACGGACTCGTTGTGCTTCCGAGATATATAAACGCATTTATGTCCTTGAAGGTAGAGCAGTATATTGACCTTGATACACACGGTATGTTTATCTGCTCCGTAACCGAGGCAAGAGTGGTATCCGACAGAGAAACAATGAGCTACACCTATTATCTTGACAACGTAAAGCCCAAGCCCGAAACGGCAGGTAAGAAGGGCTACGTATGTAAGATATGCGGCTGGGTATACGAGGGAGAGGAGCTTCCCGAGGATATCGTATGTCCCCTCTGTAAGCACGGATATTCAGATTTTGAAGAAATAAAATAACAGTAAGGAGAATAGACTATGGTAAGCAAGAAGGTACACGAATTATTGAATCAGCAGATAAACAAGGAATTTTATTCCGCTTATCTCTATCTTGATTTTTCAAATTATTTCAAGGCTAAGGGCCTTGACGGATTTGCAAACTGGTATCTTATCCAGGCGCAGGAGGAAAGAGATCACGCAATGCTTTTCTACACCTACCTGCAGAACGAAAATATGGAGGTTACACTTGAGGCTATTGATAAGCCCGATAAGGTGTTTGAATCCAATATGGACGTGCTTAAGGCAGGTCTTGAGCATGAATTGTACGTAACCTCTCTTATCAACGATATTTACGGCGCCGCTTACGAGGTAAAAGATTTCAGAACTATGCAGTTCCTTGACTGGTTCGTTAAGGAGCAGGGCGAGGAAGAAACAAACGCAAACGATCTTATCTCGAAGATGGAGCTTTTCGGCTCAGACCCCAAGAGCCTTTATATGCTCAACCAGGAGCTTCAGGCAAGAGTTTATACAGCGCCTTCATTGGTGCTTTAATAATTAAAAATTACAATAAAATTTTAAAGGAGTATTTATTATGAAGTATGTATGTGACGTATGCGGATGGGAATATGACGAGGCAGTAGGCGATCCCGATAACGGTATTGCTCCCGGCACAAAGTTTGAGGATCTTCCCGAGGATTTTGTTTGCCCCCTTTGCGGAGTAGGCAAGGACGATTTCAGAGCAGCTGAATAATATATGGGGTTGTTGCAATAAGCACAGACCAAAAACAGACACGTTTAATACCTAAACGCTAATTATTCAGTATATATCAAAATATTTAAAGTTGAGATTTTGCTTTATGGCAAAATCTCTTCTTTCTTATGTGTCTGTTTTTTAGTGAACGAAATAAAATCAGCACGGTGTGCTAATTTTATGAGTGTGTAACTAAAACAAGGAGTGTCGAAGCCGAGCGCATAGAGGCGCGCGAGACGACTATGTTTTAGGAAGTTCCGCGTGCAAAGTGTACGCATTCACGCTTTCCCCAAGGGTCCCCTGAAATTGTTTTACAATTTAAGGGATTGGGTCAACACTCATTTCACTTCCCCCAAACGAAAGAGGCTGTCTTAATACGACAGCCTCTTTTATTGTTATTATCTAAACTGTTTTAAATATTCGTTTACAGAACGGGACATCTCCCTTGAAAATTCGGAGTTGTATTTCCTTTCACAAAATGCTTTCATATAGTCCGCGTAGGGTCTGTTATCCGTGCGAATGGAGAAAAGGTCGGTCAGCTCCTCCTTATCCATCTCACGATAGGAGTTTTCGTGTACTATATGCTCAATATCCGCGCGGCGCGGCTTGCTTCTATTTATCTGCTGCTCCGTAGGATATCCGAACACAAGCATTGCCGCAGGGAAAACGTATTTCGGCAGATTTAGAAGAGCGCGCTGCTCCTCGCAGTTTTCCATAATATCACCAATATAGCAGGATCCTATTCCAAAGCTTTCTGCGGCGGTCACCGCATTCTGCGCCGCAATATTTGCATCGCTTACGGCAAGGAACAGATCTCCCGCCTCGGGCTCTCGAGGCTCACACCCCGCATATTTGAAGGCGTCGTACCACTTTTTACAATCCGCGCAAAAAATAAGCACCATTTTCGCGCTTGCAATAAATGGCTGATTATCACAGGTATTTACAAGGCGGTCCTTTATCTTTTGGTCAGTTACGTCAATAATTGTATATAGCTGCTGATTTCCCGCAGTAGGAGCCTGACAAGCGGCGTTTATTATCGCGTTCTTTATTTCCTTCGGTATCTCACGGTCAAGAAAAACACGGGTTGATTTTCGGCTGTTCAGCGCTTTTATTATATCATTCATAATAAAACCTCTTTTATAAGTTATATGATTATTATATCTTATCTGTACACGCCTTGTCAATACGCCTTTATATAACAAAAAGCTGCAACCCGAGGTTGCAGCTTTTATGTAGACGAATTATTTCTTGTCGCTTGCAGAGATTTCTCTGTATTCAGCGCTGATAGCCTTGTCGGCAGCAACAACTACTACAATACCCTTTACAGTCTCGCCTGCATCGATCTTAGCTTTGATGTCATCCCAAGAGGAGCAGCCCTTAACAGCTATTACAGTACCGCTTGCACCTACAACAGGAACGGAAATTGTAAGGTCAGCAACCTTTTCCTTACCGCCGAGATCTTCAATAACCTGGCTATATGTGTAGTGCTCCTTATTAGCAGCAGCCTCGTTGATCTTCTTAGCGTAAGATTCAGAGATGTTACCACAGGATGCAAGTACGCATACGAGCATTACGATTACGAGTGCCAAAGAAACGATTTTCTTCATAATATTTCTCCTTTTCAAAATTATATTTGTACCTATATTATACTCCGTTTAGTAGATTTTGTCAATACGGTTTTTAAAGTACATTTAAAGAAACGCACCGTTTACATAAAAAACAAAGAAATGGAAAGCCTATATCTTAAGAGGTGAAATGAATGAAAATAGCATTTTTTGATGCAAAGCCCTACGATAAGGACTCCTTTGAAAAATATATAAATAATACGGAAATAAGCATAAAATATTTTGACACCAAGCTAAACGAGGATACTGTAGAGCTTGCAAACGGATACGAGGGTGTTTGCGCCTTTGTAAACGACGATATAAATAAAAACGTTATTGACGCCTTGTGCAGCTACGGAATAACAATACTCGTAATGAGGTGCGCAGGATATAATAACGTGGATATAAAATACGCAAAGGGAAAAATAAGAGTTGCAAGAGTACCATCGTATTCTCCCTATTCCATAGCGGAGCACGCTATGGCTATGCTCCTTTGCTCCGTAAGAAAAATACACAGAGCGTATATAAGAACAAAGGATTTTAATTTCAGCTTAAACGGTCTTACAGGCTTTGATTTAAACGGCAAAACCGTTGGAATTGTTGGCACGGGACGTATAGGAAAAGCCTTTTTGGACCTTTGTAAGGGCTTTAATATGAATATATTAGCATATGATAAGATATGCACTTATACTGATTTTGTGAGGTACGTACCTCTTGATGAGATATTTGCAAAAAGCGATATAATATCCTTGCATTGTCCCTTGAATGACGAAACCTATCACTTAATAAATGAAAGCGCGATAAGTAAAATGAAAAAGGGAGTGATACTTATAAACACCTCAAGGGGCGCTCTTATAGATGCGGAAGCTCTCCTTGACGGTATAAAATCCCGTAAAATAGGCGGCGCCTGTCTTGACGTCTACGAGGAGGAGTCCGACTTCTTTTTTGAGGATCTGTCAGGGCACATAATTAAGGACGATATTTTGGCAAGGCTCATTTCAATGCCCAACGTGATCGTAACGTCTCATCAGGCGTATCTTACCTCTGAGGCTCTTGAAAATATAGCAAGAACAACGGTGGAAAATATAATTGCGTTAAAAAGCTCCCAAGGGTGCGAAAACGAGATATTGGTGTGATGAAATCTTTTATGTAATTTACCTCCGTTCTCACTTGACAAAGCAGGGCAAAAATAGTATACTATTTAAGTAAAGACTAATATGTGAGGTAAAATAATGAAAAAGTTTGTAAGAGCATTACTTATACTCGTTATGATTATTATGACCGTTACCGCAGTTGGCTGCGGAGGAAATGATGTAGCTACTACGTTGGATAGCGAGTTTCCTGCGACAAATAAGGTTCAGGCTATTGTTAATGTAATTCAAAGAGGAGAATCCGTTGACGTATCCGATCTTGTAATTGGTATGAGCGAAAAAAGCTTTGAGCCTGTTGAGGAAGCTATATCTGCAGTAGTAAAGGGTGCCAATCCAAGACAGATCAAGATCAGCCTTGTGGAGTGGGACAATAAGTTTGATATTGATAACAATCCTTATTTTTACGGTGTATATAACATTGAATATAAGGATAAGAATGTTGAAGTTGAAGTAGTATATCTTGAGGATGTAGCAAATATTTACAAGATTGAACTTAAGTAATTGTAATAAAAGCGGTGTCTTATGATGCCGCTTTTATGTTTAGGCAAGAGTATTAGAATTGTTGACAACAGAAATCGAATATGATATACTTTAATTATATTATTTTTTGTAAGCGTTAAGGAAAAATGGTAATAACAAAATATACGTTTAAGGCAAGAATAGAAAACAATTTAAAATTTGCGGTGGTGTCCGACCTTCACGGCTGCCCACCCGTCCCCGTATTGGACGCGATAAGAAAAACAGATCCAACCGCAGTTTTGATCCCGGGGGACGTTATCCACAATGATAATAACTATAAAAACGGTATTGAGCTTCTTAAAGAATGCGCAAAAGATTATCCAACATTTGTGTCCATTGGAAATCACGAATTCAAAATGTCCTCTGACCCCGTCGCTCTCCTTAAGAAAACGGGTGCGACGGTGCTTGATAACGAGTATACGGAATTTATGGGCGTTAAGATAGGCGGTCTTACCTCGGGCTATACTGCCGATAAAAAGCAGACCCATTTTGGATCAACACCCCCTCCGAATACGGAGTGGTTGAAGGCTTTTTCAAAAATAGAGGGGTATAAGGTGCTTCTTTGCCACCACCCCGAGTATTATCCTACGTATATCAGGGATAAAAATATAGACCTGATCCTGTCGGGACACGCTCACGGCGGACAGTGGAGATTTTTTGGAAGAGGCTTGTTTGCCCCGGGTCAAGGTATTTTCCCAAAATATACCTGCGGTATATACGAAGGCAGATTGATAGTCAGCAAAGGAGTTGGCAACCCCCATTTTATACCGAGAATAAATAACAAGCCCGAAATAATATTACTTATGATAGAAAGGGAAGAAAAACAATGAAGCAGTCTAAATGGATATGGTACCCAGGTGATTTTGAGCTTTATCACAGTATGCTTTTGCATAACAGAAGAAGGGTAAACGGAGTATATAAAAATCTTAATTCCCAAAAGGAAATTGATGTTGCCGACACGTATTATTATCCTATGTGGCGCGTGGATGCTCCGAGAAGAAATTGCACTCTTATCAAAAAAGCAAAAATAGAGAATAAGGAAACGGTGGAGTTTTTCTCAAACGCGGATAACGCCTGTATGATAATAAACGGCAAATATCACGCCCCCGGCACAAAGGTGGAGCTTGAAAAGGGGGAATACACCGTAAGACTCACAGGCTTTAAAAACAGCGGATTCCCTTGCTTTTACATAAAGGGAGACACCTTTGCTTCAGATGAAAGCTGGGAAGTAAACGATTTTGACAAAAAGGGAGAAAAGGCGGGCTGCAATAACAGCTACTTAAGTCCCGATGACGACCCCGAGGTGTTTAAATTCTCCTATAAAAGGCTTGACCCTGTGTCAATTACAAGGACAGCAGGGGGTGTTGTATACGATTTTGGCAAGGAAGTGTTTGGAAAGATCACCTTAAAGAACACAATTCCGAAAAATTGCGAGCTTCTTATCGTCCTTGGCGAGACCGTTGAGGAGGCAACGGATATTTACGAAGCGAACAACGTTTTAAACGCCATTGTAAAGGACGGAGAATACGTCAGCCAAAGCTCCGCATTAAGATACGCCTACATACCCGACTTTGAGGGTGAAACGGAGCTTTATCTTGATTTTGAGTATCTCGATATTGAGGACGTGGCTGAGTTCAAGTGCGATAACGAGCTTATAAACAAGATATGGGATACCTGTGTATACACTCTCCATCTCAATATGAGAGAGGGATTTTTCGACGGCATCAAGCGTGACCGCTGGGTATGGAGCGGAGATGCGTACCAGAGCTATTTTGTAAACTATTATCTTACAAGAGATAAGGAAACGGTAAAGCGCACTATCCGTATGCTAAGAGGCCGCGCTCCCATTACCACCCATATCAACACTATAACCGACTATACCTTCTATTGGATATGCTCCATATGGGACTATTACTATTTTACAAAGGATACAGAGTTTGTAAGGGACGTTTATCCCGATATGCTCGCAACTCTTGAGTTTATTGAGGGACGCTTGTCCGAGGATAAGATGTACACCACGAGAAACGGCGACTGGGTATTTATCGACTGGGCGCAGTTTGACAGAAAAGAGGGACCCATCTGCGCTGAGCAAATGCTTCTTTGCCATTCCTATAAGGCTATGGCAAGCTGCGCTGAGCTTCTTGACGATACAAAGACAAAGGACTACTGTCTTGACCGCGCAAGGTATATGGAGGAAAGGATAAATCAGCTCTATTGGGACAAGGAAAAGGGCGCCTTCGTTGACGACTATACCTCGGGCAGAAGAAACGTAACAAGACACGCAAATATATTCGCTCTCCTTTTCGACCTTACAAGTAAGGAAAGACAGGACAGTATTATTAAAAATGTAATTTACAATAAGGAAATCGCTCCTATTACCACGCCTTATTTTGAGTTTTATGAGCTTGATGCTATGTGTAAAATAGGGGACTTTAAATACGTGACGGATATGCTTGACAGCTATTGGGGCGGTATGCTCAGACTTGGTGCAACCACTATCTGGGAGGAATTTGATCCCAAGATGCAGGGCACGGAGCATTACGCAATGTACGGTGAAAAATACGGTAAGAGTCTTTGTCACGCCTGGGGCGCATCTCCCATTTATCTCCTTGGCAAATATGCTTTAGGAGTAAGACCCACATCAGCAGGATACGCTACCTTTGATATAGTACCAAATCTTATGTGCTTTAACAATATTGAGGGTAAGGTGCCCGTTTTGGACGGATACGTGTCTGTAAAAATGGATAAATGCTCCATTACCGTGCTTACGGATATGGAGGGAGGCACCCTTGTATATAACGGCGTAAGATACCCCGTATGTAAGGGTGAGGAGCTTAGAATAACTATTTAATAAACCAAAGGAGGAGATCTTATGCTCTCTGCCGTATCGACGGATCTTATGAGAAAAAGCGATCTTGCAACCATAGAAGGCGGTGTTTCGGGTATTGAGCTTATGTACCGCGCGGCTATGGGTGTATATAACAGTGTCAAGTGGAATGGCAAAATAGCAATTATCTCGGGTAGCGGTAATAACGCGGGTGACGGATACGCTCTTGCCCTTATACTTAAGGAAAATGGTTTTGACTGTGATATCGTTTTAATAAGCGAGGATAAATTCTCTCCTGACGGAAAATATTACTTTGAAAGGTGTAAAAAATCAGAAATTCGCACACTCCCTCGGGAAAAATGCGATTTTTCCTCCTATGATATTATTGTAGACTGTATTTTCGGAACAGGCTTTAAGGGTGTACCGAGAGAGCCTGAGCGCGCAGTAATAGAAGCGATAAACAAAAGCGGAGCATACGTTGTATCCGTGGATATAAACAGCGGTCTTAACGGAGATTCGGGTATGTATGAGTGCGCCGTAAGATCGGATATTACAATTTCCATCGGAACTTTAAAAAGCGGACATTTTCTCGGAATGGCAAAGGATATTATCGGAAAAATAGTAAATTGCCCTATCGGAATTGAAATAATCGACACTCCCTACGGCATTTTTGAGGATGGGGACTGTAAAAGGGCTTTTAAAGAGCGCAAAGCGTTTTCCAACAAAGGGGATTACGGCTACGTAGCCTTAATTGGCGGATGTATGGAATATTCGGGCGCTATAAAGCTTGCAAATCTTGCCCTTTCCTCCCTTAAAATGGGGGCGGGAGTGGTTAAATTAGCCACGGGAAAAAGCCTTTACCCTTCCGTTTCTCCCCATCTTGTGGAAAGCACCTTTTACCCCTTAAGCGATAAGGACGGAAGCGCTGTTTTCATTAAAGAGGAAATAGACGGACTTTTAAAGGGCGTGCGCGTCGCAGCCATCGGTATGGGTATGGGATGCAACGAGGAAACCTATAAAATTGTCAACCACGTGTTGGAAAATTACGCTATTACCGTTGTAATTGACGCCGACGGCTTAAACGCAATTTCAAAATACGGTATTGATATTTTAAAAAATACAAAATGCAACGTGGTTATAACGCCGCATCCAAAGGAGTTTGAACGCCTGTCGGGTATTCCCATAAAAGGAATTTTAGATGATCCCATAAATTCAGCCCTTGATTTTGCAAAAAAATACGGCTGCACCGTATTGTTAAAGGGAGCGTCCACCGTAATAGCCGACGGAAAAGACGTCCTTATTTCCACAAGCGGTACGGCAGGAATGGCAACTGCGGGAAGCGGTGACGTGTTATCGGGCATCCTTCTTGGAATCCTTTCTCAAGGGGATGGTGTTTGCGATACCCTTACCCTTGTGTCAGCAGGGGCGTATATAAACGGCAAAGCAGGGGAGCTTGCAGAAAAGAGAACCAATATAATAAGTATGACAAGCACGGATACGGTAAACGCTATTGCCGATACTGTAAAAAATATATTGAAATTGTAACAAATTTTTTTATACCGTATTGATATTTTTACTTGAAAATGGTAAAATATAATTGTAAAAACAATTTAGGAGGATAAACAATATGTCTAAATACGCAGGAACAAAAACAGAAAAGAATCTTCAGGCTGCCTTCTCGGGTGAGTCCGAGGCAAGAAACAAGTATACTTACTTTGCTTCCGTAGCTAAAAAGGAAGGATATGAGCAGATTTCCGCCCTTTTCTTAAAGACCGCTGAAAACGAAAAGGAACACGCAAAGCTTTGGTTCAAGGAGCTTGGCGGCATTGGGGACACAGCTGCAAATCTTGAAAGCGCCGCAGCAGGCGAATACTATGAGTGGACCGATATGTACGAGGGCTTTGCAAAGGATGCAGAGGAGGAGGGCTTTACAGCTCTTGCCGCTAAATTCCGTCTTGTTGCCGCAGTAGAAAAGCATCACGAGGAGCGTTATCGCGCACTTCTTAAGAACGTTGAAACGGCTCAGGTATTTGAAAAGAGCGAGGTTAAGGTTTGGGAATGCCGCAATTGCGGACACATTATGGTCGGCACAAAGGCACCCGAAATTTGTCCTACCTGCGCACACCCCAAGAGCTATTTTGAAATTCACGCAGAAAATTATTGATTATAATTCAACACTTTTATAAAGATGAAAGAGGATTTTTTTCCTCTTTCTCTTTTTTTATTATTTAAATTGTTATTTAACATTGACAAGCAAAATATTGTATGCTAAAATGTAACATATTTTTTCCGGAGGTACGGATTTATGAACGACAAAATTCAAATTTTAATTACGATGGTGCTTTATATGTCCATCGTTATCGGTATAGGCGTATATTTTTATAAGCGCGCGCAAAAAAGCTCCGAAAACTATTTCTTGGGCGGCAGAACCCTCGGTCCTTGGGTTGCGGCAATGAGCGCGGAGGCATCTGATATGAGCGGATGGCTTCTTATGGGACTTCCGGGTGTTGCCTATTGGTGCGGCCTTGCAGATGCATTCTGGACGGCTATCGGTCTTGCCATCGGTACATACGTAAACTGGCTTATCGTTGCAAAAAGACTCAGAAACTATTCTGCAATTTCAGGCAACGCCATTACGATTCCCGATTTCTTCAGTAACCGTTTCCACGAAAAGAAAAAGATCATTCTCGGTATTTCCGCCGTATTTATTCTCGTTTTCTTTACAGTTTACGCAGCCAGCTGCTTCGTAACCTGCGGTAAGCTTTTCAGCACGCTTTTCGGCTTTGACTATCATTGGATGATGATAATCGGTGCGGTATTCGTTATTGCCTACACGCTTATTGGCGGCTTCCTTGCAGAAAGCGTATCCGATTTTATGCAGGCGATAGTTATGATAGGCGCTCTTATCGTTATGGTTATTGTGGGCGTTATTAACGCAGGAGGCTTTGGCGCGGTTATTGAAAACGCAAAGGATATCCCCGGCTTCTTCTCACTTAATTACATCGCATCTCCCGAGGTAGGCGAAAACGGAATGCAGATAGTAGAAAACGGCGCGCCCTTGTTCGGCCCCGCGTCAAGCTACGGCGTTCTTACAATGTTCTCGATGCTCGCTTGGGGACTTGGATATTTCGGTGTTCCTCAGGTGCTCCTTCGCTTTATGGCTATCCGTAAGCCCGAGGAGATCAAGCGCTCCAGAAGAATTGCAACCGTATGGGTTGTGATCTCCCTTTCAGTTGCGGTATTTATCGGTATACTCGGAAGATATCTTATGCCTGTTAACGACGTTCTTCTTTCCAAGGGCGGAGCGGAAAACGTGTTTATCGAGCTTGCAACGGGTTATCTCCCTCCCATTATTGCAGGTGTAATTATGGCGGGCATTCTTGCCGCTACCATAAGCTCCTCTGACTCCTATCTTCTTATTGCGGCATCCTCCGTATCCAAAAACATTTACGAGGGAATTATAAAGAAGGATAAAAAGGTTGATGATAAAAAGGTAATGTGGCTCTCAAGAATAGTTCTCGTTGTGATCGCTATTATCGGTATGATTATCGCCTGGGATGAAAACAGCGTTATCTTCTCCCTCGTTTCCTTCGCTTGGGCAGGCTTTGGCGCAACCTTCGGTCCTATTATGCTTTTCTCCCTTTTCTGGAAGAGAACAACACGCCAGGGCGCTATTGCAGGTATGATATCGGGCGCTGTTTCCGTGTTTGTATGGAAAATGGCGCTTAACCCCATCGGCGGCATCTTTGGCATTTACGAGCTTCTTCCCGCCTTCATTATCTCCTGTATCGCCATCGTGGTAGCTTCCTTGCTTTCCAAGGAGCCCTCTGATGAAATAAAGGCAGAATTTGAAAATGCAAAAGCAGGTATAACGGAATAATTGAAAACGCGTCCCGAATTTTTTCGGGGCGCGTCCTTTTTTTTTATATACATAATTGCGTGTGAATAAATATGCACGAGGCTGAATAAAAAATTGAATTTTTTTAAAAAAACCCTTGACAAATGAATTTTGCGGTGCTAAAATCTTAGTATATTCAGTTAAATGCGATTGAGCAAGAAGAAGTAACACGTTGAAATCCTTCAGAGAGTTGTCGGTTGGTGAAAGACAATGGTGAGTAGAGGTGTGAAATACATTTTGCGAGCAGTACGTTGAACAAAGTAGGCGTCACCGGGTGCGACCGTTATATCGCTAAGGCATAGACTGTGCCTGATGAGGCTTTGACCGTAAGGTTTATTGTAAAGCAGAGTGGTAACACGAATTATTTCGTCCCTGTATTAGTTTTTAATACAGGGGCTTTTTGTTTTTGAATAAAGGGCTTGCCCTTATTATACATTTTTGAATTACATTTTTCGGAGGAAAAGAAAATGAAAAAGATTTTATCACTTGTCATGGCAGTATTGCTCGTATGCGGTATCTGTCTCTCATTCACATCCTGCGGCGATACCGCGGATTTCACAGTTGGCGTAGCTCAGCTTGCGCCCCACGTTGCTCTTGACGCTGCATCTCAGGGCTTTATGGACGCTCTTGAGGCAGAGCTTGCTAAGGAAGGCAAGACCGTTAAGTTTGTTGAACAGAATGCAGGCGGCGAAATTTCCGCTTGTCCCTCTATTATAGGCTCCTTCGTAGCTAACGATTACGATCTTATTCTCGCTAACGCAACCCCCGTTCTTCAGGCGGCTAAGAGCGCTACGTCCACTATTCCGATCCTTGGTACATCCGTTACAGAATACGGTGTTGCTCTCGGAATCGAAAACTTCAGCGGTACTGTTGGTACTAACGTTTCAGGTACATCCGACCTTGCTCCCCTTACAGAGCAGGCTCAGATGATGATAGATACACTCTCCCTTGACGGAAGTGACAAGGTGGGTCTTCTTTACTGTTCATCCGAGGATAACTCCACATACCAGGTAGCGGTTGTTAAAAAGTACCTTACAGATAATAACATTCCTTGTAAGGAATTCTCTTTTGCAGACTCCAATGACCTTACTGCAGTTGTAACTAACGCGGCAAGCGAATGTACTGCTATCTACGTTCCTACAGATAACACAGTAGCAGATAACACAGGTATTATCAAGAATGCTTGTATGGCTAAAAAGGTTCCCGTATTTGCAGGAGAAGAGGGTATTTGCTCGGGATGTGGCTACGCTACACTTTCCATCGACTACTACAACCTTGGTAAAAAGACAGGCGAAATGGCAGCGGAGATCCTTCTTAACAAGAAGCACGTAGAGGATATGCCCATTGCATATGATGCAAACCCCACAAAAAAATATAACAAGGAAATTTGCGATGCTCTTAATATCGACACAGCCGCTCTTGAGGCTGCAGGATACGTGGCAATCAGCAAATAACAGAGGTTGAAATGGCATTTTTTAACGCTTTACCCTATGCCGTAGCCCAAGGTCTTATATGGGGCATTATGGCTATAGGTGTGTTTATAACATACAAGGTGCTTGATATTGCCGATCTTACCGTTGACGGCTCAATGGCAACGGGCGGCGTAGTGTTCGTCGTGCTTAACGCGGCAGGCGTACATACTATTCTTGCATTGGTAATAGCATTTTTGGCAGGCTGTATAGCGGGTCTTATGACGGGAATTTCCCATACAGTGTTCGGTATTCAGCCAATTCTTGCGGGTATTCTTACTCAGCTTATGCTCTGGTCCATCAACTTTAAGATAATCGGCAGAGCAAATCATCCCTTGGCGAAGGAGACCTTCGTTACAATGAATATTGAAAGACTCGGCTTTACCATCACCTGGATGCTTCTTATATGTCTTGCCCTTATTGCCATACTCTATTTCTTCTTCGGAACGGAGCTTGGCTGTGCACTGCGTGCAACGGGTAATAACGCAAATATGAGTAGGGCGCAGGGTATTAACGTAAATCTTAACAAGGTTATCGGTCTTATGCTTTCAAACGGTCTTGTTGCCCTTTCGGGTGCGTTCCTTTCTCAATATACGGGCTATGCCGATATAAAGATGGGTGCAGGCGCTATCGTAATAGGTCTTGCGGCTATTGTTATCGGAACGAGTATAGTTTCAAGATTGACTACCAATTTTGCAATTACCCTTTTAAGCACGGTAATAGGAGCAATAATATATTTCTCCATCTATCAGTTCGTAATGAATCTTCAGGTGGATGCAAACCTTCTTAAGATGCTCTCTGCGGTAATAGTTCTTATATTCCTTGCCGTTCCATACGTCAAGAAAACCTACTTTTCAAATGTTACCTTTAAAAAGAAGGTAAAATCAAATGCTACGGGAGAGGGAGGAACTGAGAATGCTTGAAATTAAGAACGTATCAAAAACCTTTAATCCCGGTACGGTAAATGCAAAAACCGCGTTGAACGGACTTGATCTTACCTTGGAGGATGGAGATTTCGTAACGGTTATCGGCGGTAACGGAGCAGGAAAAAGCACTATGCTTAACGCTATTGCAGGCAGCTGGCGCGTGGATACGGGCTCAATTACCATTGACGGCGTAGACGTTACCAATATGCCCGAATATAAAAGGGCAAAATTCCTTGGCAGAGTATTCCAGGACCCGATGATGGGTACTGCCGCAGGAATGCAGATAGACGAAAACCTTGCAATAGCCTTAAGAAGAGGAAAAAGACATTCTTTAAGATGGGGCGTAACCAAGGAGGAAAGACAAAGATACAGAGAGCTGCTTGCTCCCCTGGGCTTAGGACTTGAGGACAGACTTTCCTCAAAGGTGGGACTTTTGTCTGGCGGTCAGCGACAGGCTGTAACGCTTCTTATGGCGTCATTAAACAAGCCAAAGCTCCTCCTCCTTGATGAGCATACGGCGGCTCTTGACCCTAAGACCGCGGCAAAGGTGCTTGAAATTACGGACAACGTGGTAAATGAAAATAAGCTTACCACAATTATGATAACTCATAATATGAGGGATGCAATAAAGCACGGTAACCGCCTTATTATGATGCACGAGGGACGTATAATCGTCGACGTTAAGGGAGAAGAGAAGAAAAACCTTACCGTTGAGGATCTTCTCGGTATGTTTACAAAGGCAAGCGGAAATGAGTTTGCCTCCGACCGCGCAATGCTTGTAAAATAAACGTTTTTGCTAAAATTCGTACACGTCCTCTGACATAATTTAATAAAAAACACGCTTTTATACATCTTTAGCGGAGAAAATACGAACACCACCAAGGAATTTTCTTTGGTGGTGTTTATTTATATCTCAATCGTATATTGAATTAGCCAATACGCACGCTTGCTACTAATTTGACTGAAAGAAAAAACTCGAATGATGGTTGAAATTCGTCAAAGAACAAGTTATTGACGATAGGTGGATTTGTGATATAATAATTGTGAAAGCAGAGCTCGCTTATCTTTTATCATTAAGGAGATCGCATATGAACGACATCGGCAAAAAAATCAAAGAGCTACGTAAGAAAAAAGATATGACACAAGAACGGCTGGCGGAATATTTGAACATATCATTTCAAGCTGTTTCCAAATGGGAAACGGGTGTTGCTTACCCCGATCTATCCATGATTGTACCACTCGCTCGTCTGTTAAGCGTATCTACCGATGAGCTGTTCGGGCTTGTCAATGTAGAGGAAGATTCACGCTTGAAGGAACTAGAGGCAGCTTTGGATGAGACCTACAAAACAGGCGATACAGCTAAGCGTTATGAGATTGCCAAGATTGCTGTGGCGGAATACCCCGGAAATTTTGATTGGCTTCTGTGGCTTGCTTTGGCAGAGGAATCATACGCTATTCATAACTGTGAGCATTATTCTGAAGAGCAACAAGAACATTTCAAGATATCTGTCAAACTATATGAAACTATTTTTGAGGACTGCGAGGATAACGATACAAAGAACTGTGCCATTCGCGGATTGGTTAGAAATCTGCCAAATATTGGGCGTAAATCTGATGCTGTTTTTTATGCTAAGCAACACCCTTATGACGAAGATGAACTCCTGATGTGGTGTCTGTCGGGTGAAGAGTTATCTATCCATAGACAGCAAATGATTGAACGTAAAATGGGCAATCTTGTAGGTGATTTGGAATGGGGCAAGAATGATCTCCGCGCAATCCGCGCAGCAGAGACAGTAATCAAAACAATTATCGATGACGGTAACTACCTATTCTACAACGAGGCTTTAATGCATAATTACGTTTGGCAAGCTATGTGCCTCACCCGCGAAGGAAATTTCGAGAAAGCCGTTGAGGCATTGAAATTATCTCATCAATATGCGGTAACCTATGAAAGTGATCTTAAAAAAGCTCGTGTGAAGCCTGTCCCCTATACCTGTGCCATTCTGAATAAACTGACCTTTGATGCTAAAGATTTGAGGGTCAGCGGCAATTCTACTCTTACTGAGGATTTCAAAGAATATCTGGACTGGAACGCCTTTGATGTACTCCGAGAACGTGGGGATTTTAAGGCACTTTATAAACTATAATCTTTGCCCCGCCTTGCGCGGGGCTTTTTCTTTATTTTCTGCATATCAAAAAGCCACCACAAAAAACGTGGTGGCTAATTTGGTTTTACCATTAATTTTGCAGACGCTCTCGGAAGCGTGATTTTTGTTTTCAGTCTTTAAATTCGATAAGGTACATAAACATTTCAGCCGCGTGCCAGGAGTGGGGAGCACCGCACTTTCCCTTTGCGTAATTTTCGCTAAGAGGTGCGATCTTTTCGTACTTTGCCTGGGATGCTTCAATTTCCCACGTCATGGGGTATTGAATGTCAAGAAGCTCTTTGTCTATTTCCTCGTTTTCAAAGTGCATTACCGCCCAGGTAAGATAGGGGTAGAGCTTATCGTACTTGTTCTCAAAATAGGTCTCTCTTTCAACGTCGCTTCTGTCCATCCAGAACATACGCGCATAGGAGTCAAATTTCTTGGGAACGTTTATAAAGCTTGTGTCCGCATTAAGCTTGGAAAGACCGTATTTCAGCCACAGGGTTGAGTAAACCGTGTGATCGTTGCCGTCTGTGATACCCGTTAAGCAGCCATCCCTTGATATTCTTTTTGCTTCCTTTATAATTTCATTTACCAAGGGATAGTCCTTGTCAAAGAAATAAGAAAGCACGTATGCAAGCTGACCGAGATTATCGGGCTCTGACATACCCCAGTTGTTTTTATCGTAAAGCTCGGTTATTGAGGTTGCCCACTTGCGAAGAAGCTCAATATTTCCCGTCTTTTCAAGAACGAGCGCCATCATAGCGCCGTCTCTGTACCAGGGCTTGTTGTAAACGTAAATGTTGGGTACTGGCTCGTTATTTTCATTGAAGCTTATAAGTATCTCGTGGTGAAGTATTCTTAAATGCTTCTGATATTTATATCCCTCAAAGGTAGGAAGGTTGAGCTTTGATGATGCGATACAGGTATCGTTTACGTACACGCCCTCGCAGTTTTCGTATATTTCCACTACGCTTCCGTCCTTGAGAGTCAATATAACCTTGTATTCGTCAAACAGGAATTCCTCCTTTTCAACGTCCCAGCTGTAAAGAACGGAATTTCCGAATACGGTCTTTAATTTTCCGTCAATATATACGGTTTTTTCTCTGTGACCCATTCCGAAAAGAAAGAATTGCTTTTCAGGCTTTATCATAATTTTTCTCCTCTATGTATATTTTATCCCCCGCAGCCCTGCGGGGGATAATTTATCATTTGTCAAATATTCTGAGTCCCGCAGTATCAGATACGGGGAGAGAGAATACGATTGCGTGGGCATCGGTATGAGGACCTGCGCCCTGAATTATGGATGTCATAATATTTTTCTTGTTTTCCGTGGAGGATACGATATAGATCATTTCCTTCTCGTCGGCAAGAGTAAGTCCGAAGAATTTTGCATATTTAGCGCCCGTACCCTTTGCGTGGATAACGGTACCGCCTGCCGCGCCTGCCTCACGGGCAGCATCCATAACCTGCTCCGTATGGCCCTTTTCACAAATTGTAACTATAAGCTCGGTTTGACACTGTGTCATATCTTTCACCTCGTTTTTAGATTCGTCATCCTGGTGCCCGTCGGCAAATGCCTCGAGGGCGTGTCTGCTTCCAATGCTTGAAAGAGGGATGCTTACCGCAATTCCTCTGTTGGGAAGGTCGATTGCCATATCCTTTGTAAGAGACTTAAGCAGCTCTTCCTTTTTGTTTTCCGTAACTATCGTATAGTGTACGGTCTTTAAGCTTTCCTCAATCCCGAAAACGTCAAGGATGCTTTTCTTTGCCGTACCTCTGCAAGGAGTACTGTATACGACGGGTATTTCCTTCGAGTTAAAGAAATTAGTAAATTCGTTTCCGTCCTCGCGGTTTGTTATTGTTATGAATAAATACATTTTCTGCATACAGTCACCTCCTTAAAAATCAATGATATCGGCGTCAACGTAGGTAGCAGAAGCGGTGCTTTCCATATCCGTGGTGGCAACCTCTTTTGTGTCTTCCCTCGTATTGAGCTCTGTAATTTCCTCTGTAACGTCGATAGCCGCCTCTCGCTCAGCCTTCTTAAGCTTGATCTTGTAAACCACACCAAGTATCTGAATGGCAATAAGTGGAGTCATAGCAACCATTGCAACGGTACCAAAGGCATCTGTAACTATGTTATTGCCCGTAGCCTCGCATATACCCATTGAGAATGGGAGCAGGAAGCAGGCGGTCATAGGACCGGATGCAACTCCGCCGGAGTCGAAGGCTATGGAAGTAAATATTTCGGGAACAAAGAATGAAAGGATAAATGCGATGGCGTATCCGATAAGAATGGGATACATTATTGAAATACCCGTAATTGCTCTTAAAATAGCGATACCAACGGAGATGGCAACGCCGATCTCAAGGGCAAAGCCAAGGGCCTTTTTGGGAATAGCGCCTGAGGTAATATCCTCAACCTGCTTCTGAAGTATCTGTACGGCAGGCTCTGCCGCTACGATAAAGAAGCCGATCACCATACCGATGGGAACAGCGATAAATGAATAATTCGTTTCGCCAAGAGCCTTACCTATAAGGTTACCTGCGGGCATAAAGCCTACGTTTGCGCCTGTAAGAAAAAGCACAAGACCAAAATATGTATAAGCCACGCCTACAAGGATCTTTGTAAGTTTTTTCTTGGAAAGGGGCTTTGCTATCGCTTGATAAATAAAGAAGAATATTACTATGGGTAAAAGCGCTATTGCTATTTCCTTAAAATAGTGAGGAAGCTCACTGACGTAATGAAATGCAAAATCACGTGAGGTAATAAATTCAAGCTTGTTGAATACCTCTCCCTGTCCGCCCTCGCTGCCCCAGATAAGACCGAGGATAAGAACTGCCATAATAGGACCTACTGAGCAAAGAGCAACAAGACCGAATGAGTCGCCGCCGCCCTTGGAGTCGTAGCGGATAGAAGCGACACCGACACCGAGAGCCATAATGAAGGGAACTGTCATAGGGCCCGTTGTAACTCCCCCCGCATCAAAGGCGATAGCCCAGAAATCGGGGCTTACGAAGAATGCAAGGACAAATACCACAAGATAAAAGCCCATAAGAAGATATTTAAGCTTGATACCGAAAATGATTCTCAGCATCGCAACCACAAGAAAAGCGCCGACACCTGCGGATACGCACACGATAAGAGCGGTTGTAGGGATTGAGGGGGCGTATTTTGCAAGGATCTGAAGGTCGGGCTCGGACATGGTTATCATAAATCCTACCGCAAAGGAAAGAACTATAATAAGTAATATCTTTTTGGATTTTGTCATCTGTGCGCCCACGTATTCACCCATCGGCGTCATTGACATCTCTGCGCCGAGGGAGAAAAGCGCCATACCAACGATTATCATTACCGAGCCAAACAAAAAGGACGTAAAGCTGGACATATCGATAGGCGCCACGGTAAAGCACAGAACGAGTATGATCAAGGAAACGGGAAGAACCGATTTTACCGAATCCTTTAGCATATGAACAAGAGCTGTTCGGTTCTTTGATTTAAACATTTTTAAACTTGACTCCGTTTGAAGCATATTTTTATTTATTATAACAAATTTTTGCACCGTATGTCAACCTCAAATGTGCAAAGGTTAGAATTTAACGCAAATGGCTTATATTTTCTTGACACCTCATTATTTTTTTGTTATAATATATAAATAAAGAAATGTTCAGCTTACCAAGAGGTCAATACACAATGTTAGAAATTTCTAAAAAAACCAATTTGCTGGAGCAGGATACCTATAAATATCAGCTTCAGGACGTAGCGGAGCCGAATCTGTACAGGGATATCTACAGCTATGACGAGATACCGAGGATCCCCTTTAACCACAGACGCGTTCCCATAAATATGCCAAAGGAAATATGGATAACGGATACCACCTTCCGCGACGGTCAGCAGTCAATGGAGCCTTATTCCGTTGAGCAGATAGTACAGCTTTTCAAGTACCTGTCCAAGCTTGGCGGTCCTAAGGGTATTATTCGTCAGACAGAATTTTTTGTATACAGTAAAAAGGATAGAGAAGCTATTGCAAGATGCCAGGATCTCGGTCTTGAATTCCCCGAGATCACCACGTGGATAAGAGCCAATAAAGAGGATTTTAAGCTCGTTCACGATCTCGGTATTAAGGAAACGGGTATTCTTGTAAGCTCCTCCGACTATCACATTTTCAAAAAGCTTAAGATGTCGCGCTCCGAGGCGTTAAAGACCTACCTCTCCGCAGTATATGACGCCTTTGAAGCGGGTATTCGCCCAAGATGTCACCTTGAGGACATAACCCGCGCGGACTTCTACGGCTTTGTAGTTCCCTTTGTTAACGAGCTTGAAAAAATGTCAGAGGATGCCAAGATCCCCGTTAAGATAAGAGCCTGTGATACAATGGGCTACGGCGTGCCTTATCCCGAGGTGGCTATTCCCCGCAGCGTGCCGGGTATTATTTACGGCCTGCAGCAGTATTCCGATATTCCAAGCGAAATGCTTGAATGGCACGGCCACAACGATTTTTATAAGGCGGTTACAAACGCGGGCGCGGCTTGGCTTTACGGCGCATCCGCAGTAAACTGCTCCCTCCTCGGTATAGGAGAAAGAACGGGTAACATTCCCCTTGAGGCTATGGTATTTGAGTATGCGGGCTTCCGCGGCGGCTTTGACGGAATGGATCCTACGGTTATTACCGATATTGCGGATTATTTCCATAACGAAATGGGATACAGAATTCCGCCAATGACTCCCTTTGTGGGCTCAAACTTCAACGTTACCCGCGCGGGCATCCACGCAGACGGACTTATGAAGGATGAGGAAATATACAATATTTTTGATACTAAAAAGATCCTTAACCGCCCTGCGGGAGTTCTTATTACAAAGACCTCCGGTCTTGCGGGAATTGCTTATTGGATAAACGAGCATTACCGTCTTAAGGGCGACGAAATGGTTGATAAGCGCAGCCCCGTGGTTATCGCTATAAAGGAATGGGTTGACAACGAGTACGAAAACGAAAGACAAAACTCCATCTCCGACGGTGAGCTTGAAATGCTTATAGCTAAATTCTATAAAGACGGAACATTGTAAACAAGGAGGCAATAGCAATGGGACTTACAATTGCACAGAAAATTATTAAGGAGCATCTTGTTTCTGGTGAAATGAAGGTAGGCGAGGAGATCGCCCTTCGCATTGACCAGACTCTTACACAGGATGCAACGGGTACAATGGCGTACCTTGAATTTGAATCTATCGGCATTGAGAGAGTAAGAACTAAGCTCTCCGTTGCGTACATAGACCACAACACACTTCAGTCCGGATTTGAAAACGCGGACGACCACAGATATATTCAGTCCGTAGCAAAGAAGTATGGCATCAGATTTTCTCGCCCCGGTAACGGTATCTGCCATCAGGTACATCTTGAGCGCTTTGGCGTTCCGGGTATGACACTTATCGGCTCCGACAGCCATACTCCCACAGCGGGCGGTATCGGTATGCTTGCAATGGGCGCAGGCGGACTTAACGTAGCGGTTGCTATGGGTGGCGGCGAATACTACATCAAGATGCCTAAAATGTTTAAGGTAAACCTTACGGGCAAGCTTCAGCCCTGGGTAAGCGCAAAGGACGTAAGCCTTGAAATACTTCGCATCCTTTCAGTTAAGGGCGGCGTAGGCGCGATTATAGAATGGGGTGGAGAGGGCATTAAGACCTTGTCCGTTCCCGAAAGAGCGACTATTACGAATATGGGTACTGAGCTTGGCGCTACAACATCCATATTCCCCTCAGACGAAATTACAAAATCATTCTTGGAGGCGCAGGGCAGAGGAGATGCGTACGTTCCCCTTGCAAGCGACCCCGATGCTGAATATGACAGAATAATCGATATTAACCTCTCTGAGCTTAAGCCCTTGCTTGCTTGTCCTCACAGCCCCGATAATATCAAGAGCGCAGAGGAGCTTAAGGGTGTTAAGGTAGACCAGGTATGTATCGGCTCCTGCACTAACTCATCTCTTCGCGATATGTTAAGAGTTGCAAAAATGCTTAAGGGAAAAAAGATCGACGATAGCGTAAGCCTTTCCGTATCTCCCGGATCAAAGCAGGTTCTTTCAATGCTTGCTGATTGCGGCGCTCTTTCCGATATTCTTGCATCAGGCGCAAGAATTCTTGAGTGCGCGTGCGGACCCTGTATCGGTATGGGCTTCTCCCCCAACTCCGCAGGCGTATCTCTCCGTACCTTTAACCGTAACTTTGAGGGCAGAAGCGGAACCAAGGATGCGCAGGTATATCTCGTATCTCCCGAGGTTGCAGTTGCTTCAGCTCTTACAGGCTATATCACAGACCCAAGAACCCTTGGAGCATATGAGGAGGTTGAAATGCCCGATGCGTTCAAGATAGATGACAGCGCTGTGGTTATGCCCGCATCCCCCGAGGAGGCAAAGGATATTGAGGTGCTTCGCGGTCCCAATATCAAGCCCTTCCCCGAAACACATCCCCTTGAGGATAAGATAACTGCTAACCTTACTCTTAAGGTTGGTGACAATATTACTACAGACCACATTATGCCCGCAGGCGCAAAGATCCTTCCTTACCGTTCAAACATTCCCTTCCTTTCCAAGTTCTGCTTTGCGGTATGTGACGAAAACTTTGCAACACGCGCTAAGGAATTTAAGTCCAATATCGTAGTTGGCGGCTCCAACTACGGACAGGGCTCCTCCCGTGAGCATGCTGCCCTCGTACCCCTTTATCTCGGCGTAAAGGCAGTAATTGCAAAGAGCTTTGCAAGAATCCACACAGATAACCTTATCAACGCAGGTATCCTTCCCCTTACCTTTGCTAACCCCGACGATTACGATAAGCTTAACCAGGACGATACTCTCGTTCTTGAAAACCTTTATGAGGGTATGAAGAACGGTAAGATCACATTGAAGGTAAGAGACCTTGAAATACCTCTTGAGTATAATTATACGGATCGTCAGACGGAAATTATCAAAAAGGGCGGACTTCTTGCATATACTAAGGGCGAATAATATAAGTAATCCAAAGCACCAATAAATCATATATTTTAAAAAAAGAAGAGGAGAAATAATATGGCAACACTTTCTGAAAAAATTCTTAAAACCTATGACCTTTGGCGTACAAATGAATTCTTTGACAAGGAAACAAGAGACGAGCTTAATGCAGGTCTTGATGATAAGGAAATAGAGGATCGCTTCTGGAGAGATCTTGAGTTCGGTACAGGCGGACTTCGCGGCGTAATGGGCGCAGGTACAAACCGTATGAACAAATATATCATCAGAAAAGCAACTCGCGGCTTTGCAAATTACCTTCTCGATAAATACGGTAAGGAGGTTTCTCGCGGTGTAGCAATCGGCTACGACTCAAGAAACAATTCCGATTCCTTCGCTCGTGAGGCGGCTCTCGTTATGGCGGCGGCAGGTATTCCCGCCCATCTTTATGACGAGCTTCAGCCCACACCCGTTCTTTCCTTCACGGTAAGAGAGCTTGGCTGCGTAGGCGGTATCGTTGTTACAGCCAGCCACAACCCCAAGGAATATAACGGCTATAAGGTATATGATGAAACAGGCTGTCAGGTTCTTATTGACGACGCTAACAAGATCATTTCCTACGTAAACGCTATTGAGGATATTACATCAATTCCCGTAGCAGACGAAGCAGAAGCAAGAGCAAACGGACTTGTAAAATCAATTTGCCCCTGTGTTCTTGATGCATTCTGCAACGCAGTTAAGTCACAGGCTCACGATATCGGTGAAAAGAGCGCTAAAATAGTTTACTCCCCCCTCCACGGTACAGGTAACGTTCCCGTACGCCGTGTTCTTAGCGATCTTGGCTACAACGTAACGGTAGTTAAGGAGCAGGAAATGAAGGACGGTAACTTCCCCACAGTAATTTCCCCCAACCCCGAAAATGCAGAGGCGCTTTCCATTGGATGCAAGCTTTGTGAGGAAATCGGCGCTGATATTATGCTCGGTACTGACCCCGACTGTGACCGTGTTGGTATCGCAGTAAACACAGGCAACGGTATGAAGCTCTTTACAGGTAACCAGGTTGGCGCGCTCCTCGTTGACTACGTTATCAATATGAACAGAGATAAGATCAACGATAAGTCCACAGTAATCAAGACCATCGTAACAAGTGAGCTTGGCGCACAGGTTGCAAAGCTTAACGGCTGTAAGATCATTGAGGTTCTTACAGGCTTTAAGTTCATTGGCGACAAGATGAATATGTTTGAGACCGAGGGTAACGGCGAGTACGTTATCGGTTATGAGGAAAGCTACGGCTACCTCGTAGGTACACACGCAAGAGATAAGGACGCAGTTGTTGCTTCTATGCTCATTTGCGAAATGGCTTCCTACTATAAGAACCAGGGCAAGACTCTCGTTGACGTTATGAACGACATCTACGCAAAGTACGGCTACTATCTTGATAAGCTCGATTCCTTCACACTTAAGGGAATTGACGGCATTGAAAAGATTCAGGCTATTATGAAGGCTATGAGAGAAGCAGGCGCATCCCTTATGGACGGTATCGTAACAGTTTACGATTACGAAAAGGGTGTTGACGATCTTCCTAAGTCCGACGTTCTTAAGTTCGTATTTGCAGACTCCTCCTGGATCGCTATCCGTCCCTCCGGTACAGAGCCCAAGATCAAGGTTTACTACTCTGTAAGAGGTGAAAACGAAGCAGACGCTTCCAAGGTTCTTGAGTCAAGAAGAGCAATAATCAATAAGATTATCGAAGGCTGATAACACTGATAATAAAGCGCCCTCCCTACATTTACGGGAGGGCGCAGTTATGTATATAAGATTCTATTTCTCAAATTTTGTAAAATAGAGAATACTATTTTGCACTTTTTGCTATTTATTTCATTGCTTACAAATGGTATAATTGAATCAACAAATATAATGGGGTGATTATTATGAAAATTATAAAAAACAGCATTTTCTCTCTTATATGTTTTATTTCGGTTATTATAATAATGATAGTAAAATCTCCATTTGTTGATTACTCCTATCTTATTGTATACGGTGTATGCGCCATATCCGTTCTCGGTTCTGTATTTAAGAGCCCACTTGTAAAACTCAATAAGCTTACCTGCAACGATTATTTTGCAGAATTTTCGGTAAACCTTGGCATTATCATATCGGGCTTGTTGTCCGTTGTTTTTGCACTTATATTATGGAGATAAAATTAAGAAGGAGATAAAAAATGAAAAAGATTATTTGTTTGGCTTTAATAGTAGTTATGCTTCTTTCCCTTTCCTCCTGCGGAAGGGTCACCTTTGAGGATGCGGTCGAGGTCCTCACCGTTGATATGGTGGGATTCAGTCTGACTGATACGCAATTAAAGACAGTGACGGCGCAGATGGAAAAGAATCAGGGCTTTGAGCTTGAGGGCAAAATCTTAAGAATGACTCAATTCAATTGCTACGGTGAAGACGGTAGTATAATAGCGTTTGCCTACGTTATGGAATTTGAAAAGGAATCCGACGCCGATAAGGAATTTATGTGGTTCCTTGATATAGAAACACCCTACAATATCTTTAAGGACGGCAATGTTTTCGTATACGGAAATCACGATTCAATAAAAGAGCTTGAAAAATAATTACAACGGGGGAAATTATGAAAATACCGATCGACGTTGAAAAAACCGCAAGCGCAAAAAGAGGCGCAAAAATAGAAAAGTGGGCGTTATCAACCTTAATTTTGGGTGCTTTGCTTCTTATATTCGGTAACGATGCCTTTGCGTCGGTAGATCCCACTGTCAGAATAGTAGTTTACATTCTTCTGCTTCTTATACCCGCTATCGTAACAAGAATACCTCTTGTAATATTTGACAGGTCATGGCAGGGAACTATAATAAAGGTACATAGCGAAATGGGAGCTTACAGTGATGAACGCTTTATTGCCCGTATGAACGATTTCAGAACGAAATTGAAAATAGAGGCGGACATTAAGCTGACAGACGGCAGAGTAGTAAGAAAAACGGTATACTTAGGCAAGCCCGATGCTAAAATCTATGAAAAGATAAGTGTGGGAGATACTGTATATCATGTAAAGGGCGCAAAGTATTTACAGCACGTTTCCTCCTCCCATAGAACCGCCACCTGCGTGATCTGCGGAAAAGAGAATTCCTTACAAAATCAAAGATGCGATATATGTGATCACTCCTTGCTGATAAAATAAAAAAATCCCGACTCGTGTCGGGATTTTTGTTTTAAAACCTACCTAATAAGGTGTTTTTTAGCTCCTCGGAGAGTATTTTTCGATTGTCGTCATCCACTAAGCTGAAGCGGTTGCCGTCGTTAGGTGTGCTTAAGTAATTCCATACGCAGTAGGGAATGGAGTTTTCCTTAAGGAAGGAAATTACGTCCTTAAACCAGGCAATGCGCCATTCAAGCCTTGCGTGGCGTATAGTTCCAAACTCACCGCACCAGAGGATAACGTCGGGATGAGCCTCAATAAATTCCTTGGCGGGCTCAAGAACGTGATACATATATTTTTTGTCCATTATGTCGAACCCTGTGTACGCTTTTTCATTATTGAATGCAATTTTGTAAAAGTCCTTGTACCTTTGTATATCCCCTGGATAGGGCATATCCCTGTTGTAGAAGCAATGCTTCTGGTGAAGGACACCGCGCTGATGGGTAAACTCGTGGGGATCGTACATATGGAAGGTGTAAATTGCGTTTTCGTCATCAAATATTTCCTGGTATTGAAGCTTGTTGGGATTGTTCCAGCAAATCGTACCAACGATTATTTTTCTGTCCTTGTTTATTTTGCGTATAGCCTCTATGGTTCGCCTTGCAAGATCGTTCCAAAGGGCAGGATCAACCTCCCTTACCTCATTAAGAAGCTCAAATGCTATGTCTTTTTTGTGGGAATACGCCCCCTCCATATAAGTCCAGAGCCTGATAAAGCCGTCCTGCAGATTCCTGTCGTCCATAAGGGATACGCTTTCCTCTATATCGCAGTAATTACCGAACGCCTTGTGCAGATTGAATACTATATTAAGTCCGTATTTTTCACACCAGCTGACAAAATTATCAAGCAGTCTGAATATCTCGTGGCGGTATCTTCCGCATTCGTCCTGTAAAACCACCTGGTCAAAGCCAAGTCGGATATGGTCAAATCCGAGGGAGGCAATATACTCAATATCCTTTTCCGTTATGTAGGAGTTGAAATGCTCAAAATCCCCTACCGTAAGCGTCTTTTTCTGCCCATCATCCAAAACGTGGAATCGTTTGTAGTTGGTAAGCCAACCGCCGATTCCCATTCCGCACTCAAAGCCTGTAAATCTTTTCGTACATCCCTCCAAGGCGCAGGATCAAAGAAGATCCTCGTTATAAACGGCGCGTACGCCACCGATAAATTTGGGTCTTACCCTTGCGCAAAGTATATTTGCTTCGCCTATCTTTTTTACAGAAAGACGAATGGGTACTGCCACCTTTTTAAGGTGCATACCGATAAGAGTGCCGCCGATATCTATTCCCGCATCCGCCTTTATTTCCTCAAGAACGCAAGGCTCCTTAAAGCTGTTATAGGCAACGGTAGCAAGGGAGCCACCCGCCTTTTTCTGGGGAACTGCGTTTACGTATTCACCGTAAGGCACGGCAGCCTTTTCCGTAACGATAGCTCTGTTAAGATGCTCACAGCACTGTACCGCAAGGTATATTCCCTTGGGCTCAAGGGCGTCCATAATGCCTCTGTATATTTCTCCCGCCGTGTCAGGGTCGGAATTCGTACCAATTTTAGAGCCCACAACCTCACTTGTGGAGCAGCCTACTACCAATATATCTCCGCTTTTAAGCTTGGCAACCTCACAAAGCTCGCAAATTGCGGTATACGTCTGACTTCTAATATCCATAAAATCAACTCCTTTTGAAATATTGTAGCATTATAAATAAAAAATGTCAACATTTTTACACTTATTAAAGATTTGTTCACAAATATGATGTATACTATATGTGAAAGTATAAATTAAGGAGTTGTTTATTTATGGCAAAGCTTAACGATCTCAAAAAATCAATCGAAGTAAAGGGTCCTGTTCTTACAATCGTTATGGACGGTGTAGGTATAGCTCCCGAAAGCGTTGGTAACGCGGTAACATCTGCTTACACTCCCACCCTTGATATGCTTATGGCGAAGTACCCTTGGGTAAAGCTTAAGGCTCACGGTACTGCAGTAGGTCTTCCCGAGGATTACGATATGGGTAACTCCGAGGTTGGACACAATGCCCTTGGCTCAGGTCAGGTTTTCGCACAGGGTGCAAAGCTTGTTACTCAGTCCATTGAAAATGGCAAAATGTTCGCATCCGACACATGGAAAAAGATAATTTCCAACGTTAAGGACAATAGCGGCACTCTCCACTTCCTCGGTCTTTTCTCCGACGGTAACGTACACTCTCATATCGATCATCTTAAGGCTATGATGATAAGAGCAAAGGAAGAGGGCATTAACAAGGTAAGAGTACACATTCTTATTGACGGCCGTGACGTTGGTGAAACAAGCGCTCTTGAATATATTGAGCCCTTTGAAGAATTTATGGCTTCTCTCCGTTCTGACGATTTCGACGTTATGATCGCTTCCGGCGGCGGACGTATGGTTATAACAATGGACAGATACGAGGCTAACTGGAAGATGGTAGAAAACGGCTGGAAGACCCACGTTCTTGGCGAGGGCAGACAGTTTGCATCCGCGAAGGAGGCTGTTGAAGCCTATAGAAGCGAGCTTGGCGTTATCGACCAGGACCTTCCTCCCTTCGTTATTGCAAAGGACGGATGCCCCGTTGGTACTATCAACGATGGCGACAGCGTGATCTTCTATAACTTCCGCGGTGACCGTTCCATTGAAATCTCCAAGGCGTTTGATAACGAGTGCTTTGATAAATTTGACAGAGTTCGCTATCCCAAGGTAGTATACGCAGGTATGCTTGAGTACGATGGCGACCTCCATATTCCTTCAAACTATCTTGTAAATCCCCCCGATATCACAAACACAATGGGCGAGTATCTTTCCGATACAGGCATTTCCCAGCTTGCTATCTCCGAAACACAGAAATACGGTCACGTAACATATTTCTGGAACGGTAATAAGAGCGGTAAGTTCAGCGAGGAGCTTGAGACATATATTGAGATCCCCTCTGACGTAGTTCCCTTTGAGCAGAGACCCTGGATGAAGTGCGCAGAGATCACAGATAAGCTTATTGAGTGTCTTAAGAGCGGAGAATACAAGTGCTTGAGAGTAAACTTCCCCAACGGCGATATGGTAGGCCACACAGGTAACCTTCTCGCTACACGCTGCTCTATGGAGGCCCTTGACCTTCAGCTTAAGAGAATCCTTGACGTTGTTGATTCTCTCGGCGGCGTAGCGGTTATTACTGCTGACCACGGTAACGCAGACGAAATGTACGAGGTTGACAAGAAGGGCGCGCCCAAGCAGGGTAAGGACGGCTCCTACAAGGCTAAGACAAGCCACACACTTAACCCCGTTCCTTGCATCATTTACGATAATTTCTATGCTGATAAGTATAAGGTTAAGGCTGATGCAGGTAAGTTCGGTCTTTCCAACGTTGCAGCTACAGTAGTTAACTTGCTTGGCTACGAGGCTCCCTCTATGTGGGATGATTCCCTTATTGTAATAAAGTAATTTAACAAAAAAGGACTGTCATAGCGACAGTCCTTTTCAGGAGAGAAATATGATAGTATACAAGGATAAGGATATTGCGGTGTGCAATAAGCCCTACGGCGCAGCCTCCCAGCTAAGCGATAAAGAAAATATGATAGATATTCTTAAGTCACAGCTCGGTACTGAGGTGTATCCCGTTCATAGGCTTGACACTACCACAACAGGACTTATCGTTTATGCTCTCAATAAAAAAAGCGCGGCTTTTTTGTCTGACCAGGTCGCAAGATCAATGCTGACTAAGGAGTATTTTGCAGTAGCCCACGGCAGAATGAATGACGAGGGTGAGCTTAATGACCTTTTATATCACGACAGGATAAAGAATAAATCCTTTGTTGTCAAGGGAGAAAGAAAGGGTGCCAAAAAAGCCTCTCTTTCCTATTTGGTAAAGGACCGCATCACCTATGACGGCGAAGAATTGTCCCTTGTAAGGATCAAATTAAAAACGGGACGTACCCATCAGATAAGAGTTCAGCTTGCAAGCATTGGCTCCCCTCTTTACGGTGACGGCAAGTACGGAGCCAAGGATAAGGGGAAAATAAAGCTCCATTCCTGTTATATTTCCTTTCTTCATCCCACATCAAAAAAGCAAATTGAGTTTTCCTCTGCTCCAAGCGGAGAAATATGGGACGAATTTAAAATAACAGAATAAATAGCCTTGCAAGATAAAATCCAAGCGCCGTACAAAGGGGAAATGTAGCTAAGGAAACAAGTATCACCTTTACTACGGCTACGTAATTTATTTTCTCATTTTCACCTAAGCCTGCTCCTACAAGGGAGCAGGCTTTTATATTTCCCGTGCTTACGGAAAATCCCCATAAAGAACATAATAAAACACACATGGTAGAGGAAAAATCCGATATAAAGGCGGTTTTTTCGCTGTTATTTACAATATCGTTTCCAAGAGAAGCGATTATTTTTTTGCCGCATATCATAGTTCCTGTCATCATAAGAATACCAACGTAAAGGCAGAATGAAAACCCGTAAGCTTTCGAAAAGCTCGCCCCCGAAAACAGAGCGAGGAGCCCCACAAATTTTTGTCCGTCCTGGGCGCCATGCATAAAGGAGGAGAGAATACAGGCGCGCTTTTCCCATTTCTCGTATTGCAGCTTTGCATTTTTTAAAATGATAACCGATATTAAGGAAAGGAAAAGAGAAATACCGCAGGACAGTATCATATAAATAATAGAGGAAAGAAAAAAATCGGAGTTTCCCGCCCCCACAGATCCTATTGAAGCGCCGTAAATACAGGATACAAGGGCGTGAGTTTCGCTTGACGGCATAGCAAAAAGCCAGGCGGTAAGGGAGAAGATAATAACCCCCAAAAGGGAAGCGCATATGCATTGGATGTTTTGTTCTCCAAATTTTGCCGAGTCAAATATACCCTTTGCCACCCTTCCGCTTAAGGTATAAAAAAGTATTACGCCCAAAAAATTAAAAATTCCGCACACAAGGCTCGCCTTTTTTACCGTCCAGAGATTTGACGACACTACCCCTGATATAGAGGCGGGCGCATCCGTAAATCCGTTTACCAAGGTCACTCCCGAAATCAGCAAAAAGGCAAAAATACCGAGTGGAGTGTGGATAAATTCAAAAATCATATCACATACTGACCCCCTTTAGCATAAAACTATTGTGAGGAGAGTGATTTTATGATACTTGAAAAAGAATATCTGAGAGAAAATGCGGTGCTTTACGCAAGAAAATACGCCTTTATGCGAAATCCCCTTTTTGCAACCTTTGAGGGAATCGGGGGAAACTGTACCAATTTCGTTTCCCAATGCATCCTCGCAGGCAGCTGCGTAATGAATTTTACTCCCATCTACGGTTGGTATTTTCTTTCCTTGCGGAGAAGAAGCCCATCCTGGTCGGGGGTAGAATTTTTCTACGATTTTATTACAACAAATCTCGACGTGGGTCCCTTCGGTAGGGAGGTGGACGTATCTCTTGCACAAATCGGCGACGTGGTTCAGCTTGCTGACGAAACGGGGGACTATTATCATACTCTTATCATCAGTAAAATTGAAAACGGAGAGATCTTTATCTGCGCCAACACCAACGACGCCCGTGATAAGCCACTATCTGAGTACACCTACGCTACGGCGCGGTTTATCCACATTGACGGAGTGCGGTACGATACGAGATTCAAGATAGAGTGCTTTGATTCCCTGTATTCTCCACCCATCACAAGCGAGCCGATTCCCGACGTATCCGATGGAGCGCAAGGTGAAGCGCCCGAGGCGGAAGAGCCTCCAACCGAAGAAAATAACAGCGGGGAAAACGGCGTAGCTGACAGTCAATAAACCTGCGCAATAGTTAAAATGTATAAAATTATGGATTATAGACTGTACAAATTGTTAAATATATATATAAGTATTGACAAAATGGTTAAAAAATTGTATCATATAAATATGATATGGACTTAGAAAGTCAAAAATCGGAGGAAAAATATGAAAAGGAATGTATTTTTGGTATTGCTTTCATTTCTTCTCGTCATTGCTGCAATAGGTCTTGCGGCTTGTGGTGGAAATGATGAAACTACAACAGAATCCCCCACTACAGAATCTCCTACTACGGATAATGGACCTGCTCCTATTGTAAAGTTTGATCCTACCACACCTCTTACAGTTGAATATCTTCGTGTAATTGACGGCGTTGAGGGCGGAACAGGCGTTACTATGAAATTTAACGCAAATTACACAACGTGTGATTTTGACGTAAGATTCAGTACGTCTCCTATTACAGACGGCAATTTTGATTCCGCAGCTAAGGCAAATTGTGAAATTACAGGTGATGGCATTGGCAAGACCCTCGTAATCAAGGATTTCTCAGCTTCCTTGGATAAGGCGTACTACGTTGCTATCAAGCCTTACGTAAAGCCCACTAATGCTGAAACTGTATACGGTGATATTGTTACTGCACGTGTTGGCGGTAACAAGCTTATACCTGTTGATTATAACGCTATTGTAAATGCAGTTACGGTTCACCACGGCGAATCATTTGGAGACTTCTCTCCATTGTTTGACGAGCAGATTGAGAGTATGGTACCCGGCAGTCTTCTTCGCCCCATATCTCCTCTTAACAAGCTCTATTCCGAAAGTGATGATAATACCTCAAACGGCGGTAAGCCGAGAAAGCTTTCTCCCATTATTGACCTTGAGTATCTTACATACGTAGATAAGGTATGCTTCTACGTTAATACAGTTCCCAAGGGTGATATCGTTGTTCGTGTATCCGACACGGCAGAGGACTTTCAGTCTGCGGATTCCGCATGGGATAAGGTAAAGGTATTTAAAGCATCTGAATTTAAGGCTAAGACCTGGTATACCTTTGACGTCGGCGCAAATGCAGAGTACGTTCAGGTGACCTTCTATGATGGCAGCGCTCCCGTTGAAATTATGGTATTTGGTTACCAAAGCGGCGAGAGTGATCACGCTCCCGCAACAGAAGTGCATAAGCTTCCCACAGTGGGTAATTTTATGGGTATCTGTGGCTTCGTAGCTGACGGCGGCGGTAACACCACAACAACACAGGTTTCCTGCGCTACAGTCCTTCGTGAATATCACAATATGGGTTGGACATTTACACAGGAATTCTATCCTCAAACCGCAACAGGCTTTAACAGCTCCATGGGTAACTTTGATATCAAATATAAGTCCTATAAGAATGCAGGTATTTACGTAGTTCCTTGTGTTCAGTGGCAGACGATTGAGGTTGGCTCTATATTTACAAAGGATGCTAACGGCAGTATCGTAAGAAGAGCAGCTACAGAACAGGAAAAGTACAATGCCTCCGTATACGAAATGTACGCTGACAATATGTTTATATTTGCGGCGCGCTACGGCAGAACAAAGAGCCCCGAGCTTTTTGAGGCTATGAAGCTTCATTTGAGAAGACCCGTTAACGAAGCAGGTATGGGTATGGACCTTATTGAGTGGATCGAACTTGGTAACGAGCCTAACGGTGAGTTCACCTCCTATCAGCTTGCTGCTCTTACGTCCGCAGCATATGACGGACATTGCAACACAATGGTTGACATAAATGGCGATTCCAATCACTTTGGTATAAAGAACGCGGACCCCACAATGAAGGTTGCTATGGCAGGTCTTGCAGGTGTTGGCTCCCGTTACATTTCATCTATGGTATATTGGATGAAGGCTAATCGTAATGACGGTCAGGTTGCTATGGACGCATTCAACGTTCACTCCTATTTCTGTAAGGAATTCACTATTAACGGTCAGAAGGTTCTTATGGGCGTTTCTCCCGAGGAATATGATGTTATCGGAGAACTTACTCCCCTTCTTGAGCTTCGTGATAAGTATTATCCCGAAAAGGAAGTATGGCTTACAGAGTTTGGTTGGGATACAGCGACAAGCTACGCAACCAAGACAGCCTGCCATGCATACGGTGAGTATACCGCCCGTCAGGTACAGGCTATGTGGCTCACACGCGCGTACCTTATGATGTCTGCTGCAGGCGTTGATAAGGCTACTATGTATATGTGCGAGGACAATACATCCGAGGACACGACCGATAACGTACAGTACGGCACTTGCGGTGTGTATGACATAAACGGTAAGCAAAAGGATGCATACTACTATATGTACACCTTGAGAAATACGCTTTACGATTTTACATTCGTTCAGGAAATCGACTCAGGCAGAGAAGACGTTTGGATCTATCAGTACGCTGATGAGGATGGCAACTACGGTTACGCAGTATGGTGCCCCACATCCGACGGAACAAAGGTTAACGACTTTAAGCTTTATATCGGCGCAGATAAGGCGGTCCTTGTTGAAAACGCATACGGCGAAACTCACGGCATTAAGACAAACCTTACAGCAGCTGATAAGGTTGTAACTATCGACGTATCCGAAAACCCCGTATACGTAATGGTTGGCGATACAGCCTTTGAAAACGTTTTGAATCCCGCAACAGCAAAATAATAATACAAAATAAAAATACGGCTTCACACGAAGCCGTATTTTTTATTAGCTATAATAACGATCAATCAGTTTTCAATAATGAAAATAGGATTTTCACTTATATTTACAGTAAGATATCCATTTGTCGCTTCCATATCGGTGCGCTTTCCGTTGTATCTCTCGTTTACAAATTCCACTAGGGTATATTTGCCGTTTTCAACCTTGAATTTATAGCCTGGCACCTTAGTGCTGTCGGAGGTAGGACACCAAAGAGCGTATTTTGCTTTGCCATCGTCGGTCACGTATTTGAATATCTTTACGTTTACGTTTTCCGTCTCAAGCTCGGAGTCGAAATAACAGTCGCTGATAATCTCCTTAAGGGTATAAACGTAATAGAAGGAATCCTTCTTGTTACCCTGCACAACTACCTTCGGTCCTAATTCAATGGGGAATCGTACAAGACCGCTTGTGGCGTATTTACCAACGGACGTTTCCTCAGGTCCGCAGTCACGGGACATATACATTGCCGCTCTGTCAATCTTAGCGGAGGAGAGCATAAGATACTCTCGGATTAGCCACATAGCCTGTACCTGTCTGCCCGTATATTCGCCGTACGCGTGGGATGAGGTGGACGTTTGGTAGTCCTGATTAGTGTCCCAACCAAACTCCGTAAGCCAGTATTCAAGGTGGGGGGCGTATTTATCTCTCCACTCACCTATCTTGGCAAGCGCGCCAACGATATCACCCTCCTCGGCGCTTATACCTACGTATACCTTTTCGCCAACGTCTCCTCTTTCGTCAATGTTTACGTCAACGTTTTTGGTAATGCCTGATTTAAGAATACTCTTGCCGGTGTAATGATGCATATTTATGACGTCAAAGGGAAGCTTGCCGTCCTTACGGTTGTATTTTGACCAGAATGCCATTGCGCGAATATAGTCAAAGTTTATACCCGCAAGGCCTGACATAGACATTTTAAAATCGGGGTCAGCCTGCTTTACGCCTACGTTTTTGTACTTGCCCTCGTGTCCGTCGTAGCACATACTAAGACAAGCCGCAAGCTCAAAGGGGGAGAAGAACAAGTCACGTCCCATCCACGTTCCGTTAGGCTCGTTAAGGGGCTCAAGATAGGACATATAACCAAGGCCTATCTTCTTTTCCTGTCCCTCCGCAACCTTGATAAGGGCGGGGTCTATATCCTTGTTGTGGCCGTATCTTGCTACGTATTGGAAAATATATGACGCATAGGAAAGATACGCCTCGGGACTTGTTGTGTCCCCAACGGCTTTATCCTTTGGAATCTGGTCGCGTCCAACGGTAAGAGTGGGGCACATATCAATTCCAAAGTTGTGGCGGCGCTTGTAAAAGTCGTCAAAATCCCAACGAAGATTCGTGCTTGGATTAGGCGCAAGAGCAGTATCCGCGCCGTTTGGATAGCAGGTCCACGTCCAGGGATGATACTCTCTTATATAGGTACAAGCTCTTGATATATCGTCGGCGTCGTTTACAAATCCGTTCATACCAACGAATTTGTCAAGCTTGATCCTTTCCTTTTTATAAGGAACTGTAGGCTCTTGTTCCACGTCTGCAATTTTGTATCCGTAAAGAAGGATCTCACTTGGCGCGTCATTGTTATTAAACGTAAAATTAACGTACCGTGTGTCAAAATTTACGTCAAAGCCGCACCATTCCTGCTTTTTCTGTGTAAATTCCTTATCGAATTCCCAGGCAAAGGGAGTACCCATTTTTACTCTTGCTGTGTGGTTGCCTGTGTTGTTGTAAAAATAAACGTCGGTTATCTTGTAAATGCCGTCAAGCTCTATGGTAAATGCAAGGTCGGTTTCGCCTATCCACCAATGGTCGTGCCTTGGGTGTACGGCAGGCGCCTCTCCCAAAACTCCGTTTTTAGGATCGCCTACCTTGTCAAATTCGCAAAAGAAATTTGCAGGGTATTCAAGACCCATATCGTTTATTATCATATCGGGTAGTATTTTTATTTTCTGAGGTGTCATAATATGATGGCTCCTTATATCTTTAATAAAATAATGGGGTATCGCTTTCGTAATACCCCATAATCTGTTTATTTTTCTACTACAAATACGGGGTTTTCGGAGACGTTTACAGTAACGTAGCCGTCCTTGTATTCAAGATCCTCCTGCTCGCCGAGGACGGATTCAAATACCATCTTGACAAGCTTGTATTCCCCTTCGGGAATTCTGAATTTCATACCGGGAACCTTCGTTCCGTCGGAGGTGGTGCACCAGAGGGCGTATTTTGATTTACCCTCCTTTGTCACGTACTTATGTATCCTTACGCATTCGTTGGGAGCCTCAAGCTCACAATCAAAGGACGTGTCCCCAAGCGTTTCCTTAAGGGTATATACGTAATAGAAGGAATCCTTTTTGTTGCCCTGAATTACGTTACCGGGGTTTATCTCAATGGGGAATCTCACAAGTCCGCTGGAACCATATTTACCAACCGCAGTTTCCTCGGGTCCGCAGTCACGGGACATATACATTGCCGCCTTTTCAATTCCTATGGCGCTTAAAAGGAGATATTCACGCACAAGCCACATAGCCTGTACCTGTCTGCCCGTATACTCGCCGTATGCGTGGGCGGAGGTGGCGGTTCTGTAGTCCTGGTTGGTGTCCCAACCGAACTCCGTAAGCCATATTTCAAGCTCGGGATAGTATCTGTCGCGCCAATCTCTTATGGGATCAAATGCGCCTACGATATCGCCTTCCTCGGGGCTTACGCCAACGTATACCTTGTCGCTTGTATTACCGCGCTCGTCAATATTTACGTTAACGTAATTTACAAGTCCCTTCTTATCCTTTGATTTACCGCAGTATCTGTGGGCATTGATAACGTCAAAGGGAAGCTTACCGTCCTTGCGGTTGTATTTTGCCCAGAACGCCATAGCGCGGAGGTATCCAAGGTTAAGTCCTGCGCCGCCTGACATAGACATTTTAAAATTGGGATCAGCCTGCTTTACGCCTGCGTTTTTGTACAGTCCCTCGTGTCCGTCGTAGCACATACTTAAGAACGCCGCAAGCTCAAAGGGAGAAAAGTAGGGCTCTCTGCCAAGCCACGTTCCGTCAGGCTCGTTAAGAGGCTCAACGGAGGAAAGATATCCAAGACCGATCTTGGGTGTCTGTCCGGGATCAACCTGAATAAGAGAGGGGTCGATATCCTTATTATGACCGAATCTTGCAACGAATTGGAAAAGCATAGTTGCAAAGCTCATATAGTTCTTGGGGTCTGTGGGGTCACAGGTGTTATCCTTAGGACCTCTTGAACGGTGGGATGATATTGTGGGACAAATATCTATTCCGCTTTCGGAGTGCTTACGGTAGAACTCCTCAAAGTCCCATCCGTTTGAATATCCGGGATTAAAGGAGATAGTAGTTTTCTCCATATTGGGACGGCAGGTCCACGTCCAGGGATGATACTCACGGATGTAGTTTACAGCGCCGCAGATATCGTCTCCGTCGTTGATGAACGCGTTCATTCCCACAAATCCGTTCATATTCGTCTTACCGTGGGGCTTTCTTTCGGGAATTATCTTCTCAACGTCCTTAACCTTATATCCGTAAATAAGGATCTCACTGGGGGCGTTGTTGTTATTGAATGAAAAATTGATGTACTGTGTGTCGTGACCGGCCTTGAATCCGCACCATTTTTGCATCTCGGGGATGAATTCCTTATCAAACTCCCAAGAGAAGGGCGTACCCATCTTTACTCTTGCCTTGTGAGCGCCGAATTCGTTATAAAGAAATATATCGGTTATATGATATATTCCGTCAAGCTCAACAGTAAATGCAAGATCCGTTTCGCCGATCCACCAATGGTCAAATCGTCTGTGTACCTTAGGACTTTCCCCTATAACACCGTAAAGGGGGTCACCGTCGTTGTCAAATTCGCAAAAGAAGTTGGATACTCTTTCAATACCCATATCGTTGATTATCATATCCTCAGTCACGCGAATTTTGTGTGGGGTAGTGTTCATTTTTATTCTCCTCATCAGTCATTTTTAGTGACAGGTTAAACAACCTAAAAAAAGTATATAATTTTAAAACTTAAAAGTCAACCCTTTTTCCGAAATTATTGGCGATGTTGTACTAAAACTTCAATAAAATCAAGGATTTTTTAAACATTTCGTCAAAGCGGGAAAGGGAAATGTAAATTATTTTATTCGTATTGACTTAAGCCTTAAAATGTTGTATAATTACTATAAATAGGTATGTTTTTGCATAATGCGGAATTTACTTGACTTGTAATTGATTTTTATGGAGGACGTATGCAGACAGCAGATATAGTTTGGAACAGTATCTTTACCGCCAATAAAGTGATAAGTATACTCTTTATGGCATTTTACGCATATCAGATACTGTTTGTTATTGTTCCTGTTTTTATAAGAAAGCCCAAGCACGATAAGAAGCCTGTAAGAAAATACGGCGTTCTGATCTCTGCGCGTAACGAAAGCAAGGTTATTAAAAATCTTATAGAAAGCTTGAACTCGCAAACCTACGGAAAAGAGAATATTACCGTGTTTGTCGTGGCGGATAATTGCGATGATAATACTGCCCATATCGCAAGAGAGGCAGGCGCTGTCGTTTACGAAAGGTCCGACACCTCAAAGGTGGGTAAGGGTTACGCCCTTGAATATCTGTACGACAGAGTGGTAGAGGATTACGGCGACACGTATTTTGACGCCTACGCCGTATTTGATGCGGATAACGTGGTCGACACTAAGTTTTTTGAAGAAATAAATAAGGTATACTCCGATAAATATCCCATAGTTACCTGTTACCGTAATTCCAAAAATTACGGGGATAACTGGGTAAGCGCAGGCTATGCCCTTTGGTTCTTACGTGAGTCACAGTATCTTAACAGATGCCGTATGCGTTGCCATACCACCGCCGCGGTTTCGGGTACGGGCTTCGTATTTGACTCCGCCATAATGCGTGAAACGGGCGGATGGAAGTTCTTCTTGCTTACTGAGGATATTGAATTTACAAATTATAACGTATTAAAGGGCAGAAAAATAGGCTACGCTGACGACGCTATAATCTACGACGAGCAGCCGACAAAATTTTCTCAGTCCTGCTCCCAGAGAATGCGCTGGGCAAGGGGATATTTGCAGGTAATGGACAAGTTCGGGCTTAAGCTCGTGCGGGGCATCTTTTCTAAAAACTGTACGTCCTGCTTCGATATGTCCTGTACCATTTTGCCCGCTCTTGTTTTAAGTATTCTTTCCGTTGTTCTTAACGTAATTGCGGGTGTTACTCTTGCAATAATGGGACAAAATATATTGCCAATGCTTTTCTCCTTAGGACAAAGCGTTTGCGGTATGTATCTGCTATTGTTCGTCCTCGGCGCAATAACCACCGTTACGGAGTGGAAAAAGATACATTGCTCCACGATCAAAAAAATACTTTACGCCTTTACCTTCCCCGTATTTATGATAAGCTACGTTCCCGTAACTATGGCGGCGTTGTTTGTAAAGATCGAGTGGAAGCCAATTGAGCATACGAAATCAAAAACTCTTGATCAGATCACCTCTGAGGGCAGCGAGCAAAAAAATAAAGGCTCCAATAAGGATAAATAAAAAGTAAAATAAGCAGGCAATCCCTGCTTATTTACTTTTTTCTATATATAATAAAAAAGTACTTGCAGAATAAATAAACTTATGATAAAATTACTTTGAAATCAGTTCCGAAAGGATTTTTATAATGAACGACAGACAGAAAAAGATAAGAAACTTTTCTATAATAGCTCATATCGACCACGGTAAATCCACCCTGGCGGACAGAATTCTTGAGTATTCAAACGCCGTTTCCAAAAGAGAAATGGAGGAGCAGATCCTTGATAATATGGACCTTGAGAGGGAGAGAGGCATCACCATCAAGGCAAGAGCCGTAAGAATAAATTATACCCATAAGGACGGACAGGAGTACGTGCTTAACCTTATTGACACCCCCGGCCACGTTGACTTTAACTACGAGGTGTCAAGATCCTTAAATGCTTGTGAGGGAGCTCTTTTGGTGGTTGACTCCACACAGGGAATAGAGGCGCAGACTCTTGCCAATGCGTATCTTGCGGTGGATTGCGACCTTGAGATCGTACCCGTTATCAACAAGATCGATCTGCCCAGCGCTGATGTTGACAGAGTTCGCAAGGAGATAGAGGACGTTATCGGTATCGTAGCCGAGGGATGTCCCGCTGTTTCTGCCAAGGTCGGACTTAATATTGACACGGTTCTTGACGCCATAGTGGAAAATATCCCCGCGCCAAAGGGTGATGAAAACGCGCCGCTTAAGTGCCTTATATTTGACTCTCACTATAATGCGTATCTTGGTGTAGTTGTTTACGTAAGAGTAATGGACGGCACCTTAAAGGCAGGAGATAAGATAAAGATGATGAGCTCAGGCGCTGAGTACGACGTAGTTGAGGTTGGATACCTTAACGCCCTCGGACTTGAAAAGGGCGAGGAGCTGAAGGCAGGTGAGGTTGGATACATTACCGCCAGCATCAAGACCGTTTCCGAAACTAAGGTGGGTGATACGGTTACCACGGCGGAAAATGGCGCAAGCGAGCCTCTTGAAGGCTTTAAGGAAGCACTTCCTATGGTATTCTCGGGTATTTATCCCGCAGACGGCGCAAGATATAACGACCTTCGTGACGCCCTTGAAAAGCTTAAGCTTAATGACGCGGCGTTGTCCTTCGAGGCGGAAACGTCCATTGCATTGGGCTTCGGATTTCGATGCGGCTTCCTCGGACTTCTTCATATGGAGATCATACAGGAAAGACTTGAAAGAGAATTCAATCTCGATCTTATCACCACCGCCCCCAGCGTTATTTATAAGATAGAAAAGACAAACGGAGAGGTCATATATATTGACAACCCCTCAAACTATCCTGCGCCCGACACCATTGCAACGGCATATGAGCCTACCGTCCGCGCAAATATCATCACCCCTACGGAATTCGTTGGCGGTATTATGGACCTTTGCCAGGACAGACGCGGCACCTTTAAGGATATGAAGTATCTTGACGCCTCCCGTGTGGAGCTTCACTACATTCTCCCCCTTAACGAAATAGTATACGATTTCTTTGACGCGCTAAAGAGCAGAAGCCGCGGATATGCGTCCCTCGATTACGAATTTGCAGATTACGAGCCAAGTAATCTCGTTAAGCTTGATTTCCTCCTTAACGGAGAAATAGTTGACGCCCTTACCTTTATCGTTCACTCCGAAAAGGCGTATACAAGAGCGAGAAAAATAGCGGAGAAGCTTAAGGAAAATATTTCAAGACAGCTCTTTGAAATTCCCATACAGGCGGCTATCGGCTCAAAGATCATAGCGAGAGAAACTGTAAGAGCCCTTCGTAAGGACGTTCTTGCCAAGTGCTACGGCGGTGACATTACCCGTAAAAAGAAGCTTCTTGAAAAACAGAAGGAAGGTAAGAAGAAGATGCGTCGCCTTGGCTCAGTTGAGGTTACGCCCGAAGCGTTTATGGCAGTTCTTAAGCTGGATGACAGCGAGAAATGAAAAATTTAGGATTATATATCCATATCCCATTCTGCGTAAAAAAGTGCAACTACTGTGATTTCTATTCTCTCGGCTGCCCAAGTCACGAGAATACAGAGGAATACGTACGCGCCCTTTGTACCCATATAGGGCGGGAGGGAAAAAAGCATAGGGATAAGATAGTGGATACTGTGTTTATCGGTGGAGGTACACCCTCAGTTCTAAGCGAAAACAGTATAAAAAGTCTTATCACGTGTCTGAAAAGCAGCTTTAATATAGCTGAGGATGCGGAAATTTCCATAGAGGTAAATCCGGGTACTGTAACAAAGGAAAAAGCAATGCTTTATAGGTCCCTTGGTATAAACAGGGTAAGCATGGGGCTTCAGTCCGTCAACGATAACGAGCTTAAAATGCTTGGACGTATTCACACCTTTGATGAATTCAAGTCAAGCTATAAAGCTTTGAGAGATGGCGGAATTGACAATATAAACATCGATATAATGTACGCTCTTCCCAATCAGAAAACGGCGGACCTTATAAAAACGGTGGACTCTGTGTGCGAGTTTGAGCCCTCACACATATCCGCCTACTGTCTTAAGATAGAGGAAAATACCCATTTTTACAAAATAAAGGATACCCTTTGCCTGCCCGATGAGGATGAGCAGTATAATATGTACTTGACCTTATGCGACAGGCTTGAAAAAATGGGATATGAGCAGTATGAAATAAGCAATTTTGCCAAAAAAGGCTCAAGATGTGTCCATAATTTAAAATATTGGCTCTCTTGTGAGTATCTTGCCTTCGGTCCAAGCGCCCATTCCTTTGTTGATGGCGTGCGCTACTCCTATAAGGGAGATATAAAGGAATACGTCGGCGCTATCAAAAGCGGACAGGAGCCAAATAAAATCCTGGAGGCGGAGTATACTCTTACTGAGGAAGAAAAAATCGACGAGTACGTTATGCTTCGTATGCGCCTTGCAGACGGAGTTGATACGGAGAAATTTTTCTCCCGCTTTGGTATCTCCTTTATAGACCGCTATCCCAAGCTGAAAAAATACGAAAAGGACGGATACGTCATCCACCAAAACGGCAAATACGCATTTACCAAAAAAGGCTTTTTCGTAAGCAATTTTATCTTATCGGATATTTTGGAAAATATATAAGAGGCTGTCGTTAAGACAGCCCTTTTTATTTAGGGTTAGCGAAATGGATACAGAAAGCGTGAATGCGTACACGTCGGCGTACTAGTGTACGGCAGAGTAGCAGTCGCGCTTAAAAACAGACACATAAAAAGAAGAGATTTTTCCGTTGGGTAAAATCTCAACTTTAAACATTATGGTATATACAAACAAATTAACATCAAGTATTAAACGTGTCTGTTTTGTTCTGTGCCATTGCAGCAACCCTTTTATACAGGTAATATTGACATTTATCAACCAATATGATAAAATATACTAAAGTCCACGGATACGAAAGGAGGAGGCTATATGGCTGAATATATTGTAAGATGCAGAAATTTAGTTAAAAATTACGGCAAATTTACTGCATTTTCTGATTTAAACCTGGACATAGAAAAAGGAAAGATCGTCGGTCTTCTTGGCCCGAACGGTAGTGGCAAGACCACCTTTATTAAAACCCTTGCGGGACTTCTTACGGTTGACGGAGGCGTACTCCGTATAGACGGTATGGAGCCTGGGGTAGAAACCAAATCGATCATATCCTACCTGCCCGAAAGACCTTATTTTAACAGCTGGATGAAGGTAAGCGACTGCCTTGATTATTTCTGCGATTTCTATAAGGATTTTGACAGACAAAGAGCGGAGGCTATGCTTGAGGATCTTCAGATCTCCCCCAACGCAAAGCTAAACACCCTTTCAAAGGGCAGTAAGGAAAAGGTACAGCTTATCCTCGTTATGTCAAGAAGGGCAAAGCTTTATCTTCTTGATGAGCCCATTGGAGGAGTTGACCCTGCCGCCCGTGACTACATTCTTGAAACCATTATTTCAAAATTCGATGCGGATGCAACCATTATTATCTCAACTCACTTAATTGCCGACGTTGAAAATCATCTTGATAAGTTTATTCTTATAAACCAAGGTAAGGTGGTCCTTAACGGAGACGTTAAACACGTGAGAGAGGAATTTGGTATGAGCCTTGATTCTTATTTCAGGGAGGTGTTCAAATGTTCTCGAAACTTCTGAAGTACGATTTTAAAAGCGTAAAAAGATTCGGCTTGCCCCTTATTTTAATAGCAGTTGCTTTATCATTACTCGGCGGCGTTAACGGATTTTTCTTTGCCAAGGCTATGAGCTCGGATGATGCAAACTTTATATCCATAATTAGCGTTTTGACATTTATGCTTATAATATACGCGGTAGTAATCTGCGCAAGCATTACGGCTATTTTCGTATACGTTGATTTTTATAAATCCTTGTGTACGGACCAGGGATACCTTACATTTACCTTGCCCGTATCATCTACGTCACTTCTTAATTCAAAGATAGTAAATTCACTTATCTGGTCGCTTATCAGTACGGTGACTATGATCGTTTGCTTCTTTGTTATATTCTTGGGTGTCGGACTCGGCGTGCCCCCCTCCGACCCATCAGTACCGCCCGAGGATATTGGGTCCATTATTTCTATGTTTGATATAACGGATACAATTCTTGGCATCGTTACAATGATTTTGTACGCCCTTAACTCACAGATGCTTATATTTATGGTTATTTTCTTCGCTTCCGTTATTTCCAATAAATACAAGGCAATAACCGCCATAGCTCTCGTTCTTGCAACCAACGTGGCATACTCAATAGTATATTCCATCATTTCCGCAATCATATCCATGGTTATGATGGGCGCAGGAGATGCCGCCACAACTCTTACCTATTCCATATTTATAATTCTCCTTGTCGCATCGGGAATAGGATATTATATTGCAACCAAGCATATGATGGAGAAAAAGCTTAACCTACCGTAAAAACACATAAAGGCTGTCATAAAGACAGCCTTTTCTTTATCCGATCATTATATTGTAGTGCGCTCCTACAGAATTTTAATGCTTTGGTCCCGGCGTTAGTTCCGATCCTATATCTTACGAAGGATAGTAAAATCCACCTCCACAGTGGTGGTAAGCTCCTCTAAAGCCTCAAGCTTTTTCTTGTCGGCGTCGGATGTGTGGTGGTAATATGGAGTCATAGTAAACAGCTTCATTATAGTGTCGCTGCCGCAAATTTTAGTAACGTATGAAAGATTTTTTACACCGATAACCTCAAATGCCTCATTTTTATGCACGTTCAACTCGTTAAGATATACCCTATCGTACAAAACGCCCTTCATCTCGTATAAATGCTTTGCGCCCGATGCTCCGATTATAAGGTAGCCGCCTTTTTTAAGCACGCGGCCAAACTCCTCGTAGGAAACGGGGGCAAACATATTTATAACTATATCCGCGCTTTCGGGGATAAGTGGCATATTAAAAATGTTGGAAACGGCGTAGAACGTGTTTGTAATTCCCTTTGCTTTTGCGCTTTTTGCTCCGCGCTCCGTTCCGTGCTTGGATACGTCAAAGCCAATAACGGAGGATTCGGGATATTTTTCCGCCACCCCCTCGGAGTAATAGCAATCTCCGCAGCCTGCGTCAATTATAACGTCCTTTTTGTACGGCTCAATAAGATCGATAAGAAAAGCACGTATTTTTTCATAATGACCGCTTGAAAAGAAGGCGGTGCGCGCCTGTATCATCTCGCGGGATTCCCCTGTTTTTGCATTATTTTTCTTTCCGGGGTTAAGCAGATTTACATATCCGCTCTTTGCAAAATCGTAGGAATGGTTAAGGCTGCATTTTAAGGAATTGTCAATTTTGGTAAGCTCGCCTTGACATATGGGGCAAATAAGTCCCTTTGGAATAATCATTTATGCTTCTCCTCGTCTTGATTTTTGTATTTAACTATATTATAATACTATTAAGAGGATAAAGCAAGTTTTTTGGAGGGATTTATGCTTAATCAAAAGGAAAAATATACCGTAAATATAGAGAGTATAAACAATATGGGCAACGGAGTTACCCGTATAGACGGCATTGTTGTTTTCGTGCCCTTTGCCATTACGGGGGATGTCTGCCATATCACAATAGAGAAGCTTTATTCATCCTATGCCATCGGCAAAATTGAAAATATTCTGTCCCCCTCCCCCTACCGTACCGTCCCCGCCTGTCCTCATTTTACTACTTGCGGCGGATGTGACCTTCTTGATCTTTCATTGGACAAGGAAAACGAAGCCAAGGAGGAAATGGTATCCTCCGTTCTTAAAAAGTTCGGTATAGATGCCAAAACCTCAAAAACGGTCTGCCCCGTGTCTGAAAAATACAGAAACAAGGTGGTTATGTACTACGGAAAGGGCGGCTTTGGATACTATAAACAGGGCAGTAACGAGGTTGTGCCTCATAATAAGTGCTGTATGAACGATCCCTTAATTGACGAAATTGCAGAGCTTTGCGGCACAGATCTTGAAAAATCGGGCTTAAGAGCCTTGTTTATAAGAAAGTCCTCCCACGCAGAGCCACAGGTTATGGTAAGCCCCATATATTCAAAAAAGACGGATATTCTTGGCTTTGCATCAAAGCTTGTAAATAAATTCCCGTGTGTACACAGCGTATTGCTCGGCGTAAATAAGGAAAAGGATTTCGTCCTTGAAAAAACCGACTTTTCAACCGTATACGGAGACGGATATATAGAGGATGAAATTTGCGGACTGAAATTCCGCGTCTCTCCAAAGTCCTTTTATCAGATAAATCATACCTGTGCAACCCACCTTTACGAAAAAGCGGTTGAGCTTCTTTCCGCTAAAGAAGGGGAGAGCATTGCCGACCTTTTCTGCGGCACGGGTACAATGGGTATGATAGTCGCCAAGCGAACAGGAGCAATAGTAACAGGCGTTGAAATTGAAAAAAGCGCCGTCAGGGACGCCAAAATAAACGCAAAAATAAACAAGATAAATAATATAGAATTCTTTGCAGACGATGCCAAAAATTTCGATAAAAGCGTAGACGCCTGCATCATAGACCCACCGCGTAAGGGCTGCTCCAAATTTATGATAGACACCCTCCTCCGCTTAAAGCCAAAGCGCATTGTCTACGTTTCCTGCAACCCCGATACAATGGCAAGGGATATAAAGCTCCTTTCCACAGAGTACACTCTTTCCTCCGACGTGTTTGTTTTCAATATGTTCCCGAGGACAAGTCACGTTGAAACTATTGTTTGTCTTCGCAAACAATAGTTTCAACAATGAATTGCAACCTTGCGGTTGCGTGAATTGGCTTCGCCATGATTTGCCTGCGGCATGAATTACCCTGCGGGGCATAAGGAGGCAAGGCAATTCATAGAACAAAGCGAGAAATCATGAAGGGGAGTATCAATTCACCAAGATAGACTATCATTTTTGATAAAATTCTACACATAAATTTTAAACGGAGAACCATATGAGAAGAAAAGACAGAGAGGTTACGGATTTTTCTAAAATAACGGAAATTATAAGCTCCTGCGACTGTTGTCGGCTGGGCTTTGTAGACGGTGACGAAGCGTATATCGTGCCAATGAATTTTGGATATGAAATAAAAGACGAGCAGATATATCTTTATTTCTATTGCGCCAAGGAGGGCAGAAAGATAGACCTTTTGCCAAAGCAAAATAAGGTCTCCTTTGAAATGGATACGAAGCACAGATTGGAGGGCGGTCCCCTCGGGTGCGATTATACCTGCTTTTATCAGTCCGTAATGGGCACGGGTAAGCTTGAAATAGTTGAGGGGGATGAAAAAACCTTCGGCTTGAAAAAGATAATGGAGCATTACACAGGCAGAACAGAGTGGGATTTTGATAACAAGTATTTTAACGCAGTATATATTTTAAAGCTTACGGTAAAAGCGCTATCCTGCAAGGAGCATTAAGAACAAGCATATAAAATTAAAGTCAAAAAAGGAGACATTATGAAAAACGTATCATTCCCCTACGGAAAGGAACAGATCACATACGATTTTGAAAAGGAAAGCTTTAACGGAGTTCTCGTTTCCAAGCTTCACGAATATAAGCCCGAAAAAACAGGCATTGACCTGATTAAATCCGCTATGAATGATCCCATCGGCTCAAAAAAGCTTTCTGAGCTTTGCGTGGGAAAGAAAAATATCGTAATTATTGCAAGCGACCATACAAGACCCGTGCCAAGCAAAATAATTATTCCCCCAATGCTTGAAGAAATAAGAAGTGTAAATCCCGATGCGGATATTACCTTCTTGATTGCCACGGGCTGCCACAGAGACACCAAAAAAGAGGAGCTTATAGAAAAATTCGGCGAGGAGATCGTAAGGAACGAAAAAATAATCGTACACGATTGCGCCGACAAAAGCAACCTTGTAAAAATAGGAATTCTTCCCTCAGGCGGCGAGCTTTGGATAAACAAAATAGCCTACGAGGCGGATCTTCTTATCTCCGAGGGATTTATTGAGCCGCATTTCTTTGCAGGCTTTTCGGGAGGAAGAAAGAGTGTTCTTCCCGGTGTTGCCGCAAGAGAAAGCGTACTTGCAAACCATTGCTCCGAGTTTATTGCTCACCCTTTGGCAAGAACGGGTATCCTTTCGGGTAATCCCATTCACGAGGATATGCTTTGGGCAGCAAAGGCGGCAAAGCTTGCCTACATAGTAAACGTAGTAATAAACGAAAAGAAGGAAGCCATCTATGCCGTAGCGGGAGACGTGGAGGCGGCTCATCTTGCGGGATGCGAATTTCTGTACGGTCTTTGCCGCGCTAAGCCCGTAATGTCGGATATCGTAATTTCCACAAACGGAGGCTACCCCCTTGACCAGAATATATACCAGGCGGTAAAGGGTATGACCGCTGCTGAGGCAACCGTTAGGGAGGGCGGCGTAATAATTATGCTTGCCAAATCCAATGACGGCCACGGCGGAGAGGGATTTTACCGTCAGCTTGCCGATGAGCCGAACATAGATAAAACAATGCAGATATTCCTTGACAGAGGAAGAAACGAAACCGTTCCCGATCAGTGGCAGACACAGATCTTTTTAAGAATACTTAAAAGAGCAAGCGTCGTTTACGTTTCCGATGCTGACGACGGGCTGGTGCGCGACCTTCATATGATCCCCGCCCACAGTATTGACGAGGCGATTGCCAAGGCAAAGGAAATATTAAAGAATGAGCATCCCTCCATCGTAGCCATTCCCGATGGCGTGGCAGTAATGGTAGTAGATAACTAAAGGAGAAACAAAATGAAATACTTGACGTTTAGCTATGATGACGGCGTAACACAGGATCTTCGCCTGATAGAATTATTCAATAAATACGGTATGAAATGCACCTTTAATTTAAATTCGGGACTTCTCGGTATGGACGGATACCTTGACAGAGAGGGCACGCGAGTTACCCATATTAAGGTAAAGCCCGAGGACGTAAAGCATATTTATGCGGGTCACGAGGTGGCGGGACACGGCATTACCCATCCTTGCCTCCCCCGTCTTACAGAGGAAAAGATCATCGAAGAGGTTGAAAACGACAGAGTTAAGCTGTCGGAGCTTTGCGGCTATGACGTGGTGGGCTTTGCTTATCCGGGTGGCGACGTGGACAGTCGCGTATCGGAGATAATCAAAAATAAAACGGGCATAAAATACTGCCGTACCGTTATTTCAAGCCACGATTTTGAGATTCAGAAAAACCTTCACGAGTTCAGACCAAGCGTTTATCACCACGGAGAATGGGATAAGCTTTTTGAGCTTGGCGAGGAGTTTTTAAACCTTAAAACAGATGAAAAAAAGGTGTTCTACGTTTGGGGACACGCCTACGAATTTGATATTCACAACTCCTGGGACAGATTTGAGGAGTTTCTTAAGATGATGTCACAGTCAAAGGACATTATTTATTGCACCAATAAAGAAGCGCTGCTTTAAGGAGCAAAAATGAAAAATACAACCTTTAATATTCAGTTTCTCGGCACCTGCGCCTGCGATTTTTCTCCCAAGCTTGAAAATGAGTTCAAGGATAAATTCGATAACGACGCAAGAAGATCATCTGCGGTGCTTTTGAATGGAAAATACCTTATTGACAGCGGAGTGCATATTCTTGATTCCTTAAGAATTGCGGGCGCGGACAGAGAAACCATAACGGATATTTTCCTTACCCACATCCACGACGATCATTTTGATATTTTAAACGTAAAGGAGCTTGCCAAGGGCAAAAAATCTCCCTTGCGTATCTGGTTAAGAGAGGATACGCGCATGCCGCAGATCGAAAACACGGAATATATAAAAATGACCCCGTATACAAAATACGAGGTGGAAAAGGGACTTTTCATAACGGGAGTAAATGCAAACCACGATGAAGCCGCCTTCCCTCAGCATCTTATAATAGAAAAGGACGGAAAAAAGATGTTTTACGGATGCGACGGCGGTTGGATGCTTACAAAAACCTACGATTTTTTAAAAAACGCAGACCTTGATCTTATGGTGCTTGATTGCACTATAGGAGATTACGTTGGGGATTACAGAATTTTTGAGCATAATTCCATCTCCACCCTTCGCTTGATGCTCCCCACCTTTAAAAACGAAAATATAATCACAGAAAAGACAAAAGTAATTTTTTCTCATATCGCGCCTTCACTTCATAAACCCCATAATGAGCTTGTTGATATAGCAAGGGAGCTTTCCTGCGAGGTGGCGTACGACGGAAAAATAATGGAAATTTAAAAGAGGAAAAGCAATGGACGTATTAAAAAAAAGCAAATGGATATGGGCGCTCTGTCCCAAAACGGAGGACCAGTATACAGAATATGTTGAAATCCTTGGACACGTGGATGAAAAAGCCTGTTTAAATATCTCCTCCGACACCGATTATACGGTGTTTATAAACGATACGTTCGTTGCCTCCAATCAATACGGAGATTACGAGCATTATAAGATCTACGATTCCATTGATATAACCTACTTTCTTACAAAAAAGGAAAACAAGCTAAAGATAATAGCCTACCATTGCGGAGTAAATACTCAAAGATACAGAAAAGCCGAGGCAGGTCTTATTTATGAGGTGGTATCGGGAGAAAAAATTATTGCATATAGCAGCGAAAGCACCCTTTCCCGTCTTAGCCCCACTTATGTAAGCGGCAATAAAAGGTTCGTAAGCACTCAGCTTGGCTTTACCTTCAGCTACGATGCCACAAAGGAGCAGGAAAATAACTATTTTCCTTCGATATGTGTGGATAAAACCGTTAAATTTTATAAAAGACCTATAAAAAAGCTAAAGGTATTTGATAGATGTAACGTAGAAAGCATTACAAAAGCGGACGAAAAAACCTATCTTATCGACCTTGGCAAAGAGGTAGTAGGTCTTGCCACCCTTGATATTATATCAAGCGGTGAGCAGAAAATAAAAGTCGCCTATGGAGAAAGCCTTGATAACGGCAGAGTGCGTGATAGAATTCACGATCGTAGCTTCTTTTTTGAGTACGTGGCAAAGGACGGAAGAAACCTTTTTACCGACTATATGCTTCGCTTAAGCTGTCGCTATCTGGAGATTACGGCAGAAAAATCCATAAAAATAAATTACGTTGGTCTTTTGCCCCAGGCTTATGAGGTGGAGGAGAAAAAAGCCGAAATTATCAGCGACCTTGATAAGCAAATATACGATATCTGCGTAAATACCTTAAGACTTTGTATGATGGAGCATTACGTTGATACCCCGTGGAGGGAGCAATGCCTGTACGCCTTCGACTCAAGAAATCAGATGCTTTGCGGTTATTACACCTTCTGTGACGGCAATAAGGACTACGCAAGAGCAAGCCTTAAGCTTATTTGCGAGGACACACGAAAGGACGGACTTTTGTCCATTTGTTATCCCTGCGGTACAGAGCTTGCTATCCCGTCCTTTTCCCTCTATTACCTTATCGCAATGAGGGAATATTGCGACTACACAGGGGATATCTCCTTGGTTAAGGAATATAAATGCAAAATGGAAAGGATACTTGACGAGTTTATTAAAAATTCGGACGGTGGACTTATTAAAAAATTCCCAAGCGAGCTTACGTGGAATTTTTACGACTGGTCGGAGTATCTTGAGGGCGCTCTTTATAAAAAGGAGGAGCACGTGGCTGACCTTATTATAAATTGCCTCTTTGTAATGGCGCTTGACGCATATGAAATTATGTGTAAAAAAGCGGATGAAGAATATAAATACGTGGGTCTTGCCGAAAGCCTTCGCTCCCTTGTTAAAGAGGAGTTTACAGATGATGGCGGTGTTATGACCCTACACAAAGGAAGAAAAGAATATACTGAGCTTGGTAATGCCTTAGCGGTGCTTTGCGGCGCGGTAACGGGCGAAAGTGCTGCCTTGCTCTGCGATAAAATAATAAATGGAGAATTTACCCCTTCCTCCTTAAGTATGAATATCTGGAAGTATGAAGCGCTCATAAGCGTGAATGGGGAAAAATACAAGGAATTTATTTTAGACGAGATAAGAGCTAACTATAAAAAGATGCTTGATGCAGGCTCAACCACCGTGTGGGAGACCCTTGAGGGCTCGGCGGCGTTTGGTAACGCAGGCAGCCTTTGTCACGGCTGGAGCGCGGTGCCCGTGTACGTTTTCCACAAATTAGGAGTAGCAAAATAAAGGAGTAAGAATATGAAAAATTGTCCCTATGCCAAAAAATGCAGCGGATGTCAGCTGCAGAATCTTTCATATAAGGAACAGCTTTCCATGAAGCAGGTAAAGCTTATAAAGCTCCTTGGCAAATTTTGTCACGTTGATGAAATAATAGGTATGGATGAGCCGTATTATTACAGAAATAAGATACAGTCCGCCTTTACCTTTAAAAACGGCAGATTACAATCGGGTTTGTATCAGTCCGCCACATATAAGATCGTTCCTGTAGAAAGCTGCTTTTTAGAGGCAAAGGGCACGGACGAAATTTTAAAGACCGTACGTCAGCTTTGCCCCTCATTTAAGATAAAAGCCTACGATTTAAACACAGGGTCGGGCTTTTTAAGACACGTTTTAATAAGAAAGGGCTTTTTATCGGGGGAGATAATGGTGGTTTTCGTTACCGCCAAGGGAGATTTCAAGTCAAAGCGCTCCTTCATTAACGAGCTTTTGCGCCGTCACCCCGAAATAACCACCGTCGTGTGGAACGTAAACCCCACCTCCACCCCTCTTATGCTTGGTGAGTATAGTGAGGTCTTGTACGGTAACGGTTACATAACCGACACCCTGTGCGGATTGAATTTCCGCATAAGCCCTCGCTCCTTCTATCAGGTAAACCCCATTCAAACGGAAAAATTATACACACTTGCAAAGGAATTTGCTTCCCTTACAGGTAAGGAAACGGTAATTGACGCCTACTCCGGTACAGGTACTATCGGTATGACCTTGGCAGAGGGCGCAAAAGAGGTTATCGGCGTTGAAATAAACAGCGACGCAGTTAAGGATGCAAAGGAAAATGCAAAATTAAACGGCATAAAAAATATTAAGTTCTATAATGAGGACGCGGGCAATTTTATGTGCGAAATGGCTTCAAAGGGTATAAGCGCCGACGTAGTGGTGACCGACCCACCTCGTGCAGGCTGCAGTATGCAATTTTTACGCAGTCTCATTGCCCTTTCTCCAAAGCGCATTGTTTACATCTCCTGCAACCCCGAGACCCTCGCCCGCGACCTTGCCACTCTTACTAAAAACGGCTATAAGGTAAAAAAGATCCAGGGCGTTGATATGTTCCCGCATACAAGCCACGTCGAGTCCGTCGTGTGTCTCACACGACGACTCGACAATGAATTGCGCGAGCGCGTGAATTGAGTGCGTCGCACTCATGAATTGGCTTCGCCATGAATTGCGCCTGCGGGCGCATAAGATTGGATGCGCAATTCAATTCATGGAGCAAAGCGAGAAATCATGATGCGATAGCATCAATTCATGACGGCAACGCCGTCAAATCATTCTAAAAAGAGGACTTATAATGAAAGAAAATTTTCTTGTTGATTTATCAAAGCAGTTTGCCGTTGATATCGTTAATCTCTGCACTGATATCAAAGAGAATAGAAAAAGCAACATATTGTTAAATCAAGTATTGCGAAGCGGTACAAGCATCGGTGCCAACATCCACGAAGCTAATTATGCCGCAAGTAAAGCTGATTTTATTAACAAGTTTCAAATTGCCTTGAAAGAGTGCTACGAAACTGATTATTGGCTTGGCTTGTTTAAAGACACTCATATGATAACCGAGGAAGAATACAAGGATATGTTTGCAAAATGCAGCAAAATCCGCAAATTACTCATCTCCTCCATCACCACCGCAAATGAAAATACATAGATACAAGCATTACTCTATTCAAAATTTGAAAGTCAGCATTGTGGCTTTTAAGAAAAGGTTAATTTCTAAATATCTTTAAACGACAAAGAAAGGACCACAAAATGAAGGAAAAAGCTTTGGCAAAAAGACATATGATATGCAACGCCCATATTGACCCCATATGGCAATGGGATTGGCCTGAGGGGGTCAGCGCCACGTTGTCCACCTTTTATACGGCGGCAAGGCTTTGCGACGAGTTTGATTATATATTCTGTCACAACGAGGTGACGGTTTATAAATACGTGGAGGAATACGCCCCAGAGCTTTTTGCAAAAATACAAAAGCTTGTAAAAGAGGGAAAATGGCATATAATGGGCGGCTGGTATCTTCAGCCCGACTGTAATATGCCCTCGGGCGAGAGCTTCGTCCGTCAGATCCGAGAGGGAGAGCGCTATTTTAAGGAAAAATTCGGTGTAAAGCCCACAACCGCTATAAATCTTGACCCCTTCGGTCACTCCGTGGGACTTGTACAGATAATTAAAAAGTGCGGACAGGACAGCTATTTGTTTGTGCGCCCCTTTCCTCACGAGATCGGTCTTCCAAGCGAGCAATTTATATGGCGCGGATTGGACGGAAGCGAAATAAAAGCCACAAGAATATGTCAATACGGATCGGGACTTGGCAAAAGCGCCAAGGTAATCCGTGACAGAGCAAGAATACAGTCCTTTGACTCGGGCGTTATCCTTTGGGGAGTCGGTAATCACGGCGGCGGACCCTCCCATAAGGATCTTACCGATATAAAAAATGAGATATTGCCAAGCGAGGAGTACGAATTTATCCACTCCACTCCCGAAAATTTCTTCGCGGAAATCTCACCTAAAGAGGTTTTTGACCGTTCCTTGCGTATTTCTATGCCGGGATGCTACACCTCTATGTATCGAGTAAAAAAGCTCCACGCACAGCTTGAAGCAGAAATTTCCATGGCGGAGAAAATAGCATCCGTTGCTTACGCTACAGGCGCTCTTGAAAAATATCCCGAAAAGGAGATAAGATGCGCCGTACAGGATCTTTTAAATGCAGAATTTCACGACGTTTTACCCGGTACCTCCGTACAATGCGGAGAGGATGCGGGAATAAGATTCCTAAATCACGGTATGCTTGAAGCGGAGAGGGTAAAGATAAAGTCCTATTTTGCCCTTTCAAGCGGTCAAGGTCCTGCAAAGGCGGGAGAATACCCCATTGTGATCTTCAACCCACACCCCTATGAAATTTGCGATAACGTAGAGTGCGAATTTTCCCTTGCGGATCAGAACTGGAGCGAAACCAACGTTTCCAAATTAAGGGTAGTTGACGAAAACGGAAATACTGTCCCCTATCAGATAATAAAGGAGGACTCCAACCTTACCCTCGACTGGAGAAAGCGCGTAATATTTGAGGCAAGACTTAAGCCTATGCAGCTTTCCCGTTATAGCGTATACGTGGATTTCGTTCCTGCCTCAAAGGAGGAAAAAATCCCCGCCTACGTGTTTGATAACGGAAGAAAGCACGTGGAAATCGATAGCTCCACAGGTCTTATTACATCCTATAAAATAAACGGTGTTGAATACCTTGGTAGCGGCTTTGGACTTTGTAGCTTTGATGATAATGCAGACCCTTGGGGTATGGGCAGAGATCAGCTTACGCGCCTTGGCACAAATGAGCAGAGCTTCACTCTTTCCAAAGAGCCAAAGGGCCCCTTTAAGGGTATGAAGAGCGTGCAGGTAATAGAGGACGGAGAGATATATCTCGGAATAGAGGCCTTCTTTGAGTACGAAAATACCCACGCAAGAATACTCTATAAAATATACAAAAACAACGACGACGTTGATATGGATATTACCCTCTATATGGGAGATATAAATAAGATAGTCAAGCTTAAGCTCCCCATCGCTGCAAATGGTGACCTTATAGGACAGACCGCCTTCGGTACGGAAGCTCTGTTTGATGACGCAAGAGAAAACGTAGCCCACAGATTCGTAGCCATAGATTCAAAAGATAACTGCGTGGCTTTGCTTAATAAGGACGTTTATGGCAGCCACTACGAAAACAACTGCCTCTATATGTCCTTAGTGCGCGGAGTAACCTATTGCGCCCACCCCATAGGAGAAAGACCCCTTATACCTCTCGACAGGTTTACCAAAAAAATAGATCAGGGAGAAAATAATTATTCCTTCAGGCTTACAGTAACAAAACGTGATCAGCTTGAAAGAAAAGCCGCAGAATTTGTACAAAAGCCCTACGCTCTTAATATTTTCCCCGTTCCGATTGAAAAGATCAATAATATCCCCTTTGACGTATCCGTCGATGGCGATATTATATCTATGCCCACCGTTAAAAAGGCGGACGGCAGGGATGCGGTAATTTTCCGTTTGCTTAATAATACTGAAAATTCCGTAAAATCGGGTATCTGCGTAAACGGTGCTCACTTGCCCCTCGACTTTAGCAAATACGAGGTAAAGACCGTCCTTTACGAAAACGGCGCCTTGACGGAATCTTACGAGCTCCTTGTCTGATCTGAAAGGATTTACAATGAAAAAAGATAGAAAAAATATTGGTAAGGCTTTATTAGAGGGCTTGGGAGAAATTGCATTGACATTAGGCTGCCTTGTCTTGGGCGCCGCAATAGTCAGCCTTTTTGGAGGGGACGTCAACTTTTCCGAAACGGATCCCGATCTACTTATCCTGCTTGGCGTTTTTGTTTTCCTTTCAATTTTTATAATTATATATTACGTGGTACAGAGGATAAAGAAAAAAGCAGAAAGCAATAAAACCACCAACCAAAAGGAAGAGAAAAATGAAAAATAATATGAAAAAGGTAACTCGCGGCAAGGTAATAATTATAATATCATTGATAATTTTGTTTGGTGCGCTTGGCTTCGCCGCCTTATTCTATGCCGCGCATTTACAAGATAATGGCGGAAATGAAAAAATCTATAGCGCAATTGGGATAAGCTCTCTTTTGTTCTTTGGCGTCAGTATAGCAATAGGCTTAGGAAATTTGAAAACCATAGTAGATTATGAGCTGTTTTCAAGGCTTGACGGGTTAAAAAAATGCGGATGCGCTACTATAGAAAGCGTTACAAAGGAAAGAATAAAGGATGTCTGTCAAAACAATGGCTTTACTGAGGTGGACGGAGGATATTTTCATAAAAGGAAAATATCAATAATAGTGGATCCTATGAACTATTACGTAAAAATATTTGATACACCGGACATACGCTATATTGAAAAAGATATACCGAGAGAGGAATCAAAATTTAAGCAAAAGAAATATAAGGGATGGCATAAATGCTTACTGCTGTTTATATTTACGGATAGCGTAACAGAAAATCAACTTGAAAAATTTCTTTATTACGCAGGATCATATTATGTAAATGAAAAAATAGTTACGTCAAGGACAAGATCTGATAATACGGTAGCTATTCTTGTGGACGAAAGTACGAAAAAAGCATACTTTGCCAACGACGGAAAACGGGGATTTAGCACATATAAGCTTGGTGTAAAAATGTTGAACGAGCTTTTTGATATAAGAAAGGGAAACAATGAAAAATAATGACGTAACAAGATATGAAAAGTTCAGAAAAAAGCATAAAAGGCTGCATTATTTAAACGGTTTTGTTAATTTCGTTACGCCGTTTTGTCTTGTCGGGCTTGCGTTACTTATTTTTAAGCCTATCGAAGGGCGCGAGGTGTTGGCTGTTTATGCAATGGTAGGAAGCTTTATATTGACTATAGGCTTAATGCTTTGCTTAGCAACCGATTACAGCAGATACGCATTTTTTAAGCTGAATGTGTTTTTTGTGGCGATAGGTACAATTCTTATGGTATTGTTTACGGTATTTACTTGCTATGAGAATATAGGCGTAGAATTAAATGAGAATATTTTAGCTTTTCAGCTTTTATGCTTTTTAGCATTGTTTTTACACTCTATCGGCTATCTTACATCACGAGAGGCTGTTGAAGATTATATTGCCAAAAGGACACATTTGAACGAAAATCAGATGGATAAAAGAAAAGAGGGCTTTTTTAACTATTGGTGGTATAAAAAACTCCACAAGGAGTACGGAATTGGTTTTATCTACTACGTAAATGTATTTGTAACTCTTACTCTTGTTTTGTTCTTTATGTGTACTTGCGCATTGTTCTTCTCCCAATATTTAAAACATATTGCACTTATACTTTGTATCCTTTCGGCATGCTTTGTTACTCTTGTGGAGGTGTTCGCATTTGCCCAAGCATTACGAAACGGGAAAAGCTATTCGGAGGAGAAAAACAGAAAATCTCCCATAAAAAGAATACCGTACATATTTGAAATAGGAAATATTATATGTAGCTTCGGTATAGCGGTGCTTGTCGTTGCCATTTATAAATAATTACAAGAAAAAATACATATAAAAAGCTTACTTTCCGTGACACACGGGAAGTAAGCTTTTTGTTATTTATTGTATTCCTCAGCCAATGATTTGAATGCGGGAAGAGCGTTTACGATTCTTTGCTTATCCACGCAGTATGCGATTCTTACGTAACCCTTAACGCCAAAATCGTCGCAGGGAACAACGAGAATTTCCTTTGATTTTGCCTTCTCGAAGAACTTCATTGCGTCATCCTCAAGAGCCTTTACAAAGAGGTAGAATGCGCCGTCGGGCTGAACGCACTCATATCCGTATTCGGTAAGGGCGGAGTAGAGAATATCTCTGTTTTCCTTGTAGATATTTACGTCAACCTTTGCGCTTATGCATTTTTTAATAACCTGCTGGAAAAGGCTGGGCGCGCAAACGTAACCGAGGGAGCGTCCTGCGCCGCAAATAGCAAGATATACGTTTACAGAGTCCTCCATTTTGGGGCTAACGGCAATATAACCGATTCTTTCACCGGGGAGGGAAAGAGCCTTTGAGTAGGAGTAGCAAACGATAGTGTTATCGTAGTAATTCATAAGGTAGGGAACGGGTACGCCATCAAATACAAGCTCACGGTAGGGCTCATCCGCTATAAGGTAGATGGGATGGCCGTATTCCTTTTCCTTCTTTGAAAGCACCTGACAAACCGCCTTGATCGTTTCCTCACTGTACACAACTCCGCTTGGATTGTTGGGGGAGTTCATAATTACCGCCTTGGTGTTTTCGTTTATCTTTTCTTCAAAATCGTTTACGTCTATCTGGAATGTCTTTTCGCAGGGAGTGGAAATAACTACCTTGCCCTGTGCGTTTTCAATAAATACGCGATACTCAGTAAAGAAGGGAGCAAATACGATACACTCCTCTCCCGCGTTAAGAAGCGCGCGAAGAGAAATTGTAAGGGATGCCGCCGCACCGCAGGTCATATAAATATTGTTGGGAGTAAGCTCCGTACCGAAGCGCACGTTTATGTCGTTTGCCACCGCCGTGCGCGTACCAAGGTCACCCTGAGCGGAGGTATAGCCGTGAAGAAGAACGGAGTTTTCGTTTGCGATAAGGTCGGCAATAGTGTCGCTGATTACCTTGGGAGGCTCAACGCTGGGGTTTCCAATGCTGAAGTCAAATACCTTATCAGGTCCTATTTCAGTCGCTCTTTGCTTGCAGTATTCAAAGATCTCGCGTATGATGGAGCGCTTACTGCCAAGAGCATACATTTTTTCGTTTATCATAATAACCTCTTTTAAATGTTCAAAAGATTTTTTGCATTTTCGTACAGTATCTTTTCTGTAAGTTCCGTACCCTTAAGAAATTCCTTTAATATCCTTACCATATCTCCCTGGCCCTGCCAAGGTGAATCCGTGGCAAAAAGAATTTTGTCCCCGCCGTGCTTACTTAAAATTTTCTCGAATTTTTCGCGTGGGATATAAGAAAGGACGTAGGACGTGTCGATAAAAATATCGCATCCTGCAAGGGTGGAGTAAAATTCGTCAAACAGCTCGTTTGCCCCAAGGTGGGCAAGCACCAGCTTGTCATATCCGCCAAGCCTGTCAAGAAGGCGCGCCACTCTTGTGGGCGTACACTTAATAGGCTCACCTATATAAGCGCCGTCAAGACCTGCGTGGGTAAGAGTAATAAGGTCAAGCTCCTTTGCGCATTTTAATATATTTACGTATCTTTCGTTATCTATAAACGTGCCCTGATAATCGGGATGGAGCTTAATACCCTTAAACCCCGCCTCCTTTATCATATAAAGACAACTTTCGTAGTCCTCGATATCGGGATGCATCCCTGCAAAGGAAATAATTTTTGCCCCCGTGTACGGAGCTTCGTTCAGATCTTTTGCAAAATTGAATATGCTTTCAAACTGCGCTGCCCTTGTAAGGACGGGCAGATTTACGGAAATATCGATACCGTTTTTCTCCATACTTTCAATAAGCCCCGATTTTGCGCCGTTTGAATGAGGAGGAATAGAAGCGCTTTTTGAAAGCGCCTCTATAGTCCTCGATGCTATCTTATCGGGAAAAATATGGGTGTGGAAATCTATAACCATTATTAAAGCGCCTTAAGCTCCTCGGGTGACATAGTGCCTATGCCGTTGTCGGCAAGCACCTTTTCCGCTTTTTCTATCTGGGACGTTTTTACTACTATGGTTGCATCATTTGCTTCAACGGACATACCGTATGCGTATTCAATATCGATATCGTTTGCGGAAATTATCTCAAGTATATTCTGAAGCGCGCCTGCCACGTGGGGAAGCTTGATAATAAATACGTTTGTTACGGTACCGGAGAAGCCGAGACTGTTAAGGACCTCACAGCCCTTGTCTGCATCGTTGGTTATAAGTCTTAAAAGACCAAACTCGGAGGTGTCTGCCAAGCTCATTGACAGGATGCTTACGTCTTTTTCCTTCAACACGTGCAAAACCTCACCGAGTCTGCCGCGTCTGTTTTCAATAAATACGGATAACTGCTTTACTGTCATCTTTATATCCTCCTTAAGATAATTAACCCTCGTAGCCTGCTTTGAAGGCCTGCTTGTTTATGTCAATAGTCTTCTGGGGAACCGTCTTAACAAGTGTTTCAAGCCACTCCTCCTCGGAAAAGCCGATATGCTTTGCCGCAAGACCGAGAACCACGGAGTTAAGCACCTTGCTGTTGCCAAGCTTCTTTGCAATGGCGCCGCCGTCAATGGTATAAAGGGTGTGGCTTTCCTTAAGTCCTTCAAGTATTCCCTCGGGATATGTCTTTGCGCCTATAACAACGGTCATAGGGTCGATTCTCGTATCGTTTACAATCATAATTCCGTCGGGCTTAAGGAAATGAGCGTAGCGAAGAGCCTCAAGACGCTCAAAGGAAATAAGCACGTCAACCGTGCCTTCCTCACAGGTAGGCTCGTATACCTTCTTACCAAATCTTACGAATGTAACAACGCTTCCTCCGCGCTGCGCCATACCGTGAACCTCGGAAAGCTTTACGTCCCAGCCTGCATTGAGGGCTGTTTTACCAATGATTCTGCTGGTGAGCAATGTACCCTGTCCACCAACGCCAACTACCATTATATTCATAAAATTAACCCTCCTTTATGCTCTTTCTACAGTCTTGATAGCGCCAAACTTACAGTAGCTTGCGCAAAGACCGCAGCCGTTACACATTGTTTCATCTATCTTTACAGTTCCGTCAGCCTGCTTTGTAAGGGCGGGACAGCCTATCTTTAAGCACATACCGCACTTCTTACACTCCTCGGGAGTGCATCTGCACACGTTGGGGAACTTCTGTCCCTTGATAAGCGCGCAGGGAGCCTTTGCAATAATAACGGTAAGCTCATCACCGTTTACGCTTTCCTTAATAACCTTTTCAAGGTTTACTATATCAAACGCGTTTATTTCGATTACTCTCTTTACACCAATGCTGCGGCAAAGCTCTGCAAGGTCGATAGCGTATGTATCCTCCCCCTTAAGAGTCTTACCTGTAGCCGCGTGTTCCTGATGTCCCGTCATACCTGTTGTACGGTTGTCAAGGATCATAACCGTGCCTGTTGCCTTGTTGTAAACCATATTAACAAGGGAGTTGATACCTGTATGAAGGAATGTGGAGTCGCCGATCGTAGCAACCCAATTCTTTATAAATTCCTTGCCCTTTGCCTTTTCCATACCGTGAAGGAGGGAAATGCTGGAGCCCATACAAATAGTTGTGTCAATTACGTTAAGGGGAGCGACCGCGCCAAGGGTATAACAGCCAATGTCACCCGCTGCGTGGATCTTAAGCTTGTTAAGAACGGAGAATACGCTTCTGTGGGGGCAACCGGGACAGAGAATAGGAGGTCTTGCGGGAGCCTCTGCCTTTTCAAATACCTCTTCTGTCTTTCCGTAAATAACCTTCTTAAGCATATTTGCGCTGTATTCACCCTGCTTTGTAAAGAGGTCCTTGCCCTTTACGCAAAGGCCCCAGCTCTTTACCTGCTCCTCAATAACAGGCTCAAGCTCCTCGAATATGTATACTGTCTCGCAGGATGCAATAAAGTCCTCAATAAGCTTTCTGGGAAGGGGATTTACAACACCGAGCTTAAGCACGCTTGCATCGGGACAAGCTTCCTTTACGTACTGATAAGCAACGCCGGAGGTAATAAAGCCTATCTTCGTATCCTTCATTTCAACCTTGTTTACAGGGAATGTGGATGCGTCCTTTTCCATCTGAAGCTCTCTTGCCTCAACTACCTTATGTCTGCCAATAGCGGAAGCGGGCATCATAACGTATTTTGCCATGCTTCTTTCATATACCTTATCCTCAACCTCGTTTCTGTCGCAAAGATCTACAATGCTCTGAGAGTGAGAAAGCTTGGTTGTGGTTCTGAAAATAACGGGGGTGTCGTACTTTTCACTAAGATCGAAGGCATACTTGAAGAATTCCTTTGCCTCGTTACTGTCGGAGGGTTCAATTACAGGAAGATGTGCGCTTCTTGCGATCATTCTCGTATCCTGCTCATTCTGTGAGCTTGCAAGTCCGGGGTCATCAGCAACAACGATTACAAGACCTGCGTTTACTCCTGTGTATGCAAGGGTGTAGAGGGGGTCGGACGCCACGTTCAAGCCAACGTGCTTCATACAAGCCATACTGCGCACGCCTGCAATTGATGCGCCTGCCGCCGCCTCAAGAGCTACCTTTTCGTTGGGAGCCCATTCTGTATATACTTCGTTATATTTTGCCAAAAATTCGCTGATTTCGGTACTGGGTGTGCCTGGATAAGCGCTGGAGACCTTAACTCCCGCCTCGTATGCACCTCTTGCAATAGCCTCGTTACCGAGCATAATCGTCTTATTATCCATCTTTAGTTGCCCTTTCTTAAATCTCTGATTCTTTTTGCCTTGCCTTCAAATCTTGCAAGGGTGTTGGGGGATTCCAATTTTATCTTTGCATCAAGTCCGAGTACTACTCTTAACTTGTTTCTTACAGTCGCTTCTATCTTTTCAAGCTCCTTAAATGAGTCGGTAGCCTTTGCAAGCTCAACTCTTACAGTAAGCTTATCGGTGTAGCCGTCTCTTTCAACCACTATTTCGTAATGAGGACCGAGTCCCTCAACGGAGAGGACAACCTCCTCTATCTGTCCGGGGAATACGTTTACACCTCTGATCTTAAGCATATCGTCGCTTCTGCCGGAAAGGTTAGCCATACGGCAGGTGGTTCTTCCGCACTCACAGGGCTCGTACATAAGTCTTGTAATATCTCTTGTTCTGTATCTGATAAGAGGTAATGCCTCCTTCTTGATACAGGTAATTACAAGCTCACCCCACTCCCCTGCAGGAAGCACCTCCTCGGTTTCGGGGTCGATTATTTCGGGAATGAAGAAATCCTCGTTTATGTGCATACCGTTAAGATATTCACACTCACCGGATACGCCGGGGCCCATAAGCTCGCTCATACCGTAATTGGAGGTAATAAGCATATCCTCGCCCCAATACTTGTGCATTTCATCTCTCATAGCATCAGTAAGAAGCTCGCTTCCTACGAGGCCGATCTTAACGTTTAAGTCGGTTTTAGGGTCGATTCCGATCTCTCTTGCCACCTCTGCAAGGCGAAGAGCATAGGAAGGAGTTGCAACGAGAAGCGTAGTACCAAAGTCCTTCATGTACATAAGCTGCTTTTCGGAGTTACCCGTAGATGAGGGAACTATGGTTGTACCGATGTTTTCAAGTCCGTAGTGAAGACCGAGAGCGCCTGTAAACATACCGTAGCCGAAGCATATCTGCGCCACGTCCGTGGACTTTGCTCCGCCTGCGCAGGCAATTCTTGATACGCACTCCGTCCATACGTCCATATCTCCCTTTGTATATCCAACCACGGTGGGCTTACCCGTAGTACCTGATGAAGCGTGAATTCTCAAAAGCTCATCCTTGGGTACTGCAAAAAGTCCGAAGGGATAATTATCACGAAGGTCCTGCTTCGTTACAAAGGGAAGCTTGGATAAGTCGGAGAGGGATTTTATATCCTCGGGCTTGACTCCTGCCTCATCCATTTTCTTGCGGTAGGGCGCTACCTTATCGTATACCCTGTATACCGTTTCCTTAAGTCTTTCTAACTGTATGGCTTCCATTTCTTTTCTTGAAAGCGTTTCTTTTTCTGACCAGATCATTTTATGTCACCTTTACTGAATAAATATTAACTTTGTTTTAGCGTTTTACCACAGTAAAACCTAAAAATAAAAAGATACAACTATTATATAATACTTCTGCGCTGTTTGTCAATATATAAATATATAAAAAACAATTTATCGTAAAACCAAAAAAAACGGCGAAGCGACATCTTAAAATATTGAAAAAACCGGACGGGTGTGATATACTGATTATATAAGACCGCAAGAAAGAACGACAGGCTAATATGTCGCAAAAGAGGTGTTTTTATGAAGGTATGCGTTATTCAGCCCCACTATTCCTTTGATGAAAGGGACGTTGATGCTTGTTTTTTTGAGCTTTGCTCCCTGCTTGATAAATGCGATGACAGTCTTGACCTTATAGTTCTTCCCGAATACAGCGACGCTCCCGCCGACGTAAAGGGTAAGGGCGGATTTTACGATGCGGTACGTAAAAACGGAAGCGTAATTCTTGAAAAAGCCGTTATGACCGCAAAAAAATGCAACGCTATGGTGTTTGTAAACTGCGGATATGAAACTAAAAAGGGAATACGCAATACCACCTACGCCATAGACAGAAGCGGTAATATCGTTGGAAAATATTTTAAAGCGCACCCCGCGCCCAGCGAGGTTAAGAAGGACCGCGAGGGCGGACACGAGCTTGACGTGGAATACAGCTACAAAACGGCGGATCCCTACGTTTTGGAAATGGAAAATATCCGCTTTGCTTTTCTTACCTGCTACGATTTTTACTTTTATGAGAATTTTGCAAAAATAGCTATGCAAAACGTGGACGTTATAATCGGATGCTCACTTCAGCGCACCGATACCCACAGCGCCCTTTCGATAATAAATAAATTTCTTTGCTATAATACGAATTCCTATCTTATCCGTTCCTCCGTTTCATTGTCGGAGGACTCTTACCTCTGCGGCTGCAGTATGGTGGTATCCCCTGCGGGAGAAATGCTGCTTGATATGGAAAGCAGGGTAGGGCTTGGTGTTTGTGAAATTGACCCGACGAAAAAGTATTACAAGCCCGCGGGACATATGGGCAGAATGAAATCCCATTACGAATACATAGAGGAGGGAAGACGCCCCTGGCTGTACCGCAACGGAGGAGCAAGCGTAGTCCCCTTTGACGAGGTTATGAAATATCCCCGCCTTTGCGCCCACAGAGGCTTTTCCACCGTCGCTCCCGAAAACAGTGTGGTAGCCTTTGGCGCGGCGGTAGCCCTCGGCGCTGAGGAAATTGAATTTGATATATGGTCAACGAAGGACGGAGTACTCGTTTCCTGCCACGACAGTACCCTCGACAGGGTAAGCGACGGAACGGGGAAAATATATGACCGCACCTACGCGGAGCTTCTGGAGCTTGATTTCGGAATAAAGCACAGCGAAAGACTAAAGGGCTTGAGGATCCCCACCCTTGAGGAAATTCTTCAAAAATTCGCAGGCAGAGTAATAATGAATATCCACGTAAAGATATGGGATGAACATCAGGCTGAGACCAAAATGGAGGAAATCGTCGCTCTTATAAGAAAATACGATTGCGTAAGGCACGTTTATTTTATGACCACCAATGACGAAATGATAAGGCGTGTAACGGAATACGCCCCCGATATAATGGTGTGCGTAGGCTGGGACGGTAATAAGGACCCTATGTCCATCGTTGACCGCGCCATAGACCTTGGGGCGTACAAGGTACAGCTTTTCAAGCCCTATTTCAATCAGGCAAGCGTGGATAAGGCTCACGCAAAGGGCATTTTGTGTAACGTGTTTTATGCGGACGATCCAAATGAGGCGGCAGAATATTTTAGTATGGGTATTGATACCGTTCTTACAAACGATTATCTTACGGTATATAATGGAGTAAAGGACATTCTCAATGAAAAGAATTTTGATAAATAAGGAGGACCTATTCCTCCCAAACGGTCTTGAGTGGCTTAAGGACTTTCCTGTATACGATAGCTCCTGCTCACCCGAGGCAAGGGTGTATTTTATCGACACGGGTGAGGGCATTTTTCTTAAAACAGCCGCCAAGGATACCCTTTTTCGCGAGGCTCGGATGACGGAATACTTTAGCAAAAAGGGCTTTGGTGCAGAGGTAATATCATATATATCCGATAAAAAGGATTATCTTCTTACAAAAAGAGTCAAAGGAGAGGATTGTACTCTTGATAACTACCTTGCAGACCCATTGCGTCTTGCCGATATAATGGGAAAAAGATTAAGGATGCTTCACGAAACCTCGGCAGAGGATTGTCCCGTAAAGGATAGAGTTGGAGAATATATTGCCCTTGCGGAAAAGAACTATAAAACGGATAACTACGATAAATCTGCGTTTCCCGACAGCTTCGGGTATAAAAGCGGAGAGGAAGCCTATTACGTTCTTCAAAAGGGAAAGCACCTTTTAAAAAACGAGGTCCTCATTCACGGAGATTATTGCTTACCCAATATAATGCTTGATAATTGGGAATTTTCGGGCTTTATTGACGTGGGCAACGGAGGAATAGGAGACAGACATATCGACCTGTTTTGGGGCGTGTGGACTCTTTGGTTCAACCTGAAAACTAACGAATATACGGACAGATTTTTAGACGCCTACGGCAGAGATAAGATAGATATGGATAAGCTTAAGATCGTCGCCGCCGCAGAGGTGTTTGGATGAAGGAGAGATTTATGCAATACAAGGCCTATTCTGAATACGTGATTTCCAACGAAATAAATCTCTTTACCGTGGTTTTATTGCCACAGGGTGAGGGAAAATTCCCTACCGTCATCGTCAGAACACCCTACGTTGACTGGCTTGAGGAAAAAACGGAGGAGTTTATAGTAGACCTTTGTAAAGGGGAAAGCGTAGAGTGGCTTGACCGCGGTTACGCAATGGTGATTCAGCATTGTCGCGGCAGAGGAAAAAGCGACGGTGACTGTATACCATATGTAAACGAGGGTGTGGACTCAAACAACCTTTATAATTGGGTAAGAGAGCAGGATTTCTATAACGGGGAAATATATTTGATGGGCTCAAGCTACCTTACCTCCGTCCACTATTGCGCTCAGCCCTACGGAAAGGATATTAAGGGCGCTATCTTTGGGGTGCAGGATACTGAAAGATACAATCTTTGCTACCGTAACGGAGTACTAAAGAAGGAGCTTCAGCCGAGCTGGTACGTGACAATGTACAAGGCAAAGTCCAAAAAAGAGAAAAATTACAATAGCAATTCCTTTGAAATGCTTCCCTTGACCGACTTTACAAAAACGGTTTTTGCGGAGGACGTGTGCGATTTTGACGCGATGCTAAGGTCCCCAAGTCCGATTGATGATTTTTGGCAGACCCACGGCGGAGGGGCAGATGCGAGGGGAGCAACCACAGATCTTGAATTTCCCGTTTTGTATTTTACAGGCTTTTACGATATATACACAGGTGGCATTTTTGATATGTGGAATAAAATGAGCGATCGCTCACGCAATAATTCAGCTTTGCTTGTGTCTCCCTATGACCACGGCGACGGTTGGAACAAGGACGCCATAGTATTTGAAAAGGGCAAGCGCAAGGAAAAATTTGGCGCATCATACACCATTGATTGGTTTGACAGTATAAGAAAGGGTACGTCCATCGGCTTTGAAAAAGGTAAGGTTACGTATTACCGTATCTTTGATAATAAATGGTATACGGATAATTTTTATTCCTCAGAAAAGGATCTTTTTCTCACCCTCGGAAAGGGAAAAACAACCTACACCTACGATCCAAGCGACCCACCGAAATTCAAGGGAGGACTTTGTTGTAATTTCGGCGGCGCTGAATTCCAGAATGAGGTGGGTTTGCGTGATGATATAATATCTGTTTATACGGAGAAATTCGATAATGATACAGTAGTTCAGGGTAAGATGAGAGCAAGGCTGACCGTATCATCCGATTGTGAGGACACCTGCTTCTACGTAAGGATAAGCATAGAGAAAAAAGAGGGGGATTACGGTCTGAGAGACGATATTACCACCCTTGCGTTTCAGCATGGAAATTATATTCCAAATACGGAGGTAAGTCTTGATTTTACCTTTGATGAGCATTCGTTTTTAATAAAGAAGGACGAAAGACTCCGTGTGGATATTTCCTCCGCTGACTCGGCTCACTACGTGCGTCATACCAATAATAAAGGTCTTTATAGCGAGCAGACTACAACAAAAATCGCAAAAAATACGGTGGACCTCAAAAATTCCTATATTATTTTACCTGTTTTATGAAATTCGCGTAAATAACATTTGCTATATAAAATACATTTTAGGAGAAAGAGATGGACAACAAAAATAATGAAAAAAATGGTAAGGTAGCAGGATTTTTTAAAAAAGCATCTGATATAAGCAAAAAGGTCGCTGTGGATGTAAAAAACAGTGCAACTGCCTTTTCAGAAAAGAAGAAAACCGCAGATTATGAAAAAAGAATGAAAAAATATAACCCGCTTTTTCCGGAGCAGTATCATAGCGAGGATTTTAATATTCCAAATATGATCGTCATTGTTGATGATGCGGTCAGAAGGAATATAGATGTTTGTGAGGGAGCTATTGGCTGGAGGGACAGCAGCAGCGGAATAGAAGTGCTTTATTTGTATGATGAGTGGGTTAATGATAGTGGGATTGAGTTTGTTCCAAGCGCCACCTGTGATTCAACATATTACGTTGATAATTTTGATAGAAAGCGTTACTTAAGGGTGGATTGTATTTTCAGTAAAGCTCACGAGGAAAAAATAGCTGAGCTTGAGCATATTGCTTATTCCTTAGGTGCAAAATCCTGTTCCATAGAAATAGTAGAAACAAGCGCCGAATTTTCTTCCTCAAAGCAATCGGGAACTGCTAAGGTAGGTATTAGCGGATTGGTAAAAACATCTGCATCCTTTAGCGCTCAAGGCGATAAAGGAACGATAAACCAAAGAAACGGAAAAACTATCTCATATTTTGAAGGCAACAACGTTCCGCAAAGGCCTCAGCTTAAGTGGTATGCGCACGATGAAAATATTCTTGGGCTTATTGAAATGCGCTGTGGTAATGATAACGCGATAAAGTCAAAGGTTATGGAATTGTCAGGAGCTTTTTCTGCAACAATGTCTCAAAAGGTTGCGTGCGCAATAGATGCAACCGCTAAGAAAATTGACGGCGGCAGAAGCTATAATATGGAAAAGCAAGCAAGAAAAGAGAATAGTAGTAAGCTGATATTTGAAATCGATTTTTGATGATATAGCCTTCCCTTGCGAGGGAAGGGGGACCGCGTAGCGGTGGATGAGTAGTTGCGAACGATTTGCACAAATATTATTCAAAAATTACAAGGTTGCTATAAATTGGTTTTGTAAAAAGGAGATATGAATTATGAAAGCCTGTGACTTGATCAGCATAATAAACGCAGGCGGTCACGCGGATGCGGTGACCTGCGACACCATAAAGGCGGGAAGTGGCGAAAAGGAGCTTAAAAAGGTAGCGGTAACAATGTTTGCAACCGTTGATACCGTGAAAAAAGCGAAGGATTGGGGCGCGGATATGCTTATCGTACACGAGCCCACCTACTACGACCATATGGAGGTCGTAAAGGAGGAAACTCTCGTTATCAAAGCCAAAAGAGAGCTTATTGAAAATAGCGGAATTACAATTTATCGCTATCACGATCATATGCACCACAGAGACGTTGACCAGATCCCCGAGGGAGAGATATACTATCTCGGACTTAAGGGCAAAATCGAAAAAACACCCTATTCCGCATCCTATCTTTTTACCTCCGACGAGGCACTTACCGCCCTTGAATTAGCGGAAAGAATGGAAAAGGATCTTAACATTGCCCACGTTCGTATTGCGGGGGCAAGAGATATAAAATCCACAAAAATTGCGGCTTGCTTCGGCACTCCCGGCGGCGTATTCGACCTTTTAAAGAGGGATGATGTTGAAATCGTTTTAACGGGAGAGGCGTGCGAGTGGATGCTTGGCGAGTATGCAAGAGATGCCGCCTCCCTTGGATTTAACAAGACCCTTATCGTTATGGGACATATCGGCTCCGAAAGGGACGGAATGCGCCTCCTTGCAAAAAGACTTACGGAAGCCTACGCAAATGAATTTGAAACGCGCTATATAGAGTGCGGTGAGGTATATACCTACACAGACACACAGAAAAAATAAAATGAAGCTTGCTTGCCGATTTTTAAATATATTGTAAGGGAGAAACAAAAATGAGTAAAAAAAGAAAAGCCGTAAGAATAATAGGCATCATACTGTTGGTAATAACTGTATTTTTGTTGACGGTAAATATTATTCCTCCGAGGGATAACGTGGAAAATAATCCCTTTATCGTGGAAAAGGGACAGCTTCCTATGATTGCCGCCCACAGGGGCGGAGGCTTGTGCAACCCAGAAAACACTATGCTCGCCTTCAGAGAAGCGGTAAAAGCCTATAACGTGGAAATAATCGAAAGCGACCTTTATCTTACAAAGGACGGCTATCTTGTATACAACCACGACGATTATATTGACGAGACCTGTAATGTAAACGGAGATATCTCCCTTGACGAGGTAAAGGAGCTTTGTAAGGATGAAACAAACCGTCATTACATAAAGGATATGACTCTTGAGGAGTTGAGAAAGTATAATTTCGGCTACTATTTCAAGGATAAAAGCGGTGAAAGAATTTATAAGGGTGAAACGGACCTTGCATCAAAGGGACTTCAGATCGCTACCATCGATCAGCTCTTTGAGGAATTCTATCAGACCAACCCTGAGCTTTTGTTTATCGTGGAAATAAAGGATAGCGGAGAAAGAGGCTTTGAAGCGTGCAGGATACTTTACGAAACCCTTCAGAAATACCCCGCATATATGGACAGAATAGTTATCGGCACCTTCCACGATGAGATAGAAACGGAAATGAAATCAAAATACCCCAATATTATGAGGGGCGCGCCAATGGGCACGGCTGCAAAATTTATAGTTACGCAGATGTTTAAGGTAAATATATTCGATAACGGAGATTTTGCCTGCTTGCAGATACCCACCGATTACGACGTGGGCATCACCTTGAAGCTTGATAAGGAAACCTACGTAAGAAGAGCCCACAGAAGAAACATTGCGGTGCAGTATTGGACTATAAATGACGAGGAAACCATGAGGGAGCTTATAGAGCTTGGATGCGACTGTATTATGACGGACGATCCCCTTCTTCTTAAGTCCGTTCTTGACAGCTACCGTTAAAAAGTCGGAGGACGTGGATGAAAATATTGTCCTTTGGCGAGATAATATGGGACGTATATCCCCATAAAAAATGTATAGGCGGAGCTCCCCTTAATTTTGCCGCCCACGCATCAAGGGCGGGGGCAGAATCCTATCTTCTGTCATCCGTCGGAGACGATGAGCTTGGCAGGGAGGCCCTTGATATCCTTAACCATCTTTGCGTAAATATCGAGCTTGTGTCCGTAAATTCTGAAAAATCTACGGGGACGTGTACGGTTTTACTTGATAAAAACGGCATTCCCACCTACAAAATAGAAAATGACACCTCTTACGATTACATACATTTTGACAAAAAAATATCCTTACACGGCTTTGATGCTGTTTCCTTTGGCACTCTTGCCTTAAGATACGAAAATAACAGATACGTGCTTAAGGAAATTTTAAAGGAATACAAGGGCGTGGTGCTTTGCGACCTTAATTTGCGCTCTCCGTTTTATAATGCGGAAACGGTAAGGTGGGCAATTTCCGTGTGCCAAGTATTAAAGATAAACGAGGATGAGCTCAACTATATTTCAGAAAGCATAGTTAAGGCAAAGCTCTCAGACGTTACAAAAAGCCTTGATCTGATAACCAAGGAATTTAAAAATCTTGAGCTTATTATTTACACCTGTGGAGAAAAGGGCGCATACGTGTATGAAAAAAGCACTGAAAAGACGTATTTCTGTCCTGCAAAAAAGGTAAAGGTCCTTTCCACCGTAGGCGCAGGGGACAGCTTTGGCGCGGTGTTCTTGACCGAATATCTTAGCGGAAAAAGCATTGATGCCTGTCTTGAAAAAGCAACTGAGGTAAGCGGTAAGGTAGTCGCCTGTGAGGATGCCGTACCTGTGGACTTATAATCTAATTTCCATTATTTTTTAATATCTACTTGAAATTGTGCATTGCTTTATGATATAATTTATATACTAATAAATTTTAAAGGAGAAATACACCAATGGCTAACAGATTTATTCTTAATGAAACCTCCTATTTTGGCGCAGGTTCCAGAGCAGTTCTTGCTGAAGAGATCGCTAAGAGAGGATTTAAAAAGGCATTCGTAGTTGCTGATAAGGACCTTATCAAGTTCGGCGTAGCAAAAATGGTTACAGACGTTCTTGGCGAATTTCCCTACGATGTATTTGCTGAATTCAAGGCTAACCCCACAGTTAAAAACGTTAAGGACGGCGTAGAGGCATTCAAGGCTTCAGGCGCTGACTTTATCATCGCTATCGGCGGCGGCTCTGCTATCGATACATCCAAGGGTATCGCTACTATCATCGCTAACCCCGAGTATGCAGACGTTGTATCCCTTGAGGGCGTTGCTCCCACAAAGAATAAGTGCGTTCCTATTATCGCGCTTCCCACAACTGCAGGTACAGCAGCAGAGGTTACAATCAACTACGTTATCACAGATGAAGAATCCGGAAGAAAGATGGTATGCGTTGACCCTAACGACATTCCCGTTCTTGCTATCGTAGACGCTGAGCTTATGGCTTCTATGCCTAAGGGTCTTACAGCTGCTACAGGTATGGATGCTCTTACACACGCTATCGAGGGTTATATCACTAAGGGCGCTTGGGAGCTTTCCGATATGTTTGAAATCAAGGCTATTGAGCTTATCGCTAAGAACCTCCGTACAGCTACATATGAAGGTAAGAATATGGTAGCTCGTGAGAATATGGCTCTTGCACAGTACGTTGCAGGTATGGCGTTCTCTAACGTAGGTCTTGGATGCGTTCACTCCATGGCTCATCCTCTCGGCGCAAGATTTGACATCCCCCACGGTGTTGCTAACGCGCTTCTTCTCCCCATCGTAATGGAATACAATATGCCCGCTTGCGAAGCTAAGTATTGCGAAATTGCAAAGGCTATGGGCGTTGACGTTTCCGGTATGACAGTTTCCGAGGGCGCTAAGGCAGCTGTTGAGGCTGTTAAGCAGCTTTCCATCGACCTTGGTATCCCCCAGACTCTCCGTGAGATCAACATTCCCGAGGATGCTCTTGAGCTTCTTTCCAAGGATGCATTCGGAGACGTATGCACAGGCGGTAACCCCAGAGAGATCACAGATAAGGATATCCTTGACCTCTACAAGAAGGTATATTGATTAGGAGAATCGAATATGAAGTGCATTTGCGAAGCTAAATTTTTAAAAGAGTACTGCGCGACTGCCGCTAATATGTACCGTCTCGGCTGGGACGAGCGTAACGGCGGTAACATTTCCTATCTTCTCAAGGAAGAGGAGGTTAAGGAGGTTCTTGACACAGACAAGGTGTTGAGACTTATCCCTCTTGGATTTGATGCAAAGGAGCTTGCAGGTAAATATTTCCTCGTTAGCGGAACAGGTAAGTATTTCAAGAACTTTGTAGAGGATCCTGAAAACAACGTTGGCGTGTTCAGAATTTCTTGCGACGGTCAGAATGCAGAGCTTCTTTGGGGCTATGCTGACGGCGGCAGATTCACAAGTGAGCTTCCTGCTCATCTTATGAGCCATATTGCAAGACTCAGAGTTGATCCCACCAACAGAGTAATTATGCACACACACCCCACAAACCTTCTTGCTATGACATATATGTTTGAGCTTGATACTGTTAAGTTCACACATAAGCTCTGGCAGATGAACACCGAGTGCATCGTTGTATTCCCCGACGGCGTTGAGGTTCTTCCCTGGATGCTTTGCGGTACAAACGAAATCGGTGAAGCAACTGCTGAAAAGATCGCTCTTTCCCGTACTGTTATCTGGTCAATGCACGGTATCTACTGCGCAGGTCACGACCTTGACGAGACATTCGGTCTTGTTGAAACAGTAGAAAAGGCTGCTCAGATCTATATGATGACAGAAGCAGCAGGCGGAGCTAAGAACCTTATCTCCGACGATCAGCTTAAGCAGCTTGCAAAGAGATTCAGCCTCACATACAGAGACGGAGTTATTTAATTAAACCAAATAGATAAAAGGATCCCGATGGAGCTTTCCATCGGGATCTCTTTATTTGCTTTTTTTAAGTGAGTCATTCAGCCTTCTGCCCGTTCTTTTTACAATGATATATACGGTAAGCCATACGATAAGGTATGAAACGATAAAAATACCCGTAAAAATAAGGAATACGGTAATATCAAAGGGTATCCAGGAATTGATAAGATAGCATATGGAATAGGCTACGTAAAGAACTGAAAAATGGCACAGCACTGACCTTCCCACGCTCCATCTTTCTATTTCGTTGAATACGCTTGCTCCCGCGTGGACAAAGGCAAGGAGATACGTTGATAAAATAGCTGTGAATATTTCTGTCCCCGTTACGGAAAAATCATCAAGCGTAAAGGACAAAATAATATAAACGATTCCGATTATAATAGGGCCAAATCCACCAAAAATCGCGCCCCTGTGGATGAATTTAAATAAATTTTGCTTCATATGTCGATCCTCATTCTTTCTTTTACGTGTCGCAGCTGCCGCCTTGAAATATAGTCCTTGTAACCGTTTTTGAAAACCACTCTGATAGCGCCGCCTATGGACACCTCGAATTTTTCTATCATTTTGGGGTTTGCAATACAGGATTGATTGATTTTTATAAACACGCCCCCAAGCATTTCTTCGATTGCGTACAGTCTTTCTCTTACCCGTAAGCGCTCATCCATACATAAGGCGAATACCTTACCGTCCTCACTGATAAAGCAAACGGTATTATCAGGGTCGATAATTTTTATATCATTCTCCCCGTACCCCGTTATTTTTGCGTCGTACGACGTTATCAAGGCTTCAATATCATCTATCAGCTTTGTGCGGGAATTTGCGTGTATAATCACCTTTTCCTCACACCCTGTGTCTATAATTACCTCGCATTTCATAATATCTGCCCCCTTTCATCTTCTATTTTTACATAAAAAACAAAATTTTTCAAGTCAAAAATTTCATTCGGTATAAAAATCGATCTATTCGGCATATAAGTATTATTTTTGCACAATATGTTAAATTATTTTATATTATATTGAAATGCGCGTTTGTTTGTGATAAAATAATAAAGTGAAATGAGTATCGGAGGCTTTTTAATATGGACAATTTTACTTTTGATATAGATAAGACCACAGCCAAGGCGCAGATCCGCCGTGACGTTATTTCCGTCTTGGCAAAGGCTGACGGCTTTTCCAAAAAGGATCTTTTTAACAGCCTCTTTGATCTTTCGTCCTTACCCGAATCTGCAAAGGATGATACCGACGTTGACAGCGCGGGAGTTATGTACCGCTCTTTAATAGGCGCAGTTCTCAATGACGCCATAGAAACGGGAGAGGTTACCTACGCGGACCATAAATACAGTCTTTTGCGTGATATGCCCATCTACATCCGCGGATACGAGGTAAAGGAATACGTAAAAAATCTTTTAAAGGAAAACGTTCCGTACACGAAAAAGGAAATCTTCAAAAAGTGCGAAAAGGCGTTTGGCACGGACAAAACCGTTACAAATAAGGATGATAACCGCTTAAGAGCCTATATTGGGGAATATCTTAACACCTGTGAAAAAAAGGGAACCGTCCGCGTTAAAAACGGCTCCTATTATCTTTCCGAGGAAACGGAAAGTCAGCTTGACTCCTACGATACCTTTATCAGTACCCTCAATGCCCGCGGCGGAGAAAATTTTGAGCATTTTGGCGCTATGCTTCTTCGCGCCTTTTACGAAAAAGCGGGAGTTCGCGTGGAGGAATGCAGCGTTACAGGAGGCAGCGACGACGGCGGAGTCGATATAGTCGTAAGAACCGTGGATAAGCTTGGCTTCAGAGAGTATATCTGCGTTCAGGCAAAGGCAAGAAAGAACAGCCACATAACCCTTAAGGAGGTAAGGGAGTTTATCGGCGCAATGCATACCCAGGGCGGCACTAAGGGAATATATCTTACCACCTCCGTATTCCATCAGGATGCAAAAAAGCTTATAGACGACGTTGCAAACGTAACGGGAATAGACGGCGCTATCCTTTACAGTCTTGCAAAGGAATGTAAGCTTCACGTTTTATGAGTATAAGCCCGATTTCAGAGGAGCTTTTTAAGGCTCAGGATAAAAAATACAGAGAATTTCATATGCCCCTTGTACCGGGCGTTGAAAATATAATCGGAGTGCGCGTACCTACCATAAAAAGCATAGCGAAAAGGTATGCAAGCACGAAGGAGGGATACGAATTTATAAATTCCCTCCCTCACACCTATTACGACGAAAATATGGCTCACGGCCTTATGATAGGCTTTTTGAAATGCGATAAGGAAGAACGCTTAGCTGAAATAGACAGGTTTTTACCCTATGTGGATAATTGGGGTGTTTGCGACAGCTTCGTTTCCTGTCTTAAGACCTTTTTCAAAAGCAGAGAATACGCCTTTGAGTTTCTGGAAAGACAGCTTAACACGGACAGCGTGTACCGTATAAGATTTGCCCTTGTTTCGTTTTTAAACTACTATATGGATGACGAATACATAGACAGGGTGCTTAAATATACGGCAGAGGTAAAAAACGAGGATTATTATGTAAAAATGGCGCAGGCGTGGCTTGTCAGCGTTGGTATTGTAAAGCAATATGAACGGACCGTACACCTTCTTACGGAGGGGGTGCTGTCACCCTGGGTGCATAATAAAGCCATACAAAAATCAAAGGAAAGCTTCCGCGTTTCCAAAGAAATAAAGGAATATCTTAATACCCTCAGGGTGAAAGGAGAAAAATGAATTACGCAACTATTAAATATAACGATATAAGCAATGGCCCGGGTATAAGAACGTCCTTGTTCGTAAGCGGATGCACCCACAGATGTAAGGGCTGCTTTAACAGTGTTGCCTGGGACTTTAATTACGGTGAGGTCTTTGATAAGAGGGTGGAGGACGAAATAATGGCGTCCTTAAGTCAGCCCCACATAAAGGGTATTACACTTCTCGGCGGAGAGCCCTTTGAGCCGCAGAATCAAGGAGCGCTTCTTGAGCTGACAAACAGAATAAGGAAGGAGCTTCCTTCGAAAAATATCTGGTGCTTCTCCGGATATACCATTGAGGAGATGCTAAACGGCAAGCTTTCCGAGTGCGAGACCACAAGACCCCTTCTTGAAAATATTGACGTTTTGGTGGACGGAAAATTCGTTGAGGAGCTTAAGAGCCTTATGCTCAAATTCAAGGGCTCGTCAAATCAGCGCACCATTCTTGTAAAAGAAACTCTTGAAAAGAACGAAATAGTTCTTTGGGATAAATAATAGGACCTTGAGGAGAACTTTATGGAAAATTTACAGGTTAAAATAAAGAAATTGAATGAAAAGGCAATACTTCCCACCTACGGCTCACCATATTCCGCAGGCGCAGACCTTTACGCTTGTATTGATGAGGATATAACTGTAGAGCCAGGTAAGACGGTATTTGTAAAAACAGGCTTGGCAATGGAGATACCCGTTGGATTTGCCGCTTTTATATACGCAAGAAGCGGACTTGCCTGCAAAAAGGGACTTGCTCCCGCCAATAAGGTAGGCGTTGTTGACTGCGATTACAGAGGAGAGGTTATGGTTGCCCTCCACAATCATTCTGACGAAGCCCGTACCGTTAGCGTTGGAGAAAGAATTGCTCAGCTTGTGATCGCCCCCCACTACACCGCTGATTTTTGCGAGTGTGACGAGCTTTCCGATACCGTAAGAGGTGAGGGCGGCTTTGGCTCAACGGGAAGAAAGTAAGGAGAACGGGTTATGGATTTCAACGATAAAAGTAAGGCAATAGTCTGCCTTATAAGACACGGCCAGACAAACTGGAACGTGGAGGGCAGAATGCAGGGCAGAGAAGAGGTTCCCCTTAACGAAAACGGTATAGCGCAGGCTAAGGAGGCGGCAGAGGGAATGAAGGCTGCCTGCGAAAAGGCGGGACTATATTTTAACAAAATTATTTCAAGCCCCCTTGAAAGAGCCGTTGATACGGCAAAAATTATAAAGGATGCAATCGGCTGCGATTATTTCGGCAAGGATGAAAGATGGCTTGAAAGAGATTTCGGCGCTTTGTCGGGATACACCTACGACGATTACGCAAGAGCTATTCACGCGGGTAAGGGTCCCGAAAATATTGAGCCCGTTGAAAAAATGATGGAAAGAGCAAGAAGCTTCTTTGACGAGGTAGCAAAGCCCGGGGACAGAATAATCGTGCTTACCCACGGCGCTATGGCGACTACCCTTGCCAAAAATGCAAAAAAACCTGCTTGTATTCCCGAGGACAAGGTTGGCGGAGTGGGTAACTGCCACGCATCCTTCTATACCTACGACGGAGAGGATATAGTTCTTGAGGGCTTTAATATTCATCCTTGTGACGTTATAAAATTCGTTTGTGATACAGAGGTGGAATAATGAAAAAGGCGATATTGACCGTAATGGTAATGCTTTTTGCCTGTGTACTTTTGACAGCTTGCAGCGATTACGACGAGGATTACGTATACGACGGCAGCGCTCTTGTGGGTAAATGGCAGGAGATAGAATTTGACGAGGGCTTTTATAAGGTATATGATTTCAAGGCTGACGGCACCGTTACCTATACCTACTGTATCTACGGTATGATCTGCGATACGGAATACGGTATGACCACCCAGAAATACAGAGTTGATGACACAAATACCCTTGTTATTATCGGAAATTATAACGGCAAGGAAGTGGAATCCAAAATAAACTTCTCCATAAGCGAGGACGATAAGAAATTAGTTATGGTTGAAAACGGAGAGGTTATAAACAAGCTGGAGCCCTATAAGCTTCCCTATGACGAGGTATCTCCCCTTATGGGAAAATGGATAAGCGTAAACGTTATTGACGGCAGAACGCAGACGGATCTTTTCTGGTTCTGTGAAAATAGCGAATGCTTCATTTTTCCTAATGTAAGCGGAAAAATCGGCGATGACGTGGATGAATTCAAGAAGGATTATATAAACAGTGAGGTCGGATTTATTCAGACTATGCTTTATTCCACCGCCAAGGAAAAGATATATATTTGCTTCGCTGACGAGGCAATAATTTCAGAGGAAAGCGTTCTTGAGGGCGAATACGAAATAAAGGACGGCAAGCTTATTATCAGCTCCGACGGAGAAGCTGTGGTAGAGCTTACGAGGTTAGATGATGATGTTGTATGAAAAGAAGCTTACGTCGAAGCAGATATTCGACGGTAAGGTAGTAAAATTGTTCGTTGACACCGTAGAGCTTCCCGACGGAAAGGAAGCCATACGTGAAATAGTACGTCACCCCGGTGCAGTATGCGTAATACCTGTAACTCCCGAGGGTGAGGTCATTATGGTAAAGCAGTACCGCTATGCTTTTGAGCAGATAATGCTTGAAAGTCCCGCAGGCAAGCTTGAGCCCGGGGAGGACCCCCTTGAGGCTGTAAAGCGTGAGCTTGAGGAGGAAAGCGGAGTAGTTGCGGGTAATATCGAATATATGGGCGAAATTTTTACAACGGTAGCCATTTTTGATGAAAAAATTCACGCATATCTTGCTACCGACCTTGTGTATAAAAATGCCCATCCCGACGAGGACGAGTTTCTGGAGGTTGAAAAAATTCCTCTTTCCACCCTTGTCGATATGGTTATGAACGGAGAGATAAAGGACTCCAAAACCCAGATATGCATACTTAAGGCGCATAAGCTTCTTTCCGAAAGAAGCAAGTAAAGAAAGGATAGAAAATGGAAAAATACATTGAAATTAAAAGGACGAAAATGGTGGACGAGGCGGCCTTGGGCCATCACCCCATGTTTATCACAACGTCTATGATAAGATTTGTTTTTGTATTTCTTCTCGGTACTCTCCTCGGCAATCTTATTTCTGCAATTCCCCTTGGTATATATCTGTTTACAAAAACGGACTTCCTTGAACTTACATTAAGTCAGGATATCACACCGGAGCAATACGTTGAAAGTGTGGCGGAAATTTTTAATAATATTCCACCCGTATTCACTGTTATCAGTCTTTTATGCACCGCAGGAACGATAGCGGCTGCCATATTCTATTGCAAGGCTTTTGAAAAGAGAAAGATCGCCTCTATGGGACTTCGCCCTGGTAATGCAGGCGCAGAGTATCTTGTAGGCGCGCTGATCGGCGTTATTATGTACGCTCTTGCTTTCGTTATCGCCTATGCAAGCGGCTCAGTAACCATAAAAATGAATCCCCAGGGCTTTATGCCCATAATTATTCTTTTCCTTGTGGGATATATCGTTCAGGGCGCGGCAGAGGAGCTTCTTGTAAGAGGATACTTTATGATAAGCGTTGCAAGGGATTATAAGCCCTGGATAGCCCTGATAGTCAGCTCCACAGCCTTTTCAGCCCTCCACGCCTTCAATGCGGGCGTAAGCACTCTTGCTTTAATAAATATCTTCCTCTTTGGTATATTTATGGGCATTTACGTTTTCAAGCGCGGCAATATCTGGGGCGCGTGCGCTATTCATTCCTTCTGGAATTTTGCCCAGGGCAATATTTTCGGCTCTTACGTAAGCGGCAATCCCATAGCCCCCTCCGTATTCTTGATGGAATACGATCCTGCAAGAGTTTACGCAAACGGCGGACAGTTCGGACTTGAGGGCGGCGTCAGCGCAACTATAGTTTTAGTAGTTGCGATCGGTGTTTCACTCCTTATGAAGACCAAAAAAAGCGAGATCTCCGCGCTGGAGCAGTCCTTCATTGTTGAATAAATTCAACTTAAAATGAAAAAATATTCGACTTGTTGAATAAAATTCACAAAAAACTGTAAAAAGTATTGACAACCTTATTTTATAGTTGTATAATGTTACTGTTTTTATAACAATATTTATTATTTTAAGGAGATTTTAAGAAAATGAAAAAGATTATTTCAATCGTTCTCGTTGTATTGATGCTTGCTGCAACTCTTTGCTTGGCATCCTGCGGCGGCGATAAGAAGTTTGTATCAGTTGACGCTACTGACCTTCTTAAGGAGGATTTCGGTATTGCGGTTAAGAAGGGCAACTCTGCTCTTATGGCAGAGGTAAACAAGGTAATTGACGCTTGGGTTGCTGACGGCACAATGACAAAGTACGTTGATTACTACACACAGCTTGCTGATTATGAGGCAGGTGTTGAGGGCGTTTCCAAGCCCGAAGCAGGTGAGCTTAAGGTTGATTGGGACTTTGGCTCCGCAACAGAGGTTATTACAGTTTATACAGAATCAGGCTTTGCTCCCTTTGAATTCGTTTCAAACGGTAAGGTTATCGGTGTTGACATTGCTATTATGAATCAGGTTGCTGTAAACATGGGTAAGAAGATTGAAGTTAAGGACGTTATCTTCGATACAATTCCTACCTGCGTTAAGCAGTCTACAGGTGATGCAGTAGGTGCTGCGGGCTTGTCCATCACGGAGGAGAGAAAGGCAGAGGTTGATTTCTCCAGCATTTATTACAGCTCCACACTCGTAATCGTTTCCGCTGAGGATAAGGCTATTTCCAGTGTTAAGGACCTTACAGGTCTTAAGGTTGCAGTTCAGGAAGGAACAAGCGGCGACCTTATCATCTCCGACGCAGCTGGTGATGGCTACGTTTACGAAAACGAAGACGGTAATGAAGTAAAGATCACAGTAGCTAAGGAAACAGAGGTTAAGCGTTATAAGCAGTACGCTTTGGCATATGCAGACCTTAAGGCAGGCCGTGTAGACGCTATCCTTATGGATAAGCTTCCTGCACAGACAATGCTCGCAGTAGCTGACTAATAGGAAAAAGAAAAGTGGGAGAGCCAAAATGGCACTCTCACTTATTCTGCTAAATGGTATATATGAATTTTATATTTTCAGCATCAGTATTCAATAAATTTCACAAGGCATTTTTTGAGCAGGATAGATGGAAAATGTATCTTGAGGGCCTTGGAAATACAATAATTATAGCTCTCGTAGCGGCTCTTATCGGTACTGTTATCGGTGTTGCGTTTGCTATGATAAACTATCTTAATAAGAAAACGGGAAAGCTTAAGATCCTTTCCAAAATTGCAAACGTATATATAACCATAATCAGAGGAACGCCTGTTGTTCTTCAGCTTATGATACTTTATTTCGTAGTATTTTCATCCTGGGATAACGGAATAATGATAGGTGCTATTACCTTTGGTCTTAACTCAGGCGCTTACGTTGCGGAAATTGCCCGCGCAGGATTTGAAAGCGTTGATGACGGACAAATGGAGGCAGGACGCTCCCTCGGTATGTCAACGGGACAAACCATGTGGCATATCGTTATTCCTCAGGCTGTTAAAAACTGCTTACCCCCCTTATTCAATGAGTTTATTACCTTGGTTAAGGAAACGGCAATCGTTGGTTATGTTGGCATTATGGACCTTGGTAAGATTCCAGGTCTTATACAGTCAAGAACCTTTGACTATCTCTTCCCCCTTGTTATCGCGGCGGTAATGTATCTTGTGGTTGTTCTTATTCTTACACAGATACTCCATATTCTTGAAAAGAAGATGGCTAAGAGTGACAGAAACGGAGGAAATGCAAATGGAAAATAACAAACCAATGATAGAGGTTAAAGGACTTGTAAAGGGCTTTGGCAAAAATATTGTCCTTGATAACGTGTCAACTAATATTTATCAGGGCGAAAAGGTGGTTGTTATCGGTCCCTCCGGCTCAGGTAAATCTACTTTTCTTCGCTGTCTTAACTGTCTTGAGGACCCTACAGGCGGAGAAATTATATTTGAAAACGTAAATATTGCGGATCCCAAGGTAGATATAAACATCCACAGACAGAATATGGGTATGGTGTTCCAGCAGTTTAATCTTTTCAACAACAAAACAGTTCTTGAAAACATTATGCTTGCCCCTGTAACTATATACACAAAGAAGGCTGTTTCAGAGGGTAAGACCAAGGAGCAGTTCAAACAGGAATGTCGTGATCACGCTATGAGCCTGCTTCGCCGTATCGGACTTGAGGATAAGGCAGACGTTTATCCCTCAACTCTTTCGGGCGGACAGAAGCAGAGAATCGCTATCGTTCGCGCCCTTGCTATGAATCCTAAGGTAATGCTTTTTGACGAGCCTACATCAGCCCTCGACCCCGAAATGGTTGGAGAGGTGCTTGACCTTATTAAGGAGCTTGCCGACGAGGGTATGACTATGGTAATAGTTACACACGAAATGGGCTTTGCAAGAGAGGTAGCGACAAGAGTATTGTTTATGGCGGACGGTAATATTGCGGAGGAGGGTACTCCTGCGGAAATATTCGACCATCCGAAAAACCCGAGAACAGTTCAGTTCTTAAAGGCTGTGCTTTAATATTTTAATGGCAATTTAATTTTATCAGTTTGATTTAAGGAGATGGTGATTGTGAAATATGAAAAATCCTGTGGAACAGTAATTTTTCGTAAAACACGTGGAAAATACGCCGTCCTTCTTATAAAAAACAGATATGCAGATTTCTGGTCTTTCCCTAAAGGCCACGTGGAGGCGGGGGAAAACGAGTACCAGACCGCTATCCGTGAAACTAAGGAGGAAACGGGAATCGACGTTAAGATCGAAAACGGCTTCCGTATGGAGTCCGTATATCTTATCGGTAAGCGAAAGAATACGGAAAAAAGAGTGGTATACTTTGCCGCCCTTACAACACGCGCATACGTTGAGCCCCAGCCTAAGGAAATATCCGCCTTTCATTGGTTCTTCGAGGATGAATTCCCCGAGGATTGCTCCTTTGAAAACGACAGGATAATCTTCAAGGAGGCACTTAAATTCATTAAGGAGCGCTTTGGAGAGGCTACCGAAAAACGAATATAAAAAACGAGGACGGAAAAATCCGTCCTCTAATTTTATTTGTGTCTTTATTCCTCAGTATATCCGCCCCAAGCCGCGTTCCACTCTGCTATGATTTTAAGCGCGTCGGGCTCGGCCTCTGCATACACCTCGTCAAAATGGTTTTCATTATCTTTATAGGATTTGGTCTTTATACTGATCAACTCTCCCCATCCTACTACTTCACCTGCGTCATAGGAAATATTTGGAATAATATATTCCGTTAACATTTCTCTTTCATCTTTTGTCCTAAACATCTCCATTTTCTCATCAATATACGCCTTTACAACATACTCCTCACCTGTCCAGCAAAGAACATCCATAAAATAATCGGACATATTTCTATCCTGTGTTATCTTTGGAATACACATAACAACAGGCTTTTGCATTGAACAAGGAACATAGTATCTGCCCTGCTCCTTATTAAGCATCGGAAACGGAACTATACCTGTATTACAGCGTTCTCCAACATAGGAGTTTACAAACTCATAGTTATAAAACAATAATTTATTTTTTACAAAATCTGTATATCCCCCAAAGTCTGCAAACCAAGCAGATTTCCTTGAATCTATTATTATGTCTATAATGTTATCAACTCTATCATCATCAATGGTAATTTCCCATTTACCTGTGGTGGAATCTACACCTGTTTGCTTAACGCCAAAAAAGTTATATAACAATGAATAGCTGGTTAAACAAACGCCATAAGGATATTTGTGAGGATTATTTTTATCGACATTATCAGAATAAACGTCAGAAGCATAAGCGACAAGCTTATCAAAAGTCCATTCGCCTTTTCTTACCATATTGTAAATATCATTTGTTTCTTCTTCGGTAAGTAAATCCTTGTTAAAAAAGAGAACGGATGAAGTTTCTATATCAAGAGTGGAAAATCCGCCAGTTACAAAAAAAGTATGACCGTGAGCCGTATAGGTCTTAATAGATTCATCTCTGTAATATGTATTTTCGAAATCTATAAACTCTCTGCCCGCAAGGTCGTATACGTATCCACCCGCAACAACCGACTGAACATTCATCATACGAGGAGCAGCAAGGTCATAATTGATGTTTTCTGCAAGAGTTGCGGCTTCAAGTGCCTTATGCATATCTGCATTAGCTGCGTTTATCCAGTTAACCTTAATACCGTAGGTTTTTTCTATAAATTCATTACGTTCAAGAACTGCTTCCTGAATTTTTTCGCCAAAATCAGCATCGTTTTCTTCTGTGATAAAGGTTTCCGGCATTGCCCAAGGCGCGCCTTCTCTATACCATGCGGAGCAAGCAACATTAAGTGTTTTACCCGACCACGTGTCTCTTATATCGGTTTTTGATGACCAAGTATTCTTTGGAGCTTCCGTAGTTGGAGCTTCCGTAGTTGGTATTTCAGTAGTCGGTGCTTCTGTTGTAGGCTGTTCCGTAGTTGGAATTTCCGTAGTTGTGGTTTCATCATTACCACCGCAGGAAGCAAGTATAGAAATTAGCATTAGTATCGCTAATAAAATTGACATTAACTTTTTCATATTTTTCCTCCTTTTTATAGATACTAATATAATCGTTTGATTCACTTATATTCTATCATGCACGAAATTCTTTGTCAATAGAAAATTTCTATCTTCTTTGACTTAAGAATAACATTCTGAGGTAATTTTTTGAAAATATTTTCAAATTTTTATAAATTATACTAAAAAAAACGAGGACGGAAAAACCCGTCCTCTTAATTTTATTTGTGTCTTTATTCCTCGGTATAACCGCCCCAAGCCGCGTTCCATTCGGCTATGGTTTCAAGGGCAGCAGGGGATTCATCCTCGTAAAATGAATAGAAGTGGTTTTTCCATTCGGTGTAAGAGTTGTGAACGTACATAAGAGTACCTAATCCAACGTGTTCACCAACATCATATGATATATTGGGGAATATATAACTTTTAAGCATTTCTATATCCACATCCGATTTAAAATGATTGTGCTTAATTTCAAGATAATCATCCACTATATACTTGTTGCCAGTCCAAGAAAGAACGTCCATAAAATATTCTGACATTTCTCTATCCTGCGTAAGCTTGGGTATGCATAAAAGAACCGGGATTTGGTTATCGGTAGGAACATAATATCTGCCCTGTTCCTCGTTAAGCATAGGAAATGGAATGACACCTACATTACCCTCCTGTGCCTTATCAGATATTCGAAGAGTATCGCAGTAAAATAAAAAACCGCCGTCTGCAAGATCATTTCTTATATTACCGTAACTACTTAACCCTGTATTACGGAACCAGTCAGATGCATGCACTTTTATAATTATTGCAATAATATCATTAACGTTATTTGACTTTATAGTAAGCTCCCATTCTCCTGTGGCTTCATTTACACCTGCAATATTGGTGCCAAAAAGTCGGAAAAATCTATCGTAGCTATCTAAATAAAAACCAAAGCTATCTTTTTTGTTGATAATACCGTCTCCGTCATCAACGTAAGCGCTACTTGCATAGGTCACAAACTTATCATATGTCCATTTGCCATCTCTTACTAATTCATACAGTTCATTAGCCACATTCTCACTTCCGTCACCAAGAATGTTTTTATTAAAGTATAGAACATATGCGCATTCTTTATTTATTGTTGAAAATCCGCCTGTTATAAAAAAAGTGTGGCCATAAGCGGTATAAGTATTAACGGCATTTTTATCATAATAAGTGTTTCTTAAATCTATAAATTCTCTGTTTGCAAGGTCGTATATGTATCCACCTGCAACTATTGAATGGGCGTTCATCATTCGAGGAACAGCAAGATCGTAATTTATATTTTTCGCAATTGTTGCAGCTTCAAGCACATTATGCATGCTTGCCTTAGTTGCGTTTATCCAGTTAACCTTAACACCGTACGTGCTTTCGATAAACTTGTTACGGTCAAGAACTGTTTCTTGGATCTCTTTGCCAAAGTTAGCATCGTTGTCTTCAGTAATGAAAGTTTCAGGCATTGCCCACGGCGCGCCTGTAGAATACCATGTGGAGCAAGCAACATTAAGTGTTTTACCCGACCACGTGTCTCTTATGTCAGTCTTTGACGACCAAAGAACGTTGGGGTCAACTGTGGAAGGAGCTTCTGTAGTTGGTACTTCTATAGTTGGTGATTCCATAGTCGGCGCTTCGGTAGTTGGTGCTTCAGTTGTAGGAGCTTCTGTTGTTGGATGCTCCGTTGTGGGAATTTCCGTAGTTGTAGTTTCGTCGCTACCGCCACAGGAAGCAATTAAGGGTATTAGCATTAGTATCGCTAATAAAATCGCTGTTAGTTTTTTCATAATTTTTCTCCACTTAAATATTAAAATTATATTCACAATTTGATGCTTTTTTAAATTATCAATAGTAAACTCTGATCTATCGTTCTATATATCGATTTTGCATCTCGCTCATATAGTTATTTCAGTGTTGTATCAATCAATCATACTAATATCCAAAGTAATTGAAGCTACCCAACCGTTTGATAAATCATTATACGTTTTTACTTGATGATTTGGTGTATCGTCTGTATAATTGTATGGATCATATATTTCGAATTTCCTCACATTATTCTCAAAACAGTAGCCATATATCAAAATGCAGTGAGAACCACCGTCTATTGATGCTATTACTGGGTGTCCTGCTTGTACTATTTTCAATAAATCATCTTCTTCGAATATATAATATCCACTTTGTATGGTTGTTAGTCCAAACAAGTCATCCCAAATTCTTTTAATCAGCTCAATACTTCCGTTCTGATATGCAGCAGCATTTATATCTTCTGGAGATGGATTTGTAATAATACTACTTAAATGGCCTGATACTGCAATACCTTCTTGAGAAATTAGGGGAGTAGTATATGCGGATATAAACATACTTAAACATGCAGCCCAACACCACTCACCTGTTTTTTGACGCTCAAATTGAATACCATCTGTTGACACCTCATAAAACATCCATTCGTCACTATTATTAGTTTGAGAGGTACCTGTAATTATGTTAGTTCCCGACACCCTAATAAATGATGTTGAACTACCCCTTGGTGAAATTTTGTAATACCCATAGGGATCCTGGTTTATACTCCACATTTGATTAGATGCACCGTTACTGTAATTACTCAATGAAACATTTCCGCCGGTTGTCGTCGGGGCTGTAAGCGCTAAATTGCTACCTGCAGGGCTTATTTTATGATATCCGTTGTTTAAATAGGTTATTTGCCATCTTTGATCAATGCCACTATCAAAAAGTTGTAAGCTTACGTTTCTATTTGCTTCATCACTTTGAATATAATTACCAAATTCTACATTTCTCATATAGAAGGTTCCGTTTAAAACAAGCCGATAGCTTATCTCCAACACCGGCGTGTTATACGAATCAGCGTAATAACCCTTAAAGGCAATAGCATTGGTCATTCCCGATGTGCGTTTAAGAGCGATGCCGTTGTTAGCATCTCCTGAGCACCAATTTTGTACAGCCGTTGTTACGTCAAAGGGAAGAACAATAGGTACAGATTCGGTAGCCGTCATACTTGATGTAATATCATTTGAGGAAAGAGTGGTAGCAGAGTTTTCTTCGCTTTGGTGACTTGCCACACTGTTGTTCCAGGTTATGGTATCTTCATCCCAGGAGTATGGCACCTGATACGCAGCTATGCTCATATTACCCGTTGATGAACAGAAATAAAATTGCGTAATTAAGTATGCATCCGTAATCCAATTATTTGCGGGTATTGTTGGTAATTCAAATTTTAAAAAGATTCTTTGTGTAGAGCTTAAATAAAGAACTCCGTTACTTGGCTTTTTGTAATTATTGTTGGGATTTGCAGAGGAAACGTAAGCCTCACCGTAAGAGGTGTCTGCCTCTAAGGTAGGGTCTATAGTTACGGGAAGCTCTCTTGCTTCGTTATTTATCCATTCCGTATCGGCTGTAACTGTAAGGGTATATTTATACTTTCCGTTTTGTGTTAAGGTATAGCTTACGTCGGTGGAAAGCTCACCTGCGTTATCGAACATAAAGGGGGCGGGCATTGTATATTTTGATTCACCCGTTTCCTCATCCTTTAAGCTTATGCTTCCGTCCTCATTAAGAGCAACGGTAAGCTTATTTAACTTAAGCTCAAAGGAATATACGTAGCTATCCTTTTTGGAATTTACTATTATACTTTCCTTAAGATTGTTTGAATAAATTTCGTATTCTAAATCAATACCGTCTTCAATATTATTATATCTTACCTTAGTAAGGTTGTCAACGTTCTTTAATTTTTCAAGCTGTTCTTCTTCACTGTCAAACACGGATACGGTGCCTTTAGCTTTATGATTTTTTACGTCCGCGTTTGAGTCCTTAAGGCTTTTATTTGAAAGTGAAAGTGAGATCTTATATCCGTTTTCGGAAAGCTCAAATATCTTTCCGTTTTTTATATTCTTAGAAAATTTGATTCTACCGTCGGAGGAGCTATATTCGGTGTTGCCGTTTTCTTTTACGGCTTCAAGGGTATTATCTATATCCTGCCAAACGCCGTCAGCATCTTTTCTGTGT
>JAFUOY010000039.1 GCA_017481595.1 Clostridia bacterium | reverse complement strand
GTGAGAAGATGTAGTAATAGGTAGGGGACGGCGCCTTCGACGTCCCGAAAATGTAAACGGACAGTCGGGGACGCCTGTCCCTACGAAAACTTCGTAGCCATTCACTACCGTGTCGCCGCTTCGCTACGCCCCGACGTCCCGAAAAGTGATAAGATGGCTTCGCCGTAGGGGCGACCAGTGGTCGTCCGAAAAACGGGAGATACCCACCATACAAATAATGAATAACGAAAATGAATGTTACCCTGTAGGGGATGGTGCCTCGACATCCCGAAAATGTAAACGGACAGTCGGGGACGCCTGTCCCTACGAAAACTTCGTAGCCATTCACTACCGCTTCGCTACGCCTCGACGTCCCGAAAATGTAAACGGACAGACTGCGACGGAAATCAAATAATTTGAAATCATAAAAAGAATTTATTTTCACCTTATTGACTTTTTATATTTATAGTGTTATAATGCATATATATAATATTTTGCGGAGGTTCAATTATGGAACACATCAAGACACTTGAAACTCGTACATTGTGCGACAAAAAGGGTGGCTGCGGCGAATGCCAGACATCCTGCCAGTCCGCTTGCAAGACAAGCTGCGGTATTGCAAACCAGCAGTGCGAGAACACTGAAGACAGCAAGGAAAGCAAATAATTGCGCTTAGCTGAAGGGGGTGCCGCTTTTAGCGTTGTCCCTTACGGACACAACGCAACTAAATTTGCCATACGGCAAGTGAAATTTACGTTGTAAGTGAAATTATCCTGCGGATAGTGAAATTTTGCCTACGGCAAAGTGGCAAATTTGACTTTACTGCATAACAGCTTCACTAAACCTGCATTTGTGTCTACAAATATAGTGCTTGTCACGAAAATCGGACAGAGAACGTAAAAAACATTCTCTGTCCTTTTCTGTGGATAGCTTTAAGCTATCCCAAAATAGAGTTTTGAATTTAAACGCGGGTTTCCGCTTATATAAATCAGAGGTTTTTTATGATACATCAATACAAGCTTAACGGATATAACGTTGTTCTTGACGTTTGCTCAGGCTCTATCCACGTGGTGGACGAGGTTGCCTACGATATTATCGCTATGTACGAGGGCGCGGACAAGGATACGGTTTTATCCGCTATAAGAGAAAAATATAAGGACAGAGAGGACATTTCCGACTCCGATATTGAGGAGTGCTTTGCCCAGGTTGAATCCCTTAAATCAAAGGGTAAGCTTTTCACCCCCGACACCTTTGAGTCCATGGCAGGCAAGCTTAAGGAAAAGACCTCGGGCGTGGTCAAGGCGCTTTGCCTTCATATTGCCCACACCTGTAATCTGAATTGCTCCTACTGCTTTGCAAGTCAGGGTAAATACCACGGCGACAGAGCTGTTATGAGCTACGAGGTAGGTAAGCGCGCCCTTGATTTCTTAATTGAAAATTCGGGCAGCAGAAGAAACTTAGAGGTTGACTTCTTCGGCGGTGAGCCCCTTATGAATTTTGAGGTGGTAAAGCAGCTTGTGGCTTACGCAAGAAGCGTGGAAAAGGAAAAAAACAAGAATTTCCGCTTTACCCTTACAACAAACGGTATGCTTATTGACGATGACGTTATTGAGTTTGCCAATAAGGAAATGAGCAACGTGGTATTAAGCCTTGACGGACGTAAGGAAATACACGACCGCTTCCGTGTGGACTACGCAGGTAAGGGCAGTTTTGACAGGATCGTGCCAAAGTTTCAGAAGCTTGTTAACGCACGCGAGGGCAAGAATTACTATATGCGCGGCACATTTACCCACGCAAATCCCGACTTCTTGACGGATATAAAGACAATGCTTGACCTTGGCTTTACGGAGCTTAGTATGGAGCCCGTAGTATGCGCCGCAGGTGACCCCTCGGAGCTTACGGAGGAGGACAAGCCCATTGTAATGGAGCAGTATGAAAAGCTTGCGGAGCTTATGATAAAGAGGGATGACGAGGGCAAGCCCTTTACCTTCTACCACTATATGATCGACTTAAAGGGCGGACCCTGTATCTATAAAAGGATATCGGGCTGCGGCTCGGGTACGGAATATATGGCGGTTACTCCTTGGGGCGATCTTTATCCCTGCCATCAGTTCGTTGGCGAGGAGAGGTTCAAGCTTGGTGACATCTGGCAGGGCGTTACCAATAAGGACACCCAAAAGGAATTTGCCGACTGCAATGTTTACGCCCGTCCCGACTGTCACTCCTGCTGGGCGAAGCTTTATTGCTCGGGCGGTTGCGCGGCAAATGCGTACCACTCCACAGGCAGTGTAAGAGGAATTTACAAATACGGCTGCGACCTTTTCAAAAAGAGAATGGAATGTGCCATTATGGTGGCAATAGACCGCACCTTTAAGGGCAGAGCATAGTATGAGTACACCTATTTGCGATTTTGTAAATAAGTACATAGAAAATGATACGTCGCGCCTTCATATGCCTGGGCATAAGGGTGTTTCCCTCCTTGGTATGGAAAGGTACGATATTACGGAGATAAGCGGCGCCGACAGTCTTTACGAGGCGGAGGGCATCATCCGAAAAAGCGAGGAAATTGCCTCCCGAATATTTGACTGTCCCACCTTTTACTCAACGGAGGGCTCATCCCACTCCATCAGAGCAATGATATATCTTGCCTCCCTCTTTGCAAAAAAGCGGGGCGAGAATTTAAGAATACTTGCCCAAAGAAACGCCCATAAGACGTTTTTAAGCGCGGTAGCCTTGCTTGATGCCGAGGTCGAATGGCTGATGCCCGACGGTAGCAGCTCCTATCTTTCCTGCAAACTATCCGCGGAGGAAATAAAAAAAGTCCTTTCCCGTGTGGATAAAAGACCGAATTGCCTGTATCTTACCTCTCCCGATTATCTTGGGAATGTGGTAAATATTAGGGAAATTGCGGCAGTGTGCAAGGAATACGGAGTCTTACTTATAGTTGATAACGCCCACGGAGCTTATCTTAAGCTTCTTGAAAACGGCTCCCACCCTATAGAGCAGGGGGCGGATATGTGCTGTGACTCAGCCCATAAGACCTTACCCTGTTTGACAGGCGGCGCATACCTGCATATAAGCAAAAATGCGGACCCTGTGTTTAAAAATAACGCAAAGGACGCTCTTTCCCTCTTTGGCTCAACAAGTCCGTCCTACCTTATTTTGCAATCCCTTGATAAGGTAAACGGTCTTATCCTTGACGGATACGATAAAAGGCTCCAAGATTTTGATAAGGAGTGCTTTGAGGTAAAGGAGCAGCTTAAGGCGGCGGGATACGTTTTTTGCGGTGAGGAAAACACCAAATTCACCCTTGAAACTAAAAAATACGGCTACAGGGGTACGGATTTTGCACAGATAATGAGGAATAATCATAATCTTGAGTGCGAGTTTTCCGATCCCGACTACGCGGTATTTATGCTTTCTCCTCTTGATAATGGTCTTAACAAGCTTAAGGACGCGCTTTTGTCCGTTGAAAAAAGAGAAGCGATCTGCGACACTCCTCCCCACATTTCCTTGCCGAAAAGAGCTATGTCCGTAAGGGACGCCATCCTTTCCCCAAGTGAAACCGTGTCGGTGGATATGTCCCTTGGCAGGGTGCTTTCGGTTTGTACCGTGTCCTGCCCTCCCGCAGTGCCAATTTTGATGTCGGGAGAAATAATTGATGAAAATTGTATAGACGCCTTTCGCTATTACGGTATCCGTGATATAAAGGTAGTTTTGGAATAACAGAGGTAACGAAAATGACAGAAATCAAATCCAAAAGAGGATATAAGTACCGCGTTGTGGAGCTGGAGGACGGCACCTTCAGATTTGAGCTTCTCCCCGGTAACAGCAACCATATCCCCTCAGCCTATTCAACCCCATATCAGACAAGGGAAGCCGCAATGAAGGGACTTGAAAAGTTTAAATTCTATATGTACTTTGCCGCAAAGCGCAAGATCAACGCCAAGCTTGTAAATCTTCGTGACGGCACGGATAAGCGCCATATCTATTGCATCTATTTCAGCCCCGAGGAAACCGTAAGCACCTTGAAGCACGACAGAAAGGAAGCCAAGCGCTGCTATAAGAGAATTTTAAAGCACTTTAACGTTCCTTTCAGAGATGATGTTTGATAAACGAAATTCTTCCTTTATTGAAATAATAATTACATAAGAGCAGATTGATATATTTCTTTCTGCTCTTTTTTGTTTGTTTTTATGCATATGCTCAGCATATGCTTTACATATGCTTTACATATGCTCTACATATGCTCAGCATATGCACATATATAGAAATAGAGATAGAAATAGAATTAGAGATAAAGGTAGAATTAGAAATAAAAATATTTTTTGAAATTTTTAAAAAGTCTAACGCTCACTAACGGTTTGCTTATTGTAAAATGATGGTGAAAAGGACTAAAGGAGGAGTAAAAATGCCTGAATTAAAAGACCCTGCAGTATTGTTTTTCCCATCGGATTTTTTGCTTGAAACTATGTTTATGACTGACGCACAGGTTGGTAAATATATGAAGGTTATCTGTGGAATATTCGCCCACGGACATTTGAGCCTTAACAGAATAAAGGCAATTTGCGGTGATGATACCGAAACTATATTGGAGCTTCTTGCAACTGATGAAAACGGATCGTATTATCACGTAAGATTAGAATACGAAATGCAAAGCAGAGCTACCTACAGAAAAAGCCGTTCTCAGAATGCGTCCGGCGGAAAAAGTGAAGCTAAGGAAGAGCCAAAGCCGAAGAAATCAGAAATAAAGAAGGATAATAATGAGGAGAAAAATACCGAGGAAGAAATGAAAGCCGACTCTAAAACAAAAAAGAGGTACGGAAAGGACGGTATTATTTTGTTGACCGATTTAGAATATAAGGAGCTAAGGTCCGTCCTTGGCGGTGCGCTTGAAAAAAGAATAGACGAGGCAGGCGCGTATATAAAAGGAAACGGTAAGCAATATAACTCTCATTTTGCGCTTTTAAAAAGCTGGGTCAGTTATGAAAAACCGCCAAGAGTAGATAACCAAAGCTATGATGATATTTTAGAGATGGCTGATTTTGATATTCAATCAAGCGTGGAAAATGGGGGAGCGTTTGTAAGAAAGATGAAGATGGACGCCTCTTAGCTGAAAAAATAAGATATATTACTTTACAAAAAGGAAAAAAGGTGGTAAAATATTTATATTAAAAAAGCGCGGTTTTGCGTTGTATTGAGGTGTATTATGACGGATATAATGAATATTATAAGAGATTTTAAGCACGGCTGCCCCTGTGGAAAGGACCATCTTACTACAGTACGGGACGTGCGTATCGGCTCGGGAATCGTTAGTGAGGTTGGCAATATTTTAAAGGAAAACGGCTTTACCAAGAGGCTGCTTCTCGTTGCGGATCACAACACCCTTAAGGCGTCCGAGGGCATTATAGAAAGCCTTTGTGATTTTGATATTGAGTATAAGATATATGACGAGCTTCGCGTGGCAGAAATGAAGCATGTTGAGGAGATCGAGGCTCTTATCAAGGACAGAGAGATCTCCGTTATTTCCGTGGGTACGGGCTCCTTAAACGACCCTTGCCGCCTTGCTACCGCAAGACAGAATAAGCTTTTCTGTATCTTCGGCACAGCGCCCTCTATGGACGGATTTGCTTCCTACAGCTCACCCATTGTGGCAAACGGATTCAAGGCAAGCTACGATGCAAAAAGCCCCGAGGTTATTATTGCGGACACAAAAATTCTTGCTAAAGCTCCCGCTTATCTTAAGAGCGCAGGCTTTGGAGATATGATAGCCAAGTATATCGGCATATGCGACTGGGAAATTTCCCATATTCTCACAGGGGAGTATTATTGCGAAAGGATTTCCGAATACGTGCGCAAGACCGTTGACGAGCTTCTTGATATGGCGGACAGAGTCACCGTTGAGGACGAAACTGCCGCAGGTATGATCTTTGACAAGCTTTTAAAGACGGGTATATTTATGTCCTTTACAAAAAATTCCCGTCCAGCCAGCGGTAGCGAGCATATTATTGCCCACCTTCTTGAGTGCCTTGAGCTTCCCCACGGTATAATCCCCAACTACCACGGAGAGGACGTTGGAGTTGCCACCCTTACAATGCTTAAGTGGTATAAGGAGCTTGCGAGGGCAGAGAGCATAAAGGCGGTAAGGGAGCAGGTTGATTGGGATAAGGTATACGAGATTTACGGTGAGGAAATGGCTCCCGACGTAAGAAGCCTTAATACACCCGACACCATTACGGATAAGGTGGACCTTTCCGATCTTGAATCAAAATGGCAGATGATAAGAGATATAATTGGCAAGCTTCCCGATTACGATAAATGCTACGACGCAATGAAGCGGGCGGGCTGTAAAACCACCGTTGCAGAAATCGGCAAAAGTCAGGAATTGTTCGACACGTGTGTGGAATTTTCTCCCTTTATGCGCCGCCGCTTGACACTCCTTCGTATGCAAAATATGATAAAACCCGAATAAAATGATTATTAAAAGGCTCCTTCCTAGAGGGAGCGACGCGTTAAGAAAATATGCCGGTGGCATATTTTTAGCTAAAGCGGGAAGCAAGCTATGCTTGCAACCTGGGCCGAAGGCTGGCAACGGAGTTGACTGAGGGAGTTTTTTGACTCCTTCCACCACTAACGTGGTCCCCCTCCCTCAAAGATGGAGGCAAAACTGGATGAGTAGTAATTAAATGCAGAATTGAAAGGCACAAATATGATATATAATTCAATTTCAGACCTTGTGGGCAACACGCCGATCATAAAGGCGGATCGCTTTGCAAGGGCGAATAATTCAGAAGCAAATATCCTTTGCAAATTAGAGTATTTTAACCCCGCAGGCTCCGTTAAGGACAGAGTAGGCAGAGAAATAATCAATCAGGCGGAGCGCGACGGGATCTTAAAGGAGGGCGGCACTATTATTGAGTCCACCTCGGGCAATACGGGTATAGGTCTTGCCGCTATTGCCGCATCCCGTGGGTACAGATGCATTATCGTAATGCCCGATACTATGTCGGCGGAGCGCAGATACCTTATGAAAGCCTACGGCGCGGAGCTTGTGCTGACGGACGGCGCTCTCGGTATGAAGGGGGCAAACGATAAAGCCTATGAGCTTGCTAAAACCATAGAGGGCAGCTTCCTTGCTTCCCAGTTTACAAATATGGCAAATCCCACATCTCACGAAAAGACAACAGGACCCGAAATTTGGGAAAATACCGAGGGACGTGTGGATATTTTCGTTGCTTGTATCGGTACGGGAGGCACTCTTTCGGGTACGGGCAGATATTTAAAGAGCAAGAATAAGGACGTAAAAATAGTGGGCGTTGAGCCCTTTTCCTCCCCCCTTATTACAAAGGGTGTGGCAGGCCCTCATAAGATACAGGGCATCGGCGCAAATTTCATTCCCGACACTCTTGATATGGACGTTTATGACGAGATAATCACCGTTACAAACGAGGACGCCTATAAGTACGCGCAGTCCTTCGTTAAGTGCGAGGGCGCTTTTGTGGGCATCTCCTCGGGCGCCGCTCTTTGCGCCGCTAAGGAGCTTTCCCTCCGCCCCGAAAACCGCGGCAAAAATATCGTCGTCCTCCTCCCCGACACAGGCGAAAGATACCTTTCCACCGATGGGTTTATAGATTGAAAACAGAGCAGGAAATGAATGTAGAATCCGTAGGGGCGACCATTGGTCGTCCGCAAAGAAAGAAAAACCGTTTGGAAAATTATGACTACAGCTCCTGTGGCGCGTATTTTATAACGATATGTACCTCAAACAGACAGAATTATTTTTGGAAGGACGTAGGGGCGACCATTGGTCGTCCGCAAGACGTTATTTTGTCGCAATATGGGAAAATAGTTGATGATGCCATTAACAATATCCCTTTAAAATATCCTGCGCTAATGGTTGATCATTACGTGATTATGCCTGACCATATACATTTATTATTGTTGATTTGTGCCGATGAATACGGACGACCAATGGTCGCCCCTACAATGTCACGGGTGGTGCAACAATTAAAAGGATATATCACGAAACGAATAGGTCATCCAATTTGGCAAAAATTATTTTACGACCACGTTATTCGCAACCGCGAGGACTACGAGGAGCATACAAAATACATCTGCGAAAATCCGATAAATTGGCAGCTTGATGAACTGTACGCAAATGAACAATTATAAAACAAAAACCGCCTGAATTTTCAGGCGGTTTTTGAATTTGGAAAGTTATTTTATATAAATTTTCAAATGTGTTTACAAATGGCAAAAAATATGCTATAATAAATAAGCCAAACGAACTTAATATATCCGCTTATAGGTATTTTTTTCTTTAAAGGATAATTATACCCTTTTTTCGTCATACTATCAAACGATTCCATTTGATAAAAATGCGGCTCCCGTTTGATGGTGTGAAAAACCTATCTGCGTATAAGTTCGTTTGGCGACAACTTGGGGTACGCGTTTTTCGGTGCGTGGCTTCGGTTACGCACCTTTTTTGCGTTGATAGGGGGATTTATGAGTAAGGATTATCAAAATAACATAATAGATATCACAGATGTAGAGCTTTCACCAAGGGAGCCTTCCGTTTGTCTTGGAAACGGAGAACAGGGCTTTGAGTGTTCGTGTGACGAATGTGATTACTTTTTGCTTTGCTTTCCCGAATTTGCTTCAAATGATGAAGAAGATTAGTTGACGGCATCTCTACTGTATCACTACCTATTTTATATGCTTACATAAGTATACATCTAATTATGGGAATTGTCAAGAAGGTATATCTCTATTAAAATATATATCGAAAGGGTGTGATATTATGGTTACCTTAAGGTTGAAGGATCTTATTGACGGTATGGGAATAACAAGGTATGAATTGGCAAAGAGAACAGGCATACGTTTTCATATAATTGACAACTACTACAAGAATAAGGTAGTCCGTTATGACAGCGATATTTTAAATAAGCTGTGTCAGGCTCTTGACTGTGATATTGTAGATCTGATCGAATATACAAAGGACCCACTTAAATAAGCGGGTCTTTTTCTTGTACAACGAAAACCCCGCCATAGTGGCGGGGTTCAAAAAAGGCTAAGCTGATGAACAGAAAGCAGATAAAAGATAAGCGTAGAATGTATTTGTGAGAAAGGCTCCCTCTGGGAGGGAGCTCCCGACGAAGTCGGGTGAGGGAGAGCGCGTAACAATGAAATTAGTACAAACCTAAAGTCACGCGGGCTCCTTCCGTCACGCTCCGCGTGCCACCTTCCTCCCGGAGGAAGGCTTGTGTAGTAACCCGTTTACGGGGGGATATTTCTTTTATAAATTAAAGATTATCTCTTGAATTTCATTTGTCTTTGTGCTAATATACTATCTGTATTTTATTTTGGAAAATGGTGGTAGTCCAATGAAAGAACAAAACAGCTTTTTAAAGGGCATTAAGGACGGTATTCCCATTTGTCTTGGGTATTTATCCGTTTCCTTTGCCTTCGGTATATTTTCAATACAGAATGGGCTTTCCATTCTTGAAGCGGTGCTTATTTCCATGACCTGTGTAACCTCGGCAGGTCAGCTTGCGGGAGTGCCTATAATCGCCACGGGGGGCAGCCTTATTGAGCTTGCGGTGACCCAGCTTATCATCAATTTAAGATATTCTCTTATGTCCGTTTCCCTGTCCCAGAAGCTTGGTGGAAGCATCAAAATGGCGGACCGATTCCTTATCTCCTTCGTAAACACCGACGAGGTATTTGCCGTATCCTCGGGACAGAGCGGAGCAGTTGGAAAAAGGTATATGTACGGCCTTATTTTAACCCCATATCTGGGCTGGAGCATAGGAACTCTTATTGGCGCAGTAGCGGGAAATATCCTGCCCGAGATCGTTATTTCCGCCCTTGGAATTGCCATTTACGGAATGTTTGTGGCTATTGTAATTCCCGTGGCTAAAAAGGAAAGATCAGTTGCCCTTTGCGTTGCTCTTGCCATTGCGCTCAGCTGCATATTTACATACGTTCCCTTTATTAACAAAATTTCAAGCGGATTTGCAATAATCATTTGCACCATCGTGGCAAGTACTATCTTTGCCTTGGTCGCACCCTTGCCGCCCGAAAATAATATGGAGGAGGTAAGCGCAAATGACTGAAAACTTTTTTGTCTATCTTCTTGTAATCGCAGGGGTAACATATCTTGTGCGTATGCTTCCTATGGTGCTTATTAAAAAGAAGATCACCAACACCTTTATCCGTTCATTCCTCTACTACGTGCCCTACGCCGTGCTTGGAGTTATGACCGTGCCCGCAATTTTTACATCCACCTCTTATCTTATCTCCGCTATCGTAGGCTTCCTTGTTGCTTGCATTCTTGCCTACCTTGAAAAGAGCCTCGTTGTGGTTGCCGCCTCCGCCTGCGGAGCAGTCCTCGCCTGCGAGCTGATAATCAAATATTTTTGCTGACAAAAACCGCAAGGCGCGACACGCCCTGCGGTTTTTTTATTTTTAAGCCTTCACCTTGAGGGGAAGGTGTCACCTTTGGTGACGGATGAGGTGTAGGATGCAAAGCATCCGTAGTAAAGACTGAAATTTGTAAGCAAAACAAAATAATGAACAAGAATAATTATAAGTGATAGAAATGAATAAAGAAAGATTTTGTATTATGACACCTCATCCACCACTAACGTGGTCCCCCTTCCCCCGCTGGGGAAGGCTATGTACTCCCTAAACCGAAATACCACCCGCTAGGCGGGTGGATATTTATTTTTATATGCTCCTGTAACCAATAAAATAATTACATAACTATTTACAATTATTGGCTTTTATGGTATAATAGATACGCTACACAAACTGAATAGACGATTTAGGGGTATTTTCTTACGGGATATTTATACCTTTTTTTGCCGTATCACTTTTTCAGAATTTGAGAAATCGCAAGTTCCACGAAGTGATTACGGTAAATACCTTCCCTCTTCAGTTTGTGTAGCGACAATCGGAGCTTGCTTTTTTCGGTGCGCACAGCTTCGGTTGTGCGCACTTTTTATTTTGAAAAGAGGACGTGCTATGAATAAAACGAAAATAAGGACGTGGCTGAAAAAAGCGAAGCCGTATCTTATAATTTTGTGTGTCGCGCTTCTTTTGGAGCTTCTTGTGTTTAATTTTCACTCCTATCATCTTATCTTCGGGGGATATGAAAAGACGGAGCTGCCATTGACGGACGCGGGGCTTAGCGGCGGATATACGGAAAATGACGGCGCGTACAGATCAAACGCTGGGGGCAATACTGTGTCCATAGAATATAAGAATATTGGCAAAAGGGTGGGTACTGTGTACGTAAAATGCGTTTTGCCCGACGCTTACGTTGACGAAAAGGGCGCTTCCCATCCCAAAACCGACTATATAAACGTATCTATTGACGCAAAGGATGAAACCTGGGCAGCCTCCTACAGAGGAAACGTAGCCAAGGGACAGATAATACACGGCAACGAAAGATCCCAAACTATTATTCTTGACCTGTCGGGAGAGGTAAGCGATCTTAATATCAAGCTTACAACGGAAAAGGGCAGTACCTTTACCGTTGAATCCGTAACGATAAACAAGTCCCAGCCCATGCAGTTTTCACTTTTAAGACTCCTTTTGATAACCCTTATTACAAGCTTTGTTTATTCAATGCTAAAGCAGCCTGTATTTGGCGAAAGCTTTGAGAACAGAAGATTTGAAACGAAGGTCGCGTTTATATTGGTTACCGCCGTATTCGTGCTTCTTGCAATGAGGCTTACGGAGATTACAGGCAATATGACGGGGTACAAAAACACAAGCGGAAATCAGATCACCAAGGAGATAGTAGACGCCTTCCGCGCGGGACAGACCCATCTTCTTGCAACTCCTCCAAAGGAGCTTTTAGAGCTTGACAATCCCTACGATTGGAGCGAAAGAATAGAGAAGGGCGTAAATGGACTGTGGGATCATCTTCTTTATGACGGCAAATATTACTCCTATTACGGAATAGGCCCTGTGCTTCTTTTGTATCTTCCCTATAATCTTATTACAGGCTATTATTTCCCCTCTGCGGAATCCATACTCAATTTCGGCGTTGTGGGTATAATATTCCTTTCAATGCTGTTTTACGAGCTTATTAAACGGTTTTTCCCAAGGCTCAGCGTAAATATTGCGGTATTTTCACTTGTTATCCTTCAGCTATGCTCGGGCATATGGTATTGCTTCGTGTATGCAAACTTTTACGAAATTGCCCAAGCCTCGGGATTTATGTTTACCTGTATGGGCTTTTATTTCCTTATCCGATCATCCCTTATCGGAGAGGGAAGAATAGATAAGCTAAGCCTGGTGGCTTCGTCCTTCTGTCTTGCTATGGCGGTGCTTTGCAGACCTACTCTCGCTCTTTACTGTATAGTGGCGATGATATTTGTCGCTTTCGGCTATATAAAAATGCGGGGATGCGTTAAGGAAAACGGCGGCTCCCTTGTAAAGGAAAGCGCAAAATACCTTGCCTGCGCCCTTACCTGTTACGTATTGATCGGCGGTATACAGATGGCGTACAATTTTATGCGCTTTGGCAACCCATTGGATTTCGGTATACAGTATTCTCTGACTATAAACGATTTTACAAGGGCGGAATACCACACGGATTTTGCAATGATAGGCTTTTGGAATTTCCTCTTTGCATTCCCCACGGTAAAGCCCGATTTCCCCTTTGTATTCAGTAACTTTTCATCCCTTGACGTAAACGGATATTACTTTATCGCAAATTACAACGCCGTGGGACTTATCTGGAGGGCGCTGCCCATATTCGGATATTTCGGCGCTTCAAGGGCTTATAAAAAGCTTGATAAGAAGAAAAGACTGCCTGCCGTCCTTATTATCGGCGCAAGCTGTGTCCTTGCCCCTCTTATTATAATTTTCTCAATTTGGGAAAGCGGATACGGCGTAAGATATTCAGCGGACTTTGCCTGGCAGCTTATCGTAGGGGCTATGTGTATACTGTTCTTTTTATACGGACTTACGGACAAGGACGAAAAAAAGGCGGATATGAGAAAAATGATAACGATTTTCTTTGCCGTAAGCGTTATAGTGGCGTTAGCCGTTAATTTCGGAATGATATACGACTACATACCAAAGACGGGAGCGCGTGAGAGCGAATACCTGAGCTTTGAAAGAATCTTTGAATTTTGGAAGTAATTATTATGAAGCTTTTTCTTGTAATACCCTGCTATAATGAGGAGGCGGTGCTGCCCGAAACCTCCTCCCGCCTGCTTGATAAGTATGAAAGGCTCATAAGCGAGGGAAAAATAAGCAGCGAAAGTAAAATATGCTTTGTAAACGACGGCTCACGGGATAAGACCTGGGAGCTGATAGTCGATCTGAACAAGAGCAATCCCATTTTCCGCGGTATAAATCTGTCAAGGAACAGGGGTCACCAAAACGCCCTTTTGGCAGGGCTTATGACCGTAAAGGACGAGTGTGACGCGGCAATAAGCATGGATGCGGATCTTCAGGACGATATTGACGCCATTGATAAAATGGTGGAGAAATATCATGAGGGCTACGACGTGGTTTACGGAGTGAGAAGCTCACGAAAAAAGGATACCTTCTTTAAACGCACCACCGCCCTTGGCTTTTACAGGCTCATGCGCTCCATGGGTGTGGATATGGTGTACAACCACGCGGATTTCAGACTTATGAGCAAAAGGGCCCTGGACGGACTTGAAAGCTTTAAGGAGGTAAATCTGTTTTTGCGCGGAATAGTTCCTCTTATCGGCTATAAAAGCGCGGAGGTTGAGTACGAAAGGGGCGAAAGATTTGCAGGGGAGTCCAAATATCCCCTTAAGAAAATGCTTTCCTTCGCCTTTGAGGGTATAACCTCTATGTCGATAAAGCCAATTCGTATGATATGCACCCTCGGTGTTCTTATCTTCCTTGCAAGCATAGGAATTCTTATTTATTCCTTGGTTCAGCATTTTATCGGCAATACGGAACCCGGCTGGGCGTCCATTATGGTGTCCATATGGGCAATAGGCGGCTTACAGCTTCTTGCAATCGGTATAATAGGTGAATACATAGGTAAGGTATATCTTGAAACCAAGAGCCGCCCGAGGTTTATAATAGAATCGTATATTAAATAGGAGATTCTTTATGAAAAAAATAACTGCATTTTTACTTGCTTTACTTTTTACGGTTTCCTTGGCGGTGGGATGTACGGATAATAATACAACCACTACGGAAAATAACACTACCACCACCGACGGGGGCTCAAATACTACTGTCGTTTTGCCCCATCCTACAGAGACCCATACCACGTCCGACCAATATACAACCGTTAACGGGGATTACACAAGCTACTCCTGGTTTGAAAAATGGGATCGTATGATAAAAGGCAGACAAATGGGGGTAAGTCATATTCATTTGGTGCCATACACTCTCTCAAGCGTTTTTGAGGACCTTGCGGAGGCTTATTCTCAAAACAATGATGAAATAAAGGTGGTGCTTGATGAGCTTAAGGAGCTTGAATTTGAAATTACAGATAACGATACCGCAAGAAACGTAGGCGGCGGATACGTTTTAGAGATCATACATAATTTCTATATGAATTTTGATACCGAAACGGGCGGCTTGATAACCGACGAAACGGGAACGAATTATCAGTACGCCATAAGACTCTTTGTGGATTTTGACGGATACGTGTACGTTAAGGACGTGTCAAATACGGAAGAAAGCGGTCAAAGATGGACGGACGTAAAGAACACGGACATTGTCTTTAAGTCAAAAACAAAAATCGATTTCAAAAAGCTGGATGATATCCAAAAGAACAATATTTAGCATTGGAAAAACCGCAAGGCGCGACACGCCCTGCGGTTTTTTATATTAAGTAATTGAAGAAAGGTATGTAGCTTTTAGCCTTCCCTAAGGAAGGGAAGGTGGATGCGAAGCAGACGGATGAGTATGTATTTAAAAATAAACTAACTAAAAAAAGGCATACTCATCCACCACTAACGTGGATTGCCCTTCCCAAAACATAGTCGCCTCGCGCGCCTCGATACACTCGGCTTCGACGTTCCTTGTTTTGGTTACACACTCGACAAATTAACACACCGTGTTGATTTGTCTTCGCTCACCCCTTCCCCCGCTGGGGAAGGCTAATTCTGCATTTGTGACGAAGGTCGAGCGACATTCTATCTGTTGTCGTTACCGCCTCATCCTGCCCTCGGTCAGTTCTCGGTTGGATTTGGCGACGACTGCCACACCTTACCTCTCCCTTTTTCACCCACAGGGTGCGGTCGAGGACGGTTCATTCTGAATTCTGCATTTAAATCCCTCCCTCTTGACAAAGCGGTATGAAATATTATATAATATAATTTGGTATTGATTATTACTAAGGAGGGCGTAATGGACGGATACAGACAGAGATGCGTTGCCATAATCGGCGGCGGAGCTGCGGGAATGATGGCGGCGATATACGCCGTGCAAAACGGGGCGGACGTTACCCTTTTTGAAAAAAATCCCTACCTTGGTAAAAAATTGGGCATTACGGGTAAGGGCAGATGCAACGTAACCAACGATTGCGACAACGGTGAGTTTTTAAAAAACGTAATTGCCAACCCGAAATTTTTGTACGCATCCATAAACAACCTTTCCACCTCCGACGTAAAGGACTTTTTTGAAAACCTTGGCGTTCCCCTTAAAACGGAGAGGGGCAGGCGGGTTTTTCCCGTTTCCGACAAGGCGGCGGATATTGTAAACGCCCTTAAAAATTGCCTCCGCGATTACGGTGTCAAGGTGGTACACGAAAAGGTAATTTCCATAAAAGCAAGTGAAAACAGAGTAACGGGACTTATAACCGACAGAGGCGAATATGATTTTGATGCGGTTATTTGCGCAACGGGTGGCGCATCCTATCCTATGACGGGCTCCGACGGTGACGGATACCGCTTTGCAAAGGAGCTTGGAATCGAGGTAAGCCCCCTTTTCCCATCCCTCGTCCCTCTTGAAACCGTGGAGGACGTGTCCTCCAATATGGGTCTGTCCTTAAAAAACGTGACCCTTAAGGCGGTGGACAACAAAACGGGTAAGACCGTATTTAACGAGCTTGGGGAAATGCTCTTTACCCATTTCGGACTGACGGGTCCCCTGGTGCTTTCCGCCTCATCCCATATGCGCCATATGGAAAAGGGCAGATACACGGTGTATATTGACTTCAAGCCCGCCCTTGATACAAACGAGCTTGACAAAAGAGTTTTATCCGACTTTTCAAAGAATATAAATAAGGACTTTGCAAACGCCCTCGGTCATCTTTTACCCTCCAAGATAATTCCCTATATCGTAAAGAGAAGCGGCATCCCACCCGATGCCAAGGTAAACGAGATAACCAAGGCGCAAAGAAAAGCTTTTATAGACACTCTTAAGGGGCTTTCCCTTGAGATAAAAGGCTTCCGTCCCTTAAGGGAAGCAATAGTTACCGCAGGGGGCATCAGCGTAAAGGAGATAAACCCCTCGGATATGAGCAGCCGCAAATACAAGGGACTTTATTTTGCGGGTGAGGTAATAGACGTTGACGCCTATACAGGCGGATATAATTTACAAATTGCGTTTTCCACAGGCGCCCTTGCAGGAATGCACGCCGCGTGGGAGGAATAGGAGATATTATGATAAAAATAGCCCTTGACGGACCAAGCGGAGCAGGAAAAAGCACAGTTGCCAAGGCGGTAGCAAAGCGCCTTTCCATAGTTTACGTAGATACGGGCGCGCTTTACCGTTCCATCGGTCTTTTTATAAAGCGACTCGGCATTGATAAATCTGATAAGGAATCCATCATCTCCCAGCTTAAGAATATTGAGCTTTCTCTTCAGTTCAAGGAGGGAGTTCAGTCCGTTATTCTTAACGGAGAGGACGTAAGCGGACTTATAAGAACGGGAGAGATCGCTATGTACGCCTCCGCCGTTTCCGCAATTCCCGAGGTAAGAGCCTTCTTGCTTGACACCCAGAGAGATATCGCCCACAAAAACAGCGTTATTATGGACGGCCGCGATATCGGTACGGTTATTTTGCCCGATGCCGAGGTAAAGATATTTATGATCGCATCCCCCGAGGCAAGAGCCAAGAGAAGATACCTTGAGCTTATAGAAAAGGGTGAGGGCTGCACCTACGAGGGTGTGCTTGCAGATATTATCGAAAGAGATAAAAACGACTCCACAAGAGCGGTTGCTCCCGCTATCCCTGCGGAGGATGCAATATTCCTTGACAACTCCGACCTTGATATTGAGGGTACGGTAAACAAAGCCCTTGAGATTATTTTCTCAAAGGTAGGCGCTGAGGATATAAAATGAATAAGTTTTACAGATTTATAAAAAGCTTTTTTGGGGGGCTTTTTAAGATACTTTACAGAGTTAAGGCAGTCAACCCCGAAAAAGAGGTTATGGATAAGCCCTATATCGTTTGCGCAAATCATACCAGCCTTATGGACGTGGTGGCTATGGTTATCGCATTTAAGGGACAGATCCGCTTTATGGCGAAAAAAGAGGTGTTTCCCGTGCCCATCCTTGGCTGGTTCGTTAAGTCAATGGGCGCATTTCCCGTTGACCGTAAAAGCGGTGACGTTGGCGCTATAAAGAAGACCATTGATATTCTTAAAAACGGTGAAAGAGTAGGCATTTTCCCCCAGGGTACAAGATGCCCCTACGTTAACCCAAGGGAAACGGAGATAAAGGACGGCATCGGTATGATCGCATCCCGCGCGGGCGTCGGTATCGTGCCCGTATTTATAAAGACCAAAAAGGGTAAGCTTAAGCTGTTTCGCAAAACGAGAGTTATAATCGGCGATTATATCCCGCCCGAGGAGCTTGAGTTTAGTGAAACGGGCAAGGAAAAGTACAAGCGCATTTCCCACTACGCATTCGATAAGATATGCGACCTTGGGGAGAATACGGAGATAAAATGGTAACCGTATCTGAAAATGCAGGCTTTTGCTTTGGGGTTCGCCGCGCCACGGACCTTGTGGAAAATCTTATTTGTGAAAAGGGCGAAAAGGATATAATTCGCACCTTTGGTGAGCTTATACATAACGAGGTATATAATTCATCCTTAGCGGGAAGAGGGGTTATCTCCGTTGGCAAGGAGGAAATACCGTCTCTTTATGAAAAGGCGGAAAGCGGCTTTAACGTTACCCTGATACTCCGTACCCACGGTGTGGAGAGGGAGCTTTACACCTATCTTTATAGCCTTAGTGAAAAATGTCCGCGCTTCAAGGTGGTGGACTGCGCCTGCTCCTACGTAAAAAAGATAATAAAGATCGCTGCGGAAAACTCGGGCGATGGTAAGGTCTTTATCCTTATAGGACAGAAAGATCACCCCGAGGTAAGGTCCATTATAAGCCACGCATCAGGCGAGAATTATGTTTTTGGCAGTGGGGCGGAGCTTGAAAATTACTTGAAAACCGATTTTTCGGACAAAAAGCAGGTAGTTATGGCAGCGCAAACCACACAAAATTTAAAAGAATGGAAAAAAAGTCAAGAAATTCTCAAAAAATACTGTACAAATGCAAAAATATTTGATACAATATGTAGTGTGACTGAAAAAAGGCAGACTGAAGCAGAGGAGCTTTGCGCCCGCGTTGACGCAATGCTGGTCATCGGCGGCAAGGACAGCTCAAACACCGCTAAGCTGTATCACATTTGTCACAGCTTATGTCCAAATACGTTTTGGATACAAACTAAAGATGATATTCCGTTTGACAAAATCGGTAATTCATACAACATAGGAATAACTGCCGGCGCATCGACCCCGGACAGTTTAATACAGGAGGTAAAAGAATCTATGAGCAACATCGTAGAAAACTTTGCAGAGTTACTTGCAGAGGCAGAAGCAGAAAGAGTAAAAATATATAAAGGAGCAACGGTTAAGGGTACAGTAATGTCTATTTCTGAAACAGAAATCAGACTTGATCTTGGTGCTAAGTCCACTGGTGTTATTACCAGAGATAATATGAACATTGACAACGCACAGAAGCTTACAGACGTATTCGCTATCGGCGATGAGGTTGAAGCTAAGGTTGAAGCTACCAGCGACGTAGACGGTATCATCACACTTTCCAAGAAGGCTATTGATGACGTTAAGAACTGGGAAAAGATCGTAGCATACGCTAACGACCAGACAGTAGTTGAAGCAAAGATCGTTAAGGCTGTTAAGGGCGGCGTTGTAGCTGTTGTTGACGGCGCTGAGGTATTTGTTCCCGCATCTATGACAGGACTTGCTAAGGACGAGGATCTTTCCAAGCTTGCAGGCACAGTACAGAAAATGAAGATCGTTGAGATCAAGGATGGCAGAAAGAAGGCTATCGGTTCTATCAAGGTTGTATTGAGAGAAGAAAGAAAGGCAGCTCTTGAAGCATTCTGGGCTTCCATTGAAGAGGGTATGGTATTTGAGGGTCCCGTTAAGAGCCTTACATCCTACGGCGCGTTCGTTGATATCGGCGGAGTAGACGGACTTGTACATATCACAGAGCTTTCCTGGAGAAGAATCAAGCATCCTAACGAGGTTGTTAAGGTTGGCGACGTTATCAAGGTATTCGTTAAGTCCTTTGATAAGGAAGCAAAGAAGGTTTCTCTCGGCTACAAGACAGATGAAATGAATCCTTGGAACATCTTTAAGTCCACATACGCAGAGGAGGACGTTTGCGAGGTTAAGATCGTTGGCGTTACAACGTTCGGCGCATTTGCAGAGATCGTTCCCGGTGTTGACGGCCTTATCCACATCAGCCAGATCGCAGATAAGAAGATCGACTCTGTTGCTAACGTACTTAAGGTTGGCGATAAGGTAGAGGCTAAGATCGTTGGTATTGATGACGAAAACCATAAGGTTAGCCTTTCTATGAGAGCCCTCCTTCCCACAGAGGAAGAGGCAGCTGAGGAAGTAGCTGACGCTGAATAATAAAATCCGCCCACAAGACCGATCTTGTGGGCGACTTTTATAAATGCAGAGTGCAGAATGCAGAATGCAGAATTAGGAGTGCAGAATACAAAATTATTTCGTAGGGGCGACCATTGGTCGTCCGTCTGAAATTTAACAAACCAAAAAGAGATTTACGCGCGGGCGCGTAAATCTCTGATTATCAGGTTATTGTTTGCAATGATTACGAAGGATCGTAATCAGTTGCAGCAGCAACAAAGAACAATAGCTGCAAGAACTATTATCCATATGATCTCGTTATCGAAAAGTCCGCATAAACAATTGTTATTCATAGTGTTACCTACCTTGAAGAATTGAGAGATGTTTCTCTCTACTACAATATTATGCTTTATTCGACCTTTTGATACAAATTACTTTTGTATTTTATTCCAAGCGAAGCTCCGTTGCGTCAAGAAAGGCGTGGGCGGAGATAACGCTGTTTGTGGGGATGTCCTTTTTGCATCCGCACTTACTGCAACGCACCGTTACGTGCTCATCATATATATCGCATATGAAATCGCCCTTGTCGGTACAATTACAGAAAATCTTTTCCTCCTCGGCAAGGTCATTTATAACAAATTTTACAATGTCGAGTATCTGAGGGTCACTGAGGGTAGAGCGATCCTTTTCCATATTCTTAATGGATTCAAGATCTCCTCCGCCAACCATTTCAATAATTTCCTCATTGGAGCGGAGAATAGCATCCTCAACAAACCTTTCCTTACCGATAAAGCAGATATCAATTCCCGACATTGAGCAACCAATTACGAAAATATCATTGTCAAAAAAGACTTCATTTGATATAATATAAGAGTGGTCTGTTGCGCATACCATACAGGGCACTATAAGACGCATTTTACCGTCATTTGTTTTTTCAACGGTCATATGGCTGCCGCCGCAGCTGCACTTCAGACGAAAAAGCTTTCCGCTTAAGGAAAATGCGCCCACAACACTCGTTACCACGCCTCCGCAGGCGGGGCATCTGTATGCAAGGGTGGTTTCCTTTTGATTAAGTATCATAAATTTAACCTCACAAAATATACTAATAGGATTATACTACAAAAAATACCGTATGTCAACATAATTTGATATGGGAAGGAGATGAGCAAGGCTTGTATTTCGACAAAAGCACAAACAATCTTTATATCAGCGCGTATGAGCTTTGCGCATATGTGCTTCGTGGGGGAGATATGGATTCCTACCGCGCAAACGGTAATAAGGTGGGGGGATGTATTGCAAGTCACAGCTTCAATAGTAAGAAGCCAAGCCTTGCGGACGCCTACGAGTTTTCCACCCTGTGCGAGGGAGTTACCCTTACGGTGTACACCTATCCCGAAAACGTAAATATGAGGGAGGACGGAGGATATTCCGTGTCCCAAACCCACTACGTTACCTATCCTGTAGAGGACGTGGATAACGGCGAGGCGGAGGTATCAATGGCGTCCGTAATCTGCGCCGCCTACATAGTTATGAAGCGCCTCGGAGGAGAAAATGTGGAGGGGTGTGTCGCGTTTTACGGTGACAACGAGGAGGAGCGCCTCTACCGTGAGAGCATCTCAAGGCATAGCGCAGAATCCTATTTTAACGCAATAACGGATAAATTTTCTCCCTTTGCAAGGGTTATTGCCGACAGATACAATAAGTGCTTACCCCAGCTTAAAAAATTAAGATTCCCCTTTGAGGGCGGCCCGAGAGAATCCCAGAAGGAGTTTATACAGGAGGCGTACAGAGCCATCTGCAGTCATAAGCGCCTTATCGTGCAGGCGCCTACGGGCACGGGCAAGACAATAGCGTCCCTTTATCCCTCCCTTAAGGCTATGGGCAACGGCTACGTTGACAAGATATTCTATTTTACGGGCAAGGCGACTACCGCCTACGCCGCGCTTAACGCGGTGGATATTATGCGCTCGTCCTTACCCGATCTGCGCTCCATCCACATATCCTCAAAGGAAAAATGCTGCGCAAATCAGAATCAGAAAGCCTCAAATAAGTGTAAAGCCGCAAAGTGCGTAAGGGCAAGGGGCTATTACGACAGGGTAAACGAAGCCCTTTCAGAGCTTTTAAAGGAGCATAGAACCTACACAAAGGATATCATTGACAAAACCGCATACAAATATTCCGTTTGCGCCTATGAGCTTTCCTTGGAGCTTTCCGAATGGTGCGAGCTTATCGTGTGCGACTATAACTACCTCTTTGATCTGTCCGTTTATTTCAGACGGTATTTCAGCGCCCCCGATGCAAATTACGTATTTTTAATTGACGAGGCGCATAACCTCCCCGACAGAGCGAGGGAAATGTACTCCTGCACCCTAAAGCGCTCCGACTTTTTAAAAATAGAGAACAAATATCCCAAAAATCCCAAATATACCCGAGCCTGTGGCGATATTTTATCAAGATTTGATGAATTTCACGCTCTTGCAATGACGGAAAAAACGGAGACGGAGGAGGGTGTTTTCGGCTTCTACGTAAGTGCCGAATTGCCCGAGGATATAACCGCAGGCTTTGATAAGCTTGTAAAGATATGCGACCGTATGTTTGCCTCCGACTTAATTGACGAGGAGCTTTCCGACCTTACCTTCGAGGTAAAAAGGATGCTTAAGATACGGGAGATATACGATAAGCGCTTTAAGATGTACCTTGAGGCGCATAACGATGACGTTACCTTAAGGCTACTGTGCCTTGACCCCTCCTATATGCTTGATATGCTTATGCGCAAGGGTATTTCAACGGTAATGTTTTCCGCAACTCTTACCCCTCTTGAGTATTTTTCCGACGTGCTTGGCTCAAGCGGATGTACCACTCTTGACTTAAAATCCCCATACGATAGCGGAAATTTCTGCCTTTTGGGTATCAGTAACGTAAGCACAAGGTACGGCGACCGACATAAAAGCGCCCTTACCGTTGCCAATATCATCCGCGCCACCGTTGCGGGTAAGGCGGGAAATTATATGGTGTATTTCCCCTCCTACTCCTATATGACGGACGTAAAGGAGATATTTGAAAGTAAGTACCCAAAGATAAGAGTCACCACCCAGATAAAGAGTATGACGGACAGGGCAAAGAAGGACTTTTTATCCTCCTTTAGCGAGGGAGAATCAAGCACCCTTATTGGATTTTGCGTTATGGGCGGCTCCTTCTCCGAGGGCATTGACCTACAGGGTGAGCGTCTTATCGGCGCAATAATCGTTGGCGTTGGCTTACCCACCATCTCCTCGGAGCTTAATATCATCAAGGAATACTTTGATAATACAAGGGAAAACGGCTACGCCTACGCCTATACCTACCCCGGAATGAACAAGGTGCTTCAGGCGGCGGGCAGAGTTATCAGAAGCGAAAGCGACAAGGGAGTTTGCGTCCTGGTTGACGACCGTTTTGCCACGGAGGAGTACAAAATGCTTATGCCCCAGAGCTGGCATCATATAAAATTCTTAAATAACGCAAATGATCTTATGCGTGAAATAACGAATTTTTGGAAAAAATAGAAAAAAAGCGAAAAACCTATTGTAAAATCAAATATATGGTGATATAATATATAGAAAATTTTTATTATTATTTAAAAGAGGAATCAAAAATGGAAAGAACTACTGTTAAGGAAGTTTTTAAGAATCCTGAGCTTTTTGCCGACAAGGAAATTACCGTTTGCGGATGGGTAAGAACTCTTCGCGCAAGCAATGCATTCGGCTTTATTGAGCTTAATGACGGAAGCTATTTTTCAAACATTCAGGTAGTGTTTGAGGAGGCATTCCTTGATAATTATAAAGAAATCGCAAAGCAGAACGTTGGCGCGTCCCTTGTTGTTGTAGGTACTCTCGTGCTTACTCCCGAGGCTAAGCAGCCCTTTGAGATCAAGGCTAAGTCCATTGAGATCGAGGGTACGTCCACTCCCGACTATCCCTTGCAGAAAAAGAGACACTCCCCCGAGTTTTTGCGTACTATCGCACACTTAAGACCCAGAACAAATCTTTTTAGCGCGGTGTTCAGAGTTCGTTCCGTTGCTGCATTTGCTATTCACAAATTCTTTAACGAAAGAAACTTCGTATACGTACACACACCGATAATCACAGGCTCTGACTGTGAGGGCGCAGGTGAAATGTTCCGCGTTACCACTCTTGATATGGATAACCTTCCCAAGCTTGAAAACGGCAAGGTTGACTTCAGTCAGGATTTCTTTGGCAAGGGTGTAAACCTTACCGTTTCAGGTCAGCTCAGCGCGGAGACCTACGCTATGGCTTTTGCTAACGTATATACCTTTGGTCCCACCTTCCGCGCAGAGAAGTCCAACACAGCGCGCCACGCGGCTGAGTTCTGGATGATGGAGCCCGAAATTGCCTTTGCAGACCTTAAGGACGATATGGCCTTAGCTGAGGATATGATCAAGTACGTTGTTAAGTACGTTATGGAAAACTGCGCTGCGGAGATCGAGTTTTTCAACAAGTTTGTTGACAACACTCTTATCGCCCGCCTTACAAACCTCGTTGAAAACAAGTTCGGCCACGTAACCTATACCGAGGCTATTGAAATACTTGAAAAGAGCGGCAAGAAATTTGACTATCCCGTTAAGTGGGGTATCGATATGCAGACAGAGCACGAAAGATACCTTACCGAGGAGGTATTTGGTAAGCCCGTATTTGTAACCGACTATCCCGCTGATATCAAGGCGTTCTATATGCGTCTTAATGACGATGGCAAGACCGTTGCGGCTATGGATATGCTCGTACCCGGCGTTGGTGAGCTTATTGGCGGCTCTCAGCGTGAGGAGAGAATGGATATGCTTCTTAAGGCTATGGAGAAATTCCACCTTAAGGAGGAGGATTACTGGTGGTATCTTGAGCTTCGTAAGTACGGCGGCACAAAGCACGCGGGCTTCGGTCTTGGCTTTGAAAGACTTATTATGTATATCACAGGCGTTTCCAATATCAGAGACGTAGAGTCCTATCCCAGAACAACAGGAAGTGCCGAATTCTAATCAGCGGAGATTTTTATGAAGAAATACACAGACCTAAATAAAGAAGAGCTTCAGTCACTTTACAGTGAGCTTGAGGCAAAATACCTTGAATATAAGGCGAAGGGTCTTAAGCTTAATATGGCGAGAGGAAAGCCCTGTAGTGAGCAGCTTGATCTTGCTATGCCTATGATGGACGTTCTTGATTCTAAGTCCGTTATGGCTGCGGAGGACGGAACAGACTGCCGTAACTACGGCGGACTTGACGGTATTTACGAGGCGAAGAAGCTTCTTGCCGATATGATTGGCGTTCACACAGAGAACGTAATTGTTTGCGGTAATGCAAGCCTTACCATTATGCACGATATGATCGCCCGTTCTATGACTCACGGTGTTATGGGCTCTACCCCTTGGGCAAAGCTTGACAAGGTTAAATTCCTTTGTCCCGCCCCCGGCTATGACAGACACTTTAAGATCACAGAGCATTTCGGTATCGAAATGATAACCGTTCCTATGAGTGAAAACGGCCCCGATATGGATATGATAGAACGAATTGTAAGCGAGGACGAAGCCGTAAAGGGCGTATGGTGCGTTCCTATGTATTCAAATCCTCAGGGCTATACCTACTCTGATGAAACGGTGCGCCGCTTTGCAAGACTTAAGCCCAAGGCGCAGGATTTCAGAATCTATTGGGACAACGCGTACTGCATCCATCATCTTTACGAGGATAAGCAGGATTCCCTCCTTGATATAATTTCCGAGTGTCAGCTTTCGGGTAATGCGGATATGGTATACGAGTTTGCCTCCACCTCAAAGGTTTCCTTTGCGGGGGCGGGTATTTCCGTTGTAGCCGCATCCACGGGCAACATTAAGGAAATCAAAAAGCATATGACGATACAGACCATCGGTCACGATAAGATAAATCAGCTTCGCCACGTCAGATTCTATAAGGATATGGACGGTGTTATGGCTCATATGATGAAGCACGCGGAAATTATGCGTCCTAAGTTTGAGGCGGTTGATTCTATTCTCAGCCGTGAGCTTGGCGGTCTTGACATCGGTACTTGGGTAAAGCCTAACGGCGGCTATTTTATCTCCTTTGACGCCCTTGACGGTTGCGCTAAGGAAATTGTGGCTATGTGTAAGGATGCAGGTATGATAATGACGGACGCAGGCGCAACCTTCCCCTACGGTAAGGACCCTCGCGACTCCAATATCCGTATCGCTCCCTCATTCCCCACCCTCGACGAGATCGTTGTGGCATCAGAGCTTTTCGCCCTCTGCGTAAAGCTTGTGAGTGTTAAAAAGCTTTTGAATAAATAATAAAAGATGCGGACAGTAGGGGTCGACGTCCTCGACGACCCGCGATAATATAGGCGGACGACCAATGGTCGCCCCTACGAATTATTCATCATTAATTATTCATTAAATAATAAAAATCGGACACAGGGTGTCCGATTTTTTTTGTGTTTATATTATTTTGCTTTCTTTTTAAAATTGGGGATAAAGGCAAACACTATCGCGCTGATGGCAAGAAGGAAGGGGTAGAACAGATAGGGAATAATCTGTACTGCGGAAATGGTTTCGGTTATTACGCCCCCTGCAAAAGCCGTTGTAATCGCGCCTACTGCGTATATCATCTGCGCTCCGTAGGGGAGAATACCCTGTACCACGCTGCCGAAGATATCAAGAAGTGATGCGGTTTTTGTATTGGTAATTCCGTACTCCTCGCTGATGTTTTTCGCAATGGGAGCCGCCATAACGATAGCCACAGTATTGTTTGCCGTAGCGATATCCATAGCGGAAACGAGAGCGCCGATACCAAGCTGACCGCCGACCTTACCCTTAAATGTGCGCTTTACAAAGTGGAGCAGCGCGTCAAAGCCGCCAAAGTGACGCATAATGCCGCTTAACATAGTAACGAGGACGGTTACGAGAATAACCTCAAACATTCCCGAAGCGCCCGAGCCCATAGCACCGATGATCTCAACGAATTCAATGCCGAGGCAAAGCTTGATAATAAATGCAGTACCGATGCCGCAAAGAAGCACCACGAATACGTTTATACCGATAATTCCGCCGATAAGCACAAGAACATAGGGGATAAGAAGCCAAAGATTAGGCTCGTTTGGTACGTAGTCCGTAGCGGTTGAATTGGTAAATGCGAAAATAAGTAAAATTGCAATAGTTAAAAGAGCCGCAGGGAGCGCGATAAAGAAATTCTCCTTAAACTTGTCCTTCATTTTACAGCCTTGAGTCGTGGTAGCCGCAATAGTCGTGTCGGAGATAAAGGAAAGATTGTCGCCAAACATAGCGCCGCCAACTACGGAGCCCATACAAAGCGCAAGGCTTATACCCGTTGAGCCCGAAATGGAGCAGGCAATAGGGCCGATAACCGCAATAGTACCGCAGGAGGTACCCATTGCCGTGGAAACGAAGCAGGAAACTATAAACAGCACAAGGGCGGAAAAGTCCGCGGGGATAAAGCTTAAAAACAGATCGGCAACGCTGGCTGCGCTGTCTCTGCCGAGAATACCTGCAAAAATGCCCGATGCCAAAAAAATAAGAATCATAGTTACTATGTTCTTGTCGGAAAGTCCCTCTGCCATTATGGAAAGCTTTTCTTCAAAGGAAGTACCCCTGTGCTGAATACAAGCCACCAAAATAGCCACAAGAAAGGCAACAACAACGCTCATTACGTAGAAATCACCGAAAATAATGCCAAGTCCTATATAAAGGACAAGGAAAACGCCAATGGGCAAAAGCGCCAAGGCAGAGCCCTTTTTTTCATTCAGATTGTTATTCATAATAGCTCCTTTAAATCAGTCTAACATTATTATTCTATCATATCAAAAGCCTAAAGTCAATAAAAAGAGCAAACACAATTCGTGTTTGCTCTTTGTAATTGGTGCTTTTATATTATTGATGAATTGATATAACAGAGCTGCAATTTATTGCAATAAATTCGATTAAAGCGAATTTATGTTTATGTGGATGAATTGATGCTACGCATCATGAATTGGCTTTGCCATGATTTCTCGCTTTGCTCCATGATTTGAATTGCAAGGGTCAAATGCCCGTAGGGCAATTCATGCCGCAGGCAATTAATGAAAGCTCTGCTTTCAATTCACGCATCCGACAGGTTGCAATTCATTGCAATAAATTCGATTAAAGCGAATTTATTGCGTCAAGGATACCCTGCTTTGTGCTTTCGTACTTTTCGAGCTTAGCCTTTTCGCCGTCAACTACCTTTTGGGGAGCCTTAGCTACGAATTCTGCGTTGCCAAGCTTCTTTACAAGGCGGTCAATTTCGCCCTGTACCTTAGCAAGCTCACCGTTTAAGCGGGCTCTTTCCTTATCAAGGTCAACCATTTCCGCCATAGGAATATAAGCGGTTGCCGCGTGGGTGATGATCTGTACTGCGTTATCGCCGTTGTATTCATCAGTAACAGTAAGGTCGGAGGCGGAGGCAAGCTTCTTAAAGAACTCGGCGGTGGAGGCGTTGAATGCATCCTTGTACTGAGTTGTGATAAAGATCTGCGCCTTCTTTGAGGGGGGAACGTTCATTTCCGCTCTGCGCGCTCTTATAGCCTTAATAACCTCAATTACCTTTTCCATATTATCGTAGTCCGCGCCAAAGTCAAGGGACTCGTTAACTACGGGATAGGAGGAGATCATAATGCTTTCGCAATCGTCAAAGTGGGGAAGTGAGAGGTAGATTTCCTCTGTGATGAAGGGGATAAAGGGATGGAGAAGCTTAAGTATGCTTTCAAGAACATAAACGATAACGTTCTGTGTAACCTTATTTGCCTCAGTTCCCTTAGCGGAGAGGGCAGGCTTGGAAAGCTCAATATACCAGTCGCAGAAGATATCCCATACGAAATCGTAAATTTCGGAGAGGGCAATACCAAGCTCGTAAGCGTCAAACTGAGTGCGTACGCTCTTAATAAGAGCATTAAGCTTTGTAAGTATCCACTTGTCAGCAATACCAAGCTTGTCTGCGGAGGGCATTTCTACCTTTTCGATATCAAGGTTCATCATTACGAAGCGCGCCGCATTCCAGAGCTTGTTTGCAAAGTTACGGGCGGACTCGATCTTCTCGTCGGAGAAACGCATATCGTTTCCGGGGGAGTTACCCGTTGCAAGAGCGAAGCGGAGAGCGTCTGCGCCGTACTTTTCAATAATAAGCAAGGGGTCAATACCGTTACCGAGGGACTTGGACATCTTTCTGCCGAGAGCATCACGTACAAGACCGTGGATAAGAACGGTGTCAAAGGGCTTTTCACCCATATATTCAAGACCTGAGAATATCATTCTTGATACCCAGAAGGTAATAATATCGTAGCCTGTAACAAGGGTGTTTGTAGGATAGAAATACTTAAGATCCTCAGTATCCTTGGGCCAACCGAGAGTGGAGAAGGGCCAAAGAGCGGAGGAGAACCAAGTGTCAAGAGTATCGGGATCCTGTCTCATTACCTTGCCGCACTTGGGACAGATTGCGCTTGAATCCTTTGTAACTACTATCTCTCCGCAATCGTCACAGTAGAAGGCGGGAATTCTGTGTCCCCACCAGAGCTGACGGGAGATACACCAGTCACGGATGTTTTCCATCCAATGGAAATAGTTCTTTTCAAATCTCTCGGGTACGAACTTGATCTCGCCGCTTCTTACCGCGTCAATAGCGGGCTTTGCAAGGGGCTCCATCTTAACGAACCACTGGAGAGAAACGCGGGGCTCAACTGTTGTGCCGCAACGGTAGCAGGTGCCTACGTTGTGGGCGTAATCCTCAACCTTAATAAGGTAGCCCTGCTTGTCAAGATCGGCAACGATAGCCTTTCTTGCCTCAAAGCGGTCCATACCTGCGTAAGCGGGATAATCCTCCGTGATCTTAGCGTCGGGAGTCATTACGTTGATGATGGGAAGATTGTGACGTCTGCCAACCTCAAAGTCGTTGGGGTCGTGGGCGGGAGTGATCTTAACTACGCCCGTACCGAAGTCCATTTCAACGTATTCGTCGGCAACAACGGGAATTTCTCTGTTAATAAGGGGAATGATAAGTGTCTTGCCTATCATATCCTTGTATCTTTCGTCCTTGGGGTTTACCGCAACGGCAGTATCGCCAAGCATAGTTTCGGGACGTGTGGTTGCAAATTCGAGATATCCGTCACCGTCCTTAAAGGGATACTTGATGTGCCAGAAATGACCTGCTTGCTCCTCGTACTCAACCTCCGCGTCGGAAATGGAGGTAAGACAGTGGGGGCACCAGTTAATAATTCTTTCACCGCGGTAGATAAGTCCCTTGTTGTAAAGGCGTACGAATACCTCCTTTACAGCCTCAGAGCAGCCCTCGTCAAGGGTAAAGCGCTCTCTTGACCAGTCACAGGAGGAGCCGAGCTTCTTAAGCTGGGAAATGATTCTTCCGCCGTACTGATCCTTCCACGCCCAGGCTCTTTCAAGGAATCCGTCACGTCCGATATCCTCCTTGGTAACGCCTTCCTTACGCATAGCCTCAACTATCTTAGCCTCGGTAGCGATGGATGCGTGGTCCGTACCGGGAAGCCAAAGGGTGCAAAAGCCGTTCATTCTCTTATAGCGGATAAGAATATCCTGTAAGGTGTTGTCAAGGGCGTGACCCATATGGAGCTGACCCGTAATGTTCGGCGGGGGGATAACTATGGAAAAATGCTCCTTTGAGTGGTCTATTTTCGGCGTGAAATACTTTTTCTCACACCAGTTCTGGTAAATTCTTTCCTCAAATTCACTTGGGGAATAAGTCTTGGATAATTCTTTCATTTGTATAAAACCTCCGGTTTTGTAAATGCAAAATGCATCAGAATGCAGAATTCCCCGCAGGGACTAGCTTTGCGTCGCAAATGCAGAATTCAGAATGCAGAATTGTATGTTTTATTTTTATAAATTAAATGTTTGTTTTTTTGCATATAGCAACAAGGATGGATAATATTTCCTGTATATCGTTGTTGATGCTATCGTATTCACTAATACTTATATAGTCAGTAGCTTTTAGGAGTCGTAACCAATACTCCGTTTCGTTCGCTTCCTTCAATGCGATATTCAGCTTTGCATTAAAATCAGCTTTTGATTGACCGCGCTGAGCTTCAGAAACATTTGCGCCTATGCTTGTACCACAACGTAACAGTTGCTTAGATAATATCAGTTCTTTCTTTTCCTTCGTCAGGTATTTGTAAAGATTTACAATTCTAATAGCAAAATCAAATGTTTTTGTTGAAATTATATTTTCTTCCATTAAATTTGCACCCCTTAAACAAAGAAATCTTCAATTCTGCATTCTGCACTCTGCATTCTGCATTAAAAAAAGAGCGCCCGAAAAAGTCAGGACGCTCTTAAAACGCGGTACCACCTGAATTCGCACAAAGTGCGCACTCAAATTCTCGTAACGGGAGATGCCGTTGTGGACTACTGTTATTTCACCCACAATGCTCTTAAGCTACCTTCACCGCTTTCCCCTGCCGTATCACACCAACCACGGCTCTCTGTAAGGCTGATTTCGGTTACTCCTCTTCGTCATTGCATTTATAACATTTTAACACAAGAATATTTAAATGTCAAGATATATTTTTTTAATTAAAGACTCACTTTTCAATATACAAAAGGGAGTTCCTTTCCATACGGACAGTCAGCTTGCCGTTCTTGATTTTTGCGGATGGGTGGAGTGAAAGGGTATGATCCTTATCAAGCACATAGATCTTTGCGCCATCAAGCTCACTCGATGCGTCTATTGTTACCATTTTGTGCCATTTATTATCGTCCTCGGCATAGTAGGTTATCATTACAGCCACTCGGTCGCCGTTTTTAGCGCATACTGCGTATATATCCTCGTCATCCGTTTCCGTTTTATAATGATTTTTAAGCTCGTAAAGGTTAGAGAACAGATAGAATGGATAATATCCCTTAAGTGGGCGGTAGGTATAAAAGTCGAAAAGACCGTTAAAGGTGCCGGGGCGGGCATCGTAGTACATAAGCATATCGATATTCGGGTTGTTCTGACATTCAAGCATACAAGCGGAGCTGAATGCTGCGCCCTTCATACCGATGATCTGCTCAACGGAGTACACAAATTCCTTGCTCCAGTCCCTTACGTAGTTCCATTCGTTAAGTACCGTTTCCGTATTTTTGTAACCGAATTCATCTAACATACGGCGAATTCTCGTACACTTTGCGGACATATCCTTCGGCTCCGTCCAATACCAATGATAGGAGAAAAAGTCAAGGGGAGCATCCGTTTTTTTGATCCTTTCAAGGAATCGGCGCATCCAGCTTTCATCACCCACGCTTGCAGGACCGCCTATTTTAATATTTGGAAATCTGTTCTTTAAGTGCTTTGATGCAACGGTATAAAGCTCTGCAAACTGCTCCTCAGTGCCCTGCCAGGTGGGGCTTGTGCCATCCTCGTTTATAAGGTCGGGCTCGTTCCATATTTCCCAATATTCAATATCCATATGATAGCCCTTTGCCCAGCCCTCGTTATAGTGGCTGATAATATGCTCGCAAATTTCTGCCCATTTTTTAAAATCCTTGGGGACCGAAGTTCCGTATTTTTTTACTCCGTGCTCAATTTTTGAGCCGAGGCGGTAAAATATTTTTGCGCCGTAGCGTATCGTTTGGCTAAGATAGGTATCCGTACAGGCAAAATCGTAGCTGTCGGCATCGTTTACGTCCGCATCGAAATCGGGAAAGATCGCGTGAATATCAACGGTATGCTCCCCGCCGTAGCCTGCAAAAAAGGAAGCGTCGTGATTTCTTGCGTAAGGGAATCTTGCCGCCTTGTAATCGTCCTGATTTCCTCTCGTTTGCTGATTTTCTGCGACACAGGGTCCGTTATTTACGGCGTGCATTGATTTTATTTCACCTATTTTTGCGGTAAGGTCAATACTTACGTTACTCATTTTTTCTCCTTAGTAAACGTACTTTTCAAATAAGGGGTCAAGGTGCTCTATATCCTCTTTGCTGATATAGGGCTTATATTTTTCGTAATAAGCAATAAGCGCCTTTTTGTTTATGGGCTTTGGCTCACTTGATACACGTCTTTCAAAATTCTTGTAAAGGATATTTGCGCAAGCTTCCTCGGGAAGATCAAGACCTGTTAAAATCCTGTCATTAAACGCCATCATCTTATCATCCGTGGTGATAAAGCGGATAAGAGTATGACAGCACCAGCTATGAAATCTCGTTGCCCAGGGGAATGTGCCGTCCGTACCTAAAAGGAGTCTGTCGGAGTGCTTTGTAAAGAAGTCGCGATAGTAATCGTGCTTACTTTCAAAGGAGAAATACATTTCCGTTCCCGGGGTAAGATCCACACACAGATTGGGATATTTTTCAAAAAGTCCCTCAAGATACTCGGGCTCCTTGGAGCTGAAGAAGAAGTGGGCAAAGGTCACCTTTAAGTTAGGATGCTTTTCCATCATTATCTCTGCCTGGCGCTTTATCTCCTCGTAGGGGGCATAGCCAAGATCCCCGTAGAACCAGCCCTGCTCAAAGGCGTCCTTGGGGGCTCTTTCTCTGTCCCAGAACTCGTCGGGATCGTTTACGTGGTATATAAGATGGGTTCCGTCCTTTTCGATCTCGTCATAAAGCTTTTCAAGTGTGGGGCGATTTATATCGCTGCCGAGGGAGAGATGATAGGAGGGCTTACCCTCAAGCATTTTTATTCCGTCACAGCCTATCTCCATAAGCTCTCTGTACTGTGTAACGGGGTCAAAGCCGCAAGGCGGGTTGTCAATAATCGGCTGGTCAAGATGCACGATGCCGCAATGGGCATAGGTTTTTGGATTTACAAGCTTGTAAATCATACACATAATGTTGTTTGCAGCCCCGTTATGGGAGGGAAGGGCGCACACGTTTATTGCGCCAAGGCTTCTTTCCTCTCTGTAGGGCTCAAAGCCCTTTTCCATATTATTTTCCTCATTTACCCAACCCTCAATATGAAGATGGGTGTCTATTATCTTGCCTTCAAACATAATTTTTACTCCTTTGTAATTTCAATTACCGCCGCGGTGTATCTTTCGTTAAGCGTAACGCTGAGTCCGTCAGGGTTTAAGCTGACAGAGCCGTTTTTAACCACAGGGTAGAGGATTTTTGCGTTTTTTACCTTAAAATCAAGGGGGATGTGTATGGAGGTTTTGTCCGTATCCATACGCCATACCGCCATCTTAGCCGTTTTTTCATTATCGTAGGCGGCGCACATAAACTCGCCGTCATACTGCGGTATACCTAAGGGGTAGAAGGGAATTGACTTAGGAATATCCCCTCTTATTTCCTTGTAAATTTTTACCGCGTCCTTTACATACCTGGCTCTTTTTTCATCCCATCCGTATACCTCACCCGAGAGGTGAATACGAAGAAGCATGGAGTTTACCATATTCATAACAAAGGCATTATCGTCATCCTCTGCCTTTGGGTAGCTCCAGATCGCGCCCTGCTCGGGTAAAACCGCAGTTGCGCAGGCGGCGGCAACCCTTGCGTTATGGCGGTAATCCGTCTGGTCGCTGACGGACTGAATATCCGCGTGGCAAAGGGAGGCGTATTCCATTCTCATTCCTCCGCTGGAGCAGTTTTCCCACACTAAATCGGGATATTTTGCGTGTATTTTATCAAGCCACTTAAGATATGCGCGGTTATGCTCCAAAAGTCCGTCACCAAATGAGCTTGCATTCTGCTCAGTACCTGTGCCTATTTCAATATTGTAGTCGTTTTTTATATACCCAACGCCGTATTCGTTTACAAGGCGGTCAATTACCGCCTCGGCGCCAGAGCATACCTCGGGATTTCTGAAATCAAGCTGATATCTGCCGTGGTCAATTACTCTTTTACCGTGTCGGGTGAAGAAATAGCTATCGGGCAGAGTGGCGGCTAAGGGACAGTTAATACCCATAACCTCAATTTCAAGCCAAAGCCCGGGTATCATTCCCTTTTTGCGGATGCGGTCAAGCAAGAAATGAAGCCCACTTGGAAATCTCCAGGTGCTTGGCATCCATTCCCCTACGGAATCCCACCAGGTGCCGTCTGCATACCAGCCTGCGTCAATGCAGAAATATTCCGCCCCAAGCTCCGCCGCCGTATCGATTATAGGTAGCAGCTTTTCCTCCGTCGGGTCGCCGTTAAGACAGTTCATATAATCGTTAAATATTACGGGAAGCGGCTTGTCAGTTGTCTTTTCTCTTACTATTTTTCTTCTGTACAGGGTAAGATCCTTAAGTGCGGAATTAAAGTCCGTGCCTACGGAAATGGCGCACTTAACGGACTCAAATTTCTCACCGGGCAAAAGCTCCTTGTACCATGAGTTTTCCTGCTCAGTAGGGCCGCTCAGCTTAAAATAGAGCATATTGTCAATATCGGATATTTCCCATTGCCAGGAGCCGTTGTTTTCTATCTGCCAAAGGTAGGTGCATTTTTTCTCCGTGTTGGAGATTGCGCCCATTGGTAAATACTCCTTACAGGAAAATGAGCCTGTGTTGGAAACGGAAATGCGCTTACCCGAAAAGGCAGTTGTCTTTTCGTAGCCAAGGTCGGAAAGGGTGTATTCCTTCCAATTTGACTCTCTGCACCAGGTATTGTGGGGCAAAAATACCTTTATTCTGTCATTTAATGGCGATTTGCCCGTGTCAAAGCCCGTGTAGGTAAAGGATGCAACGTACTCAAGACCAATAGGCTCGGCTGAAATATTTTCAACATCCGTCCACGCGCGCAAAACCGCGGTATCGTTATAAAGCTGATAGTGTACCGTTGCCTTGATACTGTCGTTTTGAAGAATTATCTCCGTCTTTTTGCCGTATTCGCTTTCGTAGGTGTTGTGGGACTGATATTTGAGGGTGTAGGTTTCCGATCCGCCCGTGTGCTTACAAAAATGGTGATCGTCGGGGTTTTTGCCGTTTATATGTATTTCGCAGGCGTTACAAAATCTTGGGTCGCCCTTTCTTTCGTCCTCTATATATCTGTTGCCAAAGCTTTTTATAATGACCGCGCCGCCCTCGGCTATATCAAGCACAAGGCTCAGTTTGTTATTTGATAGATCTATCATATTTTTCTCCTTTCAGTAAGGATGAGCTTATTTTTCAATAAAAATAACCACAGGGTCAAGGGTTTTGCACTCTGTATCAAGGGTGCAGAGCCCATTTTCAAAGGAAAAGTCTATTTTCCTTTCCCCGCCGTCGGGCATAAGCTTATATACCTTCCTTGGTGTAAAGTCGCACGCTATCTGCGCCTTTTCCATTGTGTCAAGGCTTAAATTGAATAAGGATGCAAATATTCTGCCGTCCTCCATCTTTGCCGCCTTCATATATACGTCGGAATCAAATGGGCAATAAAGTGGGAGCTTTATGCTTCGTTTAAGAAGTCTTATAAGCTGTTCCTTTCTTGTGTAAGTAAGAAATGAAAATGCTTCCACAAGGTTAAATTCAGCCACAGGGGTGCCCGAAAATACACTTATCCTGCCTCCAAGCTCGTTTTCATAGTAGGTAACCCCTGGGAAAAGGGTTTCGTATTCCTCGTAATCCACCGTGTTACATACCCTTGATATCCATTCCACCCTGTCATTTAAGGGGACAAGCTCCTTTGGATGCATCTGTACCTTCATTTGCTTACCTGTGTGTATGTCAAACTCACGCACGGGTATTTTTCCGCCCCATTCTCTTATCTCAACTCCAAGGTATTTTGAAAAGCCTCGATCACAAAGGTTTTTTGCCGTGTCGGATGCAATAAAGGCGGAGCCTGAAAGTATCTTTATAATTTCTTCGTCATCAAGTCTTGTGTCAACGTCACCCTCAAGGCATACGCAACCGCTTACCTTGGGTGAAAAATACATGGGGATACCCATTTTTTCAAGGACGCATAAGCTCCAGCCGTCCCACTCCTCCTTGACTCTGCCGTAGGTAAAGTCGGGAGTGTCGGGCACGTAAATTCTGCATCCAAGCCACTCCAGATTCGGATACAGGGCGGCGAGTTTTTCGTAAAAGCCCCTGTTTTCCGACAGGATTTTCCTGTAGGCTACGCCGCTTGCGGGCTCGTAATCAATAAGTCGGGTTATCCAATGCTTAGCACCGTTTGCCCCCTCAAGTATGCTGCCTGTAAAGTGGGTGTGAAGGGATGATGCGCTTACGCTGTATCTGTTCTGCGGACAGGTGTCGGTTTCCGCTAAGATAAAGTCCGCCTTGCCCTGTAGCTTTGCCACCTGTGTGGCGCAGCGGTGAAAGACGCGGCTAAATCCCTTGGCTCCTGTGGGAGTATAGTTACCGTTATTTATTCTTATTACTACGGGGTTGCCTTCTCCCGCTAAAGCAGAGGCGATCTCATAGGCAAACTCCGCGTTGTTTCCGCAGCAACAATAGGACATTGGCAGAGTAGGATCTACGGTGTCCACCGCCTTGCGCATAATTTTTGCACTTTCTACAAGGGAGTCGCATTGTGTCCTTATATAAATGTCCGTATACTTTTTTGCAAGGGGAGTTTTTTCGTTTACTATGCGCCAAAGCTCCCTGTCGGTAAGAGAGGTGTTCGCCGCCTTATTAAAAAGCTCCATATGTATGGGACAGGCGCAGCCCTCACCCTTAAACCAGATGGTGCGAAAATCGTCGTCTATCATAATGCAGTCAGGCTCACTTTTTGCAAGGGCTACCATTACGTTGTATATATACTCTCTGAAGCCTGTGTCACAATGACAGGCAGAGCGCACGCTTTCCCCATTATTGAAGTTGACGTGGGGCTGAAATGGAAACATCTGCCCAAGTATCCAGCCGTGACCAACGGATGCCTGAACGAGAATACCGTTAGGCACCCCCATTTTGTGCAGCTTGTCTCTGAAAAGCGCGTATTTTTTACAAAGCCCCGACACCTTGTCAGCGGGAGGATCTCCCTCGGGACAAAGAGTCATAGAGAAAAGTGCGCACTCGCATACGCCGCTTTCCACCTGCTCCCTTATATCGTTGCATATTTCGTCTATATGACCTAAATCAAGGTTCATTATACTGTATGAGTAAAGATGCTTTTTGTCCATTTTATACCTCAATATAAGCTATTACTTCATTTCAAATTTGAGAACGAAGGACTTTGCTCCCTTATCTAAAATATAGTCTATAAGAAATACGTCGTGGGGAACTCCCGTGTGGGATTTTACCTCTTTTTTTACGATAACGGGGATAATTCCCTCGGGCTGTATCAGCTTAACGCCGTCAATTACAGCCACTCCCTCGGCAATTTTTGGCTCAATTACGGAAACGAAATGCTCCGTAATATCTGATTGCGTTGTAATATCGTACTTATCCGTAAGAGTAACGGTATCGTCTGTAAAGGCAAAGCTGCGCTCAATGCTCCTTACGTTTTCCTTTCTGTAGGCAATGGCAATATCCATAGAGGCGGTATTGGCTTCTTCGTTATAGTCAACGGGCACGTGACCGATACCAAACTGACTCTGATATTCATTATCTATTATGGGCAGATTGTGGCTTATTGCCGAGGGATGGAAGAAGGTGTATCTTTTTTCAAAGTGATATCCCTCCTCGTATTGACCGCCTCCCACGTCACAAATTATCTGCTTATTGCCTCTTGCAAGGATAAAGGTGCCAACGTCCACGTGGTTATGGCTTTCCGCATTGTTGCCTCCCTTACAGGTAAAGCCGTAGCTTTTCATACGCTTGATAAAGTAAGCGGAGCCCTTTACACTGTAGGTTGCATCCGTATTTACGTCCTCGGACACGTTATTTATATCGTAGTAAATTACGGAGCGGAGAAGGAAATTAAAGTGAGTGCAGTCCCTGACGGTACCAAGGTCGGCAGGTATTTTTTCTATCATATCTCCGTAAATATGGCGTAGCATATGGGGCCAGCAGAAATGATAATTCTGCTTGATATTGCAGTCGCCGTATGTAAGAAGAACGTCCTTTTGTAAAAAGGTCTTTTGTAAGAATTTGGCAATCTCCTTTACCTTTGGGCGTTCAAACCAATCTACCTCACCCTTTGTAATCTCCCTTTCAAGAAGGGCAAAGGCGCTGAAAAATCCGAAGCCGAAGCCCCAATATCCAATACCCTCAACACACATTCCGTCATCCTTGTAGCTTGCAAGATAGCACTCCATTGACGCGTGTATCCTGTCGCGGTTTTCGTAATATACCTCGGGCGATTCGTAAAGAAGAACGCTGCCCACACCGCCCATACAAACGGCGGTCCAGTTGTTATCGTGCTTTTCCCAGAAAAATCTGCGCTCTCTGTAAGGCTCGATTATCCTGCGGCGAAGCTCGTAGGAGATGCGGTCCTTTAAAAGCTGAGGGAATCTTTCCTCAAAAAGGTTTTTTATCTCCGCAATGGAAAAAGCGGCGGAGGCGGCAAAAATATCGATAAGACCGCAGTCAAAATCTGCGGGAGTTTTGCCGTAATACTGCATAGTGTAGTGACCCAGGGGCGCCCAGGTATATTCGTTACAGTACGCCCAGATTATGCGAAGAAGATTGTTATAATATTCCTCGTTATCGGGGTATATAAGGGACATAAGCGCCGCGGACTCAAGCTGTTTAAGGGAGGTAAGCCAAAGACCGTGGTCGTTATTTTCAAGCACCTCCTCAACTGAGTGAGGGCGTGGCTCTGTCTTAAATGCGTTTTCATATATTTCAAGTATTTCCTGTCTGTGCTGCTTAAAGTCGGGACTACTTCTTACTTTGTCCCAAAGCGCCTTATCCTTTGCAAAATCAAGCATAATATCTCCTTTTCGGCATCCGTGCCGACCATATTACCGTTTTGATATAAAGACGGTGCATCCGTCAAGAAAATCATAGCATACTTTATTTTCAAATTCAATAATAAATCCTTAAAAATCAAACACAGGTGCGGAAATTTTTTCTTTATTCTGTTGATTTTATTCTTTGTTAATGTTAAAATAGAAAAAAAGCCAAAAGGAGAATAAATATGAAAAATCAGCTTATAAAAAGAGAATTACCCTCCATTCCCTCAAGAGAGGAAATAATAGATATTTTACAAAGAGAGGAATACGGATATTTGCCAAGGGTCGATTTTTCCGTTTCCTATTCCGAGCCCGAGCTTGTGTACGGCTTGTTTGATAAGGGCAACGTAGAGCATACCTTTATTACCCTTACCGTAAACGCTAATGAAAGGTCCCACAGCTTTCGCGTGGACAGACTTTTGCATAAGGACGGAAAAAAGCGCCCTACTGTAATTCTTAATAATTTCCACCCCATCTACGCGTCAAGATATTTTGCCATTGAGGAAATTTCGGAAATGGATATTGACGTAATTTCCGTGGTTTATACCGACGCCTGCTCCGACGACGGAGATTTTGAAAACGGTCTTGCCCCCTTGCTTTTGCCAAACGGACAGGACACGGATACTGCCTCGGGTAAAATCGGTATCTGGGCGTGGACGAATATGCGCCTTGTTGACTATGCCTTGACACTTCCCACAACGGATGAAAGCAATATCGGCGTTATGGGTCACTCAAGGCTTGGAAAGACCGCCCTCTTTACGGGTATGCTTGATGAGAGAATAAAGTTTGTATTCTCCAACGCGGCAGGCTGTGCGGGTGATGCCATTGCAAGAGGTAACACAGGATTTAACAGAGGTGAAGATAAATTTGCCACGGGAGAGCTTATTTCCGATATTACGGAAAGATTTCCCTATTGGTTCTGCAAAAATTATTTCAAATATGCAAAAACGGATATTCCCGATGGCTTTGACCAGCATTTTCTTCTCGCATCCATAGCACCAAGATACCTTTTGGTAGGCTCCTGCAGTCTTGATATGTGGGCAGACCCCGTATCTCAGCAGCTTTGCGTTCTTGCCGCCTCCGAGGCTTGGGAGAAAAAGGGACTTGAGGGCGTTATTGGTTGCGATACCCCTGTTACTCCCGGTACGGCGTGGCTTGACGGACACTTGGGATTTTTTATGATAGATGCCCATCACTACCTTTCCCGTCACTCCTGGCGCCGCTTCTATGAGTTTATAGAAAAACACAAGTAATATATAATTTCATCTCTCAGTCAGTTTTAGCATAAAAGCTTATATGAACGGAGAAAAAATATGAAAAGTATAGATCTTACAAGGGGCTCGGTGCTTAAGACACTTGTCATATATTCACTTCCCTTGATGATTACAAACGTAATACAGCTGCTTTTCCACGCTGCCGACGTTGCCGTTCTTGGTATTATGGCAGACGACCTTGCCGTTGCGGCGGTAGGAGCCTGCGGTTCTCTCATATCATTTTTTATAAGCCTTTTTACAGGTCTTTCTACAGGTGTTAATATTTTAATTGCAAGACGTGTGGGGTCAAAGGATGTTGAGGGGGCGCGCCGCGCCACCGGTACGGGAATTTGTATCGGACTTATCTCCGGTATTATCCTTATGGTAATCGCAATGGTGGGAGCAAGGGATTTCCTTATTCTTATGAACTGTCAGGAAAGCGTGCTTGACGACGCGGTCATTTATATGCGCGTATACTTCCTCGGTATGCCGATAATAATGCTTTACAATTTCGTTGCGGCAATCCTTCGTTCCGTTGGTGACAGCCTTCGCCCTATGATATATATGTTTGTTGCAGGCATACTTAACGTGGGCTTGAACGTTGTATTTATTGCCGCCTTTGATATGACGGTAGAGGGTGTTGCCCTTGCCACGGTTATCTCAAATCTTGCATCCTTGGCTCTTGCTCTTATAGCTCTTTGCAGAAACAAGGATTACTGTAAGGTGGAGATAAAAAATCTTTGCATAAGAAAAAGGGAGCTTTTTTCAATTGTGCGTGTTGGTGTTCCTGCCTGCATGGGCGGTCTTTCCTTTTACTTTGCCAACATAATCGTTTCATCTGCGGTAAACTCCTTAAGCACTGACGCAATGACGGCAAGCGCCATATCGGGACAGTTTGACGGAATTATATATAATATCGGACTTGCCGTAGCCGTTGGATGTATGGCTATGGTTGGACAGGCGTACGGCGCAAACAATATTGCAAGAGTAAGAAAGACCATTTCCACAAGTATTGTTTTTGTAACCCTTGTCAGTCTTTTCTCCGGCGTTGTATTTGTTTTACTTGCACGTCCTATGCTTGGTATAATGACAGACAGTGAAAGAGTTATTGATCTTGCGCGGTCAAAAATGATGGTTTTGTGTCTGACTTATTTTATAACCAGCATTATGGAGGTATTTTCCTTCTCCTTACGCGCCCTGCACCGCGCTAATGAAACCACGGTGGTTTGCTTTATATGCGGCTTTCTGATACGCGTACTGTGGGTATACGTTTGCGTACCATATAATCCCAATCTTGCTATGATATATCTGTCATACCCCATCAGTACCTTAATCGCGATAATTATTTACGCCTTTGTGTACAGAAATACTCTGAAAAGGTTTAAAAATGCGGCATACGGTAAAAAATATTGAATATCCGTAGCTTTTAGTCGGAGTTTGTTGATAAGTTTTTTCATACTGCATACAAAAATTTATCAATTTCGTGAAAAGTCGGTGATATAATAGTTAAAAAATAAAGCAAGTCCGTAGCAGGACTTGCTTTTAAAATTGGACAGGCTGTTTTTTGGAGGTGTAATGTGAGCAGGGAAAAATTAAACAAATGGGCAGAGCTTCTTCTTGACACGGGAAAAAGGAATAATCTTGTGAATTTCAAGGACAGGTCGGGCACGGTGGAGGTGCTTTTTCCAAAGTATTCCTCCTTGTTTTCAAGGGCGGAGCATTCTGCGGTTTTCGAGGCTTTTGATCCAAAGCTGGAGGAGGACGAGGAGGAGACGGAGGCATTAAAAATTGAAAACGTAAGTAACTCCGTGGATGAGGACAATTTCAGGGCGGAATATGAAAATCAGTATAAGAAAAAGCTTAAAAAAAATCAGGTGCTTTTGTACAGCTCCGATAAAAGACCCATATCCACCCTTAAGGATATAAGCAAAAGGGCATCCGTAGCGGTTGAGGAGGCGGGAGTCAATATTGCGTATATTTCCTTTGGATTTATCAGCTGGAGGGAAAACGGCGCCTCCGACTATATGCAAGCCCCCTTGCTTTTAGTCCCCATTACCATAGAAAACGAATCCTCCGTAAAGCCCTACTACATTAAGGTAACGGATGATGAAACAATAGTAAACCCCACCTTTGCCTTCAAGCTTTTGCAGGAGTATAATATAAAGCTCCCCGAGTTTGACGAGGAGGCGGGGCTTGAGGAGTATTTTATCAAGGTGGATGAAATTTTATCCCCTCTTAAATGGAGGGTGATCCGCCGTTGCAGAATAGGAATTTTTTCCTTCCTTAAGATAAATATGTATAAGGACCTTATGGACAACTCCGAGGTGATACTTAAAAACCCCAACGTCTTGGCTCTTTTGGGCGAAAAGCGTGAGGCGGAGGACGATTTTAGGGAAGAAAACAGGACGGAAAGCAATAGCATTGAGCTTCATAACGTGGTGGATGCGGACTCAAGTCAGTCAGAGGCTATTTCAATGGCAGTATCGGGCAAAAGCTTCGTTTTGCAGGGCCCTCCCGGTACGGGCAAGAGCCAGACCATTACCAATATGATAGCGGAGTGCCTTTTAAACGGCAAAAGGGTGCTTTTCGTATCGGAAAAGCTGGCGGCGTTAAGCGTTGTATACGAGAAGCTGAAAAAAGCGGGGCTTGAGGAGTTCTGTCTTGAGCTTCACAGCCATAAGGCAAACAAAAATCGGGTTATTGAGGAGCTTTGCCACACCCTTAAGCTGCAAAAAAGCGCTCTTTCACTGCAGGCGGAAAGGGAGATAAACGCAAGAAAGGAGGCAAAGTACCACCTTGACGGCTACGTAAGGGAGCTTCACAAGGTACGCCCCGTAATAAACAAAACTCTTTTTAACCTTTTCGAGGAGTCCTCGGCTTGCCGTCATTCTCCCGATACGGACACGGTAATAAAAAATATAGGTAAAAAGGGGGACGATTATATTGATAAAGCGGAAAAGGCTCTTACAAGATACGTTTCCTATATTCCAACCGTAGGCTACGATTACAGAAAAAACGTATGGTACGGCTACAACAACACGGATATAACCTATCAGACGGCGGTGCAGCTAAGAGCCGACCTGCTTGAAATGGCGGATTTTGCCCTTGCCCTACAGAAAATAGGCAGAAAGGGAGAGGAAAAATACGGCATCAAGGCGGACACCATTGAAAAGGCGCGGTCCTTTGGCGCGTTTTTTGACCTTGCAAGCAAGAGCAGATTTATCACTCCCGCGGTTCTTACTCCACCTCAGTGCGAAAAGGTATTAAGAAGCGTAAACGAAATGAGCGGTCTTTCCCTTAAGCTGAAGGAGAGAAAGGAGATACTCGACAAGGAATTTGAGGCGGATATATATGAGCTTAACGGCGGGGAAATATACAGAAAGCTGACAAAGCAGTTTGGCGGGTTTTTCTCCCGTATGTTTTCAAGGGAATACAGGCGCATAAAAACGGATATAAGACTGTGTAAAAGCAACGGCAAAAAGCCAAAATACAAGGATGCCGTCCTCGCTATGGACAACCTCCGCGTTTTTCAGCAGAAAAAGACGGATTTTGATATACTTGAGGCAAGGGTGCAGGATTCCCTCGGCTACGGATATCAAGGGGTGGATACGGATTTTGCACAGTATATATACGAGCTTTCCGAGATGGGAGATATCCACGCAAGCGGTATTTCCTTAAGTCAGCTTTCCTCCATCAGTAAAAAGCGCTTTGCAGAGGAGAGGGATAGCTTTACAGAGCTTGGCGATCTTTATAAAAAGGCGTTTGCCCACAAAAACGGACTTGAGGCAAGATTTGCCCTCTATTTCCAAAAAAGCGAATACGATTACACAAGCGCCCGTCTTGAAAGGCTTGAGAAAAAGTGTGAGGAATGTTATCAGAACACGGACAAGCTTGATAATTGGTGCGAGTTTATAAACGTAATTAAAAATCTTGAGGAGCTTGAGATAAAGAGCTACGTTGACAAGGCTATAAGATCCCGTCTTGAGCCAAGATATATAGTAAGCTCCTTTAAAAAAGCCTTTTATATGCAATGGATAGATGCGGTAATGCACGAAAGCCCCTTGCTTATGGCTCTTTGCCGCGTGCCTCATGATGAAACAGTAAAGAAATTCAAGGAAAAGGACGAGCTTAATTTTGAAATAAACAAGGCTCTTATCAAGGCGCGGCTTTCAGAGAAAAGACCCGAAACGGATATGATAACCCAGGGTAGCGAAATATCCGTCCTTTTAAGAGAGGGAGAGAAAAAGCGCAAGCAAAAAAGCATCCGCGCTCTCCTTTCCGAGGTGTCGGAGCTTGCCCTTACGCTTAAGCCCTGCTTTCTTATGTCACCCCTTAGCGTAAGCACCTATCTTAGCGCGGATATGACCTTTGACGTGGTGATCTTTGACGAGGCGTCACAGATATTCCCACAGGATGCCATAGGTGCAATATACCGTGGTAAGCAGCTTATCGTGGTGGGAGACTCAAGACAGATGCCGCCAAGCAATTTCTTTGGGGCGTCTATGGATGATGACTACGACGGCGAGGCAGAGGACGTAAGCGATTTTGAATCTATTCTTGATATTTGCTCCACCGCCTTTCCTCAGCGCAGACTAAAATGGCATTACAGAAGCAGATTTGAGCAGCTTATCACCTTTTCCAACAGGAATTTTTACGATGGCGACCTTGTGACCTTTCCATCATCAAGAGCGAACAAGTACGGTGACGGAGTGGATTACGTATTTACAGAGGGAGCTTTTGACAGAAGAACAAAGACCAACCGTCAAGAGGCGGAAAGGGTGGTTGACCTTGTGTTCAAGCATATTAAAAATCACCCCGAAAGAAGCCTTGGCGTAGTTGCCTTCAGCGTCGCTCAGCAGCAGCTTATTGACCGCTTAATATCAAAAAGACGGCGTCAGGACCCGTCAAGGGAAGATTTTTTCAGAGCCGATGCTCCCGAGCCCTTTTTTGTAAAGAATCTTGAAACGGTGCAGGGGGACGAAAGAGATACCATAATTTTCAGTATCGCCTATGCAAGGGATAAGGACGGAAAGCTCCTTCTTAACTTCGGTCCCCTTAATAGAGAGGGCGGAGAAAGACGTCTTAACGTGGCGGTAACCCGCGCAAAGCTTAACGTTAAGGTGGTAACCTCCCTTCACGGTGGGGATATTGATATAACGGGATCTAAATCCGTGGGAGTAAAGCTCCTTCGTGATTATCTTGACTTTGCGGAAAACGGCGCAGTTGCCGAAGCTAACGAGCTTGTAAATCCCTTTGAAAGGGAAAAATCGGAGTTTTTGGACGAGGTGTGCGACTTCCTTTGCGAAAAGGGATACGCGGTGGACACCCGTGTGGGATGCTCCTCATTTAAGGTGGATATGGCGGTAAGGAGTCCCGATACCTCCGATTACGTCATAGCCGTTGAATGTGACGGAAACGCCTATTGCTCGTCAAAAACCACTCGCGACAGGGACAGACTCCGCCAGAGCATACTTGAAAAAATGGGCTGGTCCTATTATCGCGTATGGTCTACGGATTGGTACAGAAACAAGAGGATAGAAAAGGAAAGACTTCTTTTGGCGGTAAAAAAGGCTGTGGACGGAGTCAAGGAATTAAAGATCTACGCAAATAACGAAATATCCTTTTCGAAAACGGTGGAAAGCACGCCAATAGAATTTCCCGAATACGAGCTTTCCGACATTGCGGAGGTGTGCAAAAGGAACAAGGGCAACGCCCAGGACGTGGCAATGGAGATAATAAAAAAGGAAGCCCCCATATCGGAGGATTGGCTTCTTAAGAGGATAGTTTTCCTTTTTGACGGCAGAGAAAAGGTAACTGCCGCCGTGCGTAAGGAATTTGACTCTATTATGGAAGGCTGGGAGGATAAGGGAATTGTGCGCCGCGACGGATTTATATATTTAAAGGATGCAGAAATTCCAATGCTCCGCCTCCCAAGGGACGCAGATGCTCCAAGGGAGATTAAGTATATCTGCCCCGATGAGCTTTCACAGGGTATTGCAAAAATACTTGAGAAAAATAAAAACGCCGACAGAATCGGACTTTATAAGCTGATCCTTTCAAGGCTGTGCCTCGCTCCCCGCTTAAGCGAAGCCGCCGAGGAAAAATTCGAAAAGGCGCTGAGCCTTATCTCCCACAAGGTAGAATCCTCGGAGGAAGCCTTGATCTATAAAGCGTAAATATTTATTTTTTACAAATAGAAGCCTTCCCGTTACGTAGGGGAGGCTTCTTATTTGTAGATGAAAGGGTTGTAAAGCTCTTACGTCAACACCAACAAATCATAAGAAAAAATATAAACTAAAATAATAAATGGAGACATAAAATAACTGAGAATTTCAAGTAAACTTGAAAATATCCTAAATAGTGAGTGTGTAGTTTTAAGTATTTGCTTGAATTTCAGAGATATTTCAACGCAGGATTTAGTTTTTTGTAGCATTTTGTGTTATTCAAATGTTATAATTTTGATGATAAAATATAGTTAAGGGAGAATATGGAGGGCTGTTATGGCAAGAACAATAGGCAAAATTATTAAGGAATTAAGAAAAGAAAGAAAAATGACACAAGAAGAGCTTGCAGGACTGGTTGGCATAACACCACAAGCAATATCTAGATGGGAAAGAGGCGTGGGCTATCCGGATATTACTCAGGTAGTTCCTTTAGCAAAAGCCTTTGGTGTATCAACTGACGAAATATTGGGAGCTAATCTCGGAAATGATGAAACTCAAATACGAGAATATATAGATTTATCTATAAAAGCTCTTAACGAATACGGTCTTGAAAGAGCAATTGAAATTTTAAAAGAGGCACGTGCAAAATTTCCAAAGTCATATTTGATCAAGATTAAACTTGATAATGCATTATCCTCATATAGTTCAAGAAATGTACTAAGAGCAGGATTTGGTCAAGTGAAAATTAACTCTATGATGGGCATTCACCTAAGAGGTAATGGCCTTATTCGCCCTATGGATGGCATTTTAGATGATTTGGAAATTAACGCTTTAGCAGTATCGGATGGAGAAAAAACAGCTATAATGATTGCAGTTGATAGCTGTGCTGTGGAATGGGAATGTGTCGTGGAATTTAAAAAGTCCATTTCTAAAGCAACAGGTATTCCTAAAGATGCTATTTATCTGCATGCTATCCATACTCACACGGCACCTTTTTTGAGAAAGACCACAAGCGATCCATTGGAAAAGGAATATTTTCAATTTGTTAATCGCAAAATAACAGATGTGGCAATTCTTGCCCTAGCAGATATGAAGCCTGCAAAAATGGGATTCGCTGTAGGTACAGCTCCGGAGCTTGCCTTTGTTCGTAGATTTTTGATGAAGGATGGAACCACAAAAACTAATCCGGAAATCAACGACCCCAATGTGGAACGCCCTATTGGAAAAGCCGACCACAGAGTTAATGTGCTTCGCTTCGACAGAGAGAACGCAGACTCTTTGGTGCTTGTCAACTACGGCAATCACCCAGATGTTATTGGTGGTTGTAAGATTTCAGCCGATTGGCCCGGTGCTTTACGCCGTGAGGTAGAGAGAATAATTCCCAAAACTAAGTGTATTTTCTTTAATGGTGCACAGGGGGATGTAAACCATATCAACATATTTCCAAAGCTTGACGAAAAGGAGCGAATGAGTGAAAGCGCTTTCGGACACGGCTATGCTTATTCGCAATATATAGGACGTTGTCTTGCTTGTGCGGTTGCACAGGTCTATGACTTTACTAAATATAGGGAGGTTTCGTCCATTTTCTTTGTACAGAAAATGATTTCAGTACCTACCAATATGCCTAAGCCCGAGGATATGCCAGAAGCATATCGCTTGCAAAGGATATATTTAGAAAAGGGACTTGAGGCACTCCCGGGGGATGAAATGGAGCAAAACACTCTTGTTTATGAAACAAAGCGTATGATTGATTTCGAACACGGACCCGAGACAATAGACATTCAACTCAGTGCAGTGGCTATCGGCCCTATTGTAATTATTGGTGCTCCGGGTGAATCTTTTGTAGATATCGGCTTAGAGCTAAAGAAAACGCCGGGCTGGGACCTTGTGCTTCCCACCTGTATCACCAACGGTTATTATTCATATTTGCCAACCAAGGAGGCCTTTGACGAGGGTGGTTTTGAGGCAAGGACCTCGGAATTTAAAAAAGGTATTGCAGAAATCATAATAGAGGAAAGCAAAAAAATGCTAAACGAGCTTTCCAAGGAAAGGAAATAATATGGAAAAAAGAAAAATAAATATTGCGGTTATTGGTTGCAGCGGTATGGCAGAAGGACATATGTATGGTGTTACTGACAACAAGGAAAATGCCAATTTGTACGCTATATGTGATATTGACCCCGAAAGACTTGCACTACGTAAGGAAAAATTTAATTTAGATATTGCAGTTAGTGATTATCATGAATTGGTAAATGATCCAAATGTTGATGCAGTGGTTATTGTAACTCCTGACCAGTTACATCTTGAAATGACGGTTGCATTTTTAAGAGCTGGCAAGGATGTACTATGCGAAAAGCCTATGGCTTTAAGCGTTGCTGAGTGCGAGGAAATGATGCGCGTTGAAAAAGAAACAGGAAGAAAGCTAATGATAGGTCAGGTTTGTCGTTGTACCCCAGCGTTCGTTCAAGCAAAGGAACTAATTGATTCTGGCAGAATAGGAGACTTATTCTTCGTTGAAAGCGAATACGCACACGATTATTCAAGAATAGGTGGCTACAATAATTGGCGTATAACTCCCGAACGACACGGCTTTATTGGTGGTGGCTGTCACGCAGTGGATTTGCTTCGTTGGATTGCAGGTAATCCAACAGAAGTATGTGCTTACAGTAACCATAAGTGCTTAACAAATTGGCCTGTGGACGATGCAACAGTTGCTATTTATAAATTTCCACACGGAGTGATAGGAAAAGTTTTTGCATCTATTGGCTGTAAGCGTGGCTACACAATGCGAAGCGCATTTTATGGTACTAAAGGCACAATTATTTGCGATAACACATCGCCTACTATGCAGATTTTTGAAAATAAAGACCCCAATAGTGAAACAGACTTTACAGAGCCACAAGAGATAGAGGTAAATATCAATAACCACAACGTAAGTGAGGAAATTAGAGTATTTATTGACTCACTACAAAAAGGTGGGAAAATGCCTATTTCCTCAATGGAAGGTGCATCCACAATCGCAGTAGCTTGTGCTACCGTTGAATCTACCAAAAACGGCTCGCCTGTAAAAATTAAATATCCTGTGGTTTAATATATCAAGAAAAGAGAAAACATTTTGGACAAAAAGCAAATTACTGTTACATTTTTCATTTTAAGAATACCTGAGTCGTAATCACCATCAATGCCACAACCGACACCGATAGCACAACCACCCTCAGCTTCTTGTTTTCCGTAATTCAAATCGCCTGCTATAAATGTGCTTTGAGCAAAACCACCCTTTGCGTACTCAATAACGGTATTTTCAATAGTTACAACAGAGTTATCTCCACCACCAATACCAAAAGCCTTGTTTCCGTAGCCCTTAGCTGTGAGCGAAGCCGCCGAGGAAAAATTCGAAAAGGCGCTGAGCCTTATCTCCCACAAGGTAGAATCCTCGGAGGAAGCCTTGATCTACAAAGCGTAAATTACAGAAAAAAGGCAGGTGATAAGCCTGTCTTTTTTTAGCTTTCTTTGTGAAACCACGATGATGACAATGGAGTTATGGATAAAAAGCTTAAATACAATCTTGACAGTTTTTACTTGTTATGCTATACTGAAATCCTAATAATATACGCGTGAGGTGCATATGGAGCTTAAGGTTAAAATTTTGGATGGCGAATACTTTTGGGGTGGAGACGTAAACAGTGGCTATGATATGCCTGTTTGCAAGGATAGCGAATACAACCGTGATTTCAGATACAGCGCCCACAACCAATTTATGCCGTTTTTTATATCATCAAAGGGTAGATATATTTGGAGTGAAACGGGCTTTAAGGTGTGGATAGATAACGGATATTTATGCTTTGAGGGGGACAGTGAATTTGAGCTTTTTGAGGATGGCGCTTGTTTGCGTGATGCGTATTTAAACGCAATGAACAAGCATTTTCCCTTTGAGGAAACAAGAAAACAAGGAAAAAGGCTGCCGAGAGAATTTTTTAAGTCTGCTCAGTTTAACTGTTGGACTGAATTTGACTATGAGCCGACCCAGGAAAAGATTTTAGATTATGCTCACGGAATTATTGATAACGGCTTTGAGCCAGGCATTCTTATGATTGATGAGGGGTGGCATACAAGATACGGTCAGTGGAAATTTGATCTGCATAAATTTCCCGAGCCGAAAAAGATGATTGATGAATTACACTCTCTCGGATTTATCGTTATGCTTTGGATAACTCCTTACGTTACCTGTGACGGCCCCGATTTTGCTAAGGATATTCGCGATATGTTCAGCCCCGACACCTACGATAAGCAGTTTTTAAGAACGAAGGAGGGCAATGTCGCTATTGTTAGTTGGTGGAACGGTTATTCTGCTGTACTTGATCTACGTAAAGAATGTGATAGAAAATATTTGAGTGACAAGCTTGATTTTCTAATGAACGAATATGGTGTTGATGGGTTTAAGTGTGACGGCGGAAACTATGATAGCTATGCAAAAGCAAATATTTTAAACGGCGCGCCTGCTGACGATCACGATCAGCTTGCTTTAAATCAAGCTTGGAATGAGTTCGGTGCAAGATTTAAATTTCACGAATATAAGGACACCTACAAAGGCGGTGGCAAGCCTGTAATTCAAAGATTATGCGACAGAGATCATTCCTGGACAACCTCGGGAATCAAATCCCTTGTTCCGTGCTCAATTTTGCAGGGCCTTTTCGGTCATCCCTTTATTTGCCCCGATATGATAGGCGGCGGAAGCTGGACCGACAAATACTTACCCAACTTCAAAATTGATGAAGAATTATTTATAAGAATGGCGCAGTCATCCTGTTTATTCCCCATGATGCAATTTTCTCTTATGCCGTGGAAGCATCTTTCAAAGGAATCCTTTAATATTGTTTTTGACGCTTACAAATTGCATATTGATTTTGCCGAAAGGATCGTAAAAGAGGTTGAAAAAGCAGAAGAAACAGGTGAGCCGATTTTAAGAAATCTTGAATACAACTGCCCAAACAACGGATATGCAACCGTAACGGATGAGTTTATGATTGGCGAGGATATTTTGGTTTGTCCCGTTTCCGATAAGGGTGTAAGACAAAAAGAAATTATTTTCCCCTGTGGCACTTGGGTAGACACCGACGGAAATACCTATTGCGGAAATAGCAAAATTATGCTTGAGACACCCCTTGAAAAGCTTCTTTGGTTTGAAAGAAAATGTTAATACGAAGCAGACGGATGAGTATGTATCTAAAAACAACTAATTAAAAAGAGCATACTCATCCATCAAGCAACAAATCATCAAAAAATATTTTAAAAACTCAAAAGCACAGGATATACTATTGATATGGATTGCCAAATGTGATAAAATATATATGGAACAAAAATACTCTAAAAGGAGAAAGTATGAAAAAATTGATGTCTAATAAAGTGATCCAAGTCATATTTATTATCCTTATATTAATTGTTTTGGATCAAGGCTTAAAACTTATTGTCCATAACACTGTTGCATCCAATGATAAACTTTTTACCATTTCTAATACCATACATATTCATCCATATTTAAATGACGAAGATGCCCAAAGTATGCTTCCTGTTGCTGAAAGCAAAAATATGGATGTACGTGTATTATTAGTTTTAAATTCGCTTTGGAAGGATACTATCGTTCTTCTCATTGGTCTTTTTATATGCGGATGGGTTTGGGTTATTTTTTGGGATCTAAATATGCCAAAAAATCCTCTATTATTGCAGTGGGGGCTTTCACTTGTATTTAGCGGTGTCATATGCAGTAACTATGTGGATGAATATTTTTGGGGTGGATCTCTTGACTATATTTGCATAGCATTTGATAAACAAGTGTCAATATCGGATCATTATCACACAGTACCTAAACATATTATATTTGATGCAAAAGACATCTTTATATGGATTGGTCTTGCACTTTTGATTGTTTACGTTTTCAAATTTTTAATATGGGCAGTAAAAATTGATAAAGATAAAGAAGCATCTCAAAAAATAAGTTATAGGGTTTTTCATCCTATTAAAGCAATTAAAGAATTTATCTTGAAAAATAAATTACAAGAAAAAATATAAACTAAAATAATAAATGGAGACATAGGGCTATCTCGTGTCTCCTTTTTTTATATGCGCATTTCAGGAAGGTTCACTGCGTGAACATTTGTTGCGAACCCCATTCGTGCAAAGTAAGACGCACGCGTCTTAAGGTGACCACGTACGGGAAGATGTCTCGCCTTTAATGTTCCGATGCGGAACGGCGAGCCATGAACCACGAACCCAACTCAATACTATATGACCCGTACTCTCCTAATGGAGAGCAAGCGGGAAGGTTCACTGCGTGAACTATTTTCGCCCGACCTTATGCTAGCAAGCTGACAACGGTCTTGGTCGAAAATGCGAACCCAACTCTCGCAAGCGAGAGGATGGGTCGATTCGGTCCGTATGGACCGTCAGCAAAACAAAAAGGACACTCGATTGAGTGTCCTTTTCACTTTGATGGTGACCCGTACGGGAATCGAACCCATGATTCAGCCTTGAGAGGGCTACGTCTTAGCCGCTTGACCAACGGGCCATTTCTTAATGCTCATAAATTATAGCATATGTTTTTTCATTTTGCAATAGGTTTTCGATAAATTTTTTAAAATTTTTTAAAATATTTTTTCTTTAGGTCAGTTGGTGTTTTTGCCAAAAGAAAAATCATAATCACCGCTGCTTACGGTGATTATGATTTGCCTTATTTTTATAAATAATTATTTGATTTCCGTCGGAATCTCCATCAGCTCGCCGCCGCGCTTGGCGGATTCTGCAGCGATTATGCCGGGGAGGGAAATTCTGATTCCCATATCAACGTCAATGGGCGGGTCTGTGTCGTCGATTATGCATTTGATAAAATCGCGCAGCATTCGACCGTCCACGCCGCCATGTCCGTAAACGTCACCGCTTTCTGACAGCTTAACGGGGATCTCAAAATACTTTTCAAAGGTGTCGGGCACGTCGTAAAGCTTGGCAAAGGAGGTTGCTTCCTCAAGGGGCTTGGTTTTGTCCGTGAGAATGGAGCCTCTCGTTCCGTAAAGGGCAAAGTTATGATCGTAGCCAACGTACATACCAAAGCCGATAAAAATGCGGATGACCGCGCCCTTTGCGGTTTTGAATATTGCTATTCCGTTTTCGTCCCCCTTGCTATACTGATTATACCTTGCGGCATCGGGAGCCATACAGGAAACGCTGACAGGATAATCGTCCATTATGTAGAGAAGGGGTCCTAAATTGTGGGTTAGATAGGTGATTGCGTTATTGTATCTTCGCCAATGATTTTCGGGCTCGTAGGGCTTTATCTCGTCGGGGTGTGGCGCGTGGAGATACTCGGACTCCGCGTAGAGGATATCACCGAATTTTCCGTCCTCGCGCATCTTTTTCCACGCCTCGATAAACGCCCAATAAAAGCAGTTTTCTCCTGCCATATACTTAAGCTCGGGGTGGGATCTTACCCCATCGCGAAGTATTTTTGCTTCTTCAATAGTTTCAATTACGGGAATCTCGCTTAAAACGTGCTTTCCCGCTTCAAGCGCCATTAAGGTATGCTTTGTATGAAGCGGCTTGTCCGTTGCAATATAGACCGCGTCAATATCGCTTTTTAAAAGCTCCTCAATTGAGTCAAAGCATAGAAGATCCTTCACTCCGTTCTTTCCGTAATCCTCGTAGCACGCCTTAAGCACGGCAGGGTCGCTGTCCGCTATTGCGCGGATAACTACGTTGTCGTCCCCTATTACCGTCCAGGCAACGTAAGCTCCTCTTTTAAGACCTACAACGCCTAACTTTATTACTTTATTTTCCATAAGGTCCTCGATTTTTATTATTCGATCTCTATTTTTGCAATTTTTACTACAAGATGCTCACCGTAGAGCTGGGGAGTGGTTACTACCGTTACCTTATCGCCGTCCTGGGTAAAGAACACGTCCTCGCCGTTATCGATCCACTTAACGGATTTAATCTTTTTGTCAAGGGTAAATTCGTTGTTGTGGTTGGGATCTCCCTTTGAAAGCTCAACGTTGATATTTCCCGACACTCCAAGATCGTAGGCAAAGAGGTAGTAGCAGTTATCCCCCTTAAGAAGGAAGTTGTTTTCTTTATTTTCAATCTCAATTTTTGCGGGGCGGGGAAGATAAAGTGCCTCGGAGTAGATGTCAACCCACTCACCAAGGGCTAAGAGCATCGCCTTATCAAGAGGACGAAGCTGACCGTTACCCATAGGGCCGATATTGAGAAGATAGTTTGCGCCGTAGCGTCTGCAAATGCAGAAATCCTCAATTATCTCTATTAAGGACTTGAAGTAAAAGTCCCTCTTTGCATATCCCCAATAATTGCCGAAGATCTGGCACATTTCACTTGCGATATACTTGGGAGAATCCTCCAAATTGATGGGCTTCGGTCTTCCGCGCTCAAAGGTTACGGAGTCAAGCTCAATATGTCCAAGCTCACCGCGGGCGGAAAGACCTGTGTTGTTTATAATCATTGCGTCGGGCTGATATTTTCTGATAAGGGAGTAAAGCGCGTCCTCCTCCCAGTTTTCCTCCTTTTTGTCCCACATTCCGTCAAACCAGAGTCCGCCTATCTTACCGTAGTTCTTACAAAGGATCTCCACACTTGCGCGAAGGTATTTAAGATACTCGGGGAAGTTTTCCTTGTAGCTCTTTTCGTGCCAATCAAGAAGGGTGTGGTAGAAGAAGGGAATTATGCCCTGTGTATTACACTCGTCAACGAACTCGCGAATGAGGTCGCGGCCCGCCGCAGAGTGGGGAGCGTCGTATTCGTTCAAGCCGCAGGTATCGTAAAGAGAGAAGCCGTCGTGATGTCTTGTTGTGATGGTTATGTACTTGCATCCCGCCTCCTTAGCCGCGGAAACGAGATTTTTTGCCCAATCCGCATCGGGGCAGAAGGAATTAAAGAGCTTTTCATAATCCTTCGGTGTGATGTTTCTATTATACGCCCATTCGCCCTTTCCGTGTACGCTGTAAAGACCGAAATGCACGAACATTCCAAAGCCTAAGTTTTCAAAGCTTTTAATACGTTTTTCAATAATCATATTTTTGTACCTCTCAATATTTTACTTTTTATAAATTACTTATTTCGATTTTCTTAAGCTGAGCGCTATCAATATATTTGCTCTTTATTTCCATTGCGGTTTTCATATGGGGCTGAGTCATATGTACCCTCTGATGGTCTGCGCTTGCCCATTTTTCATAAAGGACTAAAGCGTTTTTATCATCATGGGAGTAATAGTAATCGTACGCCATACATCCGTCCTCGCTTCTTATGGCGCTAAGCACACCCGATTCGGTAAGCTCCTTAACAAAAGTCTCACGCATACCCTCGCCCTTTGATTTGTATATAACCAAAATTGTAAATTCGTTCATTATTCCTTCTCCAATATATGATTTTTTTGTGATAAGTTTTGTACGTTGCTTATATCAGATTTCCGTTATCTTATCAAGATAATCGAACATCTTTTTAATATAATCAAGCTTATATCCAAGAATCTCTTGTGGCGCATATCTTTCACCGGGGATCTCAAGGTTGTAAAGTCCGTCGTAGCCAAGCTTTTTCGCTTCTTTAATTATGGAAACAAAATCCACGTTGCCGCAACCGTAGGGCATAATATGCTGATCACCGCTTCGTCCGTCATTGTCCGCCAAATGGAGAGCTTTTATGTGCTTTCCGCCTTTTTGTAAAAAGCGGAGCTGATCCTTGTCCCTGAGGTTAAGATGCCCCGTGTCAAGACAGATACCAAGATTTTTGCTTTTGAAATTTTCAATAAAATACATAAGTCCATCTATATGGTTGGCAAAATTATCACTTATAAGGTTTTCAAGGCAGATAACAAGATCCGTACCCTTAACGTAGTCTAAAATTTCGCCTATTGCCCTTGTATTTTCCTTGATCTTGTCCGTATCTGTAAGGCTTTCGTCCTTTTTCCACTTAAGACCGTCACAATGTAAGACCGCATTTTTTACTCCCATAGCGAGGAAAAGATCTATTTGCTTCTTTAAAAAATCCATTCCATCGGGTGAGCAAAGCTTCGCCTCATATGAAAGATGACCTTGGGAAATCTCCATACCGATCTCGTCTGTAAATTTTCTGAATTTTGCGCCCTCCTCCTTGATATTGCCTCGATTCATAATATCGATGGAATGCTCAAGTGAGATCTCGCAGTAGTCAAAGCCGTGAGATTTCAGATTGCGCATTGTATCCTCAGGGGATAAGCCAATATAATAGCTGGACCAAACACTTAACTTCATAACAGTTCTCCTGAATTCAAGTATAAATTTAAATAAGTTGATTAGTCACTTCAATAATACTGTGTATATCAACGCGTGGAATGGAAACGGACAATTTTCCGTTTTCGTGACGGATAATATCAAGCTCCTTACCCTCGGGCTGAAGTATCATTTTATCCACACAAGGTAGGGAAATTGTAAGCATGATATCTAAAACGGGAGGAATGTAATCATCCGTTGCGGAGGTTGGATCCGTATGAGTGCCGCCTCCGTTTATAAGTTGTATCATTGTCTTGCCGTTTTTCTCGGTTACGCTTATTTCAAGCCTGCCTGTGCAGTTATCAATGCAAACGATAGGCTCGTAAAGGCTGCTTACAATATTTTTCATAAGAGCTCTGTGCAGATATTGTGTGCCGTTTTGATACTGAGAGCCAATGTCAAAGCCGATGGCGGTTATTTTTCCCTTACCAAAGGGAAGAGTTACCGATAATTTATGGTGGTCTGCAATAACCTTGTCTGAAAAATATGCATACGTTTCAGCGTTTTCTCCGTCAACTACGCAAGGAGAGAAGATAGCGCCGTAGTTACTTTTATCCATAGTAAAGGAGTAGGGCTTATACAGGTCGGTTTTTTTGTTGTTATGTCCGTCCTCTTGATTCGATGGGATATCATAGTTGTACTCCTCCACATCCGTTACGGTAAATGGCGCGCCTGCCTTTTCAAACACGTGGCAGGACTTTTTGCCGGAAATCACAAGACTTCCTCCGTTTTTTGCATAGTCGAGTAGCAGTTTTACAATTTCATCCTCAAGCCCGAAATAAAGCTCGGGCACGACTATCATTTTATACTCATTTATATGCTTTTTAAGGGTATGCTCACATACTATCTCAAGGGACTGTCCTATGTCGCAAAGGAGGGAAGAAAGTCCCATAACCTTTTCATATCCCGTACGGGAGAACAAATGCTCCGACTCGTGGTGTCTGTCAAAGGTGGATAGTAAAAGCGCAGCCTGATGCACCTGAGTCGCTCTGTGGCAATATTCCTTTCTTTCAAGGACGAAGTCGGCAAGCTCCTTAAGGTTTCGTAGCTCCCACATTTTTGGCGTGCCGTCCCTTTTTTGTGGAACGTAATTCTGAAACGCGCCTCCTACGGAAATTACGGCGGCAGCCTCCTGCTTCATCTGGTTTACGTGCTTTGCTACGTAATTGCTACGTCCGCCAACCGCGTTTCTGAAATTCCAGGACATAAGATCCCACACCTGTCCCTCCTGTTGAGCCAACGCGCGGGAGGCGTATCTTGCGGAATTAAATGAGTTAATAGGGTTAAGATCTCCCGACAGAAAATCTACGTTTGCAGACACCTCCTCGGGCATATGGTCGCTGAATGCCCAGTTGGAGCATATCTCAAAGTCGGGGTAGTCCTTATGCACAGAGTCAACGTATTTACGCACGTATCGTCTGAAAAGCTCCCTGTTGTATTCCATATATTCAAAGTAGTAGTCATCCTTTGGAGTGGCAGGCACCTTGCCACCGAGGTCTATGCCCGTTTCATTTTCAAAATCGGATAAGGTCTTTTCGGAATAATCCGCAACGCCCATCCAACAATCACCGTCTATCCATACTCCGTTTACCCGGTAGTCCCCTGCAAGCTCCTTGAGCTGAGGGATCAGCAATTCATCAACGTAAGCTCCGTTCAGCCTTATGGATTCCGCGTGGTGTTTTCCGTTCCACATCAAAGTTCTTTCCTCGGGATGCTCGGCACAGTATTTTCTTTCGTAAACTCCCGAGTAGTGCATATAGAGAGCAACGTCCTCCTCCATTGTTACCTTGCGCCAGAGGGAAAGGGTATCCTTTTCCATATCGGGCACAGCATTACCAAGCTTGGAGGGGTAGGAGGTCCACCCGGAGTGACCCTTACAGTCTATCTGTATAAAATCGGGCTTTAAAAGACGGCATATTTCCCTTACGTCATCCTCGGTAAGGTCGCGTCCAATGTGTTTATCATCGGGGCGGGCGTGAAAGTCAAAATGCAAGCCCCAAAAGCTTTCTTTTCTTTTCTTCATAGTATCTCCTGTATGAAAGAGGTGTTTAAATATCTATGGTAGTGAGCTTAAATCCCTTTGTTTTTGCGCTTAAGGTAGCCACAGGGTCGGTCTTTTTAAGCACAACAACTGTTTTTCCCTTGTGCAGCTTGCGGTTTTTTGATGTGTAAATTTCCTCCTCCAAAAGATAGCCGCTTGCTATACCGATTATTTCAGCTCCCTTTGCTCTGTATTCAACAAGAGAGCTGTTTTGCGTGCATATGCTTCCGTTTTCGTCGCGGATGCTTACTTCAACGTAAACAATATTTTCTCTTGGCGTTTTTGTTGTGTCTGCAAGGTAAGATCTTTCCTTGATAAGCGACACGTGGTGGGGCTTTTTCTCTGTTTTTAAGGTGTAAGTGCCTGTAATTACGCCTCCGTTTACCGCCTGCGCCGTAATTTCTCCCTTTTTATAAATTGTATCAAAAGCGTAAATGCCCGTTTCGTTGCGATTCTGTCTGCCAACCTCCTTGCCGTTTACGGAAAGGATAATTTCATCACAGTCGGCAAAGGCGTATACCTTTACGCTTTGCCCCTCGTAACCCGGGAAGCACCAGGTGCTTTCACATTCGTAAAATCCCCACGCGGAGGGAGTATAGGGGCGATCAAGTGAGGGATGGGTGCAGGCAATATAGGGGTCATTTCTTAAGCCGTGGGCAATCTCACGGTAATAGGACTGCACACGTCTTTGACCTGTAATATCAATATCCCCGCAGTTTGCAATATGGTTGGGATATCTGTCCGCCAAAAGATCGTCGGAGCGGGGATAATGGAAATTTATGTGTCCGATACCCGTCTCCCCAAAGTAGTCCCACGCCGTCCAGACAAAGTCACCGAGTATGCGCGGCTCGTCCTTGTACTGAGTGTAGGTGGTAAATGCGCTTAAGGGGAAGGTTTCCGTGTTTATAAATAGCTTGTCGGGGAATCTTATAAGGTCCTTTGAAAGCCTGTATTCAAGGTAATTATAGCCAAGAACGTCCACAGAGTCGGCAATAATTGCAATTCTTTGGGTAAAGAAGTCCATAACGTCAGAGGGGAAGTCCACCTCGGCTCTTTCTCTGTCAAGGTCCTCCTTGTGGTTGAAAAATCCGCAGAAGCCGTGGGTAAGGGGACGGGAGTGGTCGTCCTTTCGTACAGTATCGGCAATAGAAAGGGCGTACCTGTAGCCGTAGCCCCTGCCTGTTTTCTGCGGTATCTCGTTACCCGTGCTCCACATAATTATTGATGGGTGGCATCTGTTACGGCGAATTATCTGATGGGTCCACTCAATATAATTGTCGTGGAAAAACATATGCATATCGTCAATTTGCTTGCCGTCCGTCCAATAATCAAAAAGCTCGTCAATTACAAGCATACCAAGTCTGTCACAGGCATCGTAAAGCTGTTGTGACTGTGGATTGTGGGAAAGGCGCACCGCGTTAAAGCCCGCCTCCTTCAGCTTGGCAATTCGTCTGTACTCGGACTCCGCATAAGAGCAAGTGCCGATAGGTCCGTTATCGTGGTGGATGCAGCCGCCAAGGAGCTTAATGCTTTTTCCGTTTAATAAAAGTCCCTTTTTACAGTCGGCAATAATGCTTCTTACTCCAAATGGAGCAGAGTCGCTGTCCTTTACTCCGTTAAGAACAAGGGTAGCCTTGACAGAGTACATATTCGGCGTAGCCAAATCCCAGATCTTCGGCTCGTCAAGCTGGAATTTCGTTCTGAATACGTTTTCTCCCGCTTCTGCGTAAACGTATCTTTTAAAGGAGTGGCAAGGAGTACGGCATCCGTCCTCAAAAATGTCAAATTCAACCACGCCCTCGTCTATTTTTTCGGAAAAGAAGCGGATCTCAGCGCCCATATATGCCGTTTTATCCACGATTTTGTCCGTGTAAACGAAGGGACCGTAGGGGTCAAGATAGGTGCGGTCACTTTCACAAAGGAAAACGTCGCGGTAAAGACCCGAGCCCGTGTACCAGCGGGCGTTTGGCTGCCATTTGTTATTTACCTTTACGGTTATAAGATTTTCCTCTCCGTAGCGAAGATAATCAGTAAGATCGGCAACAAATGTGTTGTAGCCGTATTTGTTTATGTAAACGAGGTTTTCGTTAATAAAGACCTCCGTAATACCAAAGGAGCCGTCACACATAAGGGCGTATTTTTTGTTCTTCTTCGGCATAAAGCGTTTTTCGTATTTTCCCACTCCGCCGAGGAAAAAGCCGCCGCTTCCCGAGGAGGGAGCATCAGCCCTTCTTTCTCTGTCAATGGAAAAATCGTGAGGCAGATCCACCATTACACCCTTTTCACCGTTTAAGCTGAATAACCAGTCCTTACAAAAGTCAATTTTTTTCATAACGTCCTCCGCGCTTTGCCGTTTGTTTCATATCTTAATCATAGCATAAGTAAAGTTGAAATTCAACAACAGGAGAAAAAAGTTTTACGCCTTTTAAGTCATTATGCGCTATGTGTACAAAAAAAAATGTTTTTGCCGTCAATAAAAAAGCCTTTTTTGTGCAATGTTACAAAATATTTTTTGTGGGTGTAGAAAAAAGCTCAAATGTATTGATTTTTTTTTTTTTTTTTTCTATAATTTTTCTTAGAAAGGTAAAAATTTACATCTGTATAATGTACAGATGACGCAGTACCCATAAAATAGTTTTGTTGCCGTAAAGCTTTATAGCTGTTACGGCAATTAGCATTAAGATAGGAGATGGTGACAACGGGAAAAGGGGTATTAAGTTAAATTTGGTCAGAACAGAATTTGCACAAAAAATATAAAGGAGATTTAAAATGAACGCAAAGAAAATTTTGTCGGTGCTTTTGATGGCAATAATGCTTGTAGCGGTATTCGTTATAAGTGTAAGTGCGGTATCATATGAGGCTGCTACCACGGATGAAATTGCTACAGCTACTATGGTTCCCCCCGTGGCTACTATGGCTCCCGTGGCTACCGAAGAGAAAGAACCGACACAGGAAGATACCTGGTCATCCAGGTATGACATAAGAGATACCTGGAGTGGCAAGACACTTAACGTAGCTTGCTCCACATGGTATTCTACAGGCGCACCCTGGGCAATGCCCGAGGTATTTATTACTGAAGAAAACGATGCTAACTTTGGTACAGCTATCCAGGAGGCAGTTCTTGAGCGTAATAAGTACATTGAGGATACCTACGGTGTTAAGGTTAATTGGCTCGACACTACATCTGCTAGTATGCAAAGTGTACTCGAGGCTGCTGCAGCTGCTAAAAACGTATACTATGACCTTGCAGCTCCCCGTATGATGAACGTACAGGACATCGTAGCCGGCGGTTACGTATACGACCTTCAGGGCAGAGCATTTATCGACTTTGACAACAGCTATTACAACGATTTGTCTGTAAAGGCGTTTACAGCTCAGGGTCACACCTTCTTCGTAACAGGTGGTTTTTCCACTCTCGATAAGGAAACAGCCTCAGTCCTCTACTTTAACAAGAACCTTCTTGCAAGCGCAGGCAGCAGCGAGGAAGAGCTTTATGATATGGTAAGAAGCGGTAAGTGGACCTTTGATGAGCTTGTTAAGCTTGCAGAAAGTGTTTACTGCGATGACGGTGATGGTGTCAAGGACGATGGCGACACATTCGGCTTGAGCATTTATGCATCAGACAAGTACTATCAGTACTTTGGCGTACCGAGAGCCGCTTCCGATGCTTCCACAGGTAACTGGTACCTTTCCCTCGATGACGAAAATGTTGACGATATTATCGCCAATATTATTAAGGTAAACACAGCAAGCTGGGCAAATTCTACATGGGATAGTAACTTGGGCGCATTTGAAGCTCTTGAAAATGGCACACTTTTATTCTATAACGAAGTTCTTCAGCGCAGTTACGTGGCAGAAGTTGGCGATATAGGAGTAGTTCCCTTCCCGATGCTTAATGCAGAGCAGGGCAGATACTATGTACCTTGCTCCAATCAGATGTCTGTTGCAATGTGTATTCCTAAGGTTACACAGGACAGAAAGATGTCCGATTACTTCTTGGACGTTCTTGCCTGGACAGGTGATGAATACCTTACAGAAACATTTATTGACAGCAGGAGAGATGAGTTTGATGGCGAAGAAGAAATCGAGATGCTCACTGACTATATACTTCCCAACATCTGCTACGATCCCGGTGAAGCAGTAGGCTGGGGCACCCTTATCAGTCTTAGCGGTACATACGCTAACAACCAGAACACCTTCGAGCAGTACTACCAGGAGAACGCTCCTCGGACTCTTGAAACAATCAAGACCTGGAACGAAGCTTGGGGCTCATATCCCGCAGAAGAGCCCGAGATCCCCGTTGATCCCGTACTCCCCGATAATCCCGACGCTCCCGTAGTTCCCGACGTTCCTACAGATCCCGAAGATCCTAAGGATCCCGTAACTCCCGACGTTCCCGAAGAACCCGAAAATCCTGTAGACACTTGGTCATCCAAGTATGACATAAGAGATCTCTTTGCAGGCAAGGAGCTCAATGTGGCTTGCTCCAAATGGTATGCCAACAATGCTCCGTGGGCAATGCCTGAGGCCTTTGTTACAGAGGACAACGATGCAAGATTTGGTGTAAACATTCAGGAAGCAGTTCTTGAGCGTAATGATTATATTGAAGAAACCTATGGCGTTAAGGTTAACTGGCTCGACACTACATCAGCGAGTATGCATAATGTACTTGAGTCTGCTTACCTTGCGAAAAATATCAACTATGACCTTGCTTTGCCTCGCGGTATGAACGCGCAGGATATCGTGGCGGGCGGCTTGGCATACGACCTTGCAGGCAGAAAATATATCGACTTTAATAACAGCTACTACAATGATTTGTCCGTAGAAACATACACGTCCAACGGCCATACCTTCTTTGTTGCGGGCGGCTTCTCCACCCTTGATAAGCAAACGGCTTACATGCTTTACTTTAACAAGGACCTTCTTAACAGCGTTGCAAGTGAAGAAGAGCTTTATGATATGGTAAGAAACGGTACATGGACTTATGATCAGCTTCTTTCTTACGCTATGGCAGCTTATAATGATAGTGATGGTAACGGCTCTCTTAGCGAAGGAGATACATACGGAATCTCAACAAATATCTTTGACAAATTTTTTAACCACTTTGGCATTACCAGAGCAGCAATAGATGAAAACGGCAAATGGATGATTGGCGTTAGCGACAGTGAGAAGATGAACACTATCGTGGATATGATCGTCAGAGCAGGCAGATCAAGCTGGTACCGTTCCTCTTGGAGCAATGATGAATGGTCTGTAGAGGACTATGACGCTGTTCAGAATGGTACTCTCCTGTTCTTGCACCAAGTAGCTAATAATAATATTTTGTGTGAAAACGGAAGCGTAGGCATAATACCCTTCCCGAAATTTGACGAAGCGCAGGTAAGATATTATGCGCCTTGTTCTAATCAGATGTCTGTTTTGATGTGTGTTCCTAAGACTACACAGGACAGAGAAATGTCAGATTATATGCTTGACGTTCTTGCTTGGACAGGTGATGAGTATACAACAAAGGCATATCTCCAGAATATTGCAGACACAGGCTGCTCCGATACGGATATGGAAATGCTCACAGAGTATATCTACCCCAACATTTCCTATGACGCAGGTGAAAGCGTAGGTTGGGGATCTCTTATCAACGTAAGTGAGTATTACGCTAACAACACAAACAATTACAGCAGTGTATATAATCAAAATGAGGCAGCAGTTAATGAAACAATAGCAAAATGGAATGCGGCTTGGGGCGAATATCCTGAGGAAGAGCCTGAGGATCCCATCGTTCTTGATGTTCCTACAGTTGAAATAATTACTCCCTCCGATATAGTTGCTATTGATAAGGAAATTAAGTTTACATTAGTTGTTAGTAAGGCAGACCTTATAAAATCCATTGGCGCTGAGTTTATCTTTGATGATAGCGTATTTGAATTTGTAAGTGCAAAATGGATAACACCCGATGCTCCCACAATGTCAGACGTGAATAGCGAAACATACCGTGCTGTTGCTGCATGGAATAAGCTTATTGACGCTAACACAGAAATACTTGAAGTAACCTTGAAGGCAAAGGCGTTGGCAGATGTAACAACAGTAGATTTTGCAATTAAGCTTCAGGATGATGCAAAAACAGTAAAAGCATACGTAGAGCCCAAGACCTTGGCAGTTGTTGCGTGTGACCACTCATCAGTAACAATCACATCCGTTGACGGTGAGTATCATTTGATCAAGTGCGATCTTTGTGATTACGAAAAGATGGAATCTCATAAGTGCAGTAAGGAATGGCACAGCGACGCTGACGGACATTGGAACGTATGTGAAATTTGCGGTGGCGAGGCTAACCATACAGAGCATATCTACAAGGGTTCAAATTGTAGAGTTTGCGGATATACAAAGTATATTCTCGGCGACGTTGATAACGATAAGGACGTAGATTCCGACGACTCTATCTATCTCTTGTACAACATTTTCTTCGGAGATGAAGAATATCCCATCAATCAGCCTTGTGACTTTGACGGAAGCGGAAGCATGGATTCTGATGACTCCATTTACTTGCTTTACAACATCTTCTTCGGAAACGAAGAATATCCGTTGCACCGTTAATGTTAACGTAACTTAATAGGAGAAAATCAATGAAAAAGTTTTTATCAGTTTTATTATGTGTCTTTATGATCGCAGCCTGCATTCCTTTTTCCGTAGCGGCTGAGGACGTACATCGCGGACACGAAATAACACTTACTGTTACCATTGATGATCAGGCTGACATCAAGGCAGGCTCTATTGAGCTTGTCTTTGATGAAAGCGTTTTTGAAATGGTAAGCGGCGAGTGGACACTTGCTACAGAGCCCTTTGCAAAGGATGCAAAGAACGGTCGCGGTGTATTTGCTTACGCTGCACCCACTACCGTTGGCGGAGATATCTTTACTGCTAAGTTCAATGTAAAGGATGGCGCTGAATTCGGCGCAAGCGCTATAACAGCTACCGTTCAGCTTACGAATAGCGCAAAAGAAAAAATAGTTATTGACGTTACACTCGGTGAGTATGACGTAGTATGTAAACATTCATTTACAGAAAAGATCGTAGATGAGGATCATCTTGCATCCGGTGCTACCTGTACTGAAGCTGCAAAATATTACTTCACCTGCGAGATCTGTGGTGTAAAGGGTACAACAACCTTTGAGCAGGGTGACAAGCTTCCCCACGTATATGACAAAGAGGTAGCTACAAAGGATCATTTAAAGACAGGAGCTACCTGTGACGGTCCTGCAGTATATTACAAATCCTGTAAGTGCGGCGCAAACGGCACAGAAACATTTGTAAGCGGTGACAAGCTTGCTCACGTATACGATAACAAATGTGATGCATCCTGTAATCTTTGCGGTGCAACAAGAGAAACAGAGCATACATACGGTGAAAGCTACAAGTCAGATGCAGACAGACATTGGTACGAATGTACATCATGCGGTCATAAGAAGACTATAAATGCTCACGATTATGATAATGGCTGTGATACATCCTGTAACACTTGCGGATACGAGAGAACAACCGCTCACGTATCTGATAAGCTTGATAAGGACGATGCAAAGCATTGGAACGTATGTAAAGAGTGCGGAGCAAAATACAATGAGGCAGCACACGTATTCGACAACGCTTGCGATACAGAATGTAATACTTGCGGACAGAAAAGAGAAATAAAGCATACATACGGTGAAAAGTATTCCACAGATGAAGCAAATCACTGGTATGAGTGTACAGTTTGTAAAGAAAAGAAGGACGTAGCGGCTCACACATACGATAACGCTTGCGATACAGATTGTAACGATTGCGGACTTACAAGAGAAACCGCACACGTAGCGGGTGAAGCCTTTGAAAAGGACGAAACAAACCACTGGAACACATGTACGGTTTGCGGCGAAAAGATGAATGAGGCTGCTCACGTATTTGACGGCACTTGTGATGCTGACTGTAACGTATGTAAAGAGACAAGAGTAGTAACTCACACATACGGTGAGGAATACAAGAAGGACGAAACAAATCACTGGTATGAGTGCGCGTGCGGTGACAAGAAGGACGTAGCGGCTCACATATTCGATAACGCTTGCGATACCGACTGTAATACTTGCGGACAGACAAGAACAGCAGCGGAGCACAAGTGGGATGAGGGTAAGGTAACCAAGGAGCCCACACAGAGTGAAAAGGGTGAGGTTACATTTACTTGTACAGAATGCGGCAAAACCAAGACAGAGGAAACTCCTATGTTGCCCTCCGGCGGATGCGGTGGCGGAACTGATGAGGGAACTCTTGTAGCGGTTATCTCCAGCGGAACCATATTGCTCGTTTGGTTTGTATTCAAGAAAAAGATCTTTAAAGCATAAAATTATTTAAAAGGGGCCTTTTTGGTCCCTTTTAATTTTTGTTTATTCATTGACAGTTATACGGTTATGTGGTAAAATTAGAGCAGAAATATAATCTTTGGAGCAGGAAAATGAAGGCTAAAATCAGAGTAAATAAAAATAACGTGATCGGCAATATAGACAGAAGGCTCTACGGCTCTTTTATTGAGCATCTTGGAAGAGCGGTATATAACGGCATCTACGAGCCCGATCATAATACTGCGGATGAGCTTGGCTTCCGCAAGGACGTAATCGAGCTTGTCAGAGAATTAAAGGTACCCGTTGTCCGTTATCCCGGCGGTAATTTCGTATCGGGATATAATTGGGAGGACGGAATCGGCGACCGTACAAAGCGCCCGAAGAAGCTTGAGCTTGCCTGGCTCAGCGTTGAAAGTAATCAGGTAGGCGTTGACGAATTTCAGGAGTGGGCAAAAAGAGCCGATACCGAGGTTATGATGGCGGTAAATCTTGGCACCCGCGGTCCCGACGAGGCGCGCAACCTTGTGGAATACTGCAACAGCTCAACCGACACCTATTACGCGAATTTAAGACGTAAAAACGGCTTTGATAAACCCTTTGGCTTTAAGCTCTGGTGCCTTGGCAACGAAATGGACGGCTGGTGGCAGATATGCAGCAAAACCGCAGAGGAATACGCAAGAGTTGCAACGGAAGCAGCAAAGGTGATAAAATGGGTTGACCCCTCCGTTGAGCTTGTTGCCTGCGGCAGCTCCGACCCACATATGCCCACCTTCGGCACTTGGGAAACAACGGTGCTTCAGCACACTTACGATTATATTGATTACCTCTCCTTGCATTGCTATTACGGTAACAGAGAAGGGGATACTATGAATTTCCTTGCAAGGGCGGAGGATATGGACAGGTTTATAAAGACCACCGCCGCTATTTGCGACAAGGTAAAGGCAGAAAAGAACAGCGAAAAGACAATTAACCTTTCCTTTGACGAGTGGAACGTATGGTATCGCACCAAGGATGAGGAAAAGGATATGGAGCATTGGCAGGAGGCTCCCCATCTTCTTGAGGAGAAATACAATTTCGAGGATGCGCTTCTTGTGGGATGCATGCTTTCAACACTTCAGAATAACTGTGACCGCGTAAAGATCGGCTGTCTTGCTCAGCTTGTAAACGTAATTGCCCCCATTATGACGGAGGAAAACGGCAAGGTATGGAAGCAGACTATTTTCTACCCCTATATGTATGCCTCCGCCTTTGGTAACGGCGCTACATTGAAGGCAGATACGGAGTGTGACGGCTACAAATCAAAGGAGGGCTGGGATATTCCTTACCTGTGCGCCTCCGTTGTTGATAACAAGGAAAAGGGTGAGCTTGTAGTGTTTGCAACCAATCGCTCCTTGACCGAGGATATGGAGCTTGATATTGACAGTTGCGGCTTTGACTCCTGTAAGCTTGTAAAGCATATAGAGCTTTATAACGACGATATAGACGCAAAAAATAATAGCGAAAATGAAAACGTATCCCCTGCAGAACGTCAGATCAGCGACACATCCCCCGTGATTTTGAAAAAGCACTCCTGGAATATGCTTGTTTATAAGTATTGATCTTTACAAAATAGCGAAATCAACATCGAACTATTGAAATAGATGATATTTATGATATAATCAGCTTAAGAGTAATATATTTACTTTGTGATAAATTAAAGAGGAGAAAAGAAAATGAAAAGGGTTTTAATATATTTAATTGCCATCTGTATTGTACTCACTCTTTGCTTGACTTTTACATCTTGCGGACACGAGTGTGAATTTTCTACAGATTGGAGCAAGGATGCAACACACCATTGGCACGCTTGTATAAACGAAAAATGTGATGAGGCAACTGATAAAGCAGAACATAGCGGCGGCTCTTACAAATCTGATGGTGAAAATCATTGGAAGGTATGCGCGTTATGCGGTATGGAGTACGGAAAGACAGCTCACGTATATAGTAGCGTATGTGATATTTCCTGTAATGATTGCGGAGCATTGAGAACAGCTGAGGAACATACGTGGGATGAGGGTGTAGTCGTTTCCGAGGCAGCACATTCAAAGGACGGCGAAAAGAAATTTACGTGTTCTGTTTGCGGAGAAACAAAAACAGAGCCTATACTCTTTACTGGTATTTCCTTTGATGAATGGTATGCTGCATTTAAAATTAATAATTTTACCTATACCGAGATTGCTGAAGCAAAGGGTTCCGGTACATCATCAAAAAGCTCAGTTCTCTATAAATTTACAGGGCATAGAGCTTTAGTCAAGATGGGTGAAGCCGAAGGAGATGGCGAAGAGGTTATAATATTCGGAACACCAAACGTTGACGCATTACGTAAAGAGATCATTGATTCAATGAAGTCTATTGCTTGGCATTACAGATTTGCATTTGATACTGAATCAAGATCATATAAACCGACAATCGCTGTAAGAATTGATGCGGTTGGTGAATATACTAAAGACGTTGAAATTAAATTTGATGACAATAATAATCTTGTCGAGATCAACTATGTGGTTGATTATGAAATGCTTGGTATGGATTTCACACTTACGTCAACCATTACCATTTCTGACCACGGTACAACAGTAGTTGACGTTGCAACGGATGACGGTGTAACTATCTAAACAAACAAAGCGTGATACCCTGTATGGTATCACGCTTTGTTATGTTGTTATGCCAAAAAATCAATCGTCAGCTTAAATTCCTTCGTACCCTTTGCCAAGGTGTAGTCGATAAGGTAGGCTATCTTTTTGTAGCTTCCGTTTTCGTCGGGGAGCTGGTCAACGATATTTTCCTCACCTATATTAAGCGTTGCATCCGAGTTGAGTGTCAAGCGCACGTCGTCAACTATAAGGCATCCGTCCTCGACTTTTGGCTTTATAAGTGTTACGAATCGCTCCGTAATTACGGAATCCGTATCAAACTCGTACTTATCGTAAAGCTCGATTCTGTCATCAAGAGGAGTAAAGGTTCTTTCCGCCTTTTTAAGTCCCGGGTGATCCAGCTTACTGTAGCCGAGGGTAAAGTCCATATAGACCGTGCCCTTTTCCTCGTCATATACGGCTCTTGCCCTGTCGGGACAGTCACCGCCCTGACCCTTACCGTCAAAGAAGGGAATGTTGTGGGAGAAGGAGGAGGGCTGGAAATACATAGGCTTTCTTTCCTGGTATCCGGGCCAATGACCGGGGCCTATGTAACCAAGATCGCAAAAGATCTGCTTATTGTTTCTTGCAAGAATGAATGAGCCAACGTCCTGGTGGTTGTGGCTCTCCCATTGGTTACCGCCCTTGAAGGCAAGACCGTAATTATCGGTCCTCTTTATAAAATAGTTGGTAACGGGGGCTGTATATACGCAGTTTTCAAGCTCATCCTTTACAAAATTAGGATTGAAATAAACTACAGAGCGAACTGCAAATGCAAAGTGACAGTATGCTACGATAGTTGACTGTGTGGAGGGGAGCTTTTCAATCGCGTCGCCGTATACGGTCTTAAGCATATGAGGGAGTCCCACCCAATATCCTTCCCTTGCGTTTACGTCGCTGAACATAGCAAGGACGTTAGGCTGTATAAACATCTTCTGAATAAACTGAGAAATAGATTTTACTTTAGGATCCTTTAACCAATCGTGCTCCCCGTTTGAAAACT
>JAFUOY010000004.1 GCA_017481595.1 Clostridia bacterium | reverse complement strand
TATGCAAGCACTTGTTGATGAAATCCATAAGCTTGGAATGAAATTTATGGTATGGTTTTCAGTGCCATTTGTAGGCTTCGACAGTGAAAATCACAAGCGTTTTAAGGATAGATTTCTATGTGACCGTCCCGGAGTTTTTGCGAGTGTTCTTGATCCGAGATTTCCCGAAGTTCGCAGATTTTTGATTAATACATATTGTAACTATGTAAAAAAATATAATTGGGACGGCTTGAAGCTGGACTTTATTGACCGCTTCATTATAAATGATGAAAGCTCCAAGGAATACGATAAAATGGATACTCCCTCTGTCAATGTGGCTTTACAGCTTCTACTTAATGAGGCAACAACGGAGCTTAAGAAAATCAATCCCGAAATTATGATAGAATTCCGTCAATCCTACATTGGTCCTGTGCTTACTCAATACTGTAATTTCTTGCGTGTAGCCGATTGTCCAAACGATGCTATTTTTAACCGAGTAGGCTCACTTAACCTGCGCTTAACCTCAGGAAAAACACCTGTACATAGCGATATGCTTATGTGGAGTAAGAACGATACGAATGAAGGTGTTATGTATCAATTACTCGCTATTATGTTTACAGTCCCACAAATTTCGGTTCGCTTTGACAATATAACCAATGAGCACAAGAAAATTCTTAAATACTTCCTTTCATTTTGGCGTAGTCATCAAGAAGTCCTACTTGACGGTGAACTTGAGCTATGGGGAGTGGATGCTAATTATACAGTGGCAAAATCAAAAAAGGATACTGAAAGCGTTACCGTTATATACCATTCCCGTCCCGTGACTGTTGAGAACGATGAAAATGCCTTTATTTTCAATTCCACTGGCGATGACGGTATATTTGTAGAAGTCAATAAGGACAGAAAATATGAGCTTAACAATATTTTCGGAGAGTGCTATGAAAGTGGCGTATTGCATAAGGGCATCAATCGCGTAAATTTACAAAACTGCGGTATGATTTTTGTAAAATAGGAAATTTTTCTTTGACTTATACCATTTGTGAAAAGTAAAGCTATTTTGTATTATTCCATAGAAAATATATCAATTAAATAGTTTGACACTTTAATATTATATCCGCTACTTAAAAAATAGCGGATATAATATTCTTTCAAAGCAAAAACTAAAGCCACTATTTTTTAAGTTGCTTTTTTGTTGTTAGAGAGGTCATTCGCCCTTTTATTTTAATTTCCTAAAATAGCAACTGTTTGAAGTAATGAATTATAATCCGCCATATTGACTTTGCCATACGCAACTGATATACTGAAATCAGAGTTTTATCGGCGCAAAGGAGCAGGATATTATGACAAAGCCCAAATTTCAAAATGCCATAAGAATAAATCACAGAGGATTTTTAAAAGAGAGTCAAAAACGCTTTGTTCTTGTGGAAAACCAAACAGGAAGCGATGATTTTTCTGTATTTTTAATAGATGACGTACGTGAGATCAAGGTCTTTGAGGGCAAAATGACAGCCGTTTTAGAGGATGGGATCACCTATTACGTGGGAGATTTTTCCTCCGTGACAAAAAACGGAGATTATTTTATACTTGCAGGCGGATACAAAAGCCGTCAGTTCGTGATTTACGACGGTGTCTATGATATTTGCCAGAGAATAATGCTTGAATATTTTAAATATCAGCGCTGCGGTCATCCCCTTGGATGGAACGGAGCTTGCCACCTTGACGACGGATATATTAAGGAAACGGGAGAGAGGGTGGATCTTAGCGGCGGTTACCACCAATCCTGCGACCTTAGAAAATCTCCCGGGGGAGTGTCCATTGGCGTTCTTGCTATGCTTCGTTTTGCTATGAAGGATGAAACGGAGTGGGGCAAAATTTTGGTGGCTGATGAGGCGCATTGGGCACTCGAGTATTTTATAAAAACCATACAGGAAAACGGTGCAATGTATAACACCTTAAATGCTCCTTTTGGATGGGAGGGACGTGAGTTCTACAAATCTGCCGCGCCATCCTCCGCACAATGGAACGTGACCTCTATTCTTGCCCTTGGATATATGTATTTTAAAAACAGGGACGGACTTTTTGCAAAAAAATGCCTTGAAAAAGCGCTCCTTTCCTATGATTATATGATGAGTGATAAGCGAGAGGAGGGTGTATATAAGCATCCGGACAAATATCCTATGGGAATGGACCCCGACTTCTTCTACGAGCAATGCAGAAAGGACTCAACCTCCGACCTTGCATATAAGATAGTAGCATCTAAAGACCTTTATCACGCTACAGGGAAGCAAAAATACCTTGATGCGGTTAAAAAAGCCTTACCTTGTGTACTTGAAAGCCTTGACGGATATATCCTTACAAGAAAGGATAATAATAAAAAGACGGTTTCTGCGTCCTGCAGCTACTGTTGGCTGATGGGCGGACTTTTGTCCCTTTGCGATGCTTATGAGCTTTTAGGGGACGTGTACGATTTAAAAGAAAAGCTTACCCTTGCCCTTGATAAGGTGTGCGAGTTTGCCGATAAATCCGTGTGGAGAAGCATCCAAAAAATATACTCGGACGAGGATCTTGACGTGGTGGACGGCCACGAGAATAAAACCCGCAGAGAGTCAAAGAGAGCTCTTGTAAAATTCGACGGCGTATATTACTCCAAGGAGGAGGTTTTTGAGCCAAGCTACGCCTGCTATATGGGCATTTTCCTTGCCCACGGCTCAAAATTGCTTGGTAATAAGCGATATATGGGATACGCTCAGTCCGTTGCCGACTCCTTGCTTGGAGCAAACGTGCTTGACTCCAGCCACATTCGTGCCATAGGATATAATAACCCTCAGCATCACTCCTACGGTCAGTTTTTCCCCTCCACACCCTTTATTCCCGGTGCCGTGGGAGTAGGATATCATTCCATTGACGTGTATAGCGTAAGCTCGGAATACGATATGCCCTGCGTCGGCATTTCTATGTACCTTTTATCGGAAATTTCAAAATAAAAAATGGCAGAGAGTTAGCGTAGTGTCCTTAAGGACACAACGCAACTATGATCGCCTGCGGCGAGTTTAGAGTTATGATTGGCTACGCCAAGTTATGATGTGCCTTCGGCACAGTTTGAAGTAACAAGGCGATCATATCATAACGTTTGCAAAGCAAACTTATAACGGTGAGCGCAAGCGAGCCTTATAACTCATAACTAAAAATAGCTTCTGTGTCCACAGAAGCAGTGCTTGCCAAGAAAAAAGGACGAGGAATTTTACCAATTCTTCGTCCTTTTCCTGTCGGTAGGTAACGTATTCTATTGAATTTCAAAAACTGTCCTTAAGAGTACGTCTCATTCTCTCTGCCATTTCTATTATTAAACAAGATCAAATTTTGCAAAGGGTGCGCAGGTGGAATCCTTGCCGATAAATACCTCAAATTCGCCCTCTCCCTGAACGCTGTTCAGGGTTCGTGAGCATTTTCGTTGACCGCACCTGGTGGGTGATAAAGGGAAACGGAAATGTGGGCAGTCGTCGCCCTAAAGGACTAGCTTTGCGTCGCAGAACTCAACCGAAGCTTGCAAGGGCAGAGCGATGCGGTAACGACAACCGTGCGTCCTAGGGGTTCCCCGAAGCGAAGAATGAGGTTTTGGGGGGGTTCCCGTCCCTGCGACGCGAATCTCTCCTTTTTTGTTTTGGCGTCGAAGTCGAGCTTCTCACTCTCTTTCTCCGCGGTAGGTCAAAATTTTGCGGGTGTTTTTTACTTTGAACCAATGATTCCTGCCAGCTGAGTAAGAATGTTTTCGTTGCCGCCAAGGTTGATGCTTCCTACGTTTTCGCAGATGCGCTCCACGTACTCCAGCTCCTTGAGCTTGTAAAGGGTCTTGTTTTCATCCATCAGCTTTGCCGTGTTGAGCAGCGAACGGGTGGATGCAACTTCCTCACGGCGGGTGATAACGTTAGCCTGAGCTCGCTTTTCCGCGACGAGGACGGTGTTCATGATCTCGCGGATCTCACCGGGGAGGATAATATCCTTGACTCCAGCATCCGTAATTTCCACAAACAGCTCCTTTTCCTTTGATTTCAGCTTGCCGAATACGAACTCAGACATCTGATCCTTATTTTCAAGGATCTCGTCAAGCTTATACTTGCCAACGTATTCACGGAGAGCAAGCTGCGCCGATACGTGCATCTGCTCCTCAAAATCGTCAATTTCCGTAAGGATCTTAACGAAATCGGTCACACGGTAGTTGCAAACAAAGCTTACGCGAAGGGAAACCTTGTCAGCGGTTAAAAGCTCCTGCCCCGTAATGTTCATTTGAGTCAAGCGTGTGTCCACGTAGCTGACGTCTACGTTTGTGGACGTTTTCCAGAAGTAGTAGGTGCCTGCGTCCAGAATTCCCTCAAGCTTCTTGTTAAAATAGAGTCGTGCCTTCTGATATTCCGCAACCTCGATCTTGGTATAGTAGAGCTGAGGAATCTTTGAAAAGATATACTCGGGCACGCTATTATCTACCGCAGGTGTTGAAATATCCACAATCTTGAACTCGTGCTGATCCGTAACGGACCAGAACGCATATTTTCCACGGCGGAGAACGGAAGAAAACTTACCGTTCACATAGTGGAGAGCAAGCTCCTCATCGCCCACTTCAACTACTGCCGCATAGTCGGCAACAGCTTTATCTGCAAGCAAGGTTTCAAGAGCGCACTTGCTGCACGCGATGGGCTGTTCCAAGTTGGAAATCTCAATTTCCCTGCCGCCAAACAGGTAATATTTGCCCGCGCCGAGCAGCTTTATATACTTTCCGTTTTTGAAGAGAAAACCCTTTTGGTTTTCATTGATAATCATCTTTTTCATAGTATGTAACCCTTTCTTCAGAATTGAATAGATTTTTGTCCGGTCTTATTATAGCCAAAGCACTCACCATATAGTTTTTTGCCGATGTACTCTTTATATCTGTAATAATCGTATCGGTAATATTCATTCCAATAGCTGATCATACGGCAATGTCCTAATTTGAAATAATCAAAATTGCGTTGGCAAAGAGCTTTATACGTTTCACAATTTCTTCCTTGCAATTTTTGATAAACAGTATCCAAAATTTCTTTTACATATTCGTCGCAAATCTTTACGATATACGGCATTGCCCATTCCGGTGTATCGGAATCAAGCAGAGCTTCTATGTGCTTTTGGCGAACGTATCCATCATAGCTTCTTGAAAAAATGCAATGGTAGATCACTTGTTGCTGCGCCGTAAGTTTGTTTTGAAAAATCAATTTATCGCTTAAATAAACACGATATGGAATCTCTATTTTCTCACCCGAGAGTAAGCTCCATTCAGTTGTTTCATCACTATACAATGCGCCGCTGTATGCTTTGCTTGTCACTGTCAAAGAATTGCAAACAGCTTCGACATCTGCGGTATATTCTTTTGGAAATGCTTTTATAAGCTTTGATAAAAGTTTATTTCTTTTTGTGGTAAAGAAGAAAAGCATTATATAATCACTCCAATCATAATTTCGTTTGATTCCGCTATTATTCATACAAAAGCAGCGGCTAAAGCCTTGAGCGATTCCGTTTTCAACGCGGAAAGAGATCTTTTGGCGCTGAAATGGATAACGCGGTATCCGACCTCAGACAAGGCTTGCTTTCGTATTGCTTGGAAAGAAATACGGGGCTTTTCTTTCCTTGCTGAATAATAACGATTTTTCAATTAAAACGTTCTTGCACACGAAAGTGACCTTTTGTGTACCGTTTTTGCGTCCCGAAGGACAAAACCAAACCACTGGCGATACGTTTTGCAGCGTACGGCGGGATTCGAACCCGCGAAAGGGAGCTTGTAAGGCTCAAATATCGCAAGCGTTCTTTGGGCATACGCTTTGGAATATCCTCGCGCACCGCAGTGAAAAAATTGCTTCAAACACTCGCTTAAAGTCTGCTTGCAAACACAGTTTACCATTATTTTCCCTGTTTTTCACGGAAAAAAAGCTGCGAACTTATTGAAGTCCGCAGCTTTTTTGTCTTTTTAGCCTGTCAATTATCAGATTTCTGAAGGATTCAGAGCCTATGACCTCTATCATAGGTCCAAATGATAAGATCCTTATTACCATTTCGGTTTCGTCATCCCGTGAGTATTTTATTTTGATAAGGTAATTGCTTTTATCGATCCTTTCAGCCTGCTTTTCAAAATGAGCAAAGTGAAGCATAAATCTTTCAAGGGCGTTTCTCTCGTCCCGCAGCCTTACTGTTACGGTATCGTAGAGTATATTACGATGGCTTTCTTCAAGGGGCTTGCTTCCTGTGTAAGGCATACAACCACGCATTTTTGCAAGATTTATGGTGGAGCCACCGTGCCAGCCCTCGGTTATCACCCTGAATTTATCGTCCTTTTCGGAATATTCAAGCCTTATGGGGCGGCATCTTATATACATTTCTTTACCGCTTCGGTTAGTCATTTCAAATTTGATTTGGGTATTATTTCTAATAGCGTTAAGTATCACGCGGAACTGTCTTACGTATTCCTCGTCTTCAAAAGAATCTCCGTCGCCGTATTTATCGTAAATGAAATAATCTTCTTTGGTAAACAGGGGCTCGACACCGTCAAGATCGGGTAGCCTTACGTCAAAAAGCTTTATTCGTGGGTCAAGGGAGATCGCCTTTAGCCATTGCTTTTGAAGATTTGTAAGGGGCATTGTGGGAATATGCTTAATAGGTGTTGTCATATCACTGTGGACAAGCTGCCATTTCTCACTTTTGAGAGAGGGCATAACGGTAAGAGCGCTTTCCAAAAAGGCTCTTTCCGTAACGATTTTTTGCAGCTCCCTTTCGGAATGCTCACCGTCTATAATACGGGAAATGATTGCGGCAACCGTATTGTAATACGCAGAATAAAGCTCACTGAATATCATATTACACCCCCTCATCAATACCGTATATACGGTACATATCCTTAATATCGTTCTTGAACTGATTTTCCAGGGTCCTGTTTGAAAAATTAAGCTTGGTTATACGGCAAATAAAGGTTCTTATCCATGGTATTACCTCACTTGAGTCGTAAACGTCGGCGTAAAAGCGACAGGTGCAGTCGTCAATTTTTTCCACCGTACCAACTCGCTTTTCACGTTCAAGCCTCCTGATTATATGCTCCTCACCCTTGTTTACGCAAACCGTAAACTCCACGTGCTCAAGGTGATCTGTACCGGATTTATTATGCTTAACGCTTACTCCCCACGTTTTGCTCCGCATTTTGTCAAGCTCACACCGTAGCTCGTTAAATCCCGGATATACATCCTCGATTTTTACGTTGGATAGGTAATCCACTCGGTAGGATTGAAACTGGTTAAGCTCGGGCAGATAAGCAACGAGATGCTGTCTGCCGTTTTGCGCGCTTATAAGCAGACGGAGAGGGATCATAAGGATTTTTTTGGGAGTATTGGCTTTACGGCTCAGGTTATAAACGGTTACGGCGCGCTTTTCTCTCATTGCCGTAAACAGATAAGCAAGAATTCCCGTATCGATAGCTCCCGTTATGTAGTGATGCTTGAAGGTGAAGGCGTCCGTATCCGCCTGGGTTTTATCAAGAACAAACGAACCGATAGCGCCACAAGGGGCAACCTCGGAAAAATAGTGCAAAATCTCGTTAAGATCGGCTACGTCAGTATTTTCTGCACGACGGTAGTATATTTTTCGTCCTTCCTTTTCCGTTTTTATGATTCCCTCATCGCAGTATTCCTTCAGCTTTTTGCGGATGGTGGATTCGTCAAAGGTGATTGGATTGTCAAACCCTGACAAATATTCCTCGTCCATCCTTTTAAGCAGCTCGGCAACCGTCATTTTAACTGATGGTGAGTAGAGAATATCAAATATAATAAAATGAAGGGTAATATCTCCGTCCGTAAAGCTTTTTGATTTCCACGCCTTGTAAAAGGGATTATGCCTGATGGTACGGCTGTCGATGGAAATAAATACGTTCTTACCCTCGGGAGTGCGCACAAAGCTCATATGTTCACCAAGCCAGCTTTCGATCCTGCGGCGCTCGTTATCGTAGGAACGGCTGCTTTTCGCATCGTAATCATCTCTGTTTTTAAATCCGTAGACGTAAAATTCCCTCATATAAGCTCTTATTTTCTCAAAATTCTTAATAAGCTCGCTGTATGATGACATATTTTTCACTCCTTTCATTATTATTGTATTATTCTCTTATTTACTATGATAACACAAAAATTAAGGATTGTCTATATGTTCTTTGCGAAGGATACTATGATTCCTAAAGCAAAAGCGGCTGAAAAACAGCCGCTTTTATTATTATACTCACTTGTTTATATAAGGTTGAATTTTGCAAAGGGTGCGCAGGTGGAATCCTTGCCGATAAATACCTCAAATTCGCCCTTTTCGGACACGTGCTCAAGCTTTTGTGTCCAGAAGCGGAGCATTGGCTCGGTAATTTCAAAGGAAACCGTCTTTTCCTCGCCTATATCAAGCTCGATCTTTTCAAAGCCCTTAAGCTCCTTGACAGGACGCACGCAGGATCCCTTTACGTCTCTTATGTAAAGCTGAACTGCCTCCTTGCCGCGATAGTTACCCGTGTTTTTGATCTTCGCGCTTGCAACTATTTTGCCGTCCTTGGTCATTGTGTCGGCGCTTAATTTAAGATCACTGTACTCAAAGGTGGTGTAAGACAAGCCGTAGCCAAAGGGGTAGAGAGGACTGTTGGGAACGTCGATATAGGATGATGTGTAAAGAACGCGGTTGAAATCATCCTTGTCAAGCTTGGGTCTGCCCGTTGTGTAGTGGTTGTAGTAGATGGGGCACTGACCGAGAGCGCGGGGGAAGGACATAGTTATCTTACCGCTTGGTACTGCGTTACCGAAAAGAAGGTTAGCGCAGGCATTACCGCCCTCCGTACCGGGCATCCACATATTAAGAATAGCGGGAGCAGTTTTATCAAGCCTTGTAATAGCCAATGGTCTGCCTGTAAAGAGGGCAACCGCCACGTTTTTGTTTACCTCAAGTATCTTGTCAAGCAGCTTGTACTGTACCTCGGGAATCTCAATATCAGCGCGGCAATTTGCCTCACCCGAGTAGTCCTGATGCTCACCCAAGCAAAGCACTACGCACTCGCTGTTTTTAGCAAGCTCTATTGCCTCGTCAAAGAGGGAGGTATCCTCTGCGTAGTATTCAATGGGGCAGCCCTGCGCATATTTAACCTTATCTCCAAGGAGATTTGTAAGTCCTTCGTAAACGCTTACAGTCTCCTCGGCTCTGCCTCCGCAATGCCAACTACCGTGGATCTTGCCCGTGGAAGCAAGAGGACCGATCAATGCAACGCCGGATACGTCCTTGCTGAAGGGAAGAATACCCTCGTTTTTAAGAAGCACCGCGCTTTGCTCTGCGCCTCTGCGCGCCTTTTCACGATGCTCGGGAGAGAGCTGTACCGCCTTTGACTCCTCTACGTTTACGCTTCTGTAGGGCTTGTCAAGAATACCGAGGGATTCCTTAAGGTCAAGAATTCTAAGTACGGATTTGTCGATCTGCTCCTCTGTAACCTTGCCCTCCTCAACAAGAGCGGCAAGATGCTCCGCGTAGCAGCTTGACATCATTTCGATGTCACATTCAGCCTCAATAGCGCGAAGAGCAGCCTCCTTTTTATCCTCAGCCGCGCCGTGAGTTATCATTTCCTCAACTGCGCCGTAGTCACTTATTACAACACCGTCAAAGCCCCATTCGTCTCTTAAAATATCCTTCATAAGGTGCTTATTTCCTACACAGGGTACGCCGTCCACAATATTGAACGCCGCCATAAGCATCTTTACTCCCGCATCAACGGCAGCCTTATAGGCGGGGAGATAATATTCACGCAAGGTGCGCTCACTCATATCAACAGTATTGTAGTCACGGCCTGCCTCCGCTGCGCCATAGGCTGCAAAATGCTTTACACAGGCGGCAAGATTGTACTTGCCCATATCTCCCTGATAGCCCTCAACCGTGGCTTTAGCCATTTCGGAGTTAAGATAGGGGTCCTCGCCGCTTGATTCCATAACTCGTCCCCAACGCGGGTCGCGCACAAGATCCACCATAGGAGCGAATGTAACGCTTACACCGTCAAGGCTTGCCTCCTTTGCCGCCATAGCCGCAAGCTCCTTGGCAAGGTCGCGGTCAAAGGATGCCGCAACACCAAGGTTTATGGGGTAAAGGGTGCGGTGTCCGTGGATAACGTCCTGCATAAACACGGGGGGACGCTTGAATTTACTCTTGTTAAGGTAATTTGTAAGAGCGTCTATCATAGTCTCCGCGCCTACAAGATTAAGGGACGTACCGATATCGAATATCATATCCTTGTCAAGCTTAAGCTTACTGTCGGGACCCGTTATTACCTCATAGGTGCTCCATTTTGTAAGATATGTAGCGGTTGTGATCTGCTCAAGATGATATATTTTTTCCTTAAGGGACATCTTTGAGAGCATTTCCTTCGTTCTCTGACTCATTTTGATTCCTCCGATTGAATTATCATTTTAATTAAAATATGGGGTAGCCCGCCTTTTCGTGAGCCTCAAAAAGCTCGTCGCAAAGGGCGACTATTTCATCTGTGGAAAGCTGAGCCCCTGTGTGAGGATCCATCATTGCCGCCTGATAAATTTTCTTCTTGTCCATTGTGTGCGCCGCCTCAATAGTCAACATCTGAGCGTAGATGTTGGAGCTGTTCATTGCCGCAAGCTGAAGGGGAAGCTCACCAACGTAGGTGGGATGAATTCCCTCGCCGTCAACAAGACAGGGCACCTCAACGCAGGCGTCGTAGGGTAAATTGGAGATAACTCCTCGGTTAAGCACGTTTCCGCCTATCTTATAGGGCTTATTTGTGTAAATTGCTTCCATAATATGGGATGCGTACTCGCGGGAGCGGGTATGCTCGATCTTACCCCCTGCCATAAGCTCCTCGTATTGCTTCTGCCAGCCTGCGATCTGATTTATACAGCGGCGCGGATATTCGTCAAGGGGGATATTGAATTTTTCAACAAGATCGTCGCGTCCCGCCTTTAAGTAGAAGGGATTGTACTCCGCATTATGCTCGCTTGACTCCGTGCAGTAATATCCAAGCTTGTCAATGTAGTCATAGCGCACCATATCCCAATGCTTTTCGCTTGCGTTCTTCTCCTTCGCGCGCTTTTTGATCTCGGGGTAAAGGTCGCATCCGTCCTTATCCTTTATTTCAAGAAGCCAAGCCATATGGTTAATGCCTGCTATCTTTTCGTGTCTGCCCTCAAGCTTGTCACTCATATCAAGGGAGCGGAGAAGATCATTTGTACAGGTCTGTACGCTGTGGCAAAGACCAACTGTTTTAACCTTTGTATAGCGAAGCATATATCCTGTAAGCATAGCCATGGGGTTCGTATAGTTAAGGAACCAGGCGTCGGGGCATACTTCCTCAATATCCTTGGCAAAATCCTTGAGGACGTGTATGGTACGGAGGGCGCGGAAGATACCGCCGATGCCGAGAGTATCTCCGATAGTCTGGCGGAGGCCGTATTTTTTCGGTATTTCAAAATCTATAATCGTGCAAGGGTCGTAAAGACCAACCTGTATTGCGTTGACAACGAAGTCCGCGCCTCGCAGAGCATCCTTTCTTCTGTCAACACCAAGATACTTTTTAACGGTGGCTCTGCTCTCATTTATAGATTCATTCATTTTTGAAATAAGAAGATAAGATTCCTCAAGTCTGTGCTCGTCAATATCATAAAGAGCGATCTCCATATCGTGAAACGCATCACAAAGCATAGTGTCGCCCAATACGTTTTTTGAAAATACGGTGCTTCCCGCACCCATAAACGTTACCTTCATAGTATTCTCCTTAAACCGTTTTTATTTTATTCTATCATTTATATCTTAAAATGTAAATACGTAAAGCTGTTTTTTTACTAAGCTTATAGGCTAAATCATTCAATATTCGGCAGCTTTGTTAAAATGTTTATAATTGCTTTTGGCATTGCATTTTCATATATTATCGGGTCATAATTTTCAAACATCTCCACGTTTGACTCCTTTGCCTCCGTCCAGCTTATCTTTCCATCGGGAGTTACGTCTACCCTTACGGGAGTAAATCTGAACAAATGCGGCTCGGGAGAGCCCTCGTCAATTATACGTCCGTCAAGGCTGATGCTTTTATTTGCAGAGGCAAGAAAACCGGGCGTGCTCCACATTTCGCGGTCCGCATTTGACCACCATTCAACCAAAGCCGTATCAAGGGGATTTTTTAAGTACGTCAGCCAATTTATATCGAATACCTTGCCGTGCATATAGCTGAAATATTTTAAGAGCGCTGTGTTAAGGTGAGGCGCTATTTCATTTTGGTTAAGATTATAAAAGCTTGCCCGCTTGGAGGTCTTATATGGCCAGGGGCGAAGCTCGTCAAAGCAGGGTGACCAGCGTATCTTACAAGGAATTTTAAAAATTTGGGAGTATGCATAGGGCTCAAGTCCTACGTTATACTCAATGGGCTCTTGCTTTTCGTAAGTGCCCGCATTTAGGTAGATACAGTTGCATTTTTCTTTAAAAAGGTCGGGGGAGTGTCTGTAAGCCAGCAAAACGTCCTTACAAGAGCCGCACATATGTATGTCTACCTTGTCCTTGGAGCTTTGTAACGCGTCAAGGAGCAGGGTAACGGAGGATATTTTTCTGCCGCTTAATGCTTCCTTTATATCATCCTCGTTTTTTATGGGCTTGCGTGAGCCGAAGCCAACAGGTACGCATAACCCCGTAATATAGTTCATCTGGGCGACGGATTGCACCGACGGGTCCCCGAAATGAAGATAGGAGCCGTCCTCCTTTAATGCTCTGTCATCGTCACACATTATCCCCGCAAAGCGGATAAGACCTTGGTGCGCCAAGGAAAACATAGTGGCTAAATTCCAATGATCGTTTGGGTCTGCGTGCTGATGGTACAGATCCGTTGTTAAAATTACGTCTCTCATATTTTCACCCCCATACAGGAATTTTATCATATTTCGTCTGTGTTTTCAAGACGGGCGCTTGGCTTTTGTGCCAAATAATATATAATTGTGCTACTAATTGACAAATATGCGTATATATGGTAAAATAAAAAAGATAAGCATACGTATTCAAAAATTATAACAGGGCAGCAATAAAAAGAACTTTAAGGAGCTTTTATGAAAGAATTTTTGGGAATTGGCGGATACCAAAGAGAGCCTGAGGGCTATATGTCCTGGCAGCATCTTACCTTCGTTACGTTTCTTATGGTCGTTATGGTCATATCAGCCGTATATTTCGGACTGAAAAACAGGAGCCTTGATGACAAAAGAAAAAACAAGGTACTTCTTGCCTCTGCCATAGCAATAGATACCGTGGAGATCATTAAAATAATTTTCATTTGTATAGCAAGTGATGAGCCATTTGACAGATTCCTTGAGGAGCTTCCTCTTTTCCTTTGCAGTATTCAGCTTATTACAATACCTCTTGCCGCCCTTGCCAAGGGAAGAATAAAGGAAGCCGCCCTTGATAACGTATTTATGTTCGGACTTCTCGGCGCCGTTATGGGTACGTATTTGGCAGGTAATAACTATAGCGCCTATCCCGTTATCTCCCTTGATAACGTGGCGTCGGGTATAACCCACTCTATATCGGGCTTTGCATCAATATATATCGGTGTTTCAGGCTTGATAAGTATGAAGAAAAAGAATATTTACATAAACTTTTCTATTATATCCGCCTTTTGTGTAGTGGCGTATATTGTAAACCGTATAATCGACTACAATTATATGTTCTTAATGGCGGGTGACGGCACTCCCTACGATCTTATCTATAATCTCGTAAACGGAAATAAGGTTTTGTACCCCTTGATAGTATCGGGACTTTTCTTGATCTACATCTTCGTGTTCTATTACGTATTTTTCGGCATAAGTGAAAGAACCAATAAGAATAAGAAGAAAAAGGAAGAAGCTCACAAGGAAGAGATTTGCCACGTATAATATTATTTAAACTTAAAACACGGCTATATCCAAGCGATATAACCGTGTTGTTTTTATTAAATGTAGAAAATATTCTCTCCCTCCTTTACCTCCAAGGTTACAGGATACCAAAGGTATTTTGTAACTACGGTAAGGGTAAAGGGCTTTTCTGAGTGAGCTACTATTTTTGTCTGTCCCTTAAAGGGCTTGTATTCTGCGCAAGTAACGGATATTTTGTTACCGTTGAATATCATATTTTCAACTCCGCATCTTTCTCTTGAATTAAGATGGAAGGTGACGGTATTGCTTGGCGCGTTGAATTCAAGACCGATAATGCTTTCGATAAAGAGAGTTATGGGCGCAATTCCACCCCAACCTACAAAGCTCTCGCGGGAAAGGGTATTATACTCCGTAGTGCCGGGACGGTAAGATTCGGGGGCGTAGCTCTCCCATATACCGCCAAAGGAAGGATCCTTGTCTACACGGCACATAGCGTCAAGGAATTTTATGGATGCATCCCTTGCCATCTCCCGATAGCCCGTTGCGGCAAGACCCTTGATAGCCGCAAGGTTTGTGGGAGGCCAAACTCCGCCAAGCCAATACGCGCCCGCAGGATCGTAGTTCGGATCATCCTTGGATAGGGAAGCGAAGGGAACTTTTGTATAAAATTCATCCTCGTTAAACATATGGTCAACCATATGGCGCAATCTTTCGCCCGTTGCGGCACCGCAAAGAAGCGTCCAGAACGAGGCGGCGGTTTTTGAGTTTATAAACTTTACGCGCTCACCCTCCCAGCCTCTTGCAAAAAAGTTAAAATACCATTTTGCTCTTTCGCTCCAATGGATGGAGTTTATAAGGTCGCATATTCTTTTATGCTCGCCCTCGTAAAATTCTTGCTTTTTAGTAAGACCGAGTTTTTTGCATATAAGAGCAATATGCATAGCGGAAAGCGCCTGCTGAGATGCAAGGTCAATAAAACAGGTGTCGCTGCCGTCAAGGTCGGGGGACTGATATCCCGAAACGGGAGAGTTGTCCATTCCCGATGAGCCCGTATCCTCAAACCAATAGAGGGAGCAGGATTTACGCCTTCTGTTATTCTCAATAAACGAATAAATTCCTTCAAGGTGGGGAAGCACACTTTCAAATCGGGAGGAGTCACCCGATACCAGATAATGCTCCCATTCTGCCCACGCCATAAGGGGAGGATTTATTCTTTCACCGTAGGTCGCCTTGCCGTCATCCAAATTGTACGCCATAGACATAAATCCGTCCGATTTTCTTTGAAGCATATAAAGGTTATCAAGGTTGTTAAGGGCGGAAAGCGTGCCGTTTGAATAATTGGTGATAAAGGTCATAATACAGGAGTCCCATTGCCACATTATGCCAACTCCGGGCATACAGGTAAGGATATCCTTCCATCCGTCCTTGTCAATATATTCCACGTTTTCAAAGGCGGTTTCCCACGCCTTGTAATACAGATCCGTAAAATCGGGACGGCTCTCCAAAAACGGACGTGGTAATGATTCTTTATTATATACGTACTTTTTCATATCATTTAATAAATCCAAGCTTTTTCATAGCGCTGTAAAGATTTACGGCAAGATGCTCACTTCCGTATGCGTTTGGATGTACACCGTCGCTGAAGCATTGGTCTACGTTTGGCACAAGGGTAAAGCCATCCACTACGGTAACTTGGGGATAGCTTTTGCACGCGTCCTTAATTGTGTCTATGCACCACAAAAAGCGCTCCATATCCACGTTATTGTTTCTCCAAAGGGGAGTTATACTTAAAATGGGAATATTGGGGTAAAGCTCCGTTATGCGCTTGTAATATTCGTTTACCGCCTGCTTGTAGTCATAATTTTCGATAGGGATTTCGTAGTAGTTTGTGCCGAGGAAAACTACTATTTTATCGGGCTCAAAGCCGTCTGTTTTCATAAGGTCGCAGGGCTCGTATCTGTAGCCGCCAATACCCTGACCGAGAGCTTGAAAATCTGCCATTCTCGTAAGGGTGTTAAGATAGGACGCGCTACCCATTTCGGGGCCTGCGCCCTGAGTTATGGAGTCACCGAGGAAAAGGATCCTCGGTCCCTTATCCTTAACGGACTTGTATGCGCCGTTTATGGTAAAATTCTTTATTTTCGCTATGCTTTCGCAAGGGAAATATACGGTTACCTTTTTATTTCCCTTTGGCAGATCAAAGGAGATATTTCCCTTTAATTTTTCTCCGATCTGATAAACGGAGGTAAGCACGCCGTCTATATAGAGATCGTAGGTGTTGGCTCTTTCGTGGCTGCAGTTAGCGATATAATCAAAGGACAGAGAGGTAGCGTCGGTTATAAGCTCCATTCTGATGCCACCCGATATTTTCGCTCTCCATCTCCAGCCGTGGTCATAGGATGGGTCAGCCATATAGTCAATTTGCGCCTTGGAATATTTGTAGGGGATAAGATAGCCCTTTTCCTCCTCAAAATAAACCGCGCCCTTTATAAATTTTTTTAAAGTTTTGTTAGAAAGCTTCATATTTTTCTCCTGTATCAGTAGCCAAAGGCGGTAAAGTTCATTACACCGGGCTCAATATTTTCAGGCTTAGACGTTATTATAAGCCTTATATCCGTTGCCAAAACGGGGTCTATGGGTATATAGTCTATGAGCATATCTGCTTTGTTGTCGCTCTTGTCAATAACGGTTGTCCACTCTTCATTTCGTACCTTGACATCCACCTTGTATCCAAAGGGCCCCGGCAGATATCCGTCCTTTACGCTAAGCCCCACGTCTCGCCACATTATGCGTACGGCGGCAACAGTCAACGGGTCACCGCTTAGCTTTATAGGCAGACAGGGCATAGGGTCATCCTTTCTTGGCTGCCACCAGGTAAGTAAGCTGTCATCAAGAGCGTATATTTCGTCCCTGCCCTCAGCACAGGATGAGGCGATTGGACGCTTCATTTGCGTAAGGGGAATAAGGTTTGTGGAATTGTCAAGATGAGGCTTTTTTATAACTCCGGGCGCATAGCAAGGGTTTTCCGATGCGGAGGTGGGAATTATATTGCCATTTTCATCAAAGCCGATAGGGTCATAGCCTATCCGTCTTTCAAATGCTCCTGCATAGCAAACGCAAATGGTGTAGAATACCCAGGTAGTACCGTTTGGGCCGTCAACGATGGAGCCGTGCCCCGTACCTCTTATAAGTCCCTTTTTTGTCAATAGAAAGGGGCTTGTTCCCATATACTCCCACGGACCTAATGGAGAACTGCTTTTGTACGCTCCCATTCCGTAGGATATCCATTCCGTACCTGGGGCGGAATAGGTAAGATAGTATACTCCGTTTCGCTTATACATCCAGGCGCCCTCTATCCAGCTATAAGAGGGATCCTCGTTCCATTCTCCCATTCTTTCCCATACGTGGTCCTTGGTGTTCATGCCAAACATCAGCATATTTTCGGTAATAAGGCGTGTGGGGTCATCACTATCAAGCTCGCATCCTCTTATTTCTCCGCCACAGCCCGAATAAAGGTATAGTCTGCCATCATCGTCGGAAAAGAGCATAGGGTCCCCAACACGGTATTCCTTGCCGGTATCGTCGTGCAAGGCCCCAATGCACTCAAAGGGACCTTCGGGAGAGAGGGATGAGTACATTTCAGATTCGGAGGCAATTAACAAAAATCTTCCCTTATGCTTTACCACTGTAGGCGCGTAGCCGATATCATAGGGGGTCATTTTTTTGTGCTTCCAATGTATAAAGTCCTCGGAAACGTATACCATTCCGCAGGATGGATAAAGATACCATTTGCCGCCTTCGTAAATTACGCTTGGGTCTGCCGTTTCCCTGTAATCGTATTTATTGGGAAGATGATATCCGCTTAAACACAATCGTCCAAGGGGGTAGTCGGGCAGGGGAGTGGGGTTGCAATATGTTTTGAAATGATCGCATTTTGTGTTCATATTTTCTCCTTGTGGTGGAAAATTAAGGCTTTAAATAATAGTTTTTATAAAGGAATATTCCTCTGTCAGATACTTGCTTTTGCCGTTATCCCACGTGCCAAATCGCTCAAAGGTGTCGGGTCCTACGAATTTGGGATCCTGCCATATGGTGTGGAAGGGACCGAAAAGATTTCTGTTGCTAACGGTCAGAGTAAGCTCGATTTCGTTTTTACCTACCTTAAGATATTTTGAAATATCAAGCTTATCTGAAAACATCATTCGTCCTGCGTAAGCACCGTTTACCCTTACGTCAATAAGCTGAAAGCTCTTGTCAAAGACAAGCTCCTTGTTAATTTCATCCACGTCCACCGTCTTTTTTAAGGTAATATCCCCTGCAAAGAAGGGGAAGCCGTCCTTGATAAGGGAGGAGATCTCTGATTTTTGCTCTCCCATTACAAAATTATTACCTAAAAGAATATAGTCGGAATGACCTATAGTAAACTCACCGTAAACACCGAAATCACCCATAAGATAGACAGGCTCAATATTGGTGTCGTAGGCAAGACAGTTTTTTAGGCTTTCCGTTACGTTTTCTCCGAAGAGAGCGTAATACACGTCCTCGGACTGATAATAATCAAGCTCTATTATAATCTCATTTACACCCGTTTTTACGTAAGGCGCAATATCGTATTCAAATGTGGTTCTTTCATACTCCCAAACGTCAAAAGCATCCACAGGGGTGTCGTTTATTTTAATAAGAGGACGCTTTTCCTCCGCCAAAAGAACGCATTTTGTCGGTATTTTCTCAACTGTAAACTCATATTTAAGATACAGCGTGCCTCGATATTTTTCCTTTAAGAGTATATCGAAAACACCCATATGATGCATCGGGCGAGAGTAACTTACCCCATCCTTGGAAAAGCTTATCATATCAAGGGTAAGATAGTTGTCCGCCTTTTCCTTAATTTCAAAGGGAGCAGACAGCTTCAAGGGAGAAAGGGCGGGGGGCGTGGACGGATCTTTACTTGAAACGTATAAGATCTTTGACTCGTCCTTGTCAAAATGCACCGTAAGTCCTACGGTCTTATACTCGTCCTTTAAAATATCGTATTCCTCAAAGGAGCAACCGTTTTTAATTGTAAAGGTAACGTCGGCAGCATCATCTCCCAAATTTACCGCGTAGATAAACTCCTTGCCATCTCCGTCACGTCTGTAGGCGGTGCGCACGCCGTCCCCTGTTGTTTTTGTAAAGGGCTGATCCTTGATTATTTCGTCAAGTGTCACGTTTGACTCAAGATAATCGTAATCGTATTCCTCACCCTCCAAATATTCGGGCTTTTTACCGTACAAAAGCACGCGTCCGCCCTCGTTTACAAACTTATGTAAAATAGCCTCCGTGCTTTTATCCATTGTGAAAATAGTGGGGATTATTATGTATTTATATGCGCAATTTCCCAAAATTACGGACCCATCCTCCGCTTTTCCGTACTTTTCAAGCAAGGTCTCATCAATAAAATGATGGGGAATACCATTTTCAAGGAGCATATTCGTAAGATTTACAAAGGGCTTTTCAAGTATATCTCCAAGACCGTGCCAATTTTCGCTTGGTGAGAATTTATAATCAAAGTAGGCGGAGCGGATAGGGTGCAAAACTCCTACGTTTACTATTTCGTCACTTTCTGCAAGCAGCTTACCGAGGTATGAAAAATAATCGTTAAATTCCTTGAAATTCTTTCGTACCCAAGGGTTTATATCGGAGTAGTGGGCGGGATAGTCGCGCTTTCTCTGTCCGTACTCGGAGTAGGGGAGAAGATGCTGACACATAAGGTTAACTCCCGACACGTATTGGCTCTCCGCTATTCTTTTGAGGTCCTTGGGGCTTACGTCCCAACCACAGCAGCCGTAGGTCTCCGTAATTACCTGTCTTTTGCCGAGCTGAGCGGCAACACTGGAAACCTGCTTGGGTCCTATCTCTCCGTCTATCCTGCTGCCAAGGTAGTCAATACCCGGAATATGCTCGTATTCATAAAAGGGCATTATCCCCGCGCAGCATTCCATCTGTCCGCAAAGACAGTTTTCCTCAATATAGTGTCCTGTCAGCTTGTATCCGTTTTTATCGCACCATTCATAGGTCATTTTTGCAAAGGCGTTAAGCATAAGCGCCTGCATTGATTTCCAATATTTATAACGGAAGTCGCGGTAGCCCTCCTTTTCCACAAACAAAAGTCCGATTCTATCAAGGATGTCCTCGTTATAGGTGGAAAGAAAGTAATCGGGTAGTACCTTTGTGTAGGGATGTCCCCAACGGTGATACTGGGGCTCATCCGTAAAGAAACCCTTAAGCTCGTAGGTGTCTCTCTTTTTGTACTCCTCGTGGGTCATATCAAGAAACTTTTGCACCACCTCGGGATTCAATATATCCGCAGTAGAGGAGGAGTAGTGCTGATATACGTTTAAGCACTCTGTCTGATAGGAAAAAATACGGCAAAGAGCGCTTCCACTTATATCGTAGGAGGCAAGGGCGCCCTCGTCATACTCTCCTATAGTGTAGGTAAGATATCTGTCGTGGTTTTCCATATCCTCAAGCAGCTTTCCGCCAACGAAGCCGCTTGGCCATCCGTTTTCGTCATAGGCGTAAGCCTCCATACCAAGCTCCTTGGCTCTTTTTCCGCAGGCGTCAATACATTCAAACCATTTTTCACTTAAGTATCCCGTCTTAAGACCGCCGCGGGCGTGCATAAAGAATCCGCCTATACCATTATCATTCATCCATTCAACCTGTTTTACAAGCTTGTCCTTATCAAGCTCGTCATTCCAGGACCAGAAGGGCAAGGATCTGTACTTTTTTTCTACCTCTTTCATACGTAGACCTCCGTAAAATATCTTTATCTTAATTCTATCACATGTACAAATCAAATGCAACAAAACTATTGTTTTTATATTTGTCCTATGATAAAATTATCTTGACTATATCTGAACTATGTTACTGAAAGGTTGAAGAAAATGAGCATTTTAATCAATAAATCCGGAAAAATAACGGATACGAGAAATACGGATATACCCGTGCTTATGGATGGCGGCATAAGTATAGCCTATACTCTTATGTCGGATGACGTGACAAAAGCAAAGAAGCAGTCCTGTACGCCGTACCTTGATAAAACAGACGCGATTCGGTGGGAAAACGGATACGGCTATGCTGAAAATACAAAAACCGTAATTAAAACGGACACTGCTCTTGACGGTGTTATTATTGAGGCAAGCGCCCATGCCGAGGGCATTTCGGAATACGGTATAAATCTGCCCTTTAATTTTATGGGAAAGATAGGCGGCGGAGGCTGGAAAAATCAATATCTTTTTAATTCTCCGTACACGTCCCCCGACAAAAGCGTTATTTTTGCTTATCTTACCTCGGGCAGCGGACGAAATCTTGCCGTTGCCATCCTGAGCCCTGCCGATGGATGGAAAATGGACTACTCCCCTTATTCATTCGGACATTATTTTATAAATTTGAAGCTTCTTGCAAATTACGATAAGGTCTACGGTACGTCCGACAGAAAAAAGTATATTAAAATTGCCATTTTACCCGTTTCAAGCTTTGGCGACTGCTTAGAAAAGCTGAGTCGGATCTATGATAAGCCGTTTCTTGATGCGGACGCATTGGGCGGTAAGGTGGGAGAGGCGTTAAGACTGAGCCCATACGGAAATCCCGATGCCATAATAGAGAGGCGAAACGGCGGGGAACGTGTCTGTAAATATACGGATACCTATGTAATAAGCGCCGAGGGAGAAACGGAGCTTATCCCCGTAAGGGAGGGAAAACGGGGCGCGCCCATTACCGTATACGGATATTTGGACCTTGTGGCGCTTTACAAAAAATCAATGGACAGCGCCGATGCCCATATTGTTGCAAAATATACGGACAGAAACCTTTGCGAGCATCAATGCTGGGCTTCTGCAATGCTTCGCTTTCTTAGAAAATATTCCGACAGGCTTACAAACGAGGAGAGAGAAGATTACGAAAAAAACGTAACGTCCCTCCTTGACGAAATTACGGAGCAGGACATAGAAAAAGCGACCCCGAGAGTTACTGTTTTCAATAAGCCCCACGATGGCTTTCCCGCTTATAACGTGTTCAGATCAAGACGCGTGCAGGAGCTTGCCCACGGTATAACCATTTTACTTGACGCCTATCTTTATTTTGGCAGCGAGAAGTATTACGAGTATGCAAGGGGAGCGGCAGAATGCCTTATTACCCACTATCAGTCAGAGGACGGAGCCATTGAAATAGATTGGGGCGACCATAAGGACGACTATACTACGGTGTGCTGTCCTATGATACCGATCTGTGATTCGGCGCGGATCTTGTCTGCGCGGGATAATGAGCTTTCCGATTTTTGCTACAGAGCCGCCGACAAAATGGCGGAGTATCTTTACGATCGCGGCACAAAATTCCCAACTGAGGGAGTTATCTCGGGTAAAGCCGAGGAGGAAATGGAGGACGGCTCTATCTCCTGTACCGCACTTGCGCTTCTTTATTACTGTAAGAATGTACGCAGGGATGAAAGATATATTGAAAAGGCAAAGGAAATACTTGATCTTCACGAAATATGGGTAATAAAAACTCCCGTATGTCAGATGAAGGGCTCATCCCTTCGTTGGTGGGAAACTCAATGGGAGGGAGATGCGGACGGTCCCGCAATTTGCGCGGGTCACGCCTGGAGTATATGGCGCGCCGAGGCGGATCACCTCTATTATCAGCTTACGGGTGATAAGGCGTATCTTAAAAAATCAATAAACGGATTTATGACCAACCTATCAAAGATACAAGAGGACGGCACTACTTATTCCGTATACAATCCCGATGAAATAAACGGAGGCGGCTTTGACGGCATTGCCGATTCTGTAAGATATCGTATAGCAAAGCGCTTTTCCGACAGGGAGGACTGCGGAATTTCCCGCTATGTGTGGATAAGAATAAATGATACGTTTCTTAAGTAAGCCTATCTTGACGGCGGGGAAGTATTATGATATAATATAATAAAACAAACGAATTTAAGAGGTATGTATGAAAAAATTTATTGCTATTTTACTTATTCTGATCTTTACTCTTTCCTTGGCGTCCTGCTCAAGCGCTTATGATGACGTTACGAAGCAGCTTAAGGAATTACACCGCTCAGCATATTTTTACACTGAATCACAGATAGAAAATCTTATGAGCGAATACAAAATCACGGAAGTAATAACCGCCTTTGGCAACTACTCCTACGTAGACGATAATGGTACTGAAATCTATTTGTACGTTGTTGAGCTTAAAACTGAGAAAGAAGCAAAATCCTATTTGGAGAAGCACGCAAAATTCTGGAAATACGGTTACACAAGCGGCAACGTAGTGGTATACGGTAACGACAGCATCATAAACGATTTGGATCTTTAAGCCTTGACACAAAAAATCAAGTGTGTTATACTGAAAATTAATAAAAGATATATTTAAATATATTTAAGGAGAATAACTATGAACAATATCCCTAAGATCAAGCTTGGCTTGGTTGCGGTTTCCCGTGACTGCTTCCCCGAAAGCTTGTCCGTAAACAGAAGAAAAGCGCTTGTTAAGGCTTATGAGGATAAGTACGGCAAGGGCGACATTTATGAGTGCCCCGTTTGTATCGTTGAAAGCGAAATACATATGATGCAGGCTCTTGAGGACGTAAAGAATGCAGGCTGTAACGCTCTTTGCGTTTACCTTGGCAACTTCGGTCCCGAAATTTCAGAAACTATGCTTGCTCAGAACTTTGACGGCCCCGTTATGTTCTGCGCCGCAGCTGAGGAAAGCGGCGACAGACTCGTTGGTGACAGAGGTGATGCGTACTGCGGTATGCTTAACGCAAGCTACAACCTTAAGCTCCGTAACGTAAAGGCTTATATTCCCGAGTATCCCGTAGGTGATGCTGAGGACTGCGCTGATATGATCAACGGCTTTTTGCCCATTGCAAGAGCGATCTACGGTCTTAAGAATCTTAAGATCATTTCCTTCGGTCCCCGTCCCCTTAACTTTATGGCTTGTAACGCTCCCATTAAGCAGCTTTACAATATGGGCGTAGAGATTGAAGAAAACTCTGAGATTGACCTTTTTGAAGCATTCCATAAGCACGCAGGCGACCCCCGTATTGCAGATGTAGTTGCAGATATGGCATCAGAGCTTGGCGACGGCAACAAGAAGCCCGAAATTCTTGAAAAGCTTGCACAGTACGAGCTTACCCTTCTTGACTGGGTTGAGGCTCACAAGGGCTCAAAGAAATTCGTTGCCTTGGCAGGTAAGTGCTGGCCCGCATTCCAGACACAGTTCGGATTTGTTCCCTGCTACGTAAACAGCCGTCTTACAGGTAAGGGCATTCCCGTATCCTGTGAGGTTGATATTTACGGTACCCTTTCCGAGTTTATTGGCTCCTGCGTAAGCGAGGACGTTGTTACACTTCTTGACATCAATAACACAGTTCCCAAGGATATGTATAACGAGAGCATCAAGGGTAAGTTTGACTACTCCCTTACGGATACATTTATGGGCTTCCATTGCGGAAATACCTGCAGCGTTAAGCTTAAGAAGCCTGAAATGAAGAATCAGATGATCATGGCTCGTTCCCTTCCCGAGGAGGTTACAAACGGAACTCTTGAGGGCGATATTATCCCCGGTGAGATCACCTTCTTCCGTCTCCAGTCCACAGCGGATAACCACCTTTACGCATACGTTGCAGAGGGTGAGGTCCTTCCCGTAGCTACCAAGTCCTTTGGCGGCATCGGTATCTTTGCAATTAAGGAAATGGGCAGATTCTACCGTCACGTTCTTATCGAAAACGGATTCCCCCACCATGGTGCTGTAGCCTTCGGTCACTACGGTAAATCCATTTACGAGGTATTCAAGTACTTCAATACAGAAAATATCGGCTACAATCAGCCTAAGTGCGTACCTTACAAGACAGAAAATCCTTTCTAAGGTTTTGTACTCTTTGAGGTCAGTTCTTAAAATTAAATAAAATGAACTTACATATTTAACATAAACAGGACGAGGAACCGTAAAGCTCCTCGTCCTGTTTTCTTTATTTTTGCACCTCGGCGCTAATAAAATAGAAATTTTTCATTGACAAATTCTACTGTATATGATAGACTATAAATGTAAAGTATTACTTTCATTATCCATTTAAATAAAAAAGGAGGATAAATTATGAAAAAATTAATGTCAATACTGTTAGTGTTACTTATGCTGACGTCAGTGCTTGCCTCCTGCGGTGGAAATGATGAAACCACCACTACGGAAGCGCCCACTACCGAGGCGCCAACAACAGAGGCTCCTACAACTGAAGCCCCCACAACGGAAGCACCGGCTCCCGAGATACCGACTCCTGTGCAGAATTGGTCATCAAAGACCGATATAAGAGACACCTGGTCGGGCAAAACCTTAAACGTTGCTTGCTCCGCATGGTATTCTACGAGTGCGCCCTGGGCAATGCCGGAGACTTTTATCACTGAAGAAAACGATGCTAAATTTGGCGAGGAAATTCAAAAGGCAGTTCTTGATCGTAATGAATTTATAGAAAAAACCTACGGTGTTAAGGTCAACTGGCTAAATACAACAAAGGCTAGTATGCCAGATGCACTTGAAAAAGCAACTCTTGCAAAAAACGTAAACTACGACCTTGCTGCTCCCCGTATGATGAATGTTCAGGCAATCGTTGCGGGCGGATACGTGTACGACCTTGCAAACAGAGAGTTTATTGATTTTAATAACACCTACTATAGCAGTGACTCCGTTAAGACCTATACGGCTCACGGTCATACCTTCTTTGTAACAGGCAGCTTTTCTATTCTTGATATAGAAACTGCAGGCGTTCTTTATTTCAATAAAAATCTTCTACCAGATGTAAATGAAAAAGCCACAGATGACCTTTATAATCTGGTAAGAGAAGGCAAGTGGACCTTTGACCGCTTATGTACCTACGCAGAGGCGACTTATTCTGATAACGGTGATGGAATACTCTCGAATAATGATACCTTTGTTGCTGTTATTAGTCAATTTACCAAATATTATGATTATTTTGGTGTAAAACAGGCGGGAATAAATGAGGCAACAGGTGAATGGGAGCTTGCTATAAACGATGACAGAGTTGATGACGTTATAAGTGCTATAATTAAATCTAACACTGCCAAGAAGGAAATATTCACTTCGTTAGGCGGAAGCAGAACTTTTCAAGGTGGAGGAGCTTTATTTTTGACAGAGGTCCTGCAATATGCGAATAATGTTAATATAGATGTAGATGTAGGTATTGTTCCATTCCCAATGCTTAATGAGGAGCAGGGCAGATACTACGTTCCTTGCTCGGACCAGATGTCCGTTGCTATGTGTATCCCCAAGCTCACGCAGGATAGAAATATGTCTGAGTATTTTATGGACGTTCTTTTCTGGACGGCTCAGGAGTACACCATGAAGACGTATCTTGAGCAAAAGAGTGAATTGTTTGAAACAGATGCAGAAATAGAAATGATAACGGAATACATTATTCCTAACATTTCTTATGATGCAGGCGTTTCGGTAGGCTGGGGAACGTTGATCAATATAAAAAGTGATTCTTATAAAGGCAATGAAAACCATTTTGACGAGGTATACGAGAAAAAGGCGCCTGATGCGCTTAAAACTATAGAAGAATGGAATAAGGCTTGGAGCTCTTACGTAGAGGATGACCCAAGACCAAAGCCTCCTGTAACGGAAGAAACTCCTGTTCATATCCATAAGGAAACAGTAATACAGGGCAAGAAAGCTACCACTATGCAAACGGGACTCACCGATGGCATAAAATGCTCCGAGTGCGGAAAAATATTAAAATATCAGTCCGTTATTCCTGCTTTAGAGATAGTTGATGGTTTAAAATTCCGCCTCAACGAGGACGAAGCGTCTTACGCTGTAATAGGCTTGGGAGATTATACCGACAATAATCTTATAATTCCGTCGGAATATAACGGATTGCCTATAACAAGAATAGAGAAGAACGCATTTAAAGAAGAAACATCGCTTTTGTCCGTTATAATTCCGTCAAGGGTTACTTATATTGGAATATCTGCCTTTGAAGGCTGTAGCGGTATTACAAGTGTTAATTTGTCAGAGGGGCTTACCTATATTGGAAACCACGCCTTTAATGGATGTAAATCTCTTGAGGAAATAAAAATGCCGGACTCTATTTTAAATGCGGGAATTGGTGCATTTATGAACTGCACGTCTTTGAAAAAGGTTGAAATTTCAAAGGGAATAAAAGCAATCAATACCCATACATTTGCTCAGTGTACTGCGCTTTCAACGGTTATAATTCCTGATAGCGTTACCAGAATTGGAAAAGGTGCATTTTATAACTGCGACAGTCTTAAAAGCATACCGATTGGAAATAACGTTAGCGTAATTAACAGCTATGCATTTGAGCGATGTGATGGCTTTACAGAAATTACAATACCCGATAGCGTAACGCGCCTTGGTGAAAACGCATTTGCGTATTGCAAAAACTTAACTAACTTGGTTATAGGAAAAGGCGTTACTTACATAGAACGAACCGCATTTGAGGGCTGCTCTAAGCTTAACTATGTGGAATTGACGGTTAAAAATGGATGGTATATGTCACACTATTATTATCCCGAGATAATAGATGATATCCCTTTTGAAACAATCGATCCTTCTATCTTAGCAGGACATTTTTCAGGAGAGCTTAGCGATCACAATTGGAATCCATGGTTCCGTAAATAATAAAATCCCCGACGGAGTGGTTACGCTCCGTCGGGTTTTGTTTTATGTATTATTTTTCTTCCTTAGGTTCAAGCCAAGGGGTAGGGTCAACAAATTCGTGCTTGATGGTGGTAACTCCGTCGGAACTTACCGTAAATACGGTGCCGCCGTTCATTTCGGGACGCCAATATGCGCCCATACCCGTCTTAAGACTGTATGTAAAGCGCACGCCCTTGTATTTAATACAGGAGCAGTTTACGTGGTCGTGTCCCGCTACTATGGTCTTTGTT
>JAFUOY010000038.1 GCA_017481595.1 Clostridia bacterium | reverse complement strand
TCATCAATATTCTCTGTAGGGAGTGCGTCAACCTTAATAATGCCTCCCCCTCCGCCTGAAATCTCCTCGATCTCCTTTGCAAAGCTCTCTACGGGTATTTTGTCTGTCTTGCCCGTTTTCGTTCTTATGGCGGAAGCAATGTTTTGCAGGGTTGCAGCCCGAATTATATACTTACTCATCAGAAGCTCACTCCTTCCGCCGAAGGAATGGCTTCTATTACCGCTTCAACAAGCTCCCTTTTGTCCGCTTCCGTGAAATAGTCAATGCCTTTAATCGGTGTCTTACCATTACCTATCTCATCATAATTTGCAAGCTTTACATTGAGGTATTCAATAAGCTTCTTTGTTGGTGCAAACAATACTTTTTTGATTTGATCGGGCTTCATTCCGGCTCTGCTTGGATCATTCGGCAGCGCCATAGCAGAGCTTAATGCTATTTGGTTTTTCTCTTCATCTGTTATAAACATTATCTCGCTCCTTTAATAATTTGATTAACTGTGTATATAAGATTTATCTGATCAAGTGATATATCGTTATTTCCCCGAAATTCCAGCCTGATTACAATATAATTGAAATTTCTTTCGTATAGCCGCTTACTTAACGTTTGCACGAAGGAATCTTTAAAAGATATTTTTGAAAAGTTAAAGCTGTTAAAGCAAAAATGTCCGGATCCTTTTACAAAGGTTGAAGAAGCGTTATCAAGTGTTTCATAGCTTATTCCGATATCACCGTATCCGTTGCCCTCTAACGTTGCCGTTATTCCAAACAACGTTTTGGTATAAATAGGGTTTCCAAGGTCCATAAATGGAGAATGATACGTCGCTACAACGTCCTCAAAATTGTAAAAGATAAGCGTTGGATAATCGCTTATTCCGTCAATTACGGACCACGTTGTTTTATTGCCGTGCTCGTCAGCCAAGCGCCACCCGTCATTTTCCTGTACCATTTCGTAATACTGCGCTCCGTCCTCGTGTATGCACACGTCTGCTCCTGCCAATGCTCCAAGGTCGAGGGGGCTCATATTTCCGTCAAACAACCATAAAATATACCCTTCCTCATTTGCTTGTATATCCACCAAAGCATCTGTATAATTGCCATCACCCCATTTTATTCTTACTTTCTGCCCGTTGTGGATCATCATATATTCCTCGTCAGACAGGGTAATAAATGAGCATTCAGCCCCGGATACGGAATCATAAATTGCCGTGGAGATCTCTCTATCCTCCAGCCACTCCTTATATCCCGTAAGCTTTACCTTAATATTCTCATACCCGTTGGTAATCTCGCTATTAACAGTAAAGCATCCCGTTTCAGTATTGTAGGTGACGTCTGCCTTGGCGCCGTGCTTGATAATACGGATATCCCGATATTCGTCATTCTCACAAAGAAGCTCGCCGTTTGCAGTTCCGATATACATCTTATCCCGTGCAAATCCTATGGAATAAGCGTCCATACCGTTCCATACCCACCATTCGTATTCATAGCCTGGATCTAACTTGTTGCTTTCATAAATCTTATATCTTGTATCTCCGATGTACACGTCCCCTGCAATAAACAGGTAATATCTTCCGTCATAGCTGCCGCAAATAGCATTTTTAAGCTCCTCACGGCTATATTTAGCGAATACACCCTCCAATTTGGAAGAACGCTTTTTAAGATACTTTTCCACACTTGAGCTTGATGAAAGGTTGGCAACTCCGCATACGTATTCCCCTGTGAATACAAGGGCATCTGAATTAACATTGACAGCCGTATACGGATTGATGCATCCCTCCTCATCATTACCCTTAAAGCCTGTCATATTAAGCCTTGTTACAAACGTTTGGGGATCTGCTATAAAATCAAAGCTATATCGATAAAATTCATTTTTCTTAAAAATACCAACCGTGGAATCGGACAACCTCAAAAACGCGGTCACAGGCTGAGAATTACCGACTGATATAAAGTTTGTATCGGGGAAATATGCGCAGCCCTCCATATGAATACTGTCGGATATATAACACATATTTCTATCGTCTCCACCACCGAGCATAAGCCTTGTGGCGTTATTATCATCTCCGATAATAGTTCCAAAGGTGCAGCTATCTATTTTATACCTGTTATCGGTTTTTCCGTGGTACGTAACCTCAATATTGAGATCATTCTCTATCTGAGGAGAAGGATTAAAGGAAAATTCGAAGCGCCATTCGTTTTTTCTTTTGAATACGAAGCATTCAATGTCCGCAAAGAAAGACGTTGTATTATTTGTGTCAAAGATATACGGTACCTTGCCGTCTATCTCTATGTCCTCTGCTTTAATAATGTCTCCGTGAGATGGATTTGACAAAAGGAAAGTACATTCTATCGGATCCCCTGTGTATAGAGTGTCCTCATCGGGATTTTTCTCCTCCGTTCCCGGTGCATATAGCAATATTTCGTTATGCTCAGGAGAAAGAAATATCTTTATCGTGACGTCCTTTTCAAAGTCCGTATTTGCATCAAAATGAAACATTGCGGAGTGTTCTTTATAAGGTGTACCGTCGTACTTTATTTTTCTCTCTGTGGTAAGAAGATTTACATCCTCTATCACCCTGGCGCTGTTGAATCTGTAATCAGCATCCGTCATAACAAGAGGAACGTAAGGCTCCAAATAGCTGCAGGAGGAGCCGTTGTACTCAATTATGGGTCCACAGCCCACGATATACAGACGATCGTTAAGGTAAAACGACTGCGATCTTTGATTTAACACCTCGATCTTACCTATGCGCGTTCCGTCAGAACGGTACAATCTCGTGCCGGCGTGAATAACTATCTGATCCTCTCCCACCTTTGGAACGTATGTGTGTATACCGTTTATGGGAAGCGGCGTATCGCTTTCGTCACGGAATTGTATTATGGAGCTGAAGCCGTGCCTTTTTCTGTTCGTACCGTTTCGGGAGATCATATTCATCATATATGAGGCTCTGTTGTCCGCTATATTGAGAGGAGAAGAGGCAAGATCCACTCCTCTGTTATTACGGATCCCGTATATTTTTTTAGGATTAGACGATATTTTCTTCACTCTCATATCAACACTCCTGTGTAAAAACGGTATCGACCTTTGCTTGAGGCTTGTCAATTCCGCGATAGATCTCCGCGCACATTCCTTCAAAGATATTTCTTGCCTCCGCGGCCTCGTTTGGATCGTCCAATCTCATTATGTCACCCTTGACAAAATACGGAATAAGAGCCAATACGTCCTCGTCAAGATCTATTTCGTAATTTTCAGACGTGTAAGGTCTTATTCTCGGGATATAAGGTGTGTACGTCACTATATACACGTCCTTTTCTCCAATGGGAAGCACGGTTATCCTGTCCCCACTTAAAAAGCTGTATTTCACGTTATGAATTATAACGCCGTTGGATATAAGGGAAACCCTTTCCACGTCATACATTTCCTTTTTGTTAAGAGGAATCTGATATACACCGTCCTCCACGATAAGATCAGCCTTTTTGTATCTTTTTTCCTTGGTCCTCAAGAGCTTTTTATGCTCGATTGCAGAAAAGCATCTGTTTATACTGCCCGGCATAGCGGACATATAGTCCTTATACGTTTCATCAAAGGAAATATTTTCAAGCGCCTCGGAAAAAACCTCCTCGTCGTCAGTATCCATAATAAGCTCGGGGTTAGCAAAGCAGAGACGGAGAGCTTCCAGCTTTATTTCTCCTAATTTCATTTTCGTCTCCTTTCTAAATAAGGCACCTGACGTTTCATCAAGTGCCTTACTTTTTTAAATCAGGTATTAAGCGTATTTAACGTTAATATTTACGATCTCATTGGGACGTACTATCTTACCGTCGAAGAGAACGTAGCCCTTAACCGCATCCGCAAAGGAGTTTTCGGGGCGGTAAGCCTCAGTATGAGTAAGAGGATTTACAAAGGCGATAGCGCGCTTTGTTCTCATCATAATGTTGTCCTCTGCGCCGTCCGAGGTCTTGTTTACGTTGTTGGAAAGCTTAACTCTTACGTTGCCGTACATACAAACGTTACCGTTTTTAAGATCACCTGTGTTAGAGGTATTTTTGTCGATATATGCCTGCTTGAAGAGCTTGAAGAATCTTGGGGAAGCGGTTACGGAAACGCCGCTGTTTGCAAAGGATACGTCCTTTTCCTGAAGATACTGAATAGCGCTGTCAAGAATATCAAGCACGTTGTCCTTTGTTACCGTCACCGCTGCAGTATTAAGCTTTGCCGCATTAGATACAAGGTTCGCAACGTATTTATCCATAGCATTGGCAAGAGCCTCGGACGTTTCGTCGGAGAGCGCCTCCATAAGGCCGTTAACAGCCTGCGCCTTGTCAATGTCACCTACCTTGTAGTTGAAATAACGGATCTGATTGATATTGAGGATAACAGAGCTGTCTGCTACCTCCTCGGCAGCCTCGATACCGCCGCTTGCATTCTCTCTTTCGAGTGTTCTGATAGTAGGCTTGCCTACGCCAAGAATATGTACGGAATCACCCTGCTTGGAAACGTCGCCCTCGTACTGTCTGTTACAGTCCTCTACAAAGACGCACGCTCTTTCAAGACCTCTGTTGATAGCCTCCGACCAGACGGAAGGAATAAAATTTTCATATGCCATAGTTTAAATCTCCTTTTTTCATTACCATTTTTTGATACTTTTCATTATTTTTTCATAATTCTTTTTGATCTCCTCCGGCTTCATTGCCTTCACCTGATCTCTTGTGAAAAACTCACTTTCCGCAGGAGGAGTACTGTTGTTAAGGCTTCCCACAGCTGCGGCGGAATTGGCAATTTCCTGTGCAGCTCGCTTTGTGACGGTGTTTTCCGCCTGAGAAGAAAGCTTACTTTTGAATTTGGTGTATGACGTATACACCTCTGTAAAAGACTTACTGCCAAACTTACCGTAAGCGTACTCACGGAAATCCTCATCCTTCAGAAGCTTTTTGATATCGACGTCGGGATACTTCTCCTCAAACTCGTCAAGCTGGCTTTGAAGAACGGCGTTTGTATCTGCTGTTTTTTGCTTAGAGGCGCGACTTTCTCTTACCTTTGCAAAGTAATCGTTAACAGGATCACCGCCTGCTTCCTCGATTCCTCTCATTACAAGATACTCCTCTACGTCCTCGTTAGTCTCTATGGGCTGCTTGGTGTATGGATTATTGGGCAGGACCTTTTTGATCGCGTTTATTTCCGCAATTCTTATTTTATCTGCAGCCTCTGCCTCACGGCGGCGTCGCGCATATTCCGCATTACGCCTTTTTTCCTCTGTCACCTTGGCTTCACCGGGTGCATTGCTGCCGCCTTTTCCGTTGGCATCAGTCCCTTCAGTAAATCCATTATCGTTGACAGTACTTTCTGTGTCAGCTGTGCTTCCCGGCACTGCGTTGGCTTCGGGAGGAGTGGCAACCTCTGTATTTGTTTCCGCAGTTTTCATTTCTTCAGCCATAAAAGGCTCCTTTCCGGATTTTTTCGCTATTCCGTGCGACATTTATATATTAAAATTTATATCGTTGTTGTTTTTTTTGATTTTTGTATATTTCATTTGCAAAAAACGCCGCGTCGGCCTTTCGGTCAGCCGCTTCCTTTTCTGCCGTACGTATCTGCTCGTCAGCCTCTTTATACATATTGAGAATTGTCGCCTTAAGTGACGCATTTTCCTCTATAAGAGGAAGCGCGCTCTCAACGGTTTTATTCATTTTCTTCATAACCTCAGAATACTCCTCAAGCTGCTTAAGAGCCTGCTCAAGCTGGTTATTAGCTATAACGAGGGCATCTTCCTTTTGCTTCTGAAGATAATTAAGAATCTCCTGCTTATTACCTATAGCCTCATCGGGATACGCTCTTATATAGGTTTCAAAGGAAATAGAGCCGCTTGAAAGAGCTTGATTCAGCAGCTGAATATCTCCTGCTATACTTGACCTTGTGCCGCTTGTAGCCTCCACAATAACGTCAAAGCTTGCCGACGCAAATTCAGAAGATGAAAAGGTGAGCTCCTCCGCCTTTTCTTCATCCTTCGTTATAGTGAATTTTTCCTGGTAATAATAAAGCCTGAAGAACTGCGCCATAACCTTACCTTGTTTTTCCTTAACGAGAAGGAAGGAATCGCGAAGATCGTCTATCGGCATTTTCGCCTGCGACTGCAGAAGCGCTATTGCTTCTCCCGACATAGCACCGCTTATTTCTCCCGTGGAGATCTCGGATGCACCCGACATACTTCGGGTAAGATCTATCAAGTTTCCTGCCAGGTTAACAGGCTGCGCCTGCAGGGCCTGTTCCGTCATTTTCTTAATACCGTTTCCCGTACCCGTGTGATCTATCAATACCTGACCGGGAACGTTAGTTATCGTTTGGCCCTTAAGCGCCCCGGGCATGACTATATACTTGCCCCACGCGACCTCCTGGTTATTAAGAAGACTCATTGCAAAGTTAAAGTTAATGGATTTCTGGTTGGCTATAAGGCCCTCAACCTCGCCCATTCCGTATATGCAATTACTCCTGGACTCGTAGTTTCCTACAACTACAGGATAAAGGTAAGCAAACGCCCTCGGAGCATCATTGGACGTATCAACTCTGTCGGGAGTGGCAATGTTGGGATCATCCTCTCCCCTTAACGTCTTTTCAGCCTCCTGGAGCTGGGGAGTAATAGGAAACGCCTTACCCAAAAGCGCGTCCTTTGTACAGCGCTGACAGTATACCTCACCCTTAACACGGTAGTATTTTGTTAAAACGGTAACAAGCTTGTCCTCACTTTGCTCTATAGTGCCGTAAGGATCCTTATCATCCTTGCCGCCCGTGATCGTATCGCTTGCGCCTAAGGATAGCTTTCTTACGGCTTCAACGTTCATTCTTGATGAGATGATTATCCACTGTTGCTTCTGCTCATCCTTCTGACACGGATTTTCAAAAAAGATGTTAAGAGGATCTATAAGCTCGCACCTTAACGCTCCGCGCTTTACTCCCCTGGCGTCTACCGCCTCGTTGTCCCAATAATAGTGGAAGAAATATCCGCCCTTTTGGATTCCGTCGGAAATACCCTCCTTATCAAGCTTCTTTTGCTCAAGATCCTTTTGTATATATTCTGCGAAGCTGTTGAAAAGCTCCACGTTAACAGTTGGATCATTGGATTTATATCTGATCCTCACAGGGGAAGATACTATAGCAGCCTTCTTATTCCTGCAGATCATCTTTATCACGTTTATTACGGGGCGCGGCAGATTCCTTGTATTCTTCGTAGGCGCGGGCCATTGCTTACCCTCATAAAACTCAACGTACTTTGGAAGATTACGCCTGAGTCCCATTCTGTCCTGGTACGCAATACCGTCCTCGTATTGGCGCCATATTTCTGCTGTTGTATTTGTCTGCATCCTTATTTACCGCCTTTCCCTTCGCCGTTTATCCATTCGTCAACGATTACCGCAACGGTTACCTTTTCCGTTGCAGAATCCGGATATTCAACGGTTTTTTTACCCGTATGGGCCGCGCTGTAAACCTGCTTTTCCAGGCTTTCTATTCTTTTTTCCAGCTCGGACAGGGTTTTCCTAAGTTTAAAAAACATTTTTCCTCCTAAACTACCATTCAATATATCCACCCTCGGAGTATTGCTCCCCTCCGAACAGCTTGGTAAGATCCGCAAAGTGATTTTTATTGATGGTTATTTCGTGTGTATAGTCGTTTGATATGAATCGCGCTATAGCAGAAGCTATAACGAGGTCGTCGTGGGCTCCCACAGTAGCGGCCTTTTGTCCGTTATTATGACGAATAAACGTTGTCATTTCCTTAAGCGTTTCACGGTCAGTCTCAAGGCGGATATTCTCACGCATTGCAGTAACCATATTTGATATGATTATAGGTCGCGAAGCCGAGGTAGTAATGAAGCCGTATTCCTTTTCCTTTGTGTCTCCAAGGGTGCTAAGCTTAGTGGATACGTAAAGATTTGTATATCCTAACTGTCTGAGTATCCTTACAGGCTGCTTTGAAAAGTTGATTTCCACCCCGATAAAAGCCTCGTTATAATACATACCAAGGCAATAAAGCTGCTCGGCAAACAAGTCCTCGTCCATCCTTTGCTTGTGCAAGGTAGCAACGCACCTTCCGTTTGTATTGTCAATAACCTTGGCGGCAAAATAGTCTGTAGCATCTCCTGCCGTATCCGCGCCTATAACGTAAGGCTTGATACGTTCCACTCCGTCCTTTATCTCCTTCCAGGGCTCGTCAACAATATAGATATATCCGTTTCGGTCCTCACGGAACTCAATATTTCTTATTACGACCTCGTGACCCTGGGATACTTCGCCGCTCTTTATAGGTACCTCAATACGCTCGTAAGTGAAATATCCTTTCTTGAACGGGATATTAAAGGTAGTCAGATAATGGCTTATTGCTTCCTTGTCAAATATGCAGTCTCCACTTGATATAAACGCCTCCTCGGGAGTACAAGGGTACTCCTGCTTTATGGTGTTCTTGTCTATATACGAGTTGTACTTGCTTGCATACCAGGCAATTTGTTTTTCGGTAAGGCCCTTAAGCCGCAGCATTGATATTCTTCCCGACAGCCAGGGATCCGCTGAGCTTATCTCGTCAAGATCCTCGCTTGAATATTCGTCACTGAGCCACCAACCGTAGAAAAGATTCACACAAGAGCCAAGATCCCACAGGTCTTTTGCCTCGTTAAATCCATTCGCAGTGGTCTCATATATCCTTATAGCGTCGGGAGTAGCCGCTTCATTTATGGATTTTTGAAGATCCGAAAGCTCGCATCTGTAAAATGCTACCTCGGAATAATGTATAAATGACAGCGTTCTGCTTCGTCCGACGTTGGCGGATGCAGGGGCAACACGCCAGGAAGAATTAAGCTTGTCAAAAAACAATTCATTGACCGAGTTGAATTTTTCGTGAGGCTTAAGTATATCGGGCAGAGCATTGTACATAACCTTTGCCTTATCAACAAATATTGCCTTTACGTTCTCGTCGCGGTCCGCAAGAGTAAATCCGCTAAAGTTACGTTTGACAATAGAATAAGCCAGCTGAATGGCGGTTATAAGCGTCGTAAAGCCCTGCTGTCGGCCCTTAAGAATGAAGAACGGTTTCTTCGTTCCGTCCTTTTCCAGGTGCGCAATAAAGTCCTTTTGTACGGTGTTGAAAAAGAAAGGCACGTTATCCTTGTTTTTATCCACCAGGCAAAAGATACATTCAATAAGGAGATACGGCTTCTTAAGGACCTCCTCGCGAAGATGCGCGTTACTGAGTATCGCCTGCGCATTCCACTCTATGATCCGTCGGTCATACTCCATATCGTGCCGTTCTTTCCATCTGGCTTTTCGCTTTTCCACAAGCGCTTCAATACTTAAATTCTGCATTTTGCACTCCGCATTCTGCATTCATCAAAGGTCCTCAAATTTTATGGTGTTGATATTTGTGCTTATATTCTGCGTCGGCTCCTTGGATGCAAGCGCCACCTTGTCATATATCGTACCCAACACCGTAGCAACCTTTGACATATCGTGCAGCTGTAAAGACATAAACTTTTTTACAAAAGCGTCTATCGTGCCCTCAGAAAATCCGCTACCTTCCTTAGCCATAAGCTTTACTGTGTCGTGCAATAGCTTGTCAAGCTCTGTTTCAGCCTCGTTGGCACGTTTAATTCGCTTGTTTAAAAGCTCGGAGGAATGGATGATAGTATCCCAGCCTATCTCTGTAAATTTCGCCTTTTTATCCTCGCACAAATTCGCATAAATAGGATCCTTATTAAATTCCTTTCGGTACTTGCGTACTGTGGACTCCGCAATACCGAATTTTTCCGCAACAGCAACGTTATTAGAGTTAACGGAACACTCTGCCCGAAGCGCTCCTATTTGCTCCTCTGTAAGCTTCGTACGCTTCCTTGTCCCATTCTTTCTCTTTGCTTTCTTGCTCATACCATCCCTCCTTTCCTTCTTGCTATATTTAAAATAACACAAACAAACCGGTAAAAAAGTGTACACTTATGCCAAAACGAAAAAATTTCAAAAAAAAGAGAGAGCCTTAAGCTCCCTCTATACCATTTGCTTTATTTATAATATTCAAAAGATTCTCACAAGCACTATGCAAACGTTTCTTAACCCATTCTTCAGAATAATTAAACATTCTCGCAATCTTGCCCTGTGTTCCAAAGCAGTTGATATAATACAAGTTTATAAGCGCTTGATCCTGTTCCTCAAGCATATTTATGTACTGAATATATCTATTCTTAAGAACAGTCCCTCTCCGAATAAAATCGGGGATATTAAGCTGCTTTATCGTAGCCTCAAGCTCGTATACAATTCGATCCCTCTCGCCGGTATCACTATCACCGCCCGACGTCTTAAGATATTCTATCCGTTCCCGGCATTGATTCTCTATAATGCGCTTGCTCTTTAAAACCCTCTCGAAATGCTGTATCCTCCTAAGGTCCTTTTTTATTTCTTTCAGAGTCATATATACCCCCTCCTAAATTAAATTTCGATTTGTGATCTTTTTATTCTATTCCTCAACGTAGCACCAACTCTGCGGCGGTCTTGTTATTGGCTTACAATCCACGATATAAGGCTCATATGCCCAACCGTTAGTCTGCCATATAGCATATCTGCACGATTGGCAATTTCCGTCACAAACTCGCTTAAACTCTGTTAGATCTTTCGGCTTGTCATAGATTACAAGGTCAGAGATATGCCAACCGAAAATCTCTTTGCCGTTGGAATACTCCAAAAGTTTTTCTCTCTTGATGCGCCCTTGTATCTCTGCTATGTCTGCGTTTGCCATTTCGCAATGGCTTAAAATAGCATCACACACAAACTCGCCTATTACTTTGCCACCATTCTTTGCAATAAAACCTATTGTTGTAGATATATCGTTTTTGATAAGGCTCTTGCCGTTTTTCGTACAATAGATATAACACTTAAAAGGCACATTAATCTTCGGTCTTGTCTTTCTAACCTCAACCGTCTTTTTGCCCGATGCAATAAGCTTGCACCATTTAGGATTTATGCTCATTAAAACGGATTTCATTTATTCATTTCCTCTCTCAAACTGTCTTTTATGTAATAATTTCGCCTGCGCGTTTTCAAAAATCTTTCGGCTCTTATACCAAACTCTTTCCAATTTATATCGCTTGGATAATGATTCATTTTGCCGATTTTCCAAAAATCAATGTAGTCGGCAAATTGTATAAGCTCTATAATGTCGTTTTCGCATATAACAGGCTCACACGATACCCAAGTTTTAATACCCTTGTCCTTTGCTATTTTTAATGCTTTCAATCTGCTTAACGGAGCGTCAGCACACCTTTCTGCTGCCGGAAAGGTACGAAATTCATCTTCGGGATAACCCGTATAGGTAACGCCAAACAAATCGTTTTCATCAAGCAAATCAAAATCACGCAAAGCGTCATATCCGTTTTTAGTTAGGATTTGAACATTGTTTCCGCTCTCTTTGATTACTTTGATGATTTCCCTTGTCGGTGTACTGTCATATCCAAGCGGATAAGGATCACAAGTGAAGCAAAGATGAATGAGCTTTCCTGTGATGCCCTCTCGTTCAATCTGTCGCTTAACCTCCTCAACGATGTTAGCTCTCGGCTCTATTACACTATGGAACTTCTCTTTATCCCTGTGTAATACATTCGGTGCGAAGCAGTAATAACATCTATGGGGACAGCCTGTGTAAATGTTTATTGCCAGATCGCCATACTCTTTAGCTTTGCCTTTTGGCTCGTAAATAGGTTTCATTTCCTACCCTCCAATTCTTTTAACTTCTCCTCTGCTTCCTCTTTTGTGAGGAATACGGTTTTGCCAAAATCGGTAAAGTAGCACCATAACGAGTATTGTCGGTGTGCAATTTCTTCACCTTTTGCCCAAAAGTAAAAGCGGTATTCGTCTTTCCTGTTGTGATGTTCGTGTGTTATCGTAAATTCAAGCACTTCACCTTCAACGATTTTTGTTTCACCATTACATAGTTTTACAATGCGATATACGGTTCCCCCCACCTTACACGGAAGCTCAACGAAAAGGGATTTGTCTTTAAAGTGTTTGCAAACAGATTTTGAAATAGTGCGATTTGTGATTTTTTGCTTATCGCATACATCATAGTGAATACATTTATTACAAGTCATATTTCACCTCATATACAAAGGTTTTAAGATACTCATACACCTTATCTGAAGCATACTTTTGGGTACGTCCTTTTACATCAACATCAACTATTTCGTTAATTTCCTTAAATAAGGTCTTGAATTTGTTTTCCCAATAAACCGCATCTTCTTTTAGCCTTTCGTATTCCTCAATAGGCATTGTTACTGTAATATCGCATTTACTCATTTTCTGTTACCTCTTTAAAATTTGCATATCATATCCACTATTCACAAATTGAATGGTCTTTTCGTGATTACACGCATTACCCAAGTATGAATAAATCATACATAAATCGTCTTTTGTGAAATTTGTCCCAAGATAATTGTTAATGCCATTACGCATAAATTCTTGATAATTAAGATTTTTAATAGGTGTTTTATATATTCTTTGTTTATACGAACGGGAAAACCATTCTAAAACCTTGCACTTTATATCAAGCTCGGTTTCGCAATTTCTCAATATGAAATATTCGTTTGCATATTCGTGAGCAATAAACTCACCCTCTTGATTTATATAACTGCGAGGAAAACACCGCATAAGGTTTTTTATCTTTTCAAAATCATTTATCATTTTCTGTCACCTCGTTTTCCTTCGGCTTTTCAAATTGCTTTTGCCATTCTTCGTATGCTTTACGGCATTTACGCACAAAGCCTTTCCCCTCGGCAATTTCGTAACCGCCAAACATAGAGATATAAACTACATCTTCTTCGTGATATAAATAGCTTTCACACATACTCCATATCTCGTCATAGGCAAATGAACGGCGGTAATAATCTAAATCCGAAGCATATTCCTCGTCATAATCGTAGCCTCTATCATTTCGATAGTGTTCAATAACTTCGCTATCTGTGGCATTTTTCCACTTTTCTGCTATAAACTCAAAGTACGGTACACCTTTCCAATCCTCAAAATCATAGTCTTGGTCGCAAGAATTTTGAAAATGGCAAGTCAAGTCAAAAATGTCTTTTACCGCATTGGGAACACCAAACACGCCAAGTAAATTGTGTTCGGGTATATAAAAAAAACCTATAAGAGAAAACGCTATTTCGCATCCAACCTCTGTCAAGTTGTTCTTTCGCCCAATCACTATCGTTTTTTAACATATAGTCATTTTTGATTGAGGGCATATATATAAATTCATCTTCTGCTATTTCGTCAATCTTTTCTTTGCAAGCATCTTTTATCTGCTTTAAAAAGCCGTAAAGTTCGCCCTCTTTTACTATCTTAAAATTTATCTGTGCTGAATAACTCATATCTCTACTCTCCTATGCTTGATTTAACATTTTTTCAAGTTCGGTTTTTTCAATGAAAGTTCTGTACCACTCGTTTTTGGTTTCATTGCACAAGTCTATTTGATACTTTGTACCCTGTATAAGTCTTATATCTTTAATTACAATTTTATCTCCCATAGTTATTCTCCTATACGTTTCTTTTTGAGTTCGGCAAGTTCTTTTAGGAATTTTACTTTGTCAAAAGTCCAACGCACAATAAAGTCGTGTTCTTTTGAATATTCTGCTTGATTGCTATTCTTAAAGATTTTATCAATCTCCTCAAATATCTCACTCGCAACCTCTTGCTTGGCTTTCTCAACCTCCTTCTCGGTACAACATCTTCTGTTGATTTAAAATCAGCACAAGCAATTTTAGCCTCTCGCTCAATTAAATACTTGTAATCATTACAAATTTTAAAATGAATACAATTTTTGCAAGTATGTTTTACATATTCAGCCATATCATTCTCCTTTTTTCTCAAAACACATTCTTGTTTTATCGTGATTATCATCGGGTTTTATAAACATATAAAACCACCCTGTACATTTTCGGGATTTAAGCATATATACTTTGCTCCTGTTGGAACATAATACACACAGTTTTTACATTCGGGCATATCATTTCTCCTTTAATATGTAAACCAATTGCCTTGACTATCCTGCATAATTTCTTCTTCGCAATGCCTACAATGATTATGCTTTGAAAGACCGTCTGAAAAACTTTCTTCGTCTTTTTTAGGTTGATGCCAATGCAAAATATCGTGATAAAACCATTTACCTATCCCACACTTAAAATAAAACGGGGAAAGAATAACACTAATTAAATAAGGTGGTATCCACCAAGAAATAATAATTATAAATATGATTTCACCTATACTCATATCATTCTCCTCTTTCTTTTGGACATTCTTTTGTACCTTTAAAATTTGCCCAACTCGTTGGTAGCGGATAACAAATCTTTTTCAATTCTTCCGTCAACTGTGCCCGATAACAAGATTTTGGGCAAGATGTTTCATAATCAAGACAATGTGTTGCATCGTGGTTCATTTCCCCTCATCCTCCTCGATCTTTTTATTTACAGGCTCAACGAAGGTCTCTACGATTTGAAGATCCTCATCGATTTTTCGCCAAAACCTTTCCCGTCTCCAAAAGGGGATCCTTCTCACGGCTTTCGCAACGCTTAAACATATCACCGCATTATAAGGTCCCCAGGCTCCGTCGCAAGCCCTCTCGTTGCACCATTTTCTGAACTGCTTAAATGTCATTTTATTCTCCCTTCACCAACGTTTTACCGAACATCTCAAGCCCGGTACTAAGCTTGTCAGCAGTGTCGGGATCCTCGGCGCGGACCTTTTCGATAAGATCTTTAAGCTTAACTACCGTCTCCTGCACCGTATTAAAGAGCACTTTAAACGTTGTTACGTCGGGAGAGGCTGTTTTCAACTGCTTTTTTTGCCTGTTCATATCTCGCATCAGCCAACCATCACCTCTCTTAATTGCGCCATATCCTCAATCTTTTGCTTGCAACATTCGGGCAAGTTCGCTCTCGTGAGAGCTTCCGCTACCGCAGGGCAGACGGCGTTGCCGCAGCGAGCGACCTGATCTGTTCGGGTAATTGCATTCCCATTGATGTCTTTGTCAATGATGTAGTCGTGGGGAAATCCCATCGCGTCATACAACTCACGAGGCGAAAGCATCCGCAAGCCGATGTCAGATATAAAATACCAAATTCCAAAAATCAAAATAATAAGAATTTCGTTTTCTGCAATATTGTAATCGCAATACTTGTTCAGCATCTTTCGGACTTCGGGCCAATAACCGAGATTGGTATGTCCGTCCCACTTTACAAGCATTGTTCTAACATTGGCAAACTGACCGTCTCTCGCGGTTATCGTCATAAGAGGGTCAAGAGGATGTTGCCCCTTATCCTTGCCCTTGAAGTGTGCCAGGTGCGCCATTGTGATGCACTCTCGGTCTTTTGCTGTAATGGTCTGCATCGGGTCTTTAACCGATATGCCATCTCGTCCGTTCCCGTAGTATTCGGTCAAATACGTAGCGGTCAGTCCGTATCGGTTTGCTGCATCTACCGTCTGAATAGGCTCGTTTATTTTTTGCCCGCGCACCTCTTTTGAGCTTTGTTCAGAATGATACTGAATAAGATGTGGCGCCACAACGAAATTGCGATTGCCTGTTGTAATGGTAGGCGTTGGTTCTCCAACCTCGTGCGGAGCGTTTCCTGCGTTGTTGCACATTATGTAAGGGGTACAAACAGGCTCAATCACCATCTGCGCTCCAACGCCTGTAACGGTGTTGACAGGCTCTCTCACGTCGGTGCCTACCGCGTTTGAGTGGTTATGCATATGAAACGGTGTCATTACAGGAGAAGCTACGCCGCCTGTAAATTTACCTGTTACCGTGTTCAGCGGATCTGCCAACCCTCTCGCTTGCCGCTCTCCTCCGTGGTTGCATTCCACGGAATACGGCGTCATAACGGGGTCACACACATATTGCTTTGTGCTACTCACAACCGTGGAAAGTGGCTCTTTGGGGTCGTGAGTCCTTGGCGCTTGACCTTTTTTTTCGCCATACCCCACAGGGACTATAAACGGCTCCGCATTCTTAAGAACGAATTTATCCAACCCCTTGGCTATTCTCCGCAGAGTGTTATCTCTCAACGGTCTTATAGCATTTATGCCGTATTTTTCCTTAATCTCCGCTTTGGTTGCAAAAATCGAAGGGCATTCCAAATCCCAATTTATGATCTCCGCAGCGGAACGCCACGGCAAGAGCTTTCCGCTCTTAACTTCCTCGCTATCTCTCGGAGCGTGAGTCCGCTTCGGCCACACAATAGGCTTTCCGTCGCAACGCGCAACCAAGTGGAAGCGGGTACGAATAGTCGGAGCTCCAACATCGGCTGCACAGATTTTTCTCGTTTCGACCTCGTAACCGAGAGCTTTTAACTGCGAGAGCCATTTTTCGTACGTCTGCCCAGCTTTGCTTTTGACAGGTTTTCCTTTACGAACGGGTCCCCAAGTCACAAATTCGGGAACATTCTCCAACATAATCACGTCGGGGCGTACCGCTGCCGCCCATTTCAAGACCACCCACGCAAGACCTCTGATTTTCTTATCCACGAGCGCGGAGCCTTTGGCGCGAGAGAAGTGTTTGCAATCGGGCGAAAACCAAGCCAACTTGACGTGGCGACCACGCACCGCGGCTTTGGGATCTACCGCCCATATGTCCTCTATGTAATGCTCGGTAAATGGGTGGTTTCTTTGGTGCATCATAATGGCGGCTTCGTTATGGTTGATGGCTATGTCGATAGGGTGTCCTGTCGCAAGCTCTATGCCTGTGGAAGCGCCGCCGCCCCCGGCAAAACTATCCACAAAGCACTCGTCAAAAATGCTTATAAGCTTTTCCATAAATCATCCTTCTTTCCGTCTGTTTTTACGTTCTATAATGTCGTCCCGATAATCACGAAGGAAATCCAAGGCCGACGATATCACCTTTGCCACCATGGGCCTTCTGCCTGTCTCCGATTTCACGATCAGCTCCATAGCAGTAATACAAAGCTCCAGGTACTTAAGATATTTCTTACTATACTTTGGAATTTTACTCATTTTCTTCCCTTGTTGCCTCCTTCAAATATCTCACTTTAGCGCTGAGATCAGCAATATAAACAGCTACAGCACCGTTTAAAAGTACGTATGCTATAGATATAAAGCTAATAAGCCACTCGGGGAATATGTACGTAAAATTCAACGCCATAATCCCCACAGAGCCTATTAGCATACTCAAAATGAATACGACCATATTCTTATCCGTCCCCTATCCCAGCTTTACGTCGTAAAGCGATACGCTCATTTTGTCCCGTATGCTGGAATATGAGCCGTAATTCGTAGGATACAAACGGTAAATATTCCGCTTGTGATCGAAGTATGCGCTTGCCACCTTGTCCACACGTCCTTTCTCATCCAGGATAGCAATAATTTCCTCATTCGGACGCTTCCCCTTGCCAAGCACTTCGTATTTATACTTTTTCATTTTAATCCCTCCTTTTTCTCGTTGCTTTGCAACATATCACGTACCGTTAGGTACCTACTTACTCCTTCCTTGTCTTTCGGTCCTCCTCGACCATTCTCAAAATAAACTCGTAATGAGTACATCCAAATTCATACCCCTTGGCACCCATCACATTCATTTTGTGAATATAGAAATCAAACTCCTCCTCAGTTAACCTTTTTTTCAGATCTGCAATCTGCGCATCTGTTATAAAAAGATAAGCGCCGCTTTCGCTTCCCATTACAACCTGGTTTTTCAAAGGAGGATCCTCTCGCGTGTGTGCGCGCTGTTGTTGTACGTTAGTATTAGAAAATGAAAATGTATTAGTATTATTTACAAGAGTTATATTATTATCTTTATTTACTTCACTATTTAATATAATTTCATTATCTATTTCATTTTCATTTTCAAAAGGTATTACCGCGGTATCTACCGTGGTATTATTTTGCCGTCGTTGTGACCACCTTTTATTTACCTTTTTTGTTTGGCTTTCCGTGTATTTACGTCGTTTCTCTTTTTCCACGTCTACACGCTCGTTATAATACAGCCCTTCCTCGTCCTTGACGAACTTGGCAAAGATCTTTTTATCACGCTTACCGCATATCGCAAGCATATCCTCCTCACTTAAATGCCCGTTCTGATGCTGCAGGCAAAGCAAGGTAATATACTTGCCCCGTTGCTCATAATTCATAAGCGTAACCCCTGTCAGAAAATCCGACGTGTAAAAAAGAAATGCCGGATCCTTGTTTTTCATATTTTTTATCCTCTTGCATTTTTATAGTTTATGTGCTATAATATAAGCACGATCTTCCCCCGTAAGGCTCCCTCTTTGAGGGGGCTCCCTGGTAAAGGGTGGAGGAGTCTACGGTCCTTTGGAGCCCCTCTCCAAAGGGCCTTTTTTAATTTTGCATTTTGAATTTTGCATTTATTAAAAAGTCTTTCCGCCCCAGGTCTCAAGAATATACTCTGCTGTCTTGCGCCTTGATCGATTCTTCCCAAGAGCAACCCCAAGTACCGCCACCGTTCCGCTAAGCACCGCGATTATACCTGTTAATATTTTCATAACGTCCTCCTATCAAATTTTCACCGTCACGGTATTCATCCACTCGTTAAGCTCGGTAATAAGCACTTTTCCTTTAATACCAAGCTTATCCCCGGTGCATTTCTTAACGCTTCTGATAATGCTAAGTGCCTTTGATTCCCCACACTTGAACATATCAATGATGTCATACTTATCAACGAAGGCAGCTCCATTCATAAGCTCTTCCTTTGTTTTAACTACTGAATTATCCATTTTTACCTCCTATACTACAAATGAACATATGTTTTCCTGTTGGCTTAAGCAAAATGTGTTACGCGTTCTATAACGCAGAATATTTTTCACGATATGTGAACACATCAGCTAAAAAAAATTTCCTCTACTGATTTTCCAAACAATTTAGCGTATGCGGTTTTGACACTATCCTTAGGAATTCTTTCGCCGATTTCATACATAGAAATAGCAGAAACACTAACTCCTATAGCTTTCGCAACCTCATATCTACTCCTGTGACCTCTCAGCTCGCGTAATGTTACGCCGATTTTTTTAGCATCCATAAAGTTCTCCTTTCTCACAAAATGTGTATTTTTCATTATGATACCACATATCGTGACTTTCTGTCAAGGGAATTCGCTATAATTTTCACTTTTCGTGATTTTGCACAAAAACATATCTCTCCTGTATTGACATCTCTCCACAATTCGTGATACAATTTTCACAGAAAGTGAGGTTTACACTATGAAATTTTCAGAAATATTAAAGTCACTACGAAAGAACAAGCGAATTACTCAAACAGAATTAGCAAATATGTTAAATGTATCCAAAAGCACTATAGGAATGTATGAAACAGGTCAAAGAGAGCCCAACTTTGAAATTTTAGAAAAACTTTCAAGTGTTTTTTCTGTATCGATCGACTATCTTCTTGGAAACAGTCCTAATCCCTCTCCCGACGTAACAATTATCCCGGGCATATTCCCTTTAAAAACAAAAAAACTCCCTATAATGGGAGATATAGCTTGCGGAAAGCCTATTTTTGCGGAAGAAAGCTATGACGGTTATATCGATATCGAGGAAGGTATAAACGCAGATTTTTGCCTCCGTGCCAAGGGTGACAGTATGATAGGCGCCAGGATAATGGACGGAGATATCGTTATGGTAAAGAAGCAGGATATGGTGCAGAACGGTGAAATAGCCGTTGTCCTCATAGATGATGAAGCCACCCTCAAGCGCGCTTATTTCTACCCGGACAAGAATAAGCTTATCCTCAACCCCGAAAACCCCAAATATGAGCCCCTTGTCTTCATAGGCGAAGAGCTTAACTCCATCCACATCCTCGGCAAAGCCGTTGCATTTCAAAGTGTTATAAGATAAGGAGTAGCTATGGAATTTCTTTATTTTGTTATAGCTGTAGCAGTAGTATATGTTGGCTTTTATATTTATGGACATTATTTTAATTTAAGCGGCAAACAAAAGACCGTCAGCGATCCGTTTTTCTTACCCGAAAATATCCTCAAATATTACAATGCTTGCGAGGAAATCCTATCTCCATACTTAGGAATGGAGCCTTGTAGACAAATTCTCGAAGAATCAAAGGTTGAGCTCAAGCAAAATTATCATCAGTATAAAAACATAATCAAAGAAAATCGGGACAAAACAGCAAATAAATACTATATTGACGTATGTGAAAATAACAATTATGGATGGTATACAAACTGGGCAATTCTATTTATACGACTCAAAATCGAGTACAAAAGATTGCCCACAGCTCCAAATCCTTTTGAAGTCCAAGCGTTTGATGACTTTAAAGAAAATATAAAGTCTTATTATCAAAAAATAGTGGATAACGAAACGGATTGTCCCGACAGCTTCAAAGATTATTTCATTCGTTTTTAATTACCTATTCCATAAGAAAGGAGAAATAAATGGCAAGCTACGAGCAAAATAAAACATCAAAAACGTGGTCTGTGCGCTTTAGAACTATAATAGACGGTATTGAAAAGCAAAAAAGATTATCAGGTTTTCGTACTAAGAAAGAAGCTCAAGCCGGATATATCTCCTTTGTAACAGAGCAGGATAAGAAAGAAAAGGAAAGAGAAAAAAAGGAGCAAGAAAAAAGTCTCACCCCTTCAGATATGTTATTCTCGGATCTTGCTGACAAATATTTAGCGCACCAAAAAACCAGGATAAAAGAAAGCTCATACGTTACCATAGTGAGCAAAATAAACAAGCATATTATCCCTCATTTCAAAGATATGGCGATAAAGGATATAACACCGTTGGCAGTTCTCGAATGGCAACACTCTATAGATCATTACGCATATAAACATAAAAGCTCATTAAGAACGCAGCTGACATCCATATTTAAATATGGTGAACGCTATATCGGTATACAAAACGTTATGGCACGTGTTGAGCCGTTCCGCAATACCGAGCCAAAAAAAGACGTACAGTGTTGGTCTTACGAAGAATTTACACGATTTATAAACTGTTGTGAAGATCCAACGTATCATATGTTTTTCAAATTTCTGTATATTTCCGGCTGTCGCAAAGGCGAAGCACTTGCATTATCCTGGGATGATATAGACTTTAATAAGTGCACTGTAAGAATAAATAAAAATCTCACACGAAAAACAAACGGCGATCTTTACAAAATCGTATCACCTAAAAATGTATCGAGCATCAGGACCATAGATATGCCGCAAAAATTTCTAAACGAGTTAAAGGAATATAAATCAACCTTCCCTTGTTCTGCCTTTGTTTTTGGCGGTGATGAGCCCTTAAAAGAGTCAAATATAACACGTTATTTTAAACTCTGCGCCGAGAAGGTAGGTAATCGTATAATCCGCCTTCACGATATGCGTCATTCCTGCGCTTCTCTTCTCATATCAAGAGGCATCTCTATAGTAGCAGTATCTCACCGTCTCGGCCACAAGAACGTCGAGCAAACACTAAACACATATTCTCATTTGATGCCAAACGAAGCTGCACAAATGGTTCGTATTTTCGATTCTCTATAAAAATTTTTTGTGACTAATTTGTGACTACTTGCACAAACACTACAAGATATTGTGTTAAAAATACAAAAAACACCACAATATCTTGTGGTGTTTTTTGTTGGCGGAGAAGGAGAGATTCGAACTCTCGAACCCTGTTACGGGTTACACGATTTCCAATCGTGCGCCCTCGACCAGCTAGGCGACTTCTCCATTTGCTGCATTAGTATAACACATCTTTTTTTAAAAATCAAGTCATTTTTAAAATTTTTTCATTATTTTTTTAATAGTATTTGACATTACACTGTTTTTATGCTATTATTTACATATATTTCTGTAAAGGAGACAAAATTATGGATAAAATTCTTAAGCTTTTGGAGGAGGACTCCACTCTTACCGCCAAGGATCTTGCGCTTATGCTTTCCAAAGAGGTTGGAGACGTTAAAAATATTATTGAAGGCTATGAGAAGGACGGTGTTATCCTCGGCTACAAGACTATTATCGACTGGGACAAGACGGACCGCGAATACGTAAGCGCGCTTATTGAAGTAAAGGTTATGCCCCAGAGAGACAAGGGCTTTGACAAGATTGCAGAAAAGATATACAACCACCCCGAGGTAAAATCCCTTTACCTTATGTCAGGCGGATTTGACTTTACTGTTCTTATCGAAGGCAAAACCATGAAGGAGGTCGCCTATTTTGTCGCCCAGAAATTAGCTCCCATTGAGTTTGTAACATCTACAGCCACCCACTTTGTGCTTAAGAAATACAAGGACAAGGGTGTAATTTATACACAGAAAGAAATTGACGAAAGAGGCAACTTACCCCTATGATAGATTACGAAAAGATGCTTTCCAAGACCTTGTGCGACATTAAGCCGTCGGGCATCCGTAAGTTTTTTGATATGCTTTCGGATATGAGCGACGTGGTTGCGCTTACGGTTGGTCAGCCTGATTTTGTCACTCCGTGGCACATTCGTGAGGCTGCTATCGATTCCTTGGAAAAGGGCAAAACATATTATACCTCCAATGCAGGCTCTACCGAGCTTCGCTTTGCCATATCCGATTATATGAAGCGCCGCTTCGATCTTGAATACCACGGCGAGGACGAAATATTTGTTACTGTGGGAGGAAGCGAGGCAATCGATATCGCCATCCGTTCCCTTGTAAACCCCGGGGACGAGGTTATCGTTCCTATGCCGTCCTTCGTTTGCTATGAGCCTATTGCAAGAATGGCGGGAGCTGACGTTGTGGTTATCAACACCAAGCAGGAAAACAATTTTAAGCTTACCCCAGAGGAGTTAAGAAGCGCTATAACCCCCAAAACAAAGCTTTTGGTCCTTCCATTCCCTAACAATCCTACGGGCGCTATCCTTACTAAAGACGAGCTTGAGGCGCTTGCAGAGGTGCTTCGTGACACCAATATCGCTATCCTTTCCGACGAGATCTACGCGGAGCTTACCTACGGCAGAAAGCACGTTTCCATCGCGTCCATTGAGGGTATGCGTGAAAGAACTATTATTGCAAGCGGATTTTCAAAGGCTTACGCTATGACGGGCTGGAGACTTGGCTACCTTTGCGCCCCTGCCCCCATTCTTAAGGAAATGCTTAAGCTCCATCAGTACGCTATTATGTGCGCTCCTACGGTTTCCCAGTTTGCGGCTACTGAGGCTATGATAAACGGTGACGAGGATATTGCAATGATGGCGGCGGAATATAACAGAAGAAGAAAGTTTATCCTTGAGGGACTTCGTAAGATCGGCATTGAATGCTTTGAGCCCGAGGGCGCATTCTACATTTTCCCCAATATTGGAAAATTCGGCCTCTCCAGTGAAGAATTCTGTGAAAGACTTCTCTACGAATACAGATGCGCAATAGTTCCCGGTACTGCCTTTGGCGAAAGCGGTGAGGGCTTTGCAAGAATCTCCTACGCTTACTCCGTTAAGCATATTTCCGAGGCTCTTGAAAGAATTGAAGCCTTCGTAAAAACTTTAAAAAACGATAAATAAATTAGAAAACCTCGAAAAGCAGTTTTATATTCAAATCAAAAAGGACGAGAAATCTCGTCCTTTTTTTGCATTTTCTTGCCTACAAGGTATAGTGTGTTATACTATATTTTATTTTCGTGTAGTAAAGGAGTGATGTTTTTGCTCCCGCAAAAGTGATGTTATTCGCTTCACTCATAATGATGTTGCTCCCTTTGGTCGCGAGTGATGTGATGTTTGCCCACTGTGCCGAAGGCATAACATCATTGCCGAAGGCTACATCACAAGGCAAAGCCGACATCACTTGCCCGCAAGGACAAACATCGTTCGGCTGACCTGCTTTATCGCAGGTCGCCGCGTGTCGAGGTTTTCTGTTCTAATTTTTTATTATTCCTCGGTATATCCGCCCCAAGCCGCGTTCCACTCGGCTATGGTTTTAAGCGCGTCGGGCTCTTTCTCTGCATAGATTTCATCAAATTTGTTCTCATTGCCGTCATAAGAATGATATTCCATACCGTCTATAAGAGGGTACCAACTCATTGTTTTGCCTGCATCGTAAGAAATGTTTGGTATGATATAATCCGTAATCATTTCCATATCCGCATTTGCTTTAAAGTGTTCCTTTTTGGTTTCAATATAAGCTTTCAATGTATATTCCTCACCCGTCCAGCAAAGAACGTCCATAAAATACTCGGACATTTCTCTGTCCTGCGTTAATTTCGGAATACACATAAAAATAGTTTGTTGCTCCGAGGTAGAAACATAATATCTCCCTTGTTCTTCATTAAGCATGGGAAAAGGAACTAAACCTACATTATCACCACGCAATCCAACATAAGATTCAAGTAATTCGCGGTCAGTAAAAATGTATTTTCCGTTTATAAAATCTTCATCTACGTGTCCCCATCCAAAGATAGGTAGTAACCAATCTGCATTTTTGGTATCAATAATGACGTCGATAATATCGTCTATTTTATCTTCATCATTAAGGGTAATTTCCCATTTGCCCGTCGCTTTATTTACACCTGCTTGTGTTATTCCAAAATTATTAAAAAATCTGTTATATCTGGAAATAGAAGCTCCGTATACGTCATCTTCATCTCTTTCTCCGTCGCCGTCATCCTTGTAAGCAGCTTCGGCATACTCTACAAGCTTATCATAGGTCCACTTGCCGTCTCTTACCAATTGATACAGTTCCTCTGATGCCTTCTCACTTCCGTCACCAAGAACGTTTTTGTTAAAGTAAAGAACCACTATAGTTTCTTTATCAATTGTTGAAAAACCGCCTGTTACAAAAAAGGTATGACCGTGAGCGGTAAAGGTCTTAACGGCATTTTCATTATAATAAGAATTTTCAAAATCTATATACTCTCTGTCTGCAAGGTCGTATACGTATCCCCCTGCAACGATTGATTGTACATTCATCATTCGGGGCGCGGCAAGGTCGTAATTTACGTTTTTGGCAAGTGTTGCCGCTTCAAGAGCGCTATGCATACTTGCCTTAGTTGCGTTTAACCAGTTGACCTTTACACCGTACGTGCTTTCAATAAATTCGTTACGGTCAAGAACGGCGTTTTGAATTTTTTTACCAAAATAAGCATCATTTTGTTCAGTGATAAACGCCTCTGGCATTGCCCAGGGCGCGCCTGTTCCATACCAGACGGAGCAGGCTACATTTAATGTTTTGCCCGACCATGTATCTCGTATATCATTTTTAGATGACCACGTTTGTATAGGAGCTTCTGTTGTAGGAGTCTCAGTAGTTGGAGCCACGGTAGTAGGTGCTTCGGTTGTAGGTGCTTCCATGGTGGGAGCTTCAGTAGTCGGTGCTTCCGTAGTGGTGGTTGCATCATTTCCGCCGCAGGAAACAATTAAGGGTATTAGCATCAGCACCGCCAATAAAATAGTCATTAACTTTTTCATATTTTTCCTCCTTTTTATAGATACTAATATAATCGTTTGATTCACTTATATTCTATCATACACGAAATTCTTTGTCAATAGAAAATTTCTATTTTCTTCGACTTAAGAATAACATTCTGAGGTAACTTTTTGAAAATATTTTCAAATATTTATAAATTGTACTAAAAACAAAAAAACGAGGACGGAAAAATCCGTCCTCGCGTTTTTAGTTATTGTTTTTACTCTTCTGCTGTATAGCCCCAGATTACTTCTTTTGCTCCTTCTGACCAATGCTCTTCCCATTCATCAGGCTTGGATTCGGCTCTACAATATATAGTGAAATTGTTTGAAGCTCCTCGAAAAACTGAACCTTTAATTTCTGTTACACTATTTGGAATTACTATATTTTTTAGTGAGCTACATCCCTCGAAAGCCCAATAATCTATAGTAGTTACTCCTTCCGGTATAACTACGTTTTCAAGAGCTGTGCAGCTGGTAAATGCGTAACTGGGAATTTCTTTACAGTTGCTCGATAACACTGCTTTTTTTAACGCGGTACAATACGCAAAATTATTCCTCTCCATGTAAGTAACGCTATCTGGAATAACTATTTCTTCAATAGATTTACAATATACAAAAGCTATTTTTTCTATTGATGTAACGCTGTCAGGTATTTTAAGAGTATTAAGATTTGCACAACCATAAAAAGCAGCACACCCTATCGTTGTTACACTGTCGGGTATTGTAAACGTAGTTGCATCTTTGCTTGAAGGATATCTGATCAGTTCCTTTCCATCCTTACTATATAGTACTCCGTCTATAGATTTATAATTAGGGTTGTTTGCGTCAACCTCAATATGCTTAAGCAGGAATTCCTGCTCAGGAAGAACAATACTAGTACATAGCGCTTCCGACGTAATGTCTGTTATACTATCTGGAATAATAACTATTTCGACTTCAAAATTATAACTCCGTCGCCTCATATCACTCGGTCCGCCCAATTTGATAACGGGAATACCTTTATACGTTGAAGGAATTATAATGGTTTCAATATAACAAGTGGGCCAAATACTTATTGTATAACCATCTTCTCCTTCATAGAATTTAAACACTTCACTATATGGAATCCAATCTGCGTATAAGGTTATATCTTCTGTTTTATCAGCGATTTCCTTGATTTCGCTTGTAAGCTCAGAATCTGTATACCAACCCATAAACATATAGTCTTCCTTTGTGGGAAAGCTTAAAGTTATTGTATCACCCGTTTTATAGGTGCTTGGGTTATCCTCATTATTTGTGCCGCCGTTTAATTCGTACTTGATACTATATTCGCTTATTGGCTTTGTAGTAGGAATCTCTGTAGTAGGAGTTTCAGTAGTTGGTGATTCAGTAGTAGGAGCTTCCATAGTTGGCGTTTCAGTAGTTGGTGATTCAGTAGTAGGAGCTTCCGTAGTTGGCGTTTCAGTAGTTGTGATTTCGTTATTGCCCCCACAAGAAACAATTGTTGGTACTAGTATCAGCACCAATAATAAAATTGCAGTTACTTTTTTCATAGTATATCTCCTTATTTAACAATCAATAAGTATAGAGTTAATCAGCATTGACTATTATTGAACTCACCCATCCAATAGTTGAATCGGCTTCCTTTAAATCAGAATATAAAATAGCATAATCATTTAATCTTTGATAGGGTCCATCATCAAAATCTTCGTCTAAAAGATGACCAAATTTCTCGTAATCATAAGGATCATATACATGTAGATATAATTTACTATTTTCTTTGTGATAACCATATATTACAATAAAATGGCTTCCTCCTCCTACTTCTGCTATAATGGGATTTCCCTCGTCAATAAATTCCTCTATGGATGTTTCATTTAAAGAACCTATTATGTAACATGGGTCTTCTGTTTTTAATATATTTTCCAATATATCCATTACTTTTATGTAATTTCCGTCTTGGTTATATTGGATGATTTGAGATTGGGTTGGATTTTCAACAAAGCTTCCTAACAAAGTAGATACTGCTATGCTAGCTTGAGATACAGGAGGATTAAAGTAAGCAGAAATAGCCATTCTTGCGCATGCAGCCCAACACCAATTTGATTGTTGTTGGAGTTCAAGTGTGGGAGCGCCCGTATATTTGTGTAATCTCCATTCATCATGGTTATCTGTCTGCGGATCATTAATCTGAACGGCGGTTCCGCTTGCGGATATATTATATGACGGATTAGATTTTGGAGAGATATGATAGTATATATTCAAATATTTTGAGATCTCCCACTTTTGATTATCTGAGCTGCTACTCTGCTGTAGCGAGATAGTTCCATTACTGTAGGCAAGAGCCTTGCCGCTATCTACTGAAATTATTTTGTAATATCCACTACCCAAGTAAGTGATTTGCCATTTCTGATCATTTTGACCGTCAAAAGGCTGCAAGCTTAAGCCTGATGTTCCTTTCTCAATATATTTATCTAATTCCACATTTCTCATATAGAAAGTCCCATTTAGAACAGGCTCGTAGCTTATCTCCAATAAAGGTCCAATAAATATTTCGGAGTTATAACCCTTAAAGGCAATAGCATTGGTCATTCCCGATGTGCGCTTAAGAGCGATGCCGTTGTTAGCATCTCCTGAGTACCAATTTTGTACTGCCGTTGTTACGTCAAAGGGAAGAACAATAGGTACAGATTCGGTAGCCGTCATACTTGATGTAATATCATTTGAGGAAAGAGTGGTAGCAGAGTTTTCTGCGCTTTGGTGACTTGCCACACTGTTATTCCAGGTTATGGTATCTTCATTCCAAGAGTATGGCACCTGATACGCAGCTATGCTCATATTACCCGTTGATGAACAGAAATAAAATTGCGTAATTAAGTATGCATCTGTAATCCAATTATTTGCGGGTATTGTTGGCAAATTGAATTTTAAAAAGATTCTTTGTGTGGAGCTTAAATAAAGAACTCCGTCACTTGGCTTTTGGTAATTTGTATTGGGATTTGTAGAGGAAACGTAAGCCTCACCGTAGGAGTTATTTACCTCTATGGTAGGGTCTATAGTTACGGGAAGCTCTCTTGCTTCGTTATTTATCCATTCCGTATCGGCTGTTACTGTAAGGGTATATTTATACTTTCCGCTTTGAGTCAAGGTATAGCTTACGTCGGTGGAAAGCTCCCCTGCGTTATCGAACATAAAGGGGGCGGGCATAATATATTTTGCTTCTCCAGTTTCCTCATCCTTTAAGCTTATGCTTCCATCCTCATTAAGAGCAGCGGTAAGCTTATTTAACTTAAGCTCAAAGGAATATACGTAGCTATCCTTTTTGGAATTTACTATTATACTTTCCTTAAGATTGTTTGAATATATTTCGTATTCTAAATCAATACCGTCTTCAATATCATTATATCTTACCTTAGTAAGGTTGTCAACGTTCTTTAATTTTTCAAGCTGTTCTTCTTCACTGTCAAATATGGATACTGAGCCTTTAGCCTTATGATTTTTTACGTCCGCATTTGAGTCCTTAAGGTTTTTATTTGAAAGTGAAAGGGAAATTTTATATCCGTTTTCGGAAAGATCAAATATCTTTCCGTTTTTTATATTCTTAGAAAATTTGATTCTACCGTCGGAGGAGCTATATTCGGTGTTGCCGTTTTCTTTTACGGCTTCAAGGGTATTATCTATATCCTGCCAAACGCCGTCAGCATCTTTTCTGTGT
>JAFUOY010000037.1 GCA_017481595.1 Clostridia bacterium | reverse complement strand
GGGGGACCACAAAGTGGTGGATGAGTATGTATATGATATTAAAAAAGCCGACCACGTGGTCGGCTTTTTTACCTCTAACTAATAATTTTGCATTTTGAATTTTGCATTTTGCATTTAGTTTCAATTATATTTCTATAATTGAAACTACCGCATTGTGGTCTGAATAAAACTTTCCGTCCTCCATAATATCGGCAACGGCATAGGCATCAATCTTCTTTCCGTCGGTGAAGATATAGTCTATTTTTACCCATTTCTCCTTGGGCCACTTGGCAAAGGCGTGGAAGGTGGGTCCAAGGTCCTCGGTGCAGTCGATTGCTCCGCGGTATTCAAGAGATTTGGTTATCAGCTTTATTTCCTTTGAGTCGGGGGTAGCATTAAAGTCACCCGTCATAACGAATTTTTCGTTGAGTTCCGAAATAGCCTGTACCAGCTGCGTTGAGCCGAGATAACGGGCATTTTCACCCTCGTGATCAAGGTGTGTATTTAAAAAGTAGAAGGGGGTGTCTATATTTTTGTGCTTTAAGCGGGCAACGGTATACATTCTTGGGCATCCGCTCTGGTCACCGCCATAACGGGAACCGAAAATTCTTGGTGTACTTGATAGCCATACGTTGTCAAGGAAAATAAGCTCACACTCTGCGTGCTTGAAGGCGATAAGCATAGCCTCGTCGTTTAATTCCTTACCCCTGCCGCAGCCAACTACGGTATAACCCTTAAGATTTTCCCTCATTACGCCGCGCATATATTCGGTTACCTCCTGGAAGCCGATGATGTCGGGATCTTCCTTTTCAATAACCTCCATAATTCGGGGGATTCTGTTACGAAATCTGTTTATGCCGTCCCATTCTCCGTCAAGACGTAGATTAAAGGACATTACCTTTATTTGATTTTTCATTTTTTCTTCTCCTTTTTAGGCATCTCTGTAGCTTTAATATTTAAAAGCTCCTCAATATCGGGTGTGCTCCAGGGCATTATTACCGCCTTGAAGTCCTCGTTTTCAATACGGAAATTAAGCTCCGCGGTGTTCTTTACAAAATATGTATAGGACTGTGAATTGTAGCCGATCTTATAGGGCTTATACCTTTCGCTTGCGTAGCTTTCCTTTTTGTCCCAATTCTGAAAGGGCGCGGCTTTTGGATTTATTTCAAATAAAGTCACTTTCTCCTTTGGCAGTAAAAAGAGGAAATGAGAGGAAATTACGTACACGTCCTCGCCCTTTTTAAAGATTTTATAGGTAAGATTCTTTCTTAAGACGGAAAAACCGAGGCTGCCGTCAAGCTTTTTCTTCTGTACGGGCACGATAAGGTCCACCGCTTTTGCATCCGAGGGCGCGCCAAGATTAAAGGCGATTGCGTTATCAAAGCTATCAAGCTTATCTTTTGCACCTACATACTCCTCGCTTTTTCTTTCCTTAAGAAAGCGCAAAAATGAGTAAAGTGAAAGCCCTGTGCCAATCAAAGCTCCAAACAGCATAATAATAATTCTTGTGTCCTTATCGTAAATAACGGAGCCAAAGGCAACAAAAAGAAGCGTAATAAAAAATCCCGGTATTCCAAGGGCAAGAAAACGCTTAAGGACGCTTCCGCTTACCTTTTTATAATGGTCGGCGGCTCTTTTCTGTCCCTCTATAATATCACCGTCCGCCTCCCGCACCTTGTATTTTTCAAGGTAGGGGTAGGATATTTTTTCGGTCTTTGCTTCTACGTAGGTATGAAATAATTCTTTTCTTGTGTCTTTCATAGTATCACCTCTTATACATTTTACCATTTTTTTCGCCTTGTTTCAATATAAATGCCAAAATACTTGACCAAGTGGCGAAAAAATGGTAAAATGAATGCAGAATTCAGAATGTCCCACAGGGACTAGGACTACGTCCGTCGCAAATGCAGAATTATATATATTCTTTGGCGGTGGAAATAGTAGGGGCGACCATTGGTCGTCCGCTATAAGCGCTTACAAGGGAATAAAATGGAGGAATTATGAAGCTATTCAAGCATTTACATACGATCACAAAGCACAGGCACAAGGTAATAAGCCATTGCCGACGGGCGGGAATATTCTGGCAGGGGCTTTTTCACGACGTGTCAAAGCTGTCCCCGACGGAGCTTATTCCAAGCGTAAAATTTTATCAAGGGACAAGAAGCCCCAATGAGAGAGAAAGAGAAATTTACGGCTATTCCCGTGCGTGGATGCACCACAAGGGCAGAAACAAGCACCATTTTGAATACTGGGTGGACTTAAATCCCGCTACAAAACAATACGAGCCCGTGCCCATGCCAATGCGATACCTAAAGGAAATGTTTTGCGACCGTGTTGCCGCAAGTAAGATATATCAGGGCAAAAATTACAAGGACAGCCACCCCCTCGAATATTTTTTAAAGGGAAATGCAAGAAAAAGGATGAATAATATGACGGCGGACGTGCTTGAAGCGTGGCTTACCATTCTTGCAGAGCAGGGAGAAAAGGCGGCGTTTAAGCATATAAAAAGCATAAAAAATAATTTTGATTACACAAAAACAGAAAAATAAATATTGAATATAAAAAAATAGTGTGCTATAATCTCTTTGTTATTCCGTTTTTATAAGGAGGAATTTATGATAAGAGTTGGTATATACGGATACGGCAACCTTGGTAAAGGGGTTGAGAGCGCTATCCGTCAGAATAAGGATATGGAGCTTGTGGCGGTATTTACAAGAAGAGATCCCGAAAGCGTAAAGATCCGTACACAGGGTGTGGCGGTTTGCCATATTGACGATATGGTCGGTTACAAGGACAAGATCGACGTTATGATACTTTGCGGCGGCAGCGCGACGGATCTTCCCGTACAGACACCCGAAATGGCAAAGCATTTTAACGTAATTGATTCCTTTGATACCCACGCAAGAATTCTGGAGCATTTTGCAAAGGTTGATACCTCCGCTAAGGAAAGCGGAAAGGTAGCGATAATTTCCGTTGGCTGGGACCCTGGTATGTTCTCCCTTATGAGAGCCTACGGTCTTGCGGTTTTGCCTGATGGAAAGGATTATACCTTCTGGGGTAAGGGCGTTAGCCAGGGTCACTCCGACGCAATACGCAGAGTTGAGGGGGTTCTTGACGGAAAGCAGTATACAATACCCGTAGAATCTGCCTTGAACGCGGTAAGAAGCGGTAAAAACCCCGACCTTACGGTAAGAGAAAAGCACGTGCGCGAGTGCTTTGTGGTTGCCAAGGAGGGCGCGGACAAAGCAAGAATCGAAAAAGAAATAAAGGAAATGAAAAACTACTTTGCCGACTACGATACCACGGTACATTTTATTACCAAGGAAGAGCTTGACAGGGACCACAGCGGTATTCCCCACGGCGGCTTCGTAATAAGAAGCGGCAAGACGGGACTTAATGGCGAAAACAGTCATATTATAGAATACAGCCTTAAGCTTGATTCCAACCCCGAGTTTACATCCTCCGTTTTGGTGGCGTACGCCCGCGCGGCGGTAAGACTCAACTCCGAGGGAGTAAGCGGCTGTAAAACCGTCCTTGATATCGCTCCTTCGTATCTGACAATAGCATCAAAAGAAGAGCTTTATAAAACCCTGCTTTAATATAAAGGAAGAGGAACAGAGTACTATAAACTCAGCAGCTTCTTATACAGATACGCGACAGGCTGGATAAGAAAAAAATGTCAAAAATGAGAAAAATCTTGTATTGACAAATCAATACCCATATGGTAATATATAAAAAACGGTAAACGAGGCTAAGACAATGGTAAGAGTTATATACGGTAAAGAATTTGATACTGAAAAGTCAAAGGTTATAAAGAAAAACACGGTTGGCGCTTACGGTGACCCTGCAGGCTATGAGGAGACGCTTTACGTTACTCCCGACGGTAATTATTTTCTTTACACAAACGGCGGCAAGGCTTCTCTCTATCCTAAGGAAAAGATCAAGAGAATGTCCTACACAGCGGTTAAGGAATGGATAAAAAACAAATAAAAAGATAAACGACGCACTCAAAAGTGCGTCGTTTTTAATTTGTATTTGAAAGCAAGGTAGATAATAAAAAGCCTTCACCTTGAGGGAAGGTGGATGCGAAGCAGACGGATGAGGTGTTTTTAAAAATCAACAAACTAAAAGAACATACTCATCCACCACTAACGTGGTCCCCCTTCCCTTTCTTAGGGAAGGCATAGATAAGACCTGTTTACAGGTAGTAAGCAACAAATGCATGGCTGGCAGGCCAATTCTTAACGCACCCCAGCGTAGCAAAACGGAGGGATTGTAAAACATCTCAAACCACATAGATTCATCGACTTATTATAGATTTATTACGGATAAAGTGCATCCTACACCTTAAAAAATGCAACTTACGGATTTTTGCTTGACTTTGTTTTCTTCATAAAGTAAACTATAGTCAGAGAGAGAAAGTGAGCATAGGAGGACTGAAATGAAGATAACCATTGACAAAAATGAATTATATAAAGAGCCTGAGGTGGTTATAAAATGCAGAGCCATAAGCCACGAGGTACAGGAAATAATATCCGTTATCAGCGTAATAGGAAAAAATCTTGCGGGAGAGATAGACGGAGAAACCTTTTTTATCCCTCTTGCTGAAATATTATATTTTGAAAGTGTGGAGGGGTGCATCTTCTTTTACACCGACAAAACGGTATACAAGAGCCAAAGCCGACTTTATAATTTGGAGGAGGGCTTACGTGACACCTACTTTGTCCGTGTATCAAAGACGGCTATCGTAAATTTAAAAAAGCTTAAAAGCATAAAAAGAGAAAAGAACTCCCGCCTGCTCGGAACGTTGGCAAATGGGGAGAAAATTATGATTTCCCGCGGATACGTGGCTGAAATTCGTAAAAAATTGGGGGTATAAGTATGAAAAAAAGCTATATAAATATTATTCTCTGGACCCTTGGATTAAACTTTTTGGTTTTCCTTTTTGTTAATTTTATTGATCCCGAAATTTATTCCGTTGAGTTTGGACGGTTGCTTGCTATTATAAGTATAGGTGTGTCCGCGTATTGCTTATATATAAGTAATACAGATCTTGGAAAAACATCAAAAAGACTGCTTACCGTATTTGGAACTATGCTTATAGGATTTCTTGCTCTTCTGGTTTACAAATATCCAAAAAACATCATTGCAACAGTAGCGATGTTTATAGCCTACGGTCTTATATGGCTTGGGGTATGGGTGGCAATAGAAATAATACAGAGAAAGCATATAGAAAAAATAAACAAAAGGCTTACGGAGCTTAACGGAGAGGACAATGACAAGTAATACAAGGCAGGCATACTTAGAAAAAATAAAGAAGCATCTTCCAAAGGAAGCCTACCGAGAAATATGCCTTAAGACAGAAAACGTAAGTGAAGAAAAATATCAGAAAATAAGACAGTTAAAGCTAAAAAGCGTACACGTCACCGTACTTTTGTCAGTTTTTTAGGAATTTTCGGTGTGGATAGGTTTTACGCAGAGGATAAACGGCTTGGAATAGGAAAGCTCGCTTTGGGCATTGTGGGTTATATTTTTGGCGGATTCGGAACAGTTGGCTTTGCCCTGCAGCTTCTTTCCTACGTCTGGTGGATCGAGGATATTTTCTTTTCCTTCCGTCTTAGCAGAAAAAGAAACTCGGAGAGGATATATAATATACTTAATGAAACGAATATTTAAAGACGTTGTGATTATAACAGCATCCTCGTTACTGGGCTTATTTATGCTTTACCTTATAAGCTTTGCCTGTAAAATAACAAACATAAGCTTTAATAAAACAGCCACCCCTGTGGCTGTTTTTTTGTGTTAAGAAACACCTCATCCACCACTAACGTGGTCCCCCTTCCCCCACTGGGGAAGGCAGAGAAAAGTGAAGAGTGAAGAGAGAAAAGTGAGGGGTGATAGGTGATAAGTGATAAGATGGCTTCGCCGTAGGGGCGACCATTGGTCGTCCGCAGAATATTTGTTTGTGTTAAGAAACACCTCATCCGTCACTTAAGGAGGCTTGCCCTTCCCAAAACATAGTCGCCTCGCGCGCCTCGATACACTTGGCTTCGACGCTCCTTGCTTTGGTTACACACTCGACAAATTAACACATCGTGTTAATTTGCCTTCGTTCACCCTCAAGGGAAAGGCAGAGAAAAGTGAGAAGTGAGGGGTGATAAGTGATAAGATGTAGTAATAGGTAGGGGAGGGGCTTGCTCCTCCCGAATCTTAATTTTAGGCTCGCCCTTTGGGAGTCTATGAGTGAGGAACGATAATCTTGTAGGGGTCGACGACCCGTGATTATTTTATCATAAAGGTGAACAATATATGTTTGTGTTTTGTGACACCTCATCCACCACTAACGTGGTCCCCCTTCCCCCACTGGGGAAGGCTATAAGGTGAAGGCAGTGAAAAGGTACAAATAAAAAAAGCCACCCTGTGGCTTTTTTTTATTTATGAACAAGAGTAGATACTATAGGGGAGGCGACGTTTAGCTTGACGGAGGTAAAGCCGCAGTCATCAAGGGCGGCGCGGGTGACGGAAAAGGCCTTATCGGGGGTGTTGTTTTCCCGACTTAAGTGGGCAAGGGTGAATTGGGATGTGCCCGATCTTGCCAGCCTTGTAACAAGCTCTGCGCAGCACTCGTTTGAAAGGTGACCGCGGTCAGAAAGTATCCTCTGCTTAAGAAAATAGGGGTAAGGACCGCTTTTTAACATGGGGATATCGTGGTTGGACTCAATAAGGGCGTAATTACACCCTGTAAGAGACTCCTCTATCTCATTTGTAACGTGGCCCATATCCGTGGCTATACCAAAGCGCTCACCCTCCTCGTTTTCGATAATATACCCCACGTTCATCATGCTGTCATGAGGTATTTCAAAGGAGCGTACCTTAAGTGAGCCTATCTCTGCCTCGTATCGGGTATCGTGCTTTTTTGCAGAGGAGTGCAAAAAGGCGGAGCTTGGCACTATCCTTTCATAGGAGGGAGAGGTCATATGTACGGGGATGTGGTGCTTTTTTGAAATAATTTCAAGCCCTGCGGTGTGGTCCGTATGCTCATGAGTGAGGAAAATACTTTTTATATTGTACAGAGAAGAATCAAGCGCAGTAAGCGATTTTTCAATCGCTCCCGCGCTTTTTCCTGCGTCAATAAGAATTTCCGTATTTTTATCCTTCACATACACACAGTTACCGCTTGAGCCGGAAAATAAGGTGTATATCTGCATAAAAACTGAATTAAAGAACCTTTATAGCGCCGTAGGGACGGATACGGAGAACGTGGCACGCGCCCTCGCCGAAGGCCTTTTCGATCTTCTTTGTGTAAAGCTCAACATAAATGCGGGGTACGAATGCCTGGATAGTACCTGCAAAGCCGCCGCCGTGAACACGCCAAGCCGCGCCGCTTGTTCTGAGAGTTGCGTCGGTTATGCAAAGAGCCAAGGAAAGACCCTGCTCCTTAATATTTTTGGTGGTATAAACGTTCTGAAGGTATGTAAATGAGGATCTGCCGGAGGCAAGAACCATTTCTTTGAATTTTTCGATATCATTAAGCTCAAGAGCGCGAGCCTGGATCTCAACTCTGTCGTTTTCATCAAAGAAGTGAGCCGCGCGAAGAACAGCTCTGTCGCCTACCTTGTTACGAAGATTTACGATATCGGAGAAAAGTGTTTCTCTGTCCATTTCCGCAAGGTATTCGTGGCCGTAATAACGGGCAACGGATTTCATCTCTGCGGGAACTGATGCGTAGTCCTCGTTAAGGTCCGCGTGGTTACCGCCCGTATTTACGATACAAAGGGCGTAGCCTGCTCCCGTCATATCAAAGTCGATCTTCTTGATAAAGGGCTCCTTATCGCTGAAATTGATGTAAACGAAGCCGCCAACCGCGCACGCCATCTGGTCCATAAGTCCGCAGGGCTTGCCAAAGAACTTATTTTCCGCAAACTGAGCCATTTTAGCGATCTCTACGTTGTCAACCTTACCCTCGTTGTAGAAATAGTTAAGGATATTGCCAACCATTACCTCAAATGCGGCAGAGGAGGAAAGACCAGAGCCCTTGAATACGTTTGAGGTGGTATAAGCTACGTATCCGCCTGTTGCAAGACCTTTATCGGTAAACGCCTTGGACATACCCGCAATCAGGGATTCTGAGGTGAAAAAAAGCTTTTCGTCGGGGGACGTGTACGTATTTATATCTACGCAGTCCTCGGGGAAGCCCTTTGACTTGATCTTTATAAAGTCATCCTCCGTCTTTGCGGCAACGGCAATAATATCAAGGTTGATAGAGCCTGCAAGAACACAGCCGTGGTTGTGGTCCGTGTGGTTACCTGAAATTTCGCTTCTGCCCGGAACGGAGAAAAGAGAAGCGTCAATATCACCGTAAAGCTTCAAAAACTCAGAAACGGCTTCAGCGTATCTTTTCTTCTGCTCATTTACGTTTTCCTTACCGTAAACGTCGGCAAGTCTTTCGTCAAGACCGCCTTCCTTAATTAAAGCTAAGAGCTTGGTAGTGTTCATTATAACTCTCCTGTAAATTTTATATTTTTGCACGAAATCCCGTGCCAAGTGTCTGTATTTACTTCAAATAACGCGCCCTCAACAGTCATTTTGCCCGTTGCAAAATCAAAGCGGGACAGCATTTTCGTTTTCATTTTATGAATTACCGCCTCTTTTTTTACTCCAAGTATGGAATCAAGCGCGCCGCACATACCGAGGTCCGTAATATAGGCGCATTTTGAATCAAGCACACAGGCGTCGTTTGTTTGTACGTGGGTGTGAGTGCCGAAGCAAACGCCTATCCTGTCGGCAAAATAGTAGGCGATAGCCTTTTTTTCTCCCGTGGACTCCGCGTGGATGTCAAGGACCGCAAGATCGTACTCACCGCTTTGTCTGTTAAGCTCCCTTTCCACCGCCTCAAAGGGGCAGGAGGAGGCGTCCATATAGGCGGAGCCAAGAACGTTCATACAAAGGATGCGGTAGCCGTTTATCTTTATAATAACGGAGCCGTGACCCGGGTTTGCAGAGGGAAAATTCAAGGGGCGCAGTATGTTTTTTTCGTCATCAAGGTAGGAAAACACGTTGTTTTTACGGTATACGTGGTTTCCCGTGGTTATTACGTCTGCGCCGCTGTCAAAAAGGGAATTTGCCCCCTCCTTGTCAATGCCGTTGGGCTCAGCGCAGTTCTCTCCGTTGACAATTACCATATCGGCAGAATACTCCTTGCGTAATCTCCAAAGGTGCTTGCCAAGGAATTTTACAGCCTCGGGTCCGCACACGTCCCCTAAGGCGAGTATTTTAAAGGATCTCATTTTATTTTCTTTCTATACTTCCAAGGGAAGATTTATTACTTTTTAAGAAAGCGAAGCCACAGGACTTCGCTCTCTTATATTTACGGTTATTTAGCGTAGTCAACTACACGGCTTTCGCGGATGAGGTTAACCTTGATCTGACCGGGATATTCAAGCTCGGACTCGATCTTTTTAACGATATCTCTTGCAACGAGAGCCATTCTTTCATCATTGATAAGCTCGGGCTTGACCATAATACGGATCTCACGGCCCGCCTGGATGGCAAAGGTCTTTTCAACTCCGTCAAATCCGCCTGCGATCTCCTCAAGCTTTTCAAGACGCTTGATATAGTTTTCAAGGTTTTCACGTCTTGCGCCGGGTCTTGCTGCGGAAATTGCGTCAGCCGCCTGAACGATAACTGCGATAATGGAGTGAGGCTCAACGTCGCCGTGGTGCGCCTCAATAGCGTGGAGTATCTCCTTGGATTCCTTGTATTTTTTAGCCACGTCTACGCCGATCTGTACGTGGGAGCCTTCGATCTCAGCGGTAAGAGCCTTACCGATATCGTGGAGAAGACCCGCGCGCTTAGCAAGGGTAACGTCTGCGCCAAGCTCAGCCGCCATAACTCCTGCAAGCTCAGCAACCTCAATGGAGTGTGTAAGCACGTTCTGACCGTAGCTGGTTCTGTACTTAAGTCTGCCAAGGAGCTTAACAAGCTCAATGTTAAGGCTATGTATACCTGTTTCAAAGGTTGCCTTTTCACCCGCCTGCTTAACGGATGATTCAACCTCGCGCTTAGCCTTTTCAACGCTTTCTTCAATTCTTGTGGGATGGATACGTCCGTCGGAAATAAGCTTTTCAAGAGCAAGTCTTGCTACCTCACGGCGGATGGGATCAAAGCCGGAAATCGTAATTGCCTCGGGGGTGTCGTCAATAATAAGCTCAACGCCCGTAAGGTTTTCAATAGCTCTTACGTTTCTGCCCTCACGTCCGATAATTCTACCCTTCATTTCATCATTGGGAAGGGGAACAACGGAGATAGTAGCCTCGGACACGTGGTCCGCAGCGCAGCGGGCAATAGCAAGAGAAATAATGTTCTTTGCCTTTTTGTCAGCCTCTTCCTTGAATTCTGCCTCAAGCTCAACAAGCTTTTGCGCTTGCTCGTACTTTACCTCGTCCTCAAGGTTCTTGATGAGAAGGGCGCGCGCCTCCTCCATGCTGTATCCCGAAATTTTTTCAAGGAGCTTAAGCTGCTCATCTCTTGCCTGGGATATTTTAAGATTCAATTCTTCTGTTTCTTTGATTTTCTTTGTAAGTGCTTCGTCTTTCTTTTCAATGGCGTCAAGCTTTTTATCGAGGTTTTCTTCTCGATTGTTCAAACGCAATTCCTGACGGCTAAGCTCAGCTCTGCGCTCTTTAACTTCTGCTTCGTGCTCGTTACGGGCGGCGAGTATTTCTTCTTTAGCCTCAAGTATGGATTCCTTGCGTTTAGTCTCTGCTGCTTTAATAGCATCTTCAAGCAATTTCTTTGCCTGCTCTTCAGCAGAACCGATTTGCTTCTCGGCAATCTTTTTGCGTAAAATTACGCCAACGATAATGCCGACCACAATACCGCAAACTGCGCCAAGTGTTGCATATAATACTTCCATTTTAACCTCCTTTTAATTTATTTTTCCGTATTAACTGCTTCTTATGTATAAGCGCAAATTGGTGGAAAAGCCAAATAACGCATACGTACACATTATTATTTTATATTATAAGGTTGCAAAAGTCAATAGAAAAGGGGAAATTTTTCTCCCCACATAGGTCAAAAAGCCTTGAAAATCAAGGGATTTCAGTATTATGGAACGCATATGGAGATCAAATGGGGGGGTGCACGTTTAATTTTGAGCGTCAAATAAGGCTGCTTACATTTATTATTTTCTTATTCAAACATCTTGCGGATTTGAGAGAGCTGTATGCCCCTCCATAATTGTGACTTACATAGGATATGATTATATCGGAGCTTTCTATCATCCAGATATTTCTTTTTAAAATTGCAAATTTGGGTGGGGTATTTTCTATTGGAGGATATATGGACGCGTCGCAAAGACCGCGATTCTGCATTTCCTTTATTTTTAATTGCTCGGATAAGCTTATGTATGGTGTAACGTATACAAGCTCCATTTTAATATGCTTTTGCTTCAGGCTTTTGCAAACGCAAGCACAGATTTCATCAAACCCTCCTTGCGCTCCGAAATAACAGGTAATAAATTCTGTATCCGTCAGCAGCTCTTCAAGGATTTTTGTTACCGTATCCTTTATCTTATCGACACGGGAATAAAGGAATGACCTATGAAGCAAATTTTCATACAACGACCTCCTATTTTGCGGAATTCCACGATAAATATATTATAATCTCAAAGTGAAACATTGTCAATATCGTGGAGCTCCACGAGAGAAATTTTATATATTTACCTATAATAATTGTGGAGTTCCAGAAAAGTGAGGGTAATGTTATGAATTTGAATGATGCAATAATTAAGCGAATAGAAGAAATTTGTAACGAAAAAGGCAGTAACGTGTGTGAGATCGCCTTAAATGGCGGGATGTCACCGTCTGCTATTTACGACCTTCTTAAAGGAAGAACAAAATGCTCAAAGGTTATAACGGTCAAGAGATTTTGCGAGGGCGCAGAAATGACCTTGGCGGAATTTTTTGACAGAGAATATTTTAACGATACGGAAGACGAATAAAAGGACAGATTGAGCGTGGCAATCTGTCCTTTTGTGTATATCGAATTTATGCGAAGCGCTGCGCGTCCGTGAGCCTTCACCTTGAGGGGAAGGTGTCACCTTTGGTGACGGATGAGGTGTTACCAAACACAAAGTTTCTAATTGCATTTTGATTTATTTTTGTAAATCGGCTTTTCGCATATGTTTTATTCGGTTACGGTTTTACAACGGATGCTATGCATCCTACACCTCATCCGTCTGCTCCGCATCCACCTTCCCCTCAAGGTGAAGGCAAGGATAACACCTGTTTTCGGGAGGGGCGACCCCTCCCCTACAAGGGGTTTTCCAAGTCATCGAGGCAGAGAAAGGTGAAGGCTTAAATAAAATACCACCTGTTGTTCAGGTGGTATTTATTGTATTAACTGCTTACGTAAATGAAGGATCAGAATATTTTTGACTTCAAAGCATCAAGCATAATTTCCGCGCTCTTGTAGTTTGTAGCAAGAGGAATTGACTGAACGTCGCAAAGGCGGAGAAGTGCGGAAACGTCGGGCTCGTGGGGCTGTGAGGTCAAGGGGTCGCGAAGGAAGATAATAAGGTCGAGCTTGCCCTCTGCAACCATTGAGCCTATCTGCTGGTCACCGCCGAGAGGTCCGCTTTTCATTCTCGTTATCTTAAGTCCCGTTTCACCCATTACGAGTGTGCCTGTTGTACCCGTTGCGTAAAGCTCGTGTCCTGCCAATACTTCCTGATACTTTATAGCCAATTTTATCATTGTGTCTTTTTTCTTATCATGTGCAATAAGCGCAATTTTCATTTTATACCTCCTTAAAGCTTGCAAGCAAGCTGTACGTAATCGTCCTTTACCTCTACCACGTTTCCGTTTGGCAAGGTAATGATTTTTTCACAAGGCTTATCGGAGCGGACCTCGATATGGAAACCGCCGTCCTTCTTTTCCCAGCTTACGAACACGTCGCCCGCAATGGTGGAAACAGTACCCCTTGCGTAGTCTCTGTCCTTGATATAGGGCTTGATGGAAATGGATTTTTTAGCCACGTCCTCCGTTCTTACGCCAAGAACCGTTGCGCTGAATTCGTAAATTGCAATAGATCCCCAAGCGTGACATTCACTTCTTGACTCCTCGGGAGTTTCGGGAACGGTGGTGCAGTTGAGCTTAAGCAGATTTCTGTATGAGTCCATCATTTCCTCGGTGTATTCGTAAAGACCGCAGGATTCAAGGGCTCTGAAGTAGAAGAATGCAAAGGCGTAGGTGCTCTTTGCCTCAAGACCGAGGGAGAGAGTCATAATTTCTTTAGCCTGCTCACCGCGAACAACGCCTGCAAGAACGCACCAGGTCTGCATATGCTGAGAATAATAGATGTGATTTACGTCGTCTGCAAAAAGCTTGGTCTTTTTATCGTAGAAATATTTTTTCGTGCTCTTTATAAGAAGCTTGGCAGTATTCATATACTCCCTTGCCACGTCACGTCTGCCGCAAAGCTCGTTAAGCTTTGCGCCAACCTGGAGGAAATACGCCATCATAGGATTGTAAAGACCGATATTTCCTTCGTAAACTCCAAGGGGAACACCGCCCTCGCATCCACGCGCCTGATCGTATACCCAGGGCTTAGCCCAGTCAACGAAGTTCCAATACTTACTCTGTCCAACCATTCCGTCCTCGTCAATTAAGGCGGTAAACCATTCTACAACGCCGTCAATTGCGCGAAGGTGCTTTCTTACAAGAGAAAGGTCGCCAAAGCGGATGTAGTGCTGATATACCATAAATATGAAGTAGAATTGGAAGGAGGGAATATGCTGATCATACACGCAGGGGTATCGGGAGGGCATAAGTCCGTTTGCCATCTGAGCAGAGGCAAAATCGTCCATTGCCTTTCTTGCAAGGGCGTCATCGTGGCAGAGCTGATAGTTGAATACCATCTGCGTGGAGGTATCCATACAGTACTGAAGCTGCTCATAGTGGGGACAGTCCTCATAGGTTTCGTGCATACATCTCTGAAGAGTGCGTACGCTTATCTCCCAGAGCTTGTTATCGTCATCCCTGCCGAAATCGTAATCATCACGAACGGGCATAGGATAGTTTACTTCAAGGAATTTATCAAAGGAAACAGACACGTCCCCCTCCGTTTTTATCTTTACGAAGCGGAAGCATCTGAACCAGAAGGGAGAATAGGAGATCTTACCGTCTACCTCAACGGTGTCCGCAAAGAACTCCTCGTATCCAAGAGATCTGTCGCATCTGTCTGCCTTGGTGTTCTTGGGATAAAGCTTACCGAAGCACTCGAAATATTCGATCCTTACCTTGCCCTTACCCTTTATAGTAAATGTGGGGAAGCCGAAGGTAAGATAGGACGCGTCATAGAATTCGCCGTCATAGGAAATGGGGATCTCCTTCATATCAAGCATAGGAATGGGGCGCTTGGAGAGGAAAAGGTTTGATGTGCCGCCCCACCAGAAATGATCGTTTTCGTTATTATGTACGTCGCAGCGCTTTTCTGCGTTTTCGTAGGTTACGTCACAGTATTTGAACTCCTCAAGGAAGGACGCAGAGCCTGCGTGGAGGCCCGAGAGCATCTTAAGTCCCTTTTGCTGACCGCAGAGCCAGCTTTCGTCAGCCTTGACTACGGTGTCGCCGCAGGTAAGCTCAAAGCAAAGGGCGCAAATACCCGTACGGAGAACGCCGTCTGCAGGGGTGATGCCGCCGTCGGAATCTCTGCCGTAGAGCTGAATTACCTCAACGAAGATGTCATTTTCTCCCTCTTTGAGATATTTGGTTACGTTTACCGTGTCAAAATATACCTGCTCACGGGTGCCCTTACAGGGACCGAAGGCGCAGAAATTTCCGTTTATGTACAGCTTATAACGGGATTGAGCTGAAATTTCAACCACTCCCTCGCTGATTTTATCAAGAGTGAAGGTCTTTTTGAAGTAGTAGAGGCGATTGTGGGATACGCCCGAGTTCTTTGGGGAAATCCAAATGCAGTTTTTCATTTTTATTCTCCTTATCAATTATTTACATATAAGAGCGCTACGCGCCAAATAGACAGTGAATAATTACCCCTCGCATAGCGGATGGTATTTATTTTGGGGTATAGATCAATGGGTTATCTGCTAACAGGTCTTGTTTGTGCCTTCCCTAAGTAAGGGAAGGTGGATGCGAAGCAGACGGATGAGTATGTATCTAAAAAGTAACTAACTAAAAAGAGCATACTCATCCACCAAGCAAGCTTGGTCCCCCTTCCCTTTCTTAGGGAAGGCTTCTTTGTTGTATCCTTCTTCGGGTCTCGGTTACTTTCTACCGATCAAGAGGCTGTTAAGTAATATTCTTTAGATAAAGCAGACACGTCCCGGCACTTTTTTAAAAAAGCGCCACAGGGTGTCTTATTTTCCTACAAAGCCGTTGTATTTGCACATTGCCCCGTCCGTATCTCCCTTTAAAAGAAGGGCAACGATATCGGGAATTTGCTTACAGGCGGCAAAGTAGGCGCTTTCATCCTCCTTGGGTATTTTGCCAAGTACCCAATCCGCAAGATCGTACTCGGGAGTGGGCTTCTGACCCACGCCGATGCGTATCCTTGGAAAATTTTCCGTCTTTAAATGCTCGATTATGGACTTAAGTCCCTTTTGTCCCCCCGCGCTGCCCGATTTTCTTATACGGAGTCTGCCGATATTCTGCATTATATCGTCGGAAATTACGATAATATTTTCGGCAGGTATCTTATAAAAGGCAGCCGCCTCGGAAACCGCCTCGCCCGAGGCGTTCATATAGGTCTGGGGCTTCATAAGAAGAACGCGCACGCCGTTTATGGTGCATTCACCCGTAAGAGCCTTGAATTTTATTTTGTTACAGGTAACGCCCATTTCCTTAGCAAGGTAGTCAAGGGCAACAAAGCCTGCGTTGTGCCTTGTGCAAACATACTTGTCTCCCGGGTTACCAAGACCGCACACGATGTGTGTAACGGGAGCAGCAGGAGCGGATTCCTTTTCTATCTTTTTAAATAAATCAAAAATATTTGCCATAGTTCCTCAAAAATTATAATATTGTATTAAAAATCGCACACGTAGGCGCCCTTTTTATGCTTTCGCCTTGCGAAAACTCATCACATCATCTTTTGATGACACCTCATCCGTCACCCAAAGAGGATTGCCCTTCCCAAAACATAGTCGCCTCGCGCGCCTCGATACACTCGGCTTCGTCGCTCCTTGTTTTGGTTACACACTCGACAAATCAACACACCGTGTTGATTTGCCTTCGTTCACCCGCTGGGGAAGGCTAATTTGCGACGCGAGGAAAGTTCTTTAGAATAATTTTACAATCCCTCCGTCAGCCTTTGGCTGCCACCTCCCTTTACACAAAGGAGGCTAATTTTGCATTTTGCATTTTGAATTTTAAATTTATTTTAGGATTTGTTTTTCCTCCTCGCCCAGCCCTCGTGATTGGACTGGTACTCTCTTGCAATACCAAGAGCTCCTGCGGGTACGCTATCCGTAATGGTGGAGCCTGCCGCAACGAAGGCGCCCTGACCGATGCTCAATGGAGCCACAAGGGTAGAGCCCGCGCCGATAAATGCGTCATCAGAAATTTTAACCGCGTGGTCCTTACGTCCGTCAAAATTAGCGCAGGTAACGTGGCTGCCTATCTTTACTCTCGGACCCGTTTTACAGTTTGTAAGCATAGTGTGGGTGTTTATATCTGTAAATGCGCCGATCTCGGAGCGCGCCACCTCACAGTAGCCCCTTACGGTTACGCCGTGGAGAGCCTGAGTCGCTTCAATGTGACAGTAGGGTCCGATATTTGCCTCGTCCTCAATGGCGGAGCCGTACACCTGGGATGCGTTTATTACAGAGTCGTTACCGATAAATCCGCCCGATACAACGGAGGAGGGGCCGATAACGCAATGAGTACCGATCTTTGCCCCCGCGCATATCTGTGTGTTTGGCAAAATAATGGTATCTCTGCCTATCTGCGTATCGGGAGAAACAACCACAGAGTCGGGGTTTTCTATCTTTATACCCCTTTTTCTCAGATTTGTAAAGTATTCTCTTTTATATTTTTCAACTCGGTCAAGATAAATATCGTAGCTTTCGCAAACGCCTCTTTCGTTCTCGCAAAATCCCTTTTGCTCACACTTAGCGCCGCAAAGACCGATGCTTTGTATAAAATCGTAGGGGGAGTTAAGAGTAAGGTTGTCAGTCAGCATCTTACCGCTGCCGATGGTTGCGTAAAGGTTACGCATTGAGCCGAGGGTGGCGTATCCAAGCTCTGACTCCATAACGTAGGTAAGCGCCTTTTCGATCTCCGCCGTAGGCACTAAAAATGCCAGGGGATTGGTGAAAATTATAATATCGTCAACGTCTGCGTCAACGTCCTGGGAAAGCCCGTCAAGGTCGAAGGCGGCGGCGTGGTATATCTGGCAATCAAGCTTGAGATTAAAGGCAGCATCCTCAAATTTTCTGAAGGTGTGCTGATAAAGAGGGGAGAAGAACAAAAGCTCCTTTTTGCAGTCGAGGAAGGAATTTTCCTCACCGCGGCAGATAACGACGTGAATTCTGTACATAGTGCCTCCGAAGATAAGATTTTTTAACGAATGGACATATTTCCCATTTTATTAAGTATATCATAATTTAAGGTCCGTTGCAATAGAAAAAAGCAGAAAACCACCCTCTAATTTTATCTTTTGTCCCAAAATTAAGGAAGTCGGTTTCCTTTTTATAAGTTTTTATTGCTTTTTTTTAAGTTATCTGTTATAATTATATAAATATATTAGTTTCCCGACAGATTTTTATTAAAGGAGGCTTTCCTTAATGTATAACAAGCATCAGAATAAGAAAAAGACCTGGCATAATGTGTATACCTACGGCTGCTGTGTTTTGCTTGCGGTGGGGGCGTTCTTGCTTGCCGCGTTTTTAGCAACCACATTTCCCCAGTATTCCCTGATCTTTGCGGCGGGTATGGCGGTTATTGCCATTTGCGGCTGCGCCCTTATACTCTATTTGTTTGACAGGGCGTGGAAAAAGAAGCAGGTGGGTAAAATATCGGGTCCCGTGCTTGGCTCGGTAATGTACGATATGGTAAATAACGCCGATGAGCCTGCAATTATTTCCGACTCAAAAAATAAAATAATCTGGTACAACCGTTACGCTCTTGAGGCGGCGGGTACGTCAACCCTCCTTGGCGCTAAGCTCAGCTCTATTATGGAGCTTAACGAAGAAAGTGAGACAGAGGAAAAGGTGTTCCCCTCCGAGCTTATTTTGGGAGAGAGAAATTACCTTTTGGAAAGCACCAAAATAAGAAGTAACGAGAATATATATTATCTTCTCAAATTCAGGGACGTTACCGAGATCGTGGAGCTTAAAAAATTCATCCGCGAGGAGGATAACGCCGTTGCCTATATCATCATAGATAACCTTGACGAGCTTATGCAATTTGAGCAGGAGAGATACCGTGAAAGCGCCTCTAAGGTAGAGATGATCCTTCGACAGTGGGCGGAGAGCGTTGGCGGTATTATCAAGGAGTACGAAAGAGATAAATATCTTTTCTTCTTCAAAAATATAGACCTTGAAAAATTCGTGTCCGAAAAATTTGAGATCCTTGACAAGGTAAGAGAAATAAGAGTCGGTATGGGTAATGTACCCATTACGGTTTCCATAGGCGTCGGTAAGGTTAGCGGCACTCTTTCGGAAAGAGAAAAGGCAGCACACACTGCCCTTGATCTTGCCCTTCAGCGAGGCGGTGACCAGGCGGTAGTAAAATACAACGACAAGATCGAATATTACGGCGGTCTTACAAACTCTCTCCAGAAGAGAACTAAGGTATTTACCCGTGTTGCCTCAACGGAGATCCTTTCTCTTATTGCATCGGCGTCAAACGTTATTATTATGGCGCACAAGTATCCCGACTACGACGCCTTTGGCGCTTCCATCGGCTTTGCAAGGCTGGCTATGTATTGCGGAGTCAAGGTAAACGTAGTAACGGACTTTAAAAACCAGAATATCAAAAAGTGTATGAAGATAATCGGCGATAACAGACATTACAAGGGCGTGTTCGTTGACGCGGCATCGGGCCTTGACCTGGTATCTCCCGACACCCTTCTTATTCTCGTTGACGTAAATAACCCTATAATGTTTGAGTCAAGGGATATTTACGATAACGTATACAACATCGCCGTTGTGGACCACCACAGAAAAACGGCGGAATTCCCCCGTAAGCCTGTATTTGAACTTATTGAGCCCTCCGCATCAAGTACAAGTGAGCTTGTGTCGGAAATGCTTGATTTTACCCTTCAGGAGTCATTGCTTTCTCCTATGGAGGCAAATATGCTTCTTGCAGGTATTACCCTTGATACAAGAAACTTTACCAAGGGTGCGGGAACAAAGACCTTTGCGGCGGCAATGTATCTTCGTGATAACGGCGCCTCCTACGAGGCAATACAGGACCTTTTCAAGGCGAATATTTCAGAGTACAGACAGGAGTCACTCTTCGGTCAGAAGATCGAGGTTTACCGTCATTGTATGGCTATTGCGGCTAACGAAAACGGCGTAGACGCCTCTGACAAGATACTTGCCTCAAGAGTTGCGGACAATCTTCTTATGATAGACGAGGTTATGGCATCCTTTGCCCTCGTTCAGATAGGAGACAGCGTACACGTGTCCGCCCGTTCAAACGGAACAATAAACGTACAGCTCATTCTCGAGGCGCTTAAGGGCGGCGGCAGATACGACGCTGCGGGCGCAGTTGTAAAAAGCGGAATGCAGCAGGTGCTTCTTATGCTTAAGGATGCAATCGATAACTATTTAGACCCGGAGGATAGATAAAATGAAAGTAGTATTATTACAGGACGTTAAGGCGCAGGGCAAAAAGGACCAGATAATCGAGGTGTCCGACGGATATGCCAGAAACTTCCTTTTTCCTAAAAAATTAGCAGTTCCCGCCGATGCCAAGGTGGTAAACGATATCAAGAGCAAGCAGTCCTCTGCCAAGCACAGAGAAGAGGTTGAAAGAGAAAACGCAAAAAATCTTGCCGCTAAGCTTTCAAATATTACAGTTACCGTGTCTGCAGAGGCAGGTAATGACGGCAGATTTTACGGCGCGGTTACCTCAAAGGACATTGCAGAGGCTCTTAAGGTACAGACGGGCATTGAGGCTGACAAGCGTAAGATCCAGCTTGACGCCCCCATTAAGGCATTTGGCACATATCAGATAGAGGTTAAGCTCTATGCGGAGATCAGCGGTAAATTCAATGTAAAGGTAGTGGAAAAATAAATGGACGCTTTACAAAAGAGAGTGCCCTTTTCCGTAGAGGCGGAGCAGTCCGTCCTCGGCTCAATTATTATCGATCCTGAAAGGTTTGATGAGGTTGCGCAGATAATTTGCGCCGACGATTTTTATATCGAGGAGCATAAGGATATTTTCCTTGTAATGCACGATTTCAACCTTAACAACCGTCCCCTTGACCTTGTTACTCTTATTAACGAGCTTGTAAACAAGGGCATCTACGCAGATGAGGCGGCGGCAAGATCCTATCTTCGTATTATCGGCGATATAGTTCCCGGCAGCGCAAACGCAAGGGATTACGCAAGGATAGTACACGATAAGAGCATCCTTCGTAAGCTGCTTACCGCGGCGGAGGATATACAGGAAAAGGTATATACGGAGGGAGAAAACGTATCCCACTTAGTTGACTACGCGGAGCAGAAGATATACGATATTGCAGGAAATAACGAAAGAACGGACTTTTTACACATCAAGGACGTTATCTTTAATATTTATGACAGATTAAACGTGCTTAAGGACGGCGCAGGCGAGGACGTCCTCGGTCTTAAGAGCGGATTTTCCGACCTTGACCAATACGTAGTCGGTATGGGCAAGAGCGACCTTATTATCGTTGGCGCCCGACCCGGTGTGGGTAAAACGGCGTTCGTGCTTAATATCGCCACCAATATTGCAAAAAGAACTAAGAAGGCAGTAGCCGTTTTCCAGCTTGAAATGGGCGCGGACCAGGTGGTGCAGAGAATTATCGCATCGGAGGCCCTTGTTGACTCAAAGAAGCTTAAGCAGGGCAACCTTTCCGCTGACGATTGGGACAGCATTGCCAACGCAACGGCAGAGCTTTCCGAAACGGATATTTTAATAGACGCTAACCCCAATATAACCATTACCAATATGAAGGCAAAGCTTCGCCGCGTAAAAAATCTGGGACTTGTGGTTATAGACTATCTCCAGCTTATGCAGGGAGAGAGAAGAAGGGACGGCAACCGCGCGGCGGAGGTTGGTGAGATCTCCCGCGGACTTAAGATAATGGCGAAGGAATTGAACGTGCCCGTTATTGTGTGCGCTCAGCTTTCAAGAGCTACTGAAAAGGAGCACAAAAAGCCCATGCTTTCCGACCTTCGTGAGTCGGGATCTATAGAGCAGGATGCGGATATTGTAATGTTCCTCTCCCGTGATTACTATGGTGACGACCCCGAAAAGGCGAACCTTGTGGACGTAATTATCGCTAAAAACCGTCACGGTGAGACGGCAACCGTTCATATGAGCTGGCTCGGTCAGTACACAAAGTTCTCAACCCTTGAGAGCGACTTATCTGAAAGATAAATTTAAAATGCAAAATGCGAAATGCAAAATGCAAAATTAGCCTTCACCTTGAGGGGAAGGTGGATGCGGAGCAGACGGATGAGGTGTTCTTCAAAGAGACTATTATTGAATTTTTCGTTCGCTACGTCCCCCACTGTCCGAAAAAATCGTAGGGGCGTGCATTGCACGTCCGGAAAAACAAAAGAAATTATTTAAAAGTTATGGAAGAAAAAAGATTAATTGACATCCTCTTTGACGATGAAAACGAGGATAATATAATTCTACTTTATAATCAAGGAAACAAAACGGAGTTTGAGAAGGTGGCAATAATTCCCATT
>JAFUOY010000036.1 GCA_017481595.1 Clostridia bacterium | reverse complement strand
GTTGCTGTACACCAGGATGCAACAGGTGACGCACTTGAAATCGGTCTTGCATACGCACTCGGTATCGGTGGTGCAAGAGCAGGCGTTCTTGAAACAACCTTCAGAACAGAAACAGAAACTGACCTCTTTGGTGAGCAGGCTGTGCTTTGCGGCGGTGTTTGCGCTCTTATGCAGGCAGGCTTTGAAACTCTCGTTGAGGCAGGATACGACCCCAGAAACGCATACTTTGAGTGTATCCACGAAATGAAGCTTATCGTAGACCTTATCTACCAGAGCGGATTTGAGGGTATGAGATATTCTATCTCCAACACAGCAGAGTACGGTGACTACATCACAGGTCCCAAGATCATTACTGAGGATACAAAGAAGGCAATGAAGAAGGTTCTTTCCGACATCCAGGACGGAACATTTGCTAAGGACTTCCTTCTTGATATGTCCGACGCAGGCTCACAGGTACATTTCAACGCAATGAGAAAGATCGCCTCCGAGCATCCCTCCGAGGTAGTTGGTAAGGAGATCAGAGAGCTTTACAGCTGGGCTGACGAAGAAAAGTTTATCAACAACTAATAAATAATACGTCTTTATCCTCTGCGGCGACCCCGCAGAGGAAAGTCATTTACATTTCCAAAACCGAAAAGAAGGTAAAAGATATGATAAAAGAAAAAATCGTGGACGGAGCTCATAACGCTCCCCACCGTTCATTATATAAAGCGCTGGGTCTTACCCGTGAGGAGCTTGACCGTCCCTTGATAGGTATCGTAAGCTCATATAACGAAATAGTACCCGGTCATATGAATCTTGACAAGATAACAGAGGCTGTACGTCTTGGCGTTGCTATGGCGGGCGGTACTCCCATTATGTTCCCCGCTATTGCAGTATGCGACGGTATCGCTATGGGACACGTTGGTATGAAATACTCCCTCGTTACCCGTGACCTTATTGCCGACTCAACGGAGGCTATGGTTATGGCTCACGGCTTTGACGGTCTTGTTATGATCCCCAACTGTGACAAAAACGTGCCCGGTCTTTTGATGGCTGCGGCAAGACTTAATATTCCTACCGTATTCGTAAGCGGCGGACCTATGCTTGCGGGCAGAGTGGATGGCAAAAAGAGAAGCCTTTCCGCTATGTTCGAGGCAGTAGGCTCATATAAGGCAGGCACTATTGACGAGGCAAAGCTTTGCGAATATGAAAACAAGGCGTGTCCTACCTGCGGCTCCTGCTCGGGTATGTACACCGCCAACTCCATGAACTGTCTTACCGAGGTTCTCGGTATGGGACTCCGCGGCAACGGAACTATCCCCGCGGTTTATTCCGCAAGAATCGAGCTTGCAAAGCACGCAGGTATGCAGGTAATGGACCTTGTAAGAAAAAATATCCGTCCTAAGGATATTATGACCGAAGCGGCTATCAAGAACGCCATCACCGCGGATATGGCTCTTGGCTGCTCAACCAACAGTATGCTTCACTTACCCGCCATCGCAAACGAGTGCGGAGTTAAGTTTGACCTTGATGACGTAAACAGAATAAGTGAGATCACTCCCAACCTTTGTCACCTTGCTCCCGCAGGTCCTACATATATGGAGGATCTTAACGAGGCAGGCGGTGTTTACGCCGTACTTAAGGAGCTTGAAAAGCTTGATTTACTTGACACCTCCGTTATGACCTGTACGGGCAAGACCATGGCGGAAAATATTGCAGACGCTTATAACAGAGATACAGAAACCATAAGAACTGTGGAAAACCCCTACAGTAAGACGGGCGGTATTGCGGTTCTTAAGGGTAATCTTGCTCCCGACGGATGCGTTGTAAAGAGAAGCGCGGTAGCTCCCGAAATGCTCGTTCACGAGGGACCTGCAAAGGTTTACGAGAGCGAGGAGGAGGCAATTGCCGCAATCTACGCGGGCAAGATAGTAAAGGGTGACGTTGTTGTTATCCGTTACGAGGGTCCTGCAGGCGGTCCCGGTATGAGAGAGATGCTTTCTCCCACATCCGCAATTGCAGGTATGGGACTTGATAAGGACGTTGCTCTTATTACAGACGGACGTTTCTCAGGCGCTACAAGAGGCGCATCCATCGGTCACGTTTCTCCCGAGGCGGTAAGCGGCGGTATTATCGCTTACGTCAAGGACGGAGATATTATTTCCATAAACATTCCCGAATACAGAATAGAGCTTAAGGTTTCTGATGAGGAGATCGAAAAACGTAAGGCTGAGATGCCCATTAAGAAGAAGGAAAATATCACAGGCTATCTTAAGCGCTACGCAAATATGGTAAGCTCCGCCGATAAGGGCGCAATTATAAACAGATAAGATTGAGAGGAAGCTATTATGTCAATGACAATGACACAAAAGATCCTTGCGGCTCACGCAGGACTTGACAAGGTAGAGGCAGGCCAGCTTATCCTTGTTGATGTTGACAGAGTCCTCGGTAACGATATTACGTCTCCCGTAGCCATTCGTGAATACGAAAAGATCGGTGTTAAGGGCGTATACGATCGCGAAAAGGTAACAATGGTAATGGACCATTTCGCTCCTAATAAGGATATTAAGGCGGCTGTACAGTGTAAAATGTGCCGTGATTTCTGTGAAAAGGAGCAGATAACCAACTTCTATGACGTTGGCAGAATGGGAATCGAGCATGCGCTCCTTCCCGAAAAGGGACTTGTTATCCCGGGTGATGTTGTTATCGGCGCTGACTCCCACACCTGTACCTACGGCGCTATCGGCGCATTCTCCACAGGCGTTGGCTCAACGGATATGGCGTGCGGAATGGCAACGGGCAAGGCATGGTTCAAGGTTCCCTCCGCTATTAAGTTCGTTCTTAAGGGAAAGCTTAATAAATACGTGTCGGGTAAGGACGTTATCCTTCACATTATCGGTATGATAGGTGTTGACGGCGCTCTTTACAGATCCATGGAATTTACGGGAGAGGGTGTAAAGGAGCTTACAGTATTTGACCGTCTTACTATTTCCAATATGGCAATAGAGGCAGGCGCAAAGAACGGTATCTTTGAGGTTGATGAGCAGACTGAGGCTTACATCAAGGAGCGCTCCGACAGAGAATACAAGATCTACAAGGCAGACGAGGATGCGGAGTATGACGAGGTTTATGAAATAGACCTTTCAACCATCAAGTCAACGGTTGCATTCCCCCACCTTCCCGAAAATACACACACAATCGACCAGGTTGGCGATATAAAGATCGACCAGGTAGTTATCGGCTCCTGCACAAACGGTCACTACAAGGACCTTGAGGAGGCGGCTAATATTATCAAGGGTAAGAAGGTAGCAAAGAACGTACGCGCTATTATCATTCCCGCAACACAGGATATTTACCTCAAGGCTATGGAAAACGGACTTCTCAAATCGTTTATCGAGGCGGGCTGCGTTGTTTCCACACCTACCTGCGGACCCTGTCTTGGAGGATATATGGGTATCCTTGCCGCAGGCGAAAGAGCAGTAGCCACAACCAACAGAAACTTTGTTGGCAGAATGGGTGACGTTACCTCCGAGGTATACCTTGCAAGCCCCGCAGTAGCAGCGGCAAGCGCTATTGCAGGTAAGATCGCAGACCCCTGTGAAATTATGAAGGAGGATAAGTAAGATGATATTTAACGGAAAAGCCATAAAATACGGTGATAACGTTGATACAGACGTAATTATCCCCGCAAGATATCTTAACACCATCGACAAAAAGGAGCTTGCCTCCCACTGTATGGAGGATATTGACAAGGAGTTTGTAAACAAGGTTGAAAAGGGAGATATTATGATTGCGGGCAACAACTTCGGCTGCGGCTCATCAAGAGAGCACGCTCCCATCGCTATTAAGGAAAGCGGTATTTCCCTGGTAATAGCAAACAGCTTTGCAAGAATATTCTACCGTAACTCCATCAATATCGGTCTTGCAATTATCGAGTGTCCCGAGGCGGTTGAAAGCATTTCCGAGGGAGATAAGGTAGAGGCGGATCTTGATAACGGTATTATCTACAACAGAACAACGGGTAAATCCTTTGAAACAAAGCCTTTTCCCGAGTTTATTCAGAAAATTATTGCAAACGGCGGTCTTGTTGAATCCATCCGCCGCGGCGATATAAAATAAGAGGCTTATTATGAATTACAATATTGCACTTTTAAAGGGTGACGGAATAGGACCTGAAATCGTTGACAGCGCGGTAAGAGTTCTTGAGGTGATTGGTAAAAAGTACGGTCACACCTTCAATTTCACACCCTACGATATAGGAGGCATCTCCATTGATAAGCATGGAGCTCCTCTTACACAGGAAACAATAGACGGCTGCCTTAAGGCTGACAGCGTGCTTCTCGGCGCGGTGGGCGGACCTAAGTGGGATACACTCCCAGGTAATATGCGTCCCGAAAAGGCGCTTCTCGGTATCCGCGCGGCTATGAACCTCTTTACAAACTTAAGACCTGCAAAGCTTTATCCCGCCTTGAAGGGTGAATGCCCCTTGAGAGAGGATATCGTTGCACAGGGCTTTGATATTATGATAGTAAGAGAGCTTACGGGTGGTATCTACTTTGGCGAAAGAGGAATGAGAGAGGGTAAGTACGGTGAGGAGGCATACGATACGGAATGCTACAGCCGTATGGAGATCGAAAGAATTGCAAGAGTTGCCTTTGAGACCGCGCGCAAGCGTAATAAAAAGCTTGTAAGCATAGATAAGGCAAACGTGCTTGACACCTCAAGACTCTGGAGAAAGATAGTTCACGAAATGGCAGAGCAGTATCCCGACGTTGAATGCAGCGATATGCTCGTTGACAACGCGGCTATGCAGCTCGTTCGCAATCCCGCTCAGTTTGACGTTATCGTAACCTCCAATATGTTCGGTGATATCCTCTCCGACGAGGCTTCTCAGATAACGGGCTCCATCGGTATGCTTCCCTCCGCTTCTCTCAATGAGGGAACAAGAGGCCTTTACGAGCCTATTCACGGCTCCGCCCCCGACATTGCGGGACAGAACAAGGCAAACCCCATTGCCACCATCCTTTCAGCAGGTATGATGCTTCTTTATTCCTTCGGTCTTAGCGAGGAATATAATAACATAGTAAACGCAGTTGACAAGGTGCTTGAGGCAGGCTACCGTACGGCGGATCTTTCCCACGGTGCCCCCTACCTTTCAACAACGGAAATTACGGATAAAATTATAGAAAACATTTGAATTATGGAAGAAAACAGACTTAAGAATTTATATTTGCGCCTGTCCTTGGTAAGCGTTTTTCACAACGTGATGAAAAAGCCCGTGCTTAAGGACTTCTGCGCTTACGCCTCAAGCGAAAGAGCAGAGGATAGGTTAAAGGCTTACTCATCTATGGTGACGGGTATATATGAAAACGGAGGCACCCTTGACGGATATATCCGCAAGGCGGTATTCGAGGACGAAAATATCTACGTAAGGCTCCGCGCAAAGAAGATATCCGTTGATGAAAAGCTTGAAAGAGCGGTCACCAATGAGCTTAATGCTTTTTCAGAGCTTACCTCTCTTACAAGCGAGGATTTTCTTGCAGATATGGGACTTGATCTTCCCATTCCCGAGTTTAATTCAAGGGGTGTAGACTTAAACGAGCTTTACAGAAGAAGAGTAGAGGAGATAGACCGTTACGGCTACGGAGTATTTTCGTCATCTCCTATGTTCCGCTTGTCCGACAATATGGAAATTGAAGCCGTTGTAAGCGCTGATAAAATATCTATTGATAAATTTATCGGTTACGGTCTTGAAAGGGAAAAGATCATTTCCAATACAAAGTCGTTTCTTCAGGGCAGACCCGCCGCAAACGCATTACTGTGCGGAGATGCGGGTACGGGTAAATCCTCAACCGTAAAGGCTATTGCAAACGAGTTTTACAGAGAGGGCTTACGCCTTATTGAGCTTCGTAAGGATCAGCTTTCCGCCTTGCCCTACGTAATGGGTAAGATAAGCGATAATCCCTTGAAATTCATCATATTTATCGATGACCTTTCCTTTAATCAGAATGATGATAATTTCAGTATGCTCAAGGCGGCGCTTGAGGGCTCTGCATCTGCAAAGGCGGAAAACGCGGTCATCTACGCCACAAGCAACAGACGTCATATCATAAAAGAAAGCTTTCAGGACAGAGAGGGTAGTGATATTCACAGAAACGATACCATACAGGAAACCCTTTCACTCTCCGAAAGATTCGGTCTTACAGTTCTGTTTTCCAAGCCCGACAAGAAATTGTATCTTGAGATCATACACGAGCTTGCGGAAAGAAATAATATCAAGTACGATAAGGAAAAGCTTGATATTGAAGCAGAGGCGTTTGCTCTTCGCCGCGGTTACCGCAGCGCAAGATGTGCCGAGCAGTTTATTAACAGTCTTTTATAATCAAAATAATTTTATTTGGCAGAAAAGAGGATATTATGCTTTCACTTGATAGTGTTTATCGCGCAAGTTACGTACTTAAAAACGTAATAAGAAAAACAGACGTGATCTACGCACCCAAGCTTAAGCCAGGGGCGCAGATATATTTAAAAACAGAAAATCTTCAGATAACCGGCTCCTTTAAGGTAAGAGGCTCTTACTATAAGATGTCCAAGCTTACCGATGAGGAGAAGGCAAGGGGCGTTATTGCCTGCTCCGCGGGAAATCACGCGCAGGGTGTTGCCCTTTCCGCGCAGAAAAACGGAATAAAGGCGGTTATTTGCTTACCAGACGGCGCTCCCATTTCCAAGGTTGAGGCAACAAAGAGCTACGGCGCTGAGGTGTGCCTTGTAGAGGGCGTTTACGATGACGCCTACAAAAAGGCTCTTGAGCTTCGCGACGAAAAGGGCTATACCTTTATCCATCCCTTCAACGACGAGGACGTTATTGCGGGACAGGGTACTATCGCCCTTGAGGTGTCGGAGCAGATTCCCGATCTTGACGCAATTATAGTTCCCATTGGCGGCGGCGGACTTATTTCCGGTATTGCCTACACAATGAAGATGCTTAATCCCAACATCAAGGTATACGGCGTTCAGGCGGCGGGCGCTCCCTCAATGTACAATTCCGTACACGATTCCAAAATTGAGGAGCTTGAATCCGTGTCCACGATCGCGGACGGTATCGCAGTCAAGAAGCCCGGTGACCTTACCTATGAGCTTTGTAAGAAATACGTTGACGAAATAGTTACCGTAACCGATGACGAAATTTCCGCAGCTATCCTTGCTCTTATGGAACAGCATAAGCTGGTTACAGAGGGCGCAGGCGCAGTTGCTGTTGCGGCGGCTATGTTCGGCAAGGTGGATATTGAAAACAAAAAGACAGTATGCGTATTGTCAGGAGGTAATATTGACGTTACCATCCTTTCAAGAGTAATAAAGAGAGGTCTTCTTATGTCAGGCAGAACCGCTCAGCTTATGATAGAGCTTGCGGATAAGCCCGGTCAGCTTAAGAACGTATCCCGTATCATTGCGGATCTTGGCGGCAACGTAATTTCCGTTCACCACGAAAGAGCGAACGAGGGCTCTGACGTAAACGGATGCTACTTGAGAATAATTCTTGAAACAAGAAACTTTGAGCATATTTCCCAGATCAAAAAGGCGCTTTGCGATTTTGGATTCAAGCTTTTATAAGGAGAATAATATGATTAAAATAGCTACAGATAAAGCACCCTCCGCAATAGGTCCTTATTCACAGGCAGTAGTGTGCGGAGGTATGGTATATACCTCGGGACAGATCGCCATCGTTCCCGAAAGCGGAAGCATTGAAGCAAGCGACGTAGTAGGTCAGACAGAGCAGGTTATGAAGAATCTCGGCGAGGTTCTTGAAGCGGCAGGCTCCTCCTACGACAAAGCGGTAAAGACTACCTGCTTCCTTGCAGATATTTCTGATTTTGCAAAGTTCAATGAGGTGTACGGTAAGTATTTTACGTCCAAGCCCGCCCGCAGCTGCGTAGCGGTAAAGGACCTTCCCAAGGGCGCCCTCGTTGAGGTTGAGGTTATTGCAGAAATCTGATTGAAATTATAGTTTATCCGTCCCATAAAACAGATGGGACGGATATCCTTGCCATATTTAAATAAAATATTGCAAACCCCCTTGACAAATTTATATTTAAATATTATAATTTAGTATATTAAAGTGCTAAAGTGATAAAGTGAGGCTTCAAATGAACAAAATAAACGGAAAAGATACCGACAGACTCTTTAAGGCTATTCTCTCCCTTGAAACGGTGGAGGAGTGCTATAAATTTTTCGAGGACGTTTGCACCGTTAAGGAAATACAGGACCTTGCCCAGAGATTGAAGGCGGCAGGTATGCTTATGAACGGAGAAAACTACACGGTGGTAAGTAAGGAAACGGGTATGAGCACCGCTACCATCAGCCGTGTCAACAAGTGCCTCAGCTACGGCGACGGCGGATATAAATTAGTTCTTGACAGACTTGAAAAGAAGGGCGAAAAATGATTGATACAAAGCTTTTGAAAAATGAGGAAAAGGCGATATTTGCCTTAAGAGCCCTTTATAACAGCTACGGGTATTTACCCTTTAAAATGAGCAAATTCGAGGAGTACGACATCTACGTGCGCAATAAGGATTTTCTTGTAAGCGACAGCGTAATTACCTTCAACGATACAAACGGAAAGCTGCTTGCGTTGAAGCCCGACGTTACCCTCTCTATTATAAAAAATACAACGGATGAGGCAGGCTGTAAGCATAAGGTATATTATAACGAAAACGTTTACAGAGTTTCTCAGAGAACAAATCAGTTCAAGGAGATAATGCAGGCAGGACTTGAATGTATCGGTGACATTGATATGTACGATATATTTGAAAGCGTGTATCTTGCGGCAAAAAGCCTTGATACGGTTTCCCCCGACTTCGTCCTTGACATTTCTCATATGGGAATAATTTCTGCGGTGCTTGATGGCGCCTCCGACAATAGGGAATTTAAAAAGGAAGCCGTAAAGCTTATTGCGCAAAGAAACATTCACGAGACTGTATCCTTGTGTAAGGAATACGGAATTGATGAGAGCAATACAAATAAGCTCTGCGCCTTTGTAAATATGTACGGCTCCTTTGATGATGTTCTTCCCAAGCTGGAGGAGATCTGCACGGACGAAAGAGCAATAAAGGAGCTTTCCGACCTTAAGCTTCTTTGCAGTCTTATTGACAAAACAGAATACAAAAATAACATACGTATTGATTTTTCCGTGATGAACGATATGAATTACTACAACGGTATCGTGTTCAAGGGCTTCTTGAACGGTATTAGCGAGGGCGTGCTTTCAGGCGGAAGATACGATAAGCTCGTACAGAGAATGGGAAGAAAAAGCGGAGCTATCGGCTTTGCCCTTTATCTCGATCTTTTGGAGGAGCTTGATACGGAGAAAAAGCTCTACGACGTGGACGTGCTCGTTATTTACGATAACGATACTGATATTTCATCAGTAAACGACAAGGTAAAGGAGCTTACCGACAAGGGACTTTACGTAAGCGTGCAGAAATCAATACCGAAAAAATTGAGATATAAAGAAATACTGTATCTTTGCAAGGAGGGTAACTGATATGATAAACGTAGCTCTCCCAAAGGGCAGACTTGGCGAAAAGGTATACGCCATGTTTGAAAATGCAGGATACGAGTGTCCTGCAATAAAGGAAAACACAAGAAAGCTTATATTTGAAAATAAGGAAAAGGGCATCAGATATTTCTGGGTAAAGCCCTCCGACGTATCCATTTACGTTGAAAGGGGCGCTGCCGATATCGGCGTTTGCGGAAAGGATATTCTTCTTGAATACTCTCCCGACGTGTATGAGCTTCTTGACCTTAATATGGGTAAGTGCAGAATGGCTGTCGCAGGCAAAAAGGACTTTTACGACGACGGCTCGCGCACTCTTAAGGTTGCCACCAAATTTGTAAATATTGCAAAAAAACATTACGCGTCAAAATGCCGTGACATTGATATTATCAAGTTAAACGGCTCCATAGAGATCGCTCCTATTTTAGGGCTTTCCGACGTTATAGTTGATATTGTGGAAACGGGCACTACCCTTAAGGAAAACGATCTTGTGGTAACGGAAACCATCGTACCCATAAGCGCAAGACTTATTTCCAACAAATCAAGCTTTAAATTCAAAACAGAAGAAATAGAAAAAATCGTTAAGTGTATGAGGGATCAGGTAAAGACCGATGATTAAGATATACAAGTACGGAGAGGTATCAAACGACGAGATATTCTTCCGCGGAAATATAGCCGGGGGCGTAGAGGGTGTTGTTTCCGAAATAATAGCCAACGTTATCAAAAATAAGGATAAGGCTCTTTTTGAATACTGTGAAAAATTTGATAAGGCGTCTCTTACCGCGCTTGAGGTAAGCGAAAAAGAGATAGACGAGGCGTTTTTATCCGTTGATAAGGAGTTTGTGGAGATACTTAAGGAGGCGGCGGAGAACATCCGTAATTTCCATAAGCATCAGGTAAGAAACAGCTTTATCATAAGCGAAAAGGACGGAGTGGTAACAGGACAAAAGGTAATGCCTATTGAAAAGGTAGGTCTTTACGTGCCAGGTGGCACAGCCGCTTATCCATCCACAGTTCTTATGGACTCCATCCCCGCAAAGATCGCAGGATGTGAGGAAATAGTTATGGTTACCCCTCCTATGAAGGATGGGCGCGTAAACCCAGTTATTCTTGCTGCGGCAAAAATTGCGGGAGTTGACAGAATATTCAAGGTTGGCGGCGCGCAGGCAATCGCTGCCCTCGCTTACGGAACGGAAAGCATTCCCAAGGTAGATAAGATAGTCGGTCCCGGTAACGCGTACGTTGCTGAGGCAAAGAAGCAGGTGTTCGGTAAGGTAAATATCGATATGATAGCGGGCCCCTCCGAAATACTCGTTGTTGCGGATTCCACCTGCGATGCAAGATTCGTAGCGGCAGACCTTCTTTCCCAGGCAGAGCACGATAAAATGGCAAGCGCGGTGCTTGTAACCGACAGCTACGATTTTGCAAAAAAGGTAAGCGACGAGCTTGAAAAACAAATACCCATGCTTCCAAGAGCGGAAATTGCAAGATATTCCATTGATAATAACGGAAAGATAATCGTTGCGGAAAATAATCTTATGCTGGCTATCGATATTGCAAACGAAATAGCGCCCGAGCATCTTGAAATCTGCGTTGACAACCCCTTTGATTATCTTGATAAGATAAAGCACGCAGGCTCAATCTTTATGGGCAAGCATTGTCCCGAGGCACTCGGTGATTATTTTGCAGGTCCTAACCATACCTTGCCAACAAGCGGAACGGCAAGATTTTCAAGCCCCTTGTCCGTTGACGATTTTGTAAAAAAATCTCAGTTTACATACTATACAAAGGACGCGCTTAAAAAGGTAGCAGATAAGGTATCCTATTTTGCAACAAAGGAGGGCTTGCACGCCCACGCAAAGAGCGCGACAATTCGTTTCGAGGACTGATATGAGCAAATTTTTCAGCAGTAAATATTCAACCCTTGAGGCTTACGTTCCCGGTGAGCAGCCCAAGGATATGAAATATATTAAATTAAACACTAACGAGTCTCCCTTTCCTCCCTCGGAAAATGCGCTTTTGGCGGCTAAGGAGGAGGCGGGTAAGCTTCAGCTTTACTCCGACCCTGAGTGTACTCCCCTTGTAAAAAGGATGGGGGACGTGTTTAAAATTGACAAGGAATGCGTCCTTATGACCAATGGCTCCGATGAGATAATCAATTTTGCCTTTATGGCATTTTGCGACGAGTCCCATCCCATCGTATTTCCCGATATAACCTATGGCTTTTATCCCGTGTTTGCGGAGCTGAATCATATTCCATATACCGTAATTCCCTTAAAGGATGATTTTTCCATTGACTATAACGACTACGTGGGAATTGGGAAAAATATCATAATTGCAAATCCCAACGCCCCGACGGGTATGGCTTTACCCCTTTGGCAGATAGAGAAGATAGTAGCCTCAAATCCCGATAACGTGGTTATAATTGACGAGGCGTACGTGGATTTTGGAGCGGAAAGCGCAGTACAGCTTACAAAAAAATATGATAACCTTCTTGTAACGGGCACATTTTCAAAATCGCGCTCCTTGGCGGGAGCGCGCCTTGGCTTCGGTATAGGAAATAAGGAGCTTATAGCCGATCTTAATACGGTAAAATATTCCACTAACCCCTATAACGTAAACAGAATGACAATGGCGGTAGGATGCGCGGTCCTTGATGATAACGATTATTATATGAACAACTGTAAGACCGTTATGGAAAACAGGGAGTATACGAAAAATGCTCTTGAAAAAATGGGATTTTTTGTTCTTCCCTCCTTTGCGAATTTTGTATTTGCAAGGCATAGCGAGATCTCGGGAGCAGAGCTTTATCTTGAGCTTAAGAAAAGAGGTATTCTTATCCGTCATTTCACAAAGGAAAAGATAAAGGATTTTAACCGTATCACCATAGGTACAAAGGATATGATGGATAAGCTTATTGACACAATATCCGATATATTAAAGGAGAAACAGAATGAGAACTTATGAAATAAAGCGTAAAACTGCGGAAACTGATATATCCCTTTCCCTATGCCTTGACGGTAACGGACAGGGAATTATAGACACAGGATGCGGTTTTCTTGACCATATGCTTACTCTTTTTGCAAAGCACGCCCACTATGACCTTTCCGTTAAGTGCATAGGCGATACAAATGTTGACTATCATCACACGGTGGAGGATATCGGTATTTGCCTTGGCGAAGCGTTTAACAAGGCGCTTGGAGATAAAAAGGGAATAAAGCGTTATGGGGACAAGACCATACCAATGGATGAATCTCTTATTCTTTGCGCCGTTGATATATCCGGCAGAGGCTATCTCGGATACGCTCTTGAAATTCCTGCATACAAGGTAGGGGATTTTGATACGGAGCTTGTGGAGGAGTTCTTTATGGCGTTTGTTCGTAAGGCTGATATCACTCTCCATATAAGACAGATATGCGGTGTGAATTCCCACCACATAATCGAGGGCGCTTTCAAGGCGTTTGCAAGAGCCCTTTCATATGCAACAGAAATAGATGAAAGGTACGCAAACGAGATTCCCTCAACTAAAGGTGTGATTTAATGATAGCGATAATAGACTACGGCGTTGGCAATCTTTTTTCCCTTTGCTCCTCTCTTAAGGCTATAGGAGCGGAGGCAATAGTAACATCAGATATTGAGAAAATAAGAGAAGCCGACAGAATAATTCTTCCCGGTGTTGGCGCATTTGGTGATGCGATAAAGAAATTAAACGACACTGGGCTTGACAAAATTATAATTGAAGAAGCAAACAAGGGCAAAAAGCTTATGGGTATATGCCTTGGTATGCAGCTCCTTTTTGAAAAGAGCTTTGAATACGGTGAGCATAGAGGTCTTTCCTTACTTAAAGGACAGGTCGTTCCTATGGAGGGCAGACTTCCAAGGGAGCTTAAGATACCCCATATTGGCTGGAATGCGCTTCATTTGACAAAAAGCCATCCTCTCTTTAAGTACATAAAGGAGAATGACTGCGTTTACTTCGTTCATTCCTACTATGCTAAGGACTGTGAAGAAAGCCTTCTTGCTACCGCGGAATACGGATATGAGCTTACTGCCGCGGTAGTAAAGGACAACGTGGCGGGAATGCAGTTCCACCCCGAAAAAAGCGGAGACGTGGGACTTAATATACTGAAAGCATTTTGTGAGTGGGAGGATGAAAAATGAATATCTTTCCCGCAATAGATCTTTTTGATAAAAAAGCAGTTCGCCTTTTCAAGGGCGACTATCAGCAGATGACCGTTTACAGTGAAAACCCCATAGAGGTAGCAAGGGATTTTGAGGCCAAGGGCGCAAAATTTATCCACATGGTGGACCTTGAGGGCGCAAAGGACGGTACCACGCCCAACCTTGAAGTAGTAAAGGAAATTTCCGAAAACACAGGACTTTTCGTTGAAATAGGCGGTGGCATCCGTTCTATGGATACGGTGGAGAAATATCTTTGCTCGGGCGTTTCCCGAGTGATACTCGGCACGGCTGCGGTAACGGATGAAGATTTTCTTAGAGAAGCGGTAAGCAAATACGGTGAAAAAATTGCCGTAGGCGCGGACGTAAAGGACGGCTATATCGCCATTAAGGGTTGGCTTGAAAAGTCTGAATTTACCCTTGATGCATTCTTTGAAAAAATGCAGGGACTCGGGGTAAAAACCGTTATATGCACGGATATTTCCAAGGACGGAGCTATGAAGGGTACTAATCTTCAGCTTTACAGTCAGCTTTCTCAAAAGTATTCCGTTGATATAGTTGCATCAGGCGGAGTTTCCTCTTTGGAGGATATTATTCAGCTTCGCAAAATGGAGCTTTACGGAGCTATAATAGGTAAAGCGTATTACACAGGGGCAATCGATCTTACCGAGGCTATCGAGGTGGCAAAATGATTACGAAAAGAATTATACCCTGCCTTGACGTTAAGGACGGCAGAGTAGTAAAGGGAGTAAACTTTTTAGGCCTTGCCGACGTTTCCTCCCCTATCAAGCTTGCGGAATATTATTCCAAGTGCGGCGCTGACGAGCTTGTTTTTTACGATATAACCGCCTCATATGAGGGCAGAGCCTTGTTTACCGACATCCTTCGCGAGGTAGCAAGTAAAATTTTTATTCCCCTTACCGTTGGCGGAGGCATCAACACCATTGAGGATTTTGACAGGGTGCTTAAATGCGGAGCCGATAAGGTAAGCGTAAATTCGGGCGCTATCAGGAATCCCGAGCTTATAAGGGAAGCGGCGCAAAAGTACGGCAACCAGTGTGTCGTAATATCCGCCGACGTAAAAAGAGTGGACGGCGTGTTCAGAGTTTTTGCCAAGGGCGGACGCGAAAACACGGGTATGGAGGCCATTTCCTGGATCAAAAAATGCGTAGAGCTTGGTGCAGGCGAGGTGGTTGTCAATTCCATTGATACTGACGGTGTCAAGGGCGGATTTGATATTGAAATGCTCAAAGCCGTTTGCGAAGCCGTAAACGTGCCTGTAATTGCCTCGGGCGGAGCAGGCTCAACACAGCATTTTATTGATCTTTTTAAGGCGATACCCGATATTGATGCAGGTCTTGCCGCATCCGTATTCCATTTTGGTGAAATAGAGATAAAGGACCTTAAAAAGGAACTTTCCGATAACGACATAACTGTGAGGTTATAATTATGATAAATATTGATGAACTTAAATTTGATGAAAAGGGACTTATTCCCGCGGTAGTGGTAGACAGTATTACAAAGGACGTGCTTACCCTTGCTTATATGAATAAGGAAAGCCTTAAAATATCTATGGAAAAGGGTCTTACCTGCTTTTATAGCCGTTCAAGAAACGAGCTTTGGTTAAAGGGTGAGACAAGCGGTAACTATCAGCATATCGTTTCTATAACTGCGGATTGCGATAAGGACGCCCTTACAGTAGTTGTGGAAAAGGACGGTCCCGCCTGCCATACAGGTACGGATTCCTGCTTTACAAAGCCCGTATATCAGAGCAATGAGCTTAATCAGTTTACCTTAGAGGGACTTTATGAGCTTCTTGTAGGCAGACAGAAGGATAAGCCCGAGGGCTCTTATACCACCTATCTTTTTGAAAAGGGAATCGATAAGATACTTAAAAAGGTTGGCGAGGAGTGTACGGAGGTTATTATTGCAGGTAAGGCTGACGATAAAAAGGAGACCGTATACGAAATTGCAGACCTTGCGTATCACGTAATGGTGCTTATGGTACAGATGGGTATATCCGTTGAGGACATTCACCGCGAGCTTGCTTCAAGACATATTATCGACCATAAGGTAAAGCAGGAGAAGATGACGAAATGAAGCTTTCAACCTATCACCTCCATACGACCTACTGCGACGGTAAAAACACCGCGGAGGAAATGGTATTAAAGGCAATAGAGCTTGGTTGTCCCGAAATAGGATTTTCGGGTCACGCCTATATGGACTTTGACGGAAGCTGGTGTATGTCAATAGAGAATACCGAAAGGTATAAAAAGGAGATTACCGCCTTAAAGGAAAAGTACAAGGACAAAATAAGGATCTATATGGGCATAGAGCAGGATTATTTTTCCTGCCTTGACACGGATGATTACGATTACGTTCTCGGCTCCGTACATTACGTTTACAAGGATGGGGAGTATCTTCCCGTTGACCTCAGCTTTGACGCCACCAATGAGTTTGTAAAGAAGCATTATAACGGCGATATGTACGCATATTGTGAGGATTATTATAAGCTTGTCAAGGACATTTATAATAAAACGAAGTGCAATATTATCGGCCACGTAGACCTTTGTACAAAGTTCAACGAGGGCGGAAGACAGTTTGATACATCAAACGAAAGATATATAAAGAGCGCCTCCGAGGCGGTGGAAGCCTTGCTTGACACCCCCGCTATATTCGAGGTAAATACGGGCGCCATTTCAAGAGGCTACAGAACGGAGTCCTATCCCGAAGCGTTTTTGCTTAAAATAATAGGAGATAGCGGTAAAAAATTTGTTATCACATCCGATACTCATTCAACCTCAACCATAGATTTCGGCTTGGAAAAAGAAGCTGAAAGGCTTGATAAATTAGGCTACAAATACATTACCTCCCTTGAAGAAATACTTTAATAAAAACAAAAGCAGAGAATATCTCTGCTTTTGTTTTTTAATCCTCAACCAAAATACTTTCTCCGTCCTTAAGGGCAGTTACTCTGAAAGGGCTAGTTTCCTTCAGCTCCAAAAAGTGCGCCTCGCGATCCTTATTATAGTGGCAGATCAAAATGCCCGTATATAGCTCTAGTCCACGCATATCCTTTACGTTAAAGGTGTTTGTATCATATCTTTTAACGTGTGATATATTTGCGCAGGCTATATGGGCTCCCGCGCTACCTCCAATATAAACAGCGCCGTTTTTGATGTATTTTTTAATAAGCATATCCGCTTTTGCTTCTCTTATACGGTCTATAGTTCCGTATGTATTGCCACCGCTTATGTAAATTGCATCTATTTCAAGACTATCGTAACCAACGGGATCGTAATAGTTAAATACCGTGATGTTTTGCCTTTGAAATCCGAGGGCGCTTACCCTATCATAATACATATTGCTATTGATTCTTTCCTCTGTAGCCTTCTCGTTTGGAAAGTACAGAACGCGGCATTCCTCCATAGGCTTTCCAAGGTTATCCTTTATAAATTGAGCCGATATCGGATTTCCAAAATCACTTGATGATAATATTAGCTTCATTTTTTATTCTCCTTTTATATTTACAACTGCATCAAGACTTAATTTAAGGGCATATTCAAAGGAATCCTGTCCCCAATCACGCTCGTCATAACTTTCAACGTCTGCTAATGTGTCGGCAGTAAATAAAATACTGCCCCATATTGCGTTTCTGAATTCTGCGCAGGCGGCAAGGGCAGAGCATTCCATCTCTACAACGGCACATCCCTCATCCTTTCTGTAACATACCTTTTCCTTAGTCTCACGGTAAAATCCGTCGGTTGACCAGGTTATAACCTCCTTGTATTCAAGGTTATTTTGAGAAAGAGCCTTTTCAATTGCTTCTCTTGCTAACGGGTTTACGTTGACATAACGTGATGGCGGCAAGTAATGATAGGACGTGCCCTCATCTCTTAACGCCTTATGCGGAACAAGAAATACGTTTTCGGGTATGTCGATAAGAGTGCCGCAGCAACCGGAAGATATGATCTCCTTAACTCCGTATCCGATAAGCCAATCGAGTATCTGCGTGGAGGCAGCCGCACCTACGGGAGCCTGACACAAGCAGATCCTTTCGTTTTTATGCTCTATAACGTATATCGGATAGTCCTTTGTGGCGGAAACAAAGGTTCCGACACGAACAGCCTTATTTTTTATTGCATAATTGTCAATATGCTCGCCCAAAAAGGCAAAAACCGCCTTTTTGGGTAGCTTCAAATTTAAATTTTCATGTGTCGGCATAAGCACAGCCGACCTGTCACTGTCATATTCCAAAATAGGAATTTCGTTTTTGATAATACTCATTTATTTCACCTTGATATAATTTTCCTTTGCATAAAATATTCCTTTAAATACCGTCCGTCCTTTAATTTAAAGGCATTAGGACGTTCTCCTACTGTTTCAAAACCGTATTTTTCATAAAGCGCTTTTGCTCTGCCATTCCCTTCCGCAACCTCAAGGTCCATAAATTCTATTATTGGCCTGTTTTCTGCGGCAGCTATAAGCTCTTTAAACATAGCAGAGCCAATTCCAAGATTCCAATATTCCTTAAGAATGGCGATTGCAACATTTGCGCGGTGTCTTGTTTTTATATTGCTTCCAAAATTTATTTCGCAGTTTCCGACAACTTCTTTTCCTACGTAGCACGAAATGGATAAGGTATTCTCAGAGTTTCTGCATCTATTTATCCATTTTTCCTCACTCTCTACGGAAACATTATCCCATTCCTCAGGATATTTTGCAAGAAATTCTGTTTCTCCACAGGATCTTCTTATGTAACTTAGCAGTTTTTCAGCATCTTCAACACACGGAGTTTTTAATATGGCAGTCCTGCCATCCTTCAAGATGATTTGCTTTTCATCAAATATCATTGTGATACTCCTTTCATTCTTTTCGTCCTTCGATTGCAAAATGTGTCTGGATCATCTTCGCAACTTCATCCGGAGCTAAAGTAGTATTGTCGATTTTAATATAGTTTTCAAAGGGTAGGCTTTCTCCGTCATAGGAGTTAAGGCGATATTTCTCACTCGTCCTTCTCATTTCTGCTTCGCTCCATTCAATGTTGCGCTTGGATTCTTTGTGAAGCAAGCGGTTTTCACTTTTGTTGCGAACTAGACGTTCTTCAAAATCAGCACAAAGCTCTACCACATAACAGCTTGCACCGTTTAACTTAAAAAGGTTGATCACGTTCTGCAGATAGTCAAGGTCACTCTGCATATCAAAGGCACACATATAGGTGAAGATCAATCCGGGTAAATCACCTTTAGCGAATAACTCAAACACGGTTTTACGAATGGTTTCATTCAAAACACTCCATTCTTTTTCCGTGTGAGCAAACAACTTTCGTGCCAGTTCGATTGACATATGATTATGGAACAGGCGAAGATCTGTAATCTTTGCAAGTTCCTGCCCAACAGTCATTTTAACTACAGCATGAGGACCCAAAATAATAACAAGCGTTTTTGACATCTAAATCACCTCCTTATGAATCAATAACACCGACTTGATACTCATCTTCATAAATAATTTTGCCTACATAATTGGTGTAGACAATATCGTAAGGAATATCGTATTTATCAAGCAAATCTATGAGAGGTTGTATTCTTTCGAGCATCATATCACAGCTTTCGGTTTTAAAATATGTGATTGCCCCTTGGGGATTGTCATTGCTTTCTCCGTAAAAAGGCGGCTGTGGTAAATTGTCGAGAAACCATTGATGTGTTTCATCATACAGTTTTACATCTTCGAGGCTATAAATGTTGTCGCGTATTCTGCGCCAATTCAAAATAAATACCCCTACAGGTTTCTTTGTTCTCCACGCAATTTCGCGTCCTTGAATTCGAACATACTTTGGTAGCTTCATAATAATTACTCCTTAAAAAACAAAAACGGTACAAATCGAAATACATCGACTTGTACCGCATATCCAAAAAAATCCAATGATTCTATCTGCGCATGATAGATATTAAACCTTATTTTGGGTACAACAACACAAGCCCGACAGATTCCAATGCTTGGATTCTTCGCCGTGCATATCGACAGTATAAAGTTCATTATTAAACATAAAAACTGTCATGGTCGTACACCTTTCGTAAAGTTTATATGGGTTGAGTATAACACCGATTTATGTATTTGTCAATACCTAATTTGAAATTTGTTGATTTTTAATCGAACGCATCATTAAATTGTAAACAACATTATTGACATCTTGTGAATGTCAATAATCGTATTATAACACAATATAATAGATTTGTCAATCACTGAATGTCAAACAGGGGTGCTATCATGTTTAAAAACAAAAATAACGGTAGAAATAATTTGTGTGGAGAAAGAATCAAAGAGCTTCGTACAGCTTCCTTGCCCAAGCTTTCGCAGAGGGGACTTGCGGATAAAATGCAGCTTATTGGAATAGACGTTGATAAAAATGCTATTCAAAGAATAGAATGTGGAAAAAGATTTGTTACGGATATAGAACTTAAAGCCTTTTCCGAAATTTTCAATGTTGGAATAGAAGAATTATTATGATAAAACAAAAATCGCACCGTAGTGCGATTTTTTGTTTTTATTTTACAACTCCGTTAATAGCCGTTTCAAGATTATAGTCGCCGTAGGTTACTGGAACACCGTAGACCTCCTCGTATTTTGCAAAGGTAAGACGGGAGTTTTCTGCCTGCATTTCCCTTGCGTTATCTCTCACCTTTTTATCAGGATCGGGATAAATGGGCTTCATTACGTGGATAGTGTATTTAAGATCGGGGAATCCATCCTTGCCGATAGTTCCCTTTTTTGAAAGGGTAACAAAGCAGGGAATAACGGGTACGTTGTTTTTTGCCGCGTAATGGTATGCGCCAATACGGTAGGGACGGGGCTTCGGATAGTTCCACCAAAGCGCCTGCTCAGGATATAGAAGAATAAAATTATTCTTCTTAAGAAGCTCACTAATGGAAAGGTCAAGCTTTTTCATTGTATGAAGGTTGGAGCTTAAGGGGAGTGTGCGGCAATTTTTCAAAAGAAAGCCGAACAAGCCTGTCATAAAGAAGTTTCCCTCGCGTACTACCTTATAAAGCTTGTGCTTCTGCTTTGCCTTTTCCGATGCAATTTTTACGTTAAGGCTCTCAAAAAAGCCGAAGTGATTACTCGTTATAATAGCTCCGCCCTTAATATCACGGATGTTTTCTTCGCCTACCACCGTAATATCAAATTTCTTCTTCATTATCTTCTTGCCTATCCATTCAATAATGCAGGCAAAAAAGGTTTTTATTTTTGAGGACAGCTTCTTATTAAGATAGTCAACCTCGTCGGGGAGAATAGGACGGGAGGGAGGATCTATCTCCGCATTTTCAAAGAAGCTTTCTCCGCCTTCCTTTTCAAACTGACTTATTCTGTTTATAACGTCAACTCTGTCCTGCGCAAGAGGGATCTTGTTTTCTTCCATCATAATATACCTGTATCAAATAAAACTTTTTTGAAATTCTTGTCGCTGTTTACAATACGGATGGTGCTTTTTACAAGCTCCTCGCCGCCTTTTGCCTGCATAAGAAGCTTTTCCTCACCGAAATTACGGCGTATTTCCATTATATCATCATAGTAGGGGGTGTCCTTTGCATATTTCCAGAACTCGTCGGAATAATTGATTCCATCCTGCTGCCAGGGCTTTGCAAAGTTGTTGTAATGGACTATCATAGGATTTTTGTAGCTGCCGTCTATCGCCATCTTGTCCCATCCCTCGTCAAGGTAGAGAACTCTGTCCTTGCAGATAACGTTTAAGTAGTCCTGGTCGGGACATACGGTTTCAAATCTGTAGGTGTTGAAAAGATGCTCAAATCTGCCCTCAAGGTCGAACTTACGCATTCCGTCAAGATTCATAAGCATCATACCGGAATTAAAGTATCTTGTATAGGGATAGATTCCGCAGGCAAGCTCAGCATAATCACGAAATTCCTGTCTTGAGGCAATAACCGCATCAGGCACACCGCCAAGAAGATTGTCCCCAAGTTCAATATCGTAAAGCTTGGCAATATCCTCGAGCACTACCATATCCGCATCAAGATATATCGCCTTATCAAAATCTCTGAACATATCGGGAATAAATATTCTGAAATAAATTGACACAGTATAATAGTCGCGTAGATTAAGCTTTTCTCCGTATTTTATCAGCTTTTCGGAAACGTCAATAAAGCATATACTTACGTTTTCCTTTTCCATAGCGGTGATTATCTTCATATTTTTTATGCTCATTTTTGAATGAAGCACGAATATAAAATAATCGTTGTCCTTGGATACGTTGTCTATAAGTGACTTTATAGCAACGCCCAAAAAAGGGATGTAATTGTCATCGCAGGAAAAGAAAACGGGCACTTTTTTGTTGTTCATTTTTATACTCCTTTTAATAGGGGTTTAACACTTTACTTTGCGTGCTTGATTATATGATACCATTTTAAGCCGAAAAATGGAATATTTTCTTGCAATAAACCATTCTATTTCTGAAATTATCCTCTCTATAGAGGGTGGAAATGCTCTCTACAAATTGTAGAATTGGATTTTTGGGCACAAAAAACTTGCTTTTTGTGTTAAAATTATCGACACAGGGGAGGCTTTTTATTTTAAAATAAGAGAATTTCTGTACTCCTCCATTTTTTTAGTTGATTTGTCGAGTATTTCGTCATATTTATGTGTCAGCTTGCTTTTTACCTCGTCCTTGTGCCAAGGTTTAATGTTTTCGGTATGAAAAACAGGCAGCCATTTTATGGTTTTTGCAAAATGCTGTACCACGGTTTCGTCGCGAAAATGCTTCTGCTCATTGAATTTTGCATCTATTATAAGCTTTGCCTCTGCATACTTATTAAGGGCGGTCTGGTCGGGCAGGAATACCTTTTTTTCATTAAGAAGATCAATACATTTTTCAAAAAGCTTCGTTTCCTTTATCTTGTCAAGGTTGAAAAGAAGCACGCCCGCGTTTATATAGTTGGGGTCTATAAAATAGCGTCCGTAATAGTCAAGGGCTCCTGCAAACTCATAGCTTGATACGTCAATATCGTAAAGCTCCTTTATATCCCTTGCGATTACGGTGTCAGCATCGAGATATATTATCTTTGAGGGCAGACGGTCAATTTTATCAGCGAGTAATCTTAAAAAGGTATAAGGGGTATAAGACGTAACGGCGTTTGGAGAATGTAAAAGGGACTCCTTATACAGAGCGCCAACGTCGGTAAGGTGTACACGGCTTAAGGGGTTTTTATCCTTGCACATTTTATCAAGAAAATCTGCCTGCTCCATTGTAAGTGGCTTGAATTTTTCATTTTGCTCCGTAAGATCCATTGTAAATAAATACACGTCAACGGGGCTTTCGGTGTTTTCCGTAACGGACAGAAGGGATATGAGTATTCCCTCAAATATTCCATAGTTGCCCGCGTATATTATGGGTATCATATTAACCCTCCTTCTTTTCGTATCTGATTCTTGCGTAGGTACTGTTTTCGCTTCTTTCCTTCATTGTCTCATATATCTTGTCGCGAAGCTTTTTCTGCGCGTCCCTTACTCTTAAATCCGCATCCGGATAAAAGGGACCGTCAATATAAACCGTTACCTTAGGCGTTTTAAGCATTTTTCTCTTTGAATAGGTTACTGTGGCGGAGAATACGGGGGCATTTAATTTTACGGGATAAGCGAAGGACGTGTCGCTGAAATCCCTTATTTTGGTGTAATACGGCCATATATGCGCCTCGGGATAGATGCATATCGACGCCCCCTCGTTTATTCTTGTCTCAATAGCGGAAAGGAAGCCCCTGTATCCGTCAATGGAGGTAGGTGTGGGAATAGCGCCGCACATCATAATAAAATTTTTTGTTCCCTTGGTGGAGATATTGTCGGGATGCACCACCATATACGTGCTTTTGGGGAAGTTGTATACGTTTGGTATAAACGCATCTCCCGCCATCAAGGTGTGGTTTGAATAGATAAAATATCCCGATTTTTTACACTCCTTAAGGGCTTTTTTGTTTTTTATCTTAAGCCCGAATTTCAGTTTTGACCATAAAAAGGCGATAGGCGTCATTATTACTCTGTAAACGATAAATCTGGAAAGCGAATAGAAAAAGCCTTTTTTTATATACTTAAAGCTTTTGTCAACGGTTATAGTATTTTTCGTAATTCCCGAAAATTCGTTGTTTTTTTCGTCGTCATAGTAAATGACCTTTTCTTTCATTGGGACACCTCCTTTCTTTTAAAAAATCATAGCATAAATCAATTAAAATAAAAAGGACAGTATCTAAATTTATTATCTAAACTTTTGTCCTTGGCTTCTCAAAAAAGTAGATTTTTTATTCTCATTTTTGTAGAGTCCTTGATTTTATTGGCTTTTTTACTTGATTTTGGACTTTTTTTAAGGTATAATGATTGTAGTGAGAAACGTAAAAAACTCGATTCTCACTTTTGGAGAGAGAGGAGAATCCGCAAAAATGAAAGATATTAAGCCGATTATTGCCGCAAATCTTTCTAAATTCAGAAAGAAAAAGGGACTTACACAGGCGGAGCTTGCTGAAAAGCTTAACTATTCTGACAAGGCTGTTTCCCGTTGGGAAAGAGGAGATACGATGCCCGATATCAGCGTTTTATACGAGCTTTGTGAGTTTTACGGTATAACTCTTGATATCCTCGCCAGCGAGGATGCAAGCGAGGATGACCTTGATAAGGTGTATGATAAAAATTCTCTGGCGTACAGAATACTCGTTATGCTCCTTGGCGTTTCCTTTATCTGGATGTTTGCAACCGTTGTTTACATATATTCGAATCTTAAGGATAACGGCAACTACTTCTGGATGGCGTTTATATGGGCTATCCCTCTTACCTGCGTTGTTTTGAAAATGACGGGTCGCGGATTTATTACTACCGTTGTTAAGATCATTATAGATTCCGTATTCCTTTGGTCCGTTATAACCTGCGTTTACCTGCAATTTATAAAGTACAATATGTGGATGGTTTTCCTTCTCGGTATACCTATGCAGGCAATTATTATTCTTTGGGTAAGATTAAAAAAATACAAATAAAAAAGAGGCATTTGCCCAACTTCTCATAGGAAGTTGGGCAGCTTTATTCGTTTGCGGCGAATTCTATTTCTTCGCAGGTTAAGAGGCGAATAAAATATCACAGAAGCCGAAAGGCTTCAATATCACTATTGCAACAGCAATAATATCACTTCAACGAAGTCGGAATATAACTCTTGCTTACTCTGCCGATTTGTGTTATAATGAGGCTGACGTAGAGCCTTCCTCCGAGAGGAAGGTGACACGGTGTAGCCGTGGCGGAAGGAGTTTACGTGACCTTATGGTTGTGCTAACTTCATTATAACGCACTCTCCCTCACCCGACTCCGAGCTCCCTCCCGGAGGGAGCCTTTGGGTGCGCGCAATCTTAGGGGTATGGGCTTTGCCCGAGTTCTTTGTAATACAAAGGCGAAACTGGCGATCAAATGGAACGATAAATAAGAATTTTTACACATATATTTTTTTGTAGAAAAGGGGTGATAATAATGAAATTATTATTTATGATAGGTAATGCCGCTGTCGGTAAAATGACTGTTGGGCAGGAACTTATGAAACTTACGGGATTGAGGTTGTTTCACAATCATATGACCATCGAACCAGTAATAGAAATCTTTGGTCAATATAACGGAAAAGCAATTAACAGACTTCGTCAGGTGGTTTTTGAGGAATTTGCGAAGTCAGATTGCTATGGAATGATTTTTACATATATGTGGGCTTTTGACCAACAAGCAGATTGGGATTATATTGAATATGTGAAAAGCATTTTTGAACCATATAATACAGAGTTTTACTATGTGGAACTTGTTGCTCCCCGTGAAATTAGATTAGAACGAAATGTTACCGAAAACCGCCTGCAGAACAAAGCATCGAAAAGGGACATTGAAGTGTCGAACCAAAGACTTATCAACGATGATACCAAATATCGACTTGAAAGTTTTGATGGTGAAATTCCGTTTGATAACTATATAAAAATTGACAATTCAAAGCTTCCGCCCGATGTAGTTGCCAAAATGATTCAAGAAAAATTCAATTTATAAGGGAGAAAATGCTTTTCCCTTTTGTTTGGTAAATTCCAATTTACCGAGCAGAATAAAAATGAACCCCGACAGAAATCTGTCGGGGTTTTAACATTATTATGAGAATCTGCTTTTTTGCCTCTTTTTTATTTGTATTGATTAAAGCTCGTCGTTAAGCTCCTGTGTGGAAAGTCTTATTTCAAGGTTCCCGTTTCTGCAACGAAGCTCGTCTATCATATCCTTTTCGGAAACGCCTGATTTTGTATCAACGAGATATTTAAGCTTGAATAAGCTACCGAGGTTGGATGTCTTTACTTCAAAAAGCTCGTAGTTGGAGGTGTATTTCTTCAAGATGTCCTCAAACGCCGTGTCATAGTTAAGATCCTCGGGAATTGTAATAAGCAATACCTTTGTATTTTCCTTTACTCTGCCTATTCTTATTGCCTTGAATACTACTGTAATAACGCTTAAAATAAATGCGAAGAGAATACTGTATGCAAGGTATCCCATACCGCTTATAAGTCCTGCGCCCATTGCAATAAATATGGTGCAGATCTCCTTTGCGGAGCCGGGAGTAGAACGGAAACGAACAAGGCTGAACGCGCCTGCAACCGCAACACCCGTACCGATATTTCCGTTAACCATCATAATAACGGCGCAAACAACGGCGGGAAGAATGCATATTGTCATTAAAAAGCTTTTTGTGTATCTGCCCTTGTATGTATAAGACGCTGCGATAATAATACCCGCAACCAAGGATGCAAGTATGCACACGAGAAAGAGCTTGGGCTTGATTACAGCTTCACCGGGTAAGCTGAAAACACCGTTAAATATTTTGTCCAACATAATTATTGATCTCCTTTTTATTTTCTGACAGAATATCGGCATATGCCGTGCCGTATTTTGAAAATGACGTTTTGTAAATTTTGTTTTCGCTTAAGAAGGACGCAAGCCAAAGAGGAATGGCGTATGCGGTTTTTACCTCCATAAGCACCTTACCCTTTGGTAAAATACATTTTCCGTACACTCCCGATTCAAGGGAAAGGTCGTTTTGTCTGTATAGCACGTTTTTGTCAAAGGTAATACGGAAGGTGCTATCGGTTTTGGAATAAAACGCTTCGCGCTCGTAGGATATTACGACCCGTGGGATAAGCTCCTTGTAGTAGGAAACGAAGTAGTCTATCTCGCGGAATATCTGTGAGTCGGGTAGCTTGACTCCGTCTAAAATGTAGTCAAGTGCTTCCTTTTCCTTAAGCTTAAGACGCCGCTTGTAAACCACGCCCTTGAACTTTTTTTTGACCTCTAGAAAAACGGTGGTATCAGCCGTAGTTTCTCCATAGCTTCTCAGCCTGAGCTTTTCCTTGTAAACAGGCTTTTCCACGGAGTTTCGTATTAAAAGATAGGAGGGAGTGTCGAAATAAATATTTCTTATAGTACTGTTTCCATACTCGTCCCCTGTCATATATTCGCTGAACAGAGTCTTTAATTTTTCACATTGCTCATCGGTGATCACATACTTGATCTCATACCGCTTGAACACGGTTTGAATAGCCACAGTTATACCTCCTTCTTCCTTTTTTCTTATTCTATCATAATTAACTTAAATATGCAATAAAATTTTCGGAAAATGTTTATTTAAACTGTAATATATTACTTTATTGGCGTAACCGTACTTGACACAATGGGGACAAAATGATAGAATAAAAAGGAAACGGAGGTATATATTTATGTTAGAAGCAGGAAAAACGTTTGTTATAGAAAAAGAGGTTACAGCTCTTGATACCGCTAAGGTTTTTGGCAGCGGAGAGCTTGAGGTGCTTGCCACACCCAAAATGATCGCCCTTATGGAGGAGGCTTCCTATAAATGTGTTGCCGACGGACTTGATACGGGTAGCTCCACAGTTGGAACTTATCTTGACGTTAAGCACCTTGCCGCAACTCCCGTGGGAATGAAGGTAAGGGTAGAAAGCACACTTGATGCAGTAGACGGAAGGAAGCTTGTATTTACCGTAAAGGCATATGATGAGGCAGGTCTTATTGGTGAGGGCAAGCACGAAAGATTTGTTATCTTTGCAGAAAAGTTCGTTGCCAAAACATATTCAAAGCTTGATAAATAAAAATGAAGAAGCTGTCGGTATGACAGCTTCTTTTTAGTATTCCTTTGGGGAGTTGTTTTTATATGTGGTAAATTTAATTGTGTATCCGTTTGACTCAACGGGCTCGCTTTCATAGATGCATTCAATATGAGGGATGTTATCAAGGTTTTCGTAAAATACCTCAGCCTCTCCGTCGGCATCCACCTTGGTAATAAGAAATTCATCACAGTAGGGAAGCATTGTTTTATAGAACATTGCGCCGCCTATTACGTAAATTTCATTTGAGTCATATTTTTTGAGCTCGCCAAAAAGCTCGTCAAGGGTGTGTACCACGGTGCAATCGTCTCTTTCAACGTCTGCGGGAGCTAAAACGATATTCGTTCTGTTCTTAAGGGGCTTTGAACCGGGGAAGGAAAGGAGGGTGTTGTATCCCATACAGCAAACCTTACCTAAGGTCGTTCTTCTGAAAAAAGCCATATCCTCGGGAATAGAGAAGAGAAGGTCATTCTTTTTGCCGATTCCCCATTTACAGTCTACCGCTACAATAGTTTTCATTATATAGCTACCTCTATCTTGTCTTCTAATTTCGTATATTCGTATCCCTCAAGCTTAAAATCGTCCACCGTAAAGTCATAGAAATTCGTAATTTCGGGATTTATCCACACCTTGGGCGCGGGATATGTAGGATTTTTAAGTATCTTTTCCACAATGGGAACGTGTCTGTCGTAAATATGCGCGTCTGCAATTACGTGAACAAGCTCTCCTACCTTAAGTCCGCTTACCTGCGCAAACATCATAAGAAGTATAGCGTACTGTACCACGTTCCAGTTGTTGGCGGTAAGCACGTCGTTGCTGCGCTGATTAAGAATACCGTTTAAGGTGTCACCCGAAACGTTAAAGGTCATTGAATAGGCGCAGGGATAAAGATTCATCTCAGAAAGATCCTGATGAACGTAAAGGTTCGTCATAATTCTTCTTGAGGCGGGATTGTGCTTAAGGTCGTATAAAACTCTGTCAACCTGGTCCATCATACCCTCTTTGTATTTATGCTTTACACCAAGCTGATATCCGTAAGCCTTACCAATGGAGCCGTTTTCGTCAGCCCAGCTGTCCCAGATGTGAGAATTAAGGTCATTTATATTGTTGGACTTCTTCTGCCATATCCAAAGGATCTCGTCAATTGCAGACTTGAACGCAGTTCTGCGAAGAGAAATAATGGGAAATTCCTCTTGGAGATTGTATCTGTTTACAATACAGAATTTTTTTACGGTATGGGCGGGGGTGCCGTCCTCCCAATGGGGACGTACGTTTTCCTTCGTATCCCAATAGCCGTTGTCGATTATATCTCGGCAGGTCTTAATAAATAATTCATCAGCTTTGCTCATATTAAAGCTCCTTTATTTTTAAGTATCAATTTATTATACCAAATTAAAATATTTTTTTCAATAGATTAAGCAACATTAAGGGTAAAATCCCATAAAAAGAGGTGCAAAAAAATAATTAAAAAATTTTAAAAAAAGGTATTGATAAGAAAAATAACTTATGATATAATAGTCAAGCATTAAGCGTGAGTAAGTTATGGCGGAATAGCTCAGAGGCTAGAGCATCCGGTTCATACCCGGCAGGTCATAGGTTCAAATCCCATTTCCGCCACCACTCATGGCCCGTTGGTCAAGCGGTTAAGACACGGCCCTTTCACGGCTGTAACATGGGTTCGATTCCCGTACGGGTCACCAAAATAAAACTAAGTCGAACACTTCGGTGTTCGACTGTTTTATTTATCCAAGCCGAAGGGTTGGTAAGGCATCAGCCGTTAGGCTGTATGGAATCACATTTGTGTGTATGGCATCACCGCAAGGTGCTTTTCTTCGGCTTGATTCCATACGCCACACAGTGTCAATTCCATACTGCAACTAGTTGCAGATTCCATACACGCTTTGCGTGATTATATGCAATGCTACGCATTGATTGGAGGATTATTATGTCTAAGAAAAACTTGCTTTTAGAATATTCAGAGTCTTTGGCTACTGAAATTATAAAATTATGTAAAGAAATAAAAATAGACTCTAACATAGCGTTCCAAATCAAAAAGTCTTCTTCAAGCGTATTTGCCAACGTAACTGAGGCTCAATATCCCCAAAGCCTCGCGGATATGCATTCCAAATTTGAAATTGCGCGTAAGGAATGTGCAGAAACGGAAAGCTGGTTGAAATTATTATTCGCATCTGAGGTAATAACAGAGGAAACCTTTAAAAAATACAGAAATCTCTGTGGTAGAATACGCAGAATGTTGACATCCTCATGTATAACTATTGAAAATAAGTTAAAGCAAGGCTAAAATCAGCCTTGCTTTTCCTTTTATAATGGAACATTTCCCGTACGGGTCATATAGTATTGAGTTGGGTTCGTGGTTCATGGCTCGCCGTTCCGCGTCGGAACATCTAAAGGCGAGACATCTTCCCGTACGGGTCACCAAAATAAAACAGTCGAAGGGTTGGTATGGCATTAACCGTTAGATTGTATGCAACTGCGTCATTCCATAGAAAATGCATATTCTGGTTGATTAAATTTGGGGTTTATGCTATAATTATTTTACGCACAATAATGCAATTAAGGAGCAATAAAAGGTTATGAAGTTAAAATTTGATGTAGCTGATAAGTACCAGCCCGATCCGTTTATTTTTGAAGACGGTGGCAACCTTTATTTGTATGTAACAGGCCAAAAGGGAGTGGAAGCATATTCAACTGATGATTTATTTGGTGTTTGGCATTACGAAGGAATTGTTGCCTCAATTGACGGACGGCACAGTTATTGGGCACCGTCTATTACAAAATACAAAGGTCGTTACTACCTTTATTTTTCATGTTCATCAGATGATGAATGTCAATTTATGCACGCAATGGTTGCAGATTCTCCCCTTGGTCCGTTTACGAATCCAACTTGCTTTTACAAGCGATTTTCAATAGATTCCCATGTGGTAGAAACCGAAAATGGACTGTTTTTATGGTATTCAGAAGATAACAAAGATTGTGACCGCATAGGTACACGAGTTTTCGTAGATAAGCTGATTGATCCTATGACACCCACAAATCAGCCTCGTGAGGTCATTGTACCGACTATGGACGAGGAAATCTTCAAACGAGGCCGCAATGGCGACAAGGATTGGCACACCATAGAGGGGGCTTTCTGGTTTCGCGAGGGAGAGTGGCAATATGTTATGTATAGTGGCGGTTGCTTTGACAATGATTCGTACCATATTGGATATGTTGCCGCACGCTCACGCGAGAGCGATTTAAGAAAAGTGCAGTTTGTCAAACACACGAACAACGGTAAATTTGCCCCTGTTATATATAAAAACGATTTTGAAGAGGGTTCGGGACATCATAGTGTAATTAAATACAAGGGGCAGTATTATGCAACCTATCACGCCCGTGACTTAGACTGTCAAAAACGTAATGAATTTACTGAAGCACGTACGGCAAGAGTGTGCAAATTGCACGTGAATGATGGAGTAATCACAGCGCAACGTTACTTTGACCATATATAATAGATGCAAGCCATTAAAAATAAAATATATTTTTCAATTAAGGTTGGCACTTGCATACAGAAATCGTAGAAATTTTAAATAAGTACGATAACTAATCAAAAAGAGGTGTCGATCTGACACCTCTCTTTTTTGAGATTCATAGCACGATATTTTAAATATTATCGTTGGTATCTCCCTCAACACAGAAAATGCAGTCGGTTAAGGGAAGCTCGGGATCGGGCTTCTTCAAGGTTCCGCGGTGGATATTTTATAAATAATGGCTTAGCTATTTCTATATTTTAGGTATGCATAAACTTATTATAAGTTTTACAGTCAGCAATCAAATCTGAATGATTACCGATACCTTTCAGTTCGCCATTTTCCATAACTACAATCTGGTCTGCTATTCTTACGCTACTTAGTCTGTGAGAAATTAAAATGACAATTTTATCAGAAAAAATATTTTTTATTTCATCATATAAATTCCTTTCAGCAATAGGATCTAAGCTCGCTGTAGGCTCATCCAAAATAATAATATCGTTTTCATTATAAAGCAGTCTTGCAAAACTTATACGTTGCCACTGACCACCTGAAAGCTCTCTACCATCATCGTATGCTTTGCCAAGCACTGTATTTTCCTTTAATGGTAGTTCATCAACTAAATCTTGTAGCTTCGCCTTCTCGAGGGATGTTTTGAATTTTTCCTCACAATATTCAGAGCCAAATACAATATTATCCTTTAAGGACATTGAAAAATGGATATCTTCCTGTGACATATATCCCACCTTCAAGCTATCAATATCATTTAGTAGATACTCTTTATTTATTTTTATTGATCCGTTTGTAGGTTTGAAATGGTTAAGAATAAGTTTAATAAGTGTGGATTTGCCTGCACCGTTTTCACCGAGAATTAAATAGCAATTTCCCTTTATAAACGAAACATTTATATTTTTTAAGATATTCATATCTTGATTTGAAGGATACGAAAAACTTACATTATCAAATTGTATGTTTTCAATTGGTGATAATCTACTCTTGTCGCTTTCTTCAATTTCATAATTCATAAATTCTTTCAAGTATTTGAGATCTCTTTTATCTCTGTGCAGGCTTAATACATTGTTTCTAATATCCTCTATAGCTCCTATTGCGGAATCCCATAATCCTATAAACAGGATACAATCTCCTATACTGATATAGCCATTTAAAGTCTGAATTCCAACATATATCCAAACAAATACTTTAACAAGCATTGAACCAACATCTGCAAGTAATGTTAACAACCCATTTCTAACACTTATTTTAAATGCCTTTTTAAATATAGTTTTAGATATTTTTTGATATTTTGATAACAACCAATTTTTAAGGTTATATGCCTTAATTTCCTTCATTGTTTCATTGTTGTAAAACAATGACCTATAATACGTTCTTTTCCTTTCAGACTCGAGGCTTCTCACACTTTGAAGATATTCTACATCTGAGCATTTTACTGCAATAATGGTGTTTATTAAGCATAATACAGCCAAAACTATCCAGACTAAGGGAAATATTTTTATAATTGGAATTATAGCTGCAATTACAGTAGGTATAAGTATGATCAGTCCAATAACATTTCTGAATGATCCATACACAATTGAGTTATTTCTGTTGGCTTTATTTAGCATTTCAAGATTTTGTGGAGTTTCGAAAAATCCTACAGGGAATGAGCATAATTTTTTCCTTATAGCTATTTTGATATGAAGTTCCGATCTTGTGTTTGCAATTTGTCTTATATTTTGATCATAAGAATTTAAAACAGCGGTAACTATCCACATTACAACTTGTAAAGCGATTAGTCCTATACCTACTATCCACATTTTATCAATAAAACTTTCGGTAATTCCCTTGTTAATATAGCTTGAAATAACAGGGAAAGTATTATTCATAAGTACAAGTCCAATAATAACAATTAACTTTCTTATTCCAATATAATGCAAATTTTCTTTATAAATTTTAGAAAACTTTTTCATATGCTCTCCTCAAATACTTCTTGCGCCTTATATAATGCATAATATTTTCCTTTTATTTTCATTAACTCGGCATGGTTACCTTTTTCAATTAGTCTTCCTTTATCAAAAACATAAATATCCTTACATAGCTTCATACCTAACATTCTATGAGAAATGAGCAGACAGAAATCTGTTTCCTCGCTTTTTTCGCTTATACAATTAAGAAACTGTTTTTCTCCAAACACATCTATAGCCGATATAGGTTCATCAAAAGCCACCAAGGATTTATCTCCAAAAAATGCTCTTGCTGTAGCAATTTTTTGCCATTGACCTATAGATAAATCCGTACCATTTTCAAATTCGGTTCCAAGCTGTGTATCTAAGGATATTTTATTTAATATATCATCTGCTTCTACTGAAGAAAGAGTGTTTTTTATTTTATCATCATTAGGTATTTCTGCGATATCTGACATTCCAACCGCTTCCCTAAGAAGCATTTTAGGTTTTAAAAAATCTTGAAAACAAGGCGCCATAAGTTTAGACAAATCATACGAAGATATATTTCTAATATCAATTCCGTTAATCTTAACTGTACCAATATAATTTCTATACAACCCAAACAAAATTTTTATGAAAGTTGTTTTTCCTGAACCGTTTTCCCCAACTATAGCTGTTATTCCTCCAGATTTCAATGAAAAAGATACATTTTCTAGCGCAGGCTTTGTTGCTCCGGGGTAATAAAATGTTAGATTCTCAACATCTATGGTTGATATGTTTTCGGGAATTGTAAAACTATGTTCTATATTTATTTCTGCCAGCTTGTCTTTAAATAAAAAGTCATGTAACGTTTGAAGCGAGGAGTTGACATTTTGAAGTTGCTGAATAGAAACGCCTAGGGATATAATGGAGGAATGAATAGTTTTTCCTAAACCGATAAACATTATTACGTCTCCCACCATAATCTTATCAATGCTGAAAGCGTATACTGCAGCTATCGCAATGAATATAGGAAGAATTAAAATAAGCAGTTGTATTTTGACATATTTTTTGTTCCGTTTTAAAATGAGTTTATTTGCTTCTTCTATTGATTGAGTTACCGTAGATTCCGCTTTTTTAAACATTTCGTTTTCAGTCTTAAACGCCTTTATTACGGATAAGGTCTGTTTATTTGTAAACAAGCCTAGGAAGTAATCCATTTTTCTTCTTATTCCTGTGTTTGAGATATAACCACTCCAATACTCAACTTGCGTTTTCATAATCAATACAGTGCATAAAATAGCAAATGTAACGCAAGGAATAATAATCCAATACGAAAGCTTTACCAAAAGAATTAGTGGGGTAATAAGCTGTATTGCTTGTCCTAATATAATAGATAAATAAGTTATAAAAAGATAAATTTTAGTATTTGTTTCATTAACGATTCTAAAATCGTCTTGAAACTTTTTTGTATCCAATGTGTCACTTGGCGTATTTATTAATCTTTTACATATTTCTTTATCTAAATGCTGTTGTACCGAAAAGATTTGTCTTTCTCTTAATACTTGAGAAAATTTATAAAAGAATAATTGTACAAATAGCATTAAGGCAATCAATGAAACTAAAATTATAATTTTTTGTTTTGATTGATCATAAGGCAATGTTTCACTATATGTTATGGTATTTACAAGCTCTCCTGTGAATAGCAATATCAAGGAAGCACTTAGACCGTTCATTACATATTGCGTAAAATTGGCAATCGTAGCTATAGGTCCTGCTTTCCACATATGCTTTACAAAAAATAAGATATGTTTGTTTTTCATATTTTTCTCCTTATATATATCTCTTTAACCGTTTAGTGCCAAAAATTAAAAAAGGATAGGAGTTTTTCGAAAAAATTTATATTTTTTTTGTAAAATTTGATATGTTATCATTTTTGTTTATAAACATATAAAAACCGCCGGAAGAACCATTTAAGGTTGCTTCCGACGGCTAATATATTTAAATAATATTGATAGTTTCTCCCTCAACGCAGAAAATGCAGTCGGTTAAGGGAAGCTTGGGATCGGGCTTCTTCAAGGTTCCGCGGTGGATAAGCTCGTCGGTGACGTAGCCTACAATTTGAGTAAGATATCCTGTTAACCACTGATTTATCTGATCGTGTAAATGCTTAGGAACAAAGATTTCAAAGCTTTTGCGAACGGAAAGTATCCATTCTGCCAAAAGATCGTTTACCTTTTCGTTATCTATGTTTATAAGATCTGAAAAGGCTGTAAACTGTTCCTTTGTAAAATATGAAAAATTCAGCTTATAGCCATCCTCGGCTTTCGAGATCAAATTTAATGAGATATAGCGCGCCGCATCAAAATCGGAGATATCGTCCTTTGAGATAATACCGTTTTTCATCTTTTGGGAAATTCCTGTTTTGCACATCCAATATATTCCGTCCCTGTATACCTCGCGGGAAAGATATTTGTTTATCCAATAATAGTAGATGCGTGACTGTAAAATTTCATCATTTCCTCTTACAATATTGCATCCCGAATCGTATTCAGCGGTGTTTTCGTTTTCGTCTGCGGTTTCCTCAACAATAAACCAACCGTAGCCGCCGTCCTTTCTTGGAGGATACGGACCTCTTTCAAGCCTCAAGCGGTTGTATTGTACCTCCTTGATCTTTTTTCTGAGGAAATACGGAACGATAACGTAGCCTAGTCTGTCAATTCCAAAATCACAGCCGTAAAAACCAACGGTCTTTACCTTATCGCTTACGTCCTTTAAGGCGGATTCCATCTGATCGGACAACATATCTATCAAGGATTTAGTAATATCCTCGGTCTGCTTTCTGTCCTTTAAGCGGAATATTATGAAATTAGTTACGTATTTGTTGCCCACCTTGCAGATAGCGTCTCCGTATTCAAGTCGGGGAAGCTCATCCTCTATATACATTGTGGGTATACCCGTGCTTATGCTGATCTCCTCTACTGTCAAGGGCTTTTCATAAGCCGCCAAGCAAATAGCGCGGGAGATCTGGGTGTGAAGATACTGATCGGGATCCATATTACCGTTGCACGCGGTGGTATTCCAATTTATTCTCGTGTATACCTTATCCATTTTATTTTCTCCTATCCTGTCTCTGATTTTTTGACGGCCTGCATTCAGTCGCCATTTAATTGTAGTTTCGGGAAGAGAATATTTTTGCGCGAGCTCCCTTATAGACATTTCGCCAATATAGTAGTCCACAAAAATATTTTTATACTCGGACGACATTGTGTGCAGATAGCGAAAGACCGTTTCGTATTGCTCCTCCGTATCGTCTTCATCTACGTCGGAATAATCCGCAATGTCAAAAAGCTCGCTTTCGTCTGATAACGTAATTGGATTTTTATTCTTAGCGTCAATAAACCTTGCGTAGCGGTTGTGCGCAACGCGCCATACCCAGGCGTCAAGAGATTCGATTTTGTACTTATTCATTCCGTCAAGAACGTGACAAATTATCTCACTTGCAAGATCCTCAGCATCGTGACGGTTAGACACCCGTTTACAGCAGAAGCGAAACACAGGCTCTACGTATGGAATTATTTTATTTTCGTCCAAGCTTTCTTCCTCCTTTTGTTGGTACTGCAATCATGATTACACCCTTACAGTGCGTAAAAAATCCTTTGGATAGGTGATTCTTATAAAATTATATCATAATTTTTTACCTTTTTCAATTTTTTATATCTTCGCAATGTTTTTTGAAAAATTAAGAAGGCTTTTTACATTGACAACTAAATCCTTGAATGTTAGAATAAACGTAAGCTTCGTTATAGGAGGTTTAAAATGAAAAGTCCGCTTATTACAATGATTGCTATTACAGGCAAGCCGACAAAAAGCTACATATATGATTATATGAAATCTCTTAAGGATAACGGCATAGAACAGGCTATGCTTTATCCGCGCTCGGGATGTGAAACAGAATATCTTAGCGAGGAGTGGTTTAGTACAATAGGTCACTTTATTGACTCCGCCAAGGAGCTTGATATGTATATCTGGCTCTATGATGATTTTAACTGGCCGTCGGGAGATGCAGGAGGCAGAGTTACCGCAGTGCCCGAGTACAGGTTGAAGGCAATTTCCACAAGGGGTGACGCCTTGGGGCAGATAACCCATAAATCCCAGCACAATGCGGGACTTTTTGGAGAAAAATTCTTCCCCGATCTTCTTTCCGCCCATGCTGTGGAATACTTTATAAAATGCACCCACGAGGAATATTATAAAAGATTTGCATCATATTTCGGCGCGGTAATAAAGGGGATCTTTACTGACGAGCCATCAATAGGTTACTGCTGTAAAGACGGATGTATTCCCTATTATGACGGGATAGGTGTTGATTATTTTGATTTTTGCGGGCGTGATTTCTTTGACGATATGAAAAATTGTCACGTGGACTTTTATTTAAACGCAATATCCGTTATATCAGAGCGCTTCAGAACGAATTATATTGAAAGGCTGAGAAAATGGTGCGATAGCCACAATATACTTATGACAGGGCATTTGCTTTGTGATGACGAAATGTTCTGGACGGTGCAGCATAATGGCAGACTTTTAAAAAATCTTTCACACTTTGCCCTCCCGGGAATTGACGACATTGAAACTTATTTTGACAGTAAAAAGGAATTGGCTCTTTTCGGAGTTATTGAATACGCAAGCGGAGAGAATGGCGCAATGGCAGAGCTTTTTGCCCTTGGTCCCTGCGATATGTCATATGCAAAAAAGCGCGCTATGATATATTTTGCGGCTTGCCATAAGATAAATCATTATTTTCTTGCCATATCACATCTGGATATGCGCGGAAACTACAAGGTTAAGGATTACTTCAATGATATAAGTCCGTCCCAACCCGATTTTTTGGGAATGAAGGAGCTGTCAAGGGAAGCAAAGGCCGCCGCTATGCTCACCAAAATGGATTACACCCCCGACGTGTACATACGCTACCCCTATGATATATGCGCAAAAAACGTAACGGAGTGGATAGATTTTGAACCGCTATATCAGCTGATAAACACTCTTACCTATAGGCAGATACAATGGAAATATACGGACGGAGAAGAGGAGCGCGCGCCTGTTATCGAGTTTAATGAAAATGGGGAAATAACCCTTGACAAAAATCCCTTTGATATGGACAGAATACCCCGAAAAATTACGGTTACAGATGAAAATAACGACACTCCTACGGGTATTTTTGTAAGAAGGTTTGATAACGGTGAAGTTGTTGTAATCAATCTGTTTGCAGAGGAAAAAGAGTATTTTATAGAAGGCAAAAAAATCTTTTTAGGTAAATATGACGTATATTCCTTAAAACCTGCGTTGTTTGATGCTGATGAGAAGGAAATTTGCGCATCCTTTAAGGTGCGTTACAGAAACGAAAACCTGATACGCGCAATGCACGTAAATTCTGCAGACGTTAGTAAGCTTTGTTCCCCAACAGACACAGAGGTGAGTTTCTTTGTGCGTAAGGACACGGATGCGTATCTGAACGGAGAAAAAATAAGGTGTCCAAGGGATGCTGACGAGCTGCCATTTGGTATGAGAAATTTATATATGTGCTCGGATAAGTGCTTGCTTAAAAGCGGAACAAATACCATAAGCACAAGTGAGGATCTTAAATATTTACCCAGCGTTCTTATTTCGGGTGATTTTTGTTGCCGATCTGTAAATGGGGACGTTTGCAAGGTTGAGTTAGGTCCGCGCAAAACAGAGTATACCTGCAAGGATAAAATTTACGATTACGGCGCTGTGGAATTTACTGCCGAGTTGCTTATTCCAAAAGGCGCTTTGCGACTTGAATTGTACGGAACAGATATGCTGACACAGGTGTATTTAAACGGCGCCCTTCTTGGCGACAGAGCCTTTGCCCCTTACGAATTTGATATTCCACGGGAAGCTTGGGGAAAGAACGTTGAACTGAAAATAGTACAGTATTCAAGCATAGCGCCAATTTTTGGTGACGTTGATTTTTGGGATAAAACCGTTGAAAGCTGTGGTTGGAGAGGTACTCCGTCAACAGAAAATAAGCATTTTGGATTTTCAAGGATAACATTTAAAACCAAATAAATTAAAAAGACTTTTCCAAGCAGGAAAAGTCTTTTTTATCTTAAAGCAGAGATCTTATATAAATTTCAAGCTCACTTGATTTATCAACGAAGAAGGGACAGGACGCCACGTTTTTGGCTTTTATTGAGGTTTCTACCCATTCTTCAAGCTCGCTTTTTGTAAAATCAGCGACACGGGGCAGGATATTTTTAATATATTCATTAAATTCATCAAGGCTTGTCATATTAAGAGCCGTAAGCACGTTTTGTACCTTGTCGGGGGCAACGGTATTTACACCCTTTAAATATTCTCCTATAAGGTAGCCGTTTGCCATACCGTGGGGAATATCCTTAAAATAGGTAAGCTGATATCCCATTGAGTGAACTATTGTAGTTCCCGTCTGGGAAATTACCATACCGCCAAGGGATGACGCCCACAAAAGCTCCGTGCAGATATCCCTTGTAAACTCACCGCTTTCAAGGGCGGCAAGATGCTTACCGAAAATTCTTAGGCCCTCTATAGCGATATAGTCCGTCATATCCGTTGCTTTTTTGTTCGTGTAGCCCTCGATCAAATGGCACATTGCATCAACCGCCGTATTTCTTGCTACCTGTTTTGGCAGACCCTGTGTGTATTTTCCATCCAAAAATGCGTATTTAAAGAAGGTATCCACACAGGAAAAGCTTCTTTTGGTTTGTTCCTTGTGTAAGGTAAGAATAGAGTAGGGAGTTACCTCGCTTCCCGTTCCTGCCGTGGTGGGAATTGCGCACATAGGAAGGGGCTTACTTTTGTAGCTGCCGCCAAAAATATCGTAAAGCTTAAATTCTCCGTCCTCCGTTGGCTCATTTACCGTATAAACGGCAATAGCCTTTGCGGCATCCAGTGGAGAGCCGCCTCCAATGGCAATTATAAAATCCGCGCCGTAGTTACGGCAGATGTCTGCGCCCCTTGCCATATCCGTAATTTCGGGGTTGTTTTCTATTTTATCGTACACGTGGTAGGGGATTTTCTGTTCTTCAAGCACCTTTATAACGTCGTAAAGCGCACCCGAGCGCGCACCCGAGGTCTTTCCCGTAACTATAAAAGCCTTTTTACCGAGAATAAGGCATTGAGGATTTGAAAGGACACAGTCCTCCCCCTTTATGATTTTTGTTGGCATATGAAATGCAGGCATTTTCTATTCCTCCTTCGATTTGTCCGATTATAAATTTATGATACATTATTTCTCTGTGAAAGTCAATATGGCGTTATCAGTAAAATGTGTTGAATTATGGAATTTTTTATTGTTGACAACGGGCTTATAATATGTTAAAATTATTATTGTATTAAAAACAGGAGAGAAAAAATGAAAATTTCTTTAATTATTCCGTGCTATAATGAGGAAGAATCCTTACATCCTCTTTATGAAGAGCTTAAAAACGTAACGGGCTCTATGCCAAATTACGACTTTGAGATGATATTTGTTAATGACGGCTCCAAGGATAAGACACTTTCCATCCTTAAGGAGTTTGCAGAAATTGACGAAAGAGTTACTTATATTTCCTTCTCAAGAAACTTTGGTAAGGAAGCGGCCATGTACGCAGGCTTCTGCAACGTAAGCGGTGATTTTGCCGCAGTTATGGACGCAGATATGCAGCATCCCCCGTCACTTATTCCCGAAATGGTAAAAATTCTTGAAACGGGAGAATACGATAGCGTAGCGGCAAGAAGAACCACCCGTACGGGCGAAAGCAAGATCCGTTCCTTCTTCTCAAGAACCTTTTATAAGATAATGGGTAAGATCTCCGACGCCAATATGATGCAGGGCGCAACGGACTTCCGCCTTATGAGAAGAGAAATGGTGGACGCCATTGTTGCAATGTCAGAAAGCAGCCGTTTCTCCAAGGGTATTTTCGGTTGGGTAGGCTTTAAGACATATTGGCTCCCCTACGAAAACGTAGAAAGAGTTGCAGGCACTACAAAGTGGAGCTTCTGGAAGCTTTTCAAATACTCCACAGACGGTATTATGAGCTTTTCTACCACACCCCTTAAGATCGCAACCTGGCTTGGTATACTCTTTGTACTCGGCGCGCTCGGCTTTATCGGTTATGCGGCAGTATGCGCTATAATGTATGAATATTTCAGCTTTATCGGCTTGCACTTTACTATCGGTCTTATCCTCTTATTAAGCGGAGTTCAGCTTCTTTGCCTCGGTATTGTAGGTGAATACATATCCAAAATGTATAAAGAGGTTAAAAACAGACCTCATTACATTGTTGCCCAGACAAATAAAAAGGACATTGTAAGAAGATAAATGGCTTCTCCCGTGTCTCACGAAGGGCATAGACAAAGGCTGAAAAACCGATTTTTACAAGAGGGATTAGAAAACTTTGAGAAGCATAACGTACTGGAGATATTGCTCTTTTACGCAATTCCTCAAAGGGATACAAACGATATAGCTCACGAGCTGCTTAATACCTTCGGCTCTCTTAAGGGAGTGTTTGAAGCGGATTATACCGAGCTTTTGAAGGTAAAGGGCGTTAAGGAAAACACCGCCACTCTTATTAAGCTTATTCCCGAAATCGCAAGGGAATATATGTTTGAGGAGATTTCTGAGGAAAGAGTGTTCGATACCGCAGAAAAGATTGGCAAGTATTTCGTAAGAAAATATATAGGCGAGGTAAATGAGGTTGTATACCTTATGCTCCTTGATAACGGATTCAAGCTTCTTGACGTGTGCAAGATACACGAGGGAAGCGTAAATTCCGCCAATATATCTCCAAGAAAGATAATGAACCAAATAATCAAGTATAACGCATCTATGGCTGTTGTGGCTCACAACCATCCAAACGGTGTGGCGCTTCCGTCAATGGAGGATATAAATACTACTTATTCTCTCCGCAGAACCCTTGACAGCTGTGAGGTGGATATGGTAGAGCATATACTTGTCGGCGGTAATGAGTATTTTCCAATAATACACGAAACCGCAAATTCATTGATGAAAAGCGAAGAACACGAAAAGCTGTTTCGTAAATTCGACGTAACGAAAGACCAATAATCAATAAAAAAACCTACTTCGGTAGGTTTTTTTATTGAAATCATCTTGAAATCAGTCAATAAAGATGATACAATAATTAGGCAACAAGCCTGCATAGTTAAATGGATATAATAAACCCCTCCTAAGAGGTGAGTATATCCAAAAAGATAGACTCAAACACTACAAGGATTTTGTGTCTTACGCCCACCAAACGCAGTTTTGTACACCTTTTGTACACCCAAGCAAAATCACAATTTAATAGCACGCCTCCATAGTTAAATGGATATAATAAACCCCTCCTAAGGGTTAGTTATGGGTTCGATTCCCGTTGGGGGTGCCACTTCTTGAAAGGTAGTCGAAATGCGGCTGCCTTTTTTCATTCTCGCAAGGTGGGTTTCCCACTTCGCGAAACGCTCGGAGAGGGCGAAAAATTGGCGTGTGACGGCAATTTTACCCCACTCCTTATCCTGTTCCCTAAAATTGTATTTTCGGGAATCTGTGTCCAATAAAAGTGATTGATTTATTAACAGTTCTATGGTATAATTTATACAGACAATTTTACAAGTCGCAGAGGTGGAATTATGGATAATAAAATTAAAGTGGTGAATTGGAATATTAGTTATATGAGAAATCATGAAAGTAAACTTGATTTCTTGTTCTCTCTTTTACACGACAGCTATTGTGTCCTGCTGCAAGAGGTCAAGCCTCACGTATACGAGTACATAAAATCAAAATATCAAGACAACACCATTCTTTACTCTCTAAATTTTCGTACGCCAAGTAAATTTGACTCTGACGCAAGAAAATTGGGCGTTATGATAATTTTAAGCAAAAACATATCGGTAAAAGAAATAGGCGTAATAGAGCGAAATGTGTTCCCCGATAGAACCCTATATGCAACAGTTGATATGGGTGGCAAAGAACTGAAATTTTTGGCACTTCATTCTATCACGGGTTGTAGCTATTACAAGGCAAAATCTGTTCAATACGATTCATTTGCGGAGTTTATAGATACATATTCCCCCGATATTATCGGAATTGATGCTAACGAACCTCGAATAGATTCTTATGATATCGACAAAATGATATTCTTTGATAACGGAAAAGGTGCACAAACATTTTTCCACGAAGTAAAATCCAAGTGCTTGTGCGACACGTTTGTTAAACACAAAAACATTGTTGATTGTGATGAAGGAAAGCCCATCACAGTATCTCATAATGTTAAACGAAAAGGTGCGGTTCGGTATGATTTCTTATTTTCGAACAACGATTTTGCGATAACAAGTTGCGAGTATTTGTATAACGAAGCTATACAAGCTGGCAGCGATCACGCCGCCATTGTAGCCGAGTTCGTAATTTGACTTCGTCCACCCCTTATACACCCGTACATTACAAAGCACCATAAAAGCCACTAACAAACCCGCAAACTACCAAGCGTAAAATCTGCCTTTTCGGTGGATTTTACGCTTATTTTACAAGAAAATCACCCACACACAGATAGACACGAACACTTATGAAAACTCCTAAGGGTTAGTTATGGGTTCGTGGTTCATGCCCAACTGCTTCGTGTCGAAGCGTAAAAAGTTGGGCTTCTTCCCGTGACGAATTTTTGATAGCTTTAGCTTAGCGAAAATTTGCAACATGTTAAAATAACCGATTATTCTGCTCTTGCTTTTTATTTTGGCATCTAATTATGCAAAGCTTCTTGATTTATGAAAGGATAAATGGTATAATAAAAATATAAAATGACGAAGTAAGAAAGGAGAAAATATGGCACTTGAAAACAAATTAGGAATAACCGATTCTGCGGAGCTTGCCCGCGAAGAAGAGAGAATAAGCAAAACACGCGCAATAGAGCTTTTTGATACCAATTTCCTTTCTTCTATTACCTCGGGAACGTTTGATGCTCTATCTAAAATACACGCTTTCCTTTTTTCTGACATATACGACTTTGCAGGTCAGATACGGACGGTGAATATAGCAAAGGGTAATTTTAGATTTGCCCCACTTATTTATCTCCATACCGCGCTTGAAAATATCGAAAAAATGCCGCAGGGCACGTTCGATGAAATTGTGGAAAAATACGTTGAAATGAATGTGGCTCACCCATTCAGAGAAGGAAACGGCCGCGCTACACGTATTTGGCTTGACCATATACTAAAAAGCGAAATCGGAATGGTTGTAGACTGGAGTCTTGTGGATAAGGATGATTATCTTCTTGCTATGGAAAGAAGTCCCATCAAGGATATTGAAATCAAGTACCTTTTAAAAAATGCATTGACAGACAAGGTAAATGACCGACAGGTATTTATGAAAGGAATTGACCACAGCTACTACTATGAGGGCTATACTACCTTTAAAGCTGAAGATTTTAAATAATGATTTGGCAGTCGATTTCGACTGCCTTTTTTATCATCCGCAAGGAGCCTCCCCTTTCCGATACTTAATTGACAAACAAAATTAAATATGATAAAATAATCATATACGAAAAATGCGAGGATAAAAATGAGTATTAAGTTTATATTATTTGACCTTGACGGAACGCTTTTACCTATGGATCCAAACGTCTTTGCCAAGGCGTATTTTGGCTCTCTTGCAAGAAAATTAGCTCCCTACGGATACGATGCCAAGGAGTTTGTTGACGCTATCTGGGCAGGCTCTGACGCTATGGTGAAAAATGACGGAAGTAAACGAAACGAGGAGGTCTTTTGGGATACCTTTAAAAAGATCTTTGGTGAGGAGAGAATAAATAAGGACTACTGTCATTTTGAGGATTACTATAATAACGATTTTAACAAGGTACAGCCGTCCTGCGGATATAATCCCGACACCCCCTCCACCATTTACGCCATAAAGGATATGGGATACCGCATTATTCTTGCTACAAATCCCCTTTTTCCCTCTATCGGAACGGAGTGCAGAATAAGATGGGCGGGACTTAAGCCATCGGATTTTGAGCTTTATACTACTTATGAAAACTCTTGCCACTGTAAGCCGAATCTTGAATATTACCGCGACATTTTAAGACAGTTTGATGCAAAGGCGGAGGAATGTCTTATGGTGGGTAACGACGTAAACGAGGATATGATAGCGGAGCAGCTCGGTATGAAGGTGTATCTTGTTACAGATTGCCTTTTGAACAAGGATAAGAAGGACATATCGGGGTATCCGCAAGGAAATATAAAGGGACTTTTAGACTATTTAAAAACACTATAGTAAACAAGGCTGTCACAATTATGGCAGCCTTGTTAATATTTGGAACAAAAAACTTGAATTTAAAAATCTTATATGATACAATAATAAAAAAGGGGATGAGAAAATGGAAAAAATTATAGTAAGCAAATGCTTACTTGGATATCCGTGCAGGTATGACGGAAAAAGTGTGCCTTGTAAAGAGGTTATGGACTTGCAGGACAGATATGAGCTTATCCCCGTGTGTCCCGAGGAGCTTGGCGGATTGCCAACACCCCGTATCCCTGCGGAAATCGTAGGGGACAAGGTCCTTCGCGCTGACGGAGCTGACGTAACGGGCGAGTATATTTTGGGCGCAAAGCTTGCGTACACGTACGCCGCAGAAAACGGATGTACTCTGGCAATATTAAAGTCAAAAAGTCCATCCTGCGGCAAGGGAATAGTGTATAACGGCACCTTTACAAAGACCCTTACCAAGGGTGACGGAATTACCGTTCAATTATTTGAGCGCAAGGGCATAAACATAATTGATGAAAAGGAAGCAGGAAATCTGAAATGAAGATAATAGCGACGGATTTTGATGGAACCTTAAGCTACAATGGAAAAATAAGCGACGAGGATAAGGCGGCTATAAAGCGCTTTTGCGATGCGGGTAATAAGTTCGGCGTTGTAACGGGCAGAGACCTTGAAATGTCCTTTTGGGTGCGCAACAGTTTCCCCGATTGTGACTTTATAATCTCCTGCACAGGCGCGGTAATTTGCGACGGAGACGGAAATATTATTTACAGTAAAAAGCAGGTAGCCGACGAAAGACTCTGGGACGTAATTGATTTTGCATTGAGCCACGGAGCAGGCAGCTTCTGTATTTCCGACGGTCTTACCCGTCATTATATTGACGTGCGAGGCAAGATAAAGCCCGATCTTTCCAAAATAACGGAATTTAACCATTGCGCCACTTGGTTTTACAAGGGCGAAAATGCAGGGGAGCTTGCAGATTATATAAAAGAAAAATACAACGGCAAATTCTCGGGCTACCGTAACGGCGGAGCAGTTGATATGCCCCCTGCGGGAGTTTCCAAATCAACGGGAATTTTAGCCTACGCAGCCATGTTTGATGACCCCAAGATATACACGGTGGGAGATAACTACAACGACCTTGGTATGATACGCGATTTTGAATCCTTTGCGGTGTCAAACGCCATAGACGAGGTAAAGGAGGCGGCAGACCACCAATGCAACCGCATAGCCGATATGATCGATTTTATAATGGAGGAAAATGAGAAATGACAGCAAGAGATAGATTTATAAACATTTTTAAGACCAAGATCAAAAGAGAGGGAGCAGACAGACTTCTTGATTTCCTTATGTCCTCCGATTTCTTTACCGCGCCTGCAAGCGCGAGATATCACAGCGCATATGAGGGCGGTCTTCTTGACCATTCCTTAAACGTATACGATTGCCTTTGCGCATATCTTAACAGAGATTACGCAAGGGAGAAGTTCAAGCTTTCCTACTCTGACGAAACTATAGCTATCGTATCACTTCTTCACGATATCTGTAAGGTAAACGTGTATAAGCCCGGCTTCAGAAACGTAAAGAACGAGCAGGGTAAATGGGAGCAGGTACCCACCTTTGAATTTGACGATAAGCTCCCCTACGGACACGGAGAGAAGAGCGTTTATATGATATCCCCCTTTATCAAGCTTACAAGGGAGGAGGCTTTTGCCATCCGTTACCATATGGGCTTTTCCAACGTGGACGACCAGAGAAACGTAGGTAAGGCGTTTGAAATGTTCCCCCTCGCCTTCGCATTATCCACCGCGGATATGGAGGCTACATATTATATAGAAAAAGAAAATTAAAAAATCTGTTCAAAAGTTATTGACAAACACCTATCAGAGTGTTAAAATTATATAAACCGATGAGAAAGAATAGTATCATATCAGGCAATGTCAAAGAGAGATGCGGCTGGTGAGAAGCATTACGGCGCGGATATGTGAATGGGCTTTTGAGGGCAGGCTGAATTTCAGTAGGCTATGACGGAGATGCACCGTTACAGGCATAGCATATTATTTAGTATGTGACAGAGACAGAGAGTATTCTTTAATTTGGGTGGCACCACGGTTTTTCGTCCCAAGCATCCTTGGATGCTTGGGCTTTTTTATTCTCGTTTCTCTGTAAAGGAGGAAAAATGTTATATAAGCGATGGCAAGGCTTGATATTATAATAAACTGAAATCATTCTACATTTATATATATTCGGAGGAAGAAAAAATGAAATTTAACGGTATAGATTTTGATACTTATTTTAACAATTATCCTGATAAAAACGGTTACTTCGGTAAGTACGGTGGAGTTTACATTGACGAAAAGCTTAAAAACGCTATGGCAGAGATCACAGAGGCTTATTTTTCCATCTGCCAGTCAAGAAAGTTTATTGCAGAGCTTCGCAGAATCAGAAAGGAATTCCAGGGCAGACCTACTCCCGTAACTCATCTTGAACGCTTGTCCGACTACCTTGGCGGTAAGGTACAGCTTTACGCAAAGAGAGAAGACCTTAACCACTCAGGCGCCCACAAGCTTAATCACTGTATGGGTGAAGCGCTTTTGGCTAAATATATGGGCAAAAAGAAGGTAATTGCCGAAACAGGCGCAGGTCAGCACGGTGTTGCTCTTGCAACTGCGGCTGCATATTTCGGTCTTGAATGTGATATCTATATGGGCTCCGTTGATATTAAGAAGCAGGCTCCCAACGTAGCAAGAATGAAGATCCTCGGCGCTAACGTAGTTGAGGTAAAGCACGGTCTTGCAACACTTAAGGAAGCGGTTGACGCAGCATTTGAGGCTTATAGCAAGGAATACAATGACTGTATCTACTGCATCGGCTCCGTTCTCGGCCCTCATCCATTCCCCATGATGGTAAGAGATTTCCAGAGCGTTGTTGGTATTGAAGCAAGAGAGCAGTTTGTTGATATGACGGGCCATCTTCCCTCAGCAATCGTTGCTTGCGTAGGCGGCGGCTCCAACGCGGCAGGCCTTTTTGCAGGCTTCTTGAACGATCCCGTTGATATCTACGGTATTGAGCCCCTTGGCAGAGGACCTAAGCTCGGTGACCACGCGGCAAGCCTTAAGTACGGTACAGAGGGTATTATGCACGGCTTTAACAGCATTATGCTTAAGGACGAAAACGGCGATCCTGCTCCCGTATACTCCGTTGCCAGCGGTCTTGACTATCCCTCCTCCGGTCCTGAGCACGCATTCCTTCAGGAGATCGGCAGAGTTAAGTACGACGTTATCGACGACGAGGAAACTATCGACGCATTCTATAAGCTTGCAAGAATGGAGGGTATCATCCCCGCTATCGAAAGCTCCCACGCGGTTGCTTACGGTATGAAGCTTGCTAAGACTATGGACCACGGCTCAATTCTTATCAATCTCTCGGGTAGAGGCGATAAGGATATGGACTACGTAATCGAGAATTTCGGCATCAGATAAAAAAGAAAATCGGTTGTTCACTTCAATAATGGACAACCGATTTTTTTGTTTTTATTTCTTATTGGTTACTGATTCGTACGTAGGCTCTGTTACCTTTACCCCGCAATTTTCTTTAACGAAGCTTTCAACCAAGGTGTAAAGAGCATCCTGATGTATATCCGCGTAGGTTACGTTTTTGTTAACGTATTCCTCTCCCATAACGTAGGCCTGCTCGTAGGTAAGGCTTGTGTTCAGCTTCATATACTCAAGGGCAAACTCATTGCATGATTTTTCTCTTGCCTCCTTGATCTGTTCCTCTGTGGGAACAAGATCTTCAGCCTGGGCAATAGCGTAATGAACAAGCTCGGGCAACATTACTTCCTTTATGTACTGATCCTTCGTCTTGCCCAATACTCCGTTAAGATATGCTTCAAAGGTATAGCCGTAGGTCTTCATATATGATTCGTCAAGCTTCTTAAGGAAATTTTCATAATCCTTGTACTCGAGCTCGGGATAGTCTATAACTACGGATTTTTCTATAAGATACTTGTAAAGGTCCTCATTTAAAGCCTCGGCTATTACCGTATCCTCAAATTCCTTCGTTGTTTCATAGCCCATTTTTTTGATAAGCTCGTCATTGTACTCGGGTGCTGTATAGATCTCCTTAAGAACTATCTCGAAAATAACTCTTTTGCCGTTGAGTGCCTCTGCTCCGTAATCGGCGGGGAAGGTTGCGTAGATCTGCTTTTTATTTGTTTCTCCGATCCTCATTCCAACAATTCCGTTTTCAAAATCGTCAATGGCAAGGTGGGAGCCAAGATAGAAGGTGGCATCCTTGGAAGCATCAAAGGCCATTTTTTCGCCCTTTTCATTAAGCTTGATATTTCCGTTTTCATCTGAGTAGTAGCCTGTGTAGTCTACCTTTACCACGTCGCCAAGCCTACATTCGTCATTTGAATAGCAAAAGGAAAAATATACCTTTTTTCCTGCGTACTCGCCAAACATTTCCTCATCGGGAAGCGTAACCATCTTTTCCTGTGGCTTCGTAATCAAAGGGTTCCAGGTAAGAACAAGCTCCTCAAGGGTCTTGTTGTACTTACCGCTTCCAAAATCCTCAATAAGGAAATTTGTTTTTCCAAGAGATTCTATTACCTCTCCCTTCTGGTCTATGGTCTGGTCTACGTCAATGTATTTCAGCTCCGTAAACTTAAGGTCAACGTATATATCCATTCCTGCTTCTACTTTTTTAGGAGTAGCATAATTCTGCACAACGGTATCTATCGTCTGCTGCAAAAAGTCACCGTCTATTTCTATGGTTTCTCCCTTATATTTAGGAAGGGTTACGTACTTTGTAAGATCGTAATTATATTTTGTGGCATTGGGGGAATTGGTGTCGCCGTTGTTATTCGTAGTACCGTCAGCTCCGCAGGCAACGAGGGAAAAAACGAATATGATAACGAATATCAGGCTTAATATCTTTGTTTTCATAAATTGTTCCTTATACGAAATACGGTCCTAACCTGTAACCGATTTTATCGGAAGGGTAGGACCGTTTATTTTTATTTACAGGTCGTATTATTTCTCTTCAAGAGAGGGTCTTACAATTACTGTTTCGTCCTTTGCATCTACCAAGTTAATAGTATACTGTGTTCTGATATACTTGTCAACGATATCAAAGATTGCCTCTTCGTAGATAGCCGCTGTTCCAAGGTACTGCTCAACGTATTCGATAGCCATATGACGTGCTTCAGCATCTGTAATATCTGAGTAGCTCTGCTTGTACTGCTCTGTAAAGTCCTGAATAAGGCTTTCCTTAGCTGTAGCAAGGTCTGCAGATGTGGGAACGAAGTTTTCTACCTGAGCGATAGTATAGAATATAAGGTTGGGCTTCATAGAGGTCTTGATGTACTCATCCTTTGTCATACCGTACTGGATAAGAACGAAGTTTTCAAAGGAGCCGTACTGTGTTGTTGCGTACAAATCATCATAATCCTCAAACTGCTGCTTGAGAGCCTTGTATTCCTTCTTGGGGTACTTGATGTAAGTGGACTTTTCAATAAGATACTCGCTCATTGAATTATATGCGTAATCGGAAATAAGGGATTCTTCAAATTCCTTGGTTGTCTCGTACTGGAACTTTTCAACGAACTCGTCGTCGTATGTGGGCACGATTCTCTTATCAAGAATTGTAATTTCAAAAATTACTGTCTTGCCCTTGAACTCTTCACTTGCGTAGTCATCGGGGAATGTAGCCTTGATCTGCTTCTTGTTAGCGTCACCAAGGAGCATACCGATCATACCGTTTTCAAAGTCCTCGATAGCAAGGTTTGCGCCGATAAAGAATGTTGTTCCGTCGCTGGAGTCAAACGTATCCTTTTCACCCTTATCGTTAAGCTTGATCTCGCCGTTGTCGTCAAGACGGTAGCCAGTGTATTTTACCTTAACGATATCGCCGTTGGATACTGCCATATTTACAAACTCGCAGGAGAGATATACCTGCTTGCCTGCATGCTCACCAAACATTTCGTCATTGGGAAGAGTAACAACCTCCTCCTTTGTATTTGTGATCTCAACGCCCCATGTAATAATAAGATCTTCGATTGTCTTATTGTAGTTACCGTCGCCAAGCTCGTCAATAAAGAGGTTGGACTTGTCAAGACCGGTGATAGCGTTACCCTTTACGGGCTTTGTCTTGTCTGTGTCAAGGAAGGATACCTCGGCAAACTTGAGGTTTACATAGATATCGTCGCCCTTTACTGCCTTATAAAGGCTTGTTGCGTAGGACTTGATGTAGGATGCGATCTGCTGGTTGATGTAATCCTGCTCAACGTCTACAACGTGACCCTTGTAATCCTTGGGAAGAGTTAAGTACTCTGTAAGGTCCTTGTAGTCATAATTTCTTTCATCCTTAAAGCAGGATGTAAGGGATACAACGAATACAAGAACGAGAAGTAAGCTGATAATTTTCTTTTTCATGATGTTTCCTTTGCGATTAAATTATTTGTTTTTGTTATTCACAACTGTATCCTTGCCGCCATTCAGACACGCATCGTAGAATCTGAAGGTAAGCATAAATACAATATATTGAACTATAAGGTGGAGAAGTGCATTTTCTGCAAGCGTTAAAACCGACTGGAGAATTATACTCTTGAAGTCGTTGAACGTAATGTAGAATTCCTCTTGAATAAGGTAGGGCAATACGTTAAGCAAAAGGAAGGAAAGAGTATTTACGGCGAAGATCGTAATACAGGTCCACGCCATAGTCTTTTGCACAGGATTCTTGAATGAAACGAATTTTAAAAACGGAGTCTCATCCTTTTTGATATGCTTATTTGCAATTATCATTACAATAAGCACAGGTATCATGGCAGTAATAGCCAGCTGACCCAAGGCGTAATACGCATTGTTCTGCACCAATCTTACAATCTCATCCGCGTACATATCGGAAATGTTTGAAAGATCACCCGTGTAGATAGTTGACGTAATAGTCTGGAACACGAAGAATATAAGAATTGAGCAACCGTAGATGCCGCACATCTTCAGTCCGTCGTACCAGCTGAATTTAGTAATGGCGTATATTATAGTACCGAGACCGATAAACGAAGAAGCCAGATCAAGTATCGTTTTTACGTAGAACATAAATACGAGGATCCCGCTGCCCTCCTCCAGTGACTCCGCCATAAGGAAATAAAGCAGAGATATCAGCGCCGATGCAACCGCGCATCCCATTACCAACCAAGTGGAGTATTTGTAAAATTTCTTTTTCATAAAGCACCTTTTTAAAAAACATTATGACTATTATAACACACATTTTCTAAGAAATAAAGTATAAATTAAAAAAACTTTAATAAATTTTATAAAAAACAACTTAAAAAATGGAGGAGAATAGTAAAATGATACAAAATTCAGAGTATGATTATGACAAAATGGTAAAAAAGCTTCTTTCCCTTTCTGAAATGTATGAAAGCATAGAACTTTCATACGTGGGAAATTCCGTTCTTGGAAGAAAAATTCCCATAATTACAATGGGAGATGAAAATGCAAAACGGGGTGTGCTTTACGTTTCCACCCATCATCCAATGGAAAATATATGCACGTCCCTTATGATAAGATTTATTGAGGAATATGCGGATCTTATAAAGCAGGGCAAATACGCCTACGGAATAAATACTCGCGTCCTTTATAAAATGAGGCGCATATGCATAGTCCCCATGCTGAATCCCGACGGAGTTGAGTACAGGCTTCACGGAATTGAAGCAACCAATCCCATTAAGGACAGAATTGTGAAGTATAACGGGGGAGAGGATTTTTCCGATTGGAACTCCAACGCCCGCGGAGTGGACTTAAATCACAATTACAACGCCTACTTTGACGAATACAAAATGATAGAGAGGGACAGTAACATAACACCCGGTAAAACAAGATACAGCGGAGAAGCGCCCGAGAGCGAGCCCGAGGTATCAGCCCTTGCAAATTACATAAGATACAACCAGGAAAAAATTGACGGAATTCTGTCTTTTCATACACAGGGCGAGGAAATTTTCTTTAAATCAAGGGGGATAGAGGCTCCAAAATCCTCATTTACCGCAAAGCAGATTTCCAAAATGACGGGCTATTGTGTCTCGGAGGCGGAGGGGCTTTCCTCATACGGAGGGCTTACGGACTGGTTTGTAAAGGAGTACAATAAGCCGTCCTTTACCGTAGAATGCGGAAAAGGTAAAAATCCGCTCAGCATCAGCTGTCAAAGCAGCATATACGTAAGAATAAGAGAAATGCTTTACACCTTCCCCATTCTTCTGTGACAGTATATAACTCTTAGCTTAAATGTAGCTTAAAAACCGCGCTTTTGCCCGAGGATGTGGCGCAAAAATACTTTTTATCCCCTTTCAAAATTTATTTGTTAAAAAGTACAAAAAATCCTTGACTTTAATATGCGTTTGTGATATAATTAGAAACGCTTTAGTTGACTAAAGTATTATAGCTTCAAGGAGAAAGAAAATGAAAAAAATTATTTCACTTTTAATGGCAATTCTTATGATTGCTACATTATCACTCACACTCACATCCTGCTCATACAAGGATGACGTAAGATCCGTTAAGGAAGCAGGTAAGCTTGTTGTAGGCGTTACAATTTACAAGCCTATGGACTACATTGACGACGAAACAGGCGAATGGACAGGATTTGACGCTGAGCTTGCAAAGATGTTTGCAAAGGAGCTTGGTGTAAACTGCCAGCTCGTTATTATCGACTGGAACAACAAGGTTGCTGAGCTTAACTCCAAGCAGATCGACCTTATCTGGAACGGTATGACAGCAGACGAAAAGCTTGGTAAGCAGATCGACTTTTCCGTTTCCTACGCAAAGAACGCACAGGTTGCAGTTGTAAAGAAGAACAGCACACTTACAAAGGACGGCATCAAGAACGCAACAGTAGCTGTTGAAAACGGCTCCGCAGGTGAAACAGTGGCAAGAACTGATATCGGTGCTACAAAACTCGTTGAAAGAAGCGACGGTCAGGTTGGCGCGCTTTCTGAGGTGCTTGCAGGTACCGCAGACGTTGCTATCATCGATATTACAATGGCGCAGAGCGTTGTTGGTAAGGAAGACTATTCTGATCTTATGATCCTCGAGGGCGTAAGCTATGGTGATGAGATCTTTGCGGTTGGATTGAGAAAGGACAGCAACCTTAAGGCAAAGCTTGATGCATTCCTTAAGGCAAAGTATGCTGACGGCACGATCACAGACCTCGCTGCAAAGTATGAGGTTGGTATCAATGAGGATGCTCTCAAATAATATCAGCGCCTAAGTCTTTCGTATGGAAAATTTTTTAAACGTACTTACTGAGCTTTCGGGGGGCTTTGTAACCTCCGTATTGCTTTTCTTCTTTACGTTGCTCCTTTCATTACCTCTCGGACTTATCATATCCTTTTGCACAATGAGTAAGTTCAAGCCCCTCAGCGCACTTTCCAAAATAGTAGTATGGGTGCTTCGCGGTACTCCCCTTATGCTCCAGGTTTTTGCAATCTTCTATTTGCCCGGACTTTTGAATCTTTTTGTATGGCCTCAGATGAATACGGGATGGGAGTGGTTTGATACCACCTTCTCCACAAGATTTATAGCGGCCCTTGCAGCCTTTGCAATAAACTACGCGGCGTACTTTTCAGAAATATTCCGCGGCGGTATTCAGTCCATATCACAGGGACAGTACGAGGCGGGTCAGGTCCTCGGTATGACAAAAAGCGAGATCTTTTTCAAGATAATCCTTTTACAGGTTGTAAAACGTATTATTCCCCCTATGTCAAACGAGATCATTACTCTTATCAAGGATACCTCTCTTGCTAACACCATTGTAGTATGCGAGCTTATATTCGAGGCTAAGGAATTTATGCTCGAGGGACTTATATGGCCCTTATTTGCGGCAGGCGCATTCTATCTTATATTCGTCGGTGTTCTTACAGTTCTCTTTAACAAGGCTGAAAAGAAGCTTGATTACTTCAAGGCTTAAGGAGGTTTTGATATGATAATGCTTGAAATTAAAAACCTTCGTAAAAGCTTTGGCTCTACAGAGGTGCTAAAGGGAATTGATTTTTCCCTTGAAAAAAGCCAGGTGCTTTCAATAATCGGCTCATCGGGAAGCGGTAAGACAACGCTTTTAAGATGTCTTAACCTTCTTGAAAAAGCGGATGAGGGCACAGTATCCGTAAACGGAGAGGTAATTATCGATGCTAAGGAAGAGGATAATTACACGGATAATGAAATAAGAGATAAAAGACTCAAAATGGGTCTTGTGTTCCAGCAGTTTAATTTGTTCCCACAGTATAACGTTCTTGATAACATTACGTTAGCTCCCATAACGCGAGTTAAAAAGGATAAATCCTTAAGCAAGGAAGAAAAGGCGGAAAGAATCGAGGCTATAAAGAGCGAAGCCCGTGATATTCTTGCATCCGTCGGTCTTTCCGAAAAGGCAAGCTCCTACCCCTGCGAAATATCGGGCGGTCAGCAGCAAAGAGTTGCTATTGCAAGAGCCTTGATACTTAAGCCCGAGATACTTTGCTTTGACGAGCCTACATCAGCCCTTGACCCCGAGCTTACCGTAGAGGTGCTTAAGGTTATCAAGGAGCTTAAAACGGGGGAGCGTACTATGGTTATCGTAACTCACGAAATGGAATTTGCCAAAAACGTCTCCGATAAGGTTATCTTTATGGCGGACGGCGTCATAGAGGAAATGGGCACGCCCGAGGAAATTTTTGATAACCCCAAAAGCGAAAAGCTTAAGGCGTTTATTCATAAATCCCAAGACAATTTTTAATAAAACTGTTGAAATATTTCAATAATATGATAAAATGATTAGTGGTGAGAGCCACTAATCATTTTTATTTGTGAGGAAAATATTATGGAACTTAAGGGTAAAAAAATAAATTTCTTAGGCGATAGCATTACGGAGGGACATGGTACAAGCGATTGGGGAACTAAGCCCTTTCATCAGCTTTTAAGAGTAAGATGTGAGCTTGCCGAGGCGCGTAACTACGGACAGGGCGGCACAAAGATAGCTCGCTTGCCCGTTATAACAGACCATCCCTTTGACCAGGATTTCAACCTTCGCGCCGTTAATATGAATCACGATGCGGACGCAGTGGTAGTGTTCGGCGGCACCAACGATTTCGGCCACGGAACTATTCCTCTCGGAGATATGGAATCAAGAGATATACATACATTCTATGGCGGACTCCATACTCTTTGTACCTTCCTTATAAATACGTATAAGGACAAGCCAATTATATTTATGACTCCCTTGCACAGACTTAACGAGGTACTTGACCATAATAACAGAATAAAGGAAGGCAACGAAAACGCAAGACCCCTTGTTGATTTTGTTCGCGCCGTCAGAGAGGTTTGCGAGTTCTACGGCATACCCGTGCTTGACCTCTACCGTGATTGCGCTATGTACGGACAGAATTGGGCGTGGTGCGAAAAGTATATGCCCGACGGACTTCACCCCAGCGACGCGGGCCACGTGCTTATTGCAAACAAGCTCCAAAAATTCCTCGAAAATTTCTGATAAATACATAATCTAAATTATTGAATTAAAGGAGGTGCGAATCAATATGGATATATCGTTTAAATCGGGAAATGAAAAATTTAATTATAGAGTATGTGCTATTATAATTTCCGATGGAAAGATTTTAGCTATGCATGATGACAGATCACCGTATTACTATCTCCCCGGAGGAAGGGTCATGCTTGGAGAAACGGCGGAGAATGCAGTAATAAGAGAAGTTCAGGAAGAATTAAATATTGTACCAAAGATAATTAGACCTCTTTGGTTAAATCAATCGTTTTTCAACGAGGACGTGGACAAACTGAATTATCACGAGCTTTGTATATACTTCTTAATGGATATAAAAGATACAGACTTGCTTGAAAGAGGAAATACGTTTATATCACAGGAGAGATCTCGCACACATACCTTTGAATGGTTAAAGTTTGACAGGCTAAAGGATGAATATTTTTATCCGACTTTTTTAAAAAAAGAGATTTTCGCAATTCCCGATGAATTTACTATTCGTACAGAAAACGAATAACATTGTAGATACTTATAAATATAAAAATAGCGCCATTGATTTTTAAGTCAATGGCGTTTGTTGTATAAACGAATACCACGCGATAGTCGCGTGGTTCAAAAGAGGTTAACAGGTGAATTAAAAAAGGACACAAGAGAAGAATGCGAAAAAAGCCTTCCCCAGCGGGGGAAGGTGGATGCGAAGCAGACGGATGAGGTGTTTCTAAAAATCAACAAACTAAAAGAACATACTCATCCACCACTAAGGTGGTCCCCCTTCCCTTTCTTAGGGAAGGCATAGATAAGACCTGGTTACAGGTAGCAAGCAACAAATGCATGGCTGACAGGCCAATAAAAGACGCACTTGTGCGTAGCCTGTAGTATTAGGGCTATGCCCGAAACTGAAATACCCCCCGTTTTACGGGGGGGATAGTTATTGTTTTTATGACAATTTATTTAATAAATGAAGAAATTGCAGCGCCGATAACCGTACTGTACTGGGCGTTTTCGGGCACTATAATATTGGTGTCAAAGCAGCTGTTGAACATATTTACAACGGACTGTGTCTGTGACATATTAGTAAGGTTGCCTGTAAATACGATATCCTTTATTCCGTACTGACGGGCAGCAAATACCGCCATCATACCTACGGTTTCAAATACCATATTGATAAGACCAAGGGCAATATCGTTTTTAGACGCAATATCACTTACCCTGCCAAAGTTTGCCGCGGTAAGCTCTGCATTAAGTCCCGCGCTTTTCTTTGAAAGATCCTTTACCTTCAAGTCAACGTTTTCCAATTTTCCCTCGCGGGCAATTTCGTCAATGTGCTGAATGGTATCGAGTCCAAGCATCTTTTTGGAAAGACCCATAAGAGTACCTCCGCCAACACCCGTACCGCCAAGGTATTCGGGAGCTACGCCTTCCACCGCGTGAACAAGAGCCGTACCCGTACCCATACTTACGATTATAGCGTCCTTGAAATCAGAAAGATAAAGTCCCCCAAGGCCAATGCACTTAAATTCGGGCACTCTTTCGCACTTGAGATTATAAATAGGCTTGTTAATAAAGGATGAGCCAACACCCGTTATCATTATCTTTTCAATATCGTCAAGGGAAAGATTGTTGGTAGCCGTAAATTTACCAAGCGCGCCGTAAACAGAGGTTATAGGATCGTTTGCGGTAACGCAAAACGGCGCCATAAGATTTTTGTTTTCGTCAAAGCCAACTATTTTCGTGGTGCTTCCGCCCACGTCTATACCAATTACTACTCCCATAATTACCTCCATAGATAACTTGTTGTCCCTTGTATTCTATCACTTTTTTTACATAAAATCAATATGTATTACGAAAATTAAAAAAGCAGAAGCGCGCGGCTTCTGCTTTTTTGTATAAATTATTTCTCTATACGAGGCATCCAAGGACATACAAGCTCAGGAATTCTGTAAACAGGCTTAGCCCATCTTACAGCGTTTGTAATGATCTTCTGTACGTTCTCGTTGTAGAACGTAGGATATGTTTCGTGGCCGGGCTGGAAGTAGAATACCTTACCGTTTTCTCTGTGCCAGAGACAACCGGAGCGGAAAACCTCACCGCCGTTGTACCAACCAACGAGAAGAAGCTTATCGGGATCGGGAATACCAAAGGGCTCCATATATGTTTCTTCACCCTCAAGCTCAAAATATCTGTCGGTAATACCCTCCATAATAGGATGGTTGTGGTCAATTACCCAAAGTCTTTCCTTATCGTCGCTTTCTCTCCAGCCAAGGTTACAGGTTGTGCCCATAAGAAGCTTAAAGGGCTTGGAGTGGTGAGCGGAGTGAAGGAATATCATACCCATACCGCGAAGAACCGCTTCCTTAACCTTAATTGCGATCTCGTCGGGAACCTCACCGTGACGAACGTGACCCCACCAGATCATAACGTCTGTGTTTTCAAGAAGCTCGTCTGTGATACCGCAGTTTTCATCATCAAGAGTGATAGTCTTAACCTCAATATCGTCATTCTTGCCAAGGAAATCAGCAATAGCCTTATGTATACCATCGGGATATACTGCTTTTACCTTTTCCTCGGTTTTTTCGTGATAGAATTCGTTCCATACAGTAACTCTGATCATAATTTATTCTCCTTTTGAAAATTATATTTTCTAATGAGAGTATATCATACAAAAGCAATAAATTCAAGACTATGTGGCTAAAAACATTGACAAACAATGCAAAAAATGGTAACATATTTATAAGCAAAGAAAGGAGTGAGGCTATGGTTTGTTTAGGTAATGATTGGGATAATATTCTTCTTGGTGAATTTGATAAGGAATACTATTTGAATATAAGACAGTTTCTTAAAAAGGAATACTTTTCCACAACGGTTTTCCCACCTATGCACGATATTTTCAACGCCCTTAAGTATACCCCCTATAACGAAACAAAGGTGGTAATTCTCGGGCAGGACCCCTATCACGAAATCGGACAGGCGCACGGTCTTTCCTTTTCTGTAAAACGGGGAATAAAAATACCCCCCTCCCTTGTAAATATCTATAAGGAGCTTAATACCGATATAGGTATGGCAATACCGAACCACGGTGAGCTTACCTCCTGGGCAAAGCAGGGCGTTCTTCTTTTAAACGCAACCTTGACGGTAAGAGAGGGGCAGGCAAACAGTCACCAGAATATCGGATGGAGCATTTTTACTGACGAGGTTATAAAAAAGCTTGATAAATGCGACAACCCAATTGTCTTTATTTTGTGGGGCTCAAACGCAAGAAGCAAGAAAAAATACATAACGAATAAGAACCATTTTGTAATTGAATCCGCACACCCCTCCCCACTTTCCGTGTACAGAGGGTTCTTTGGCTCCCGCCCATTTTCAAGGGCAAATGAATTTTTGGTTTCCCATGGGGTAACGCCCATAAATTGGAATAGTGTAAATGAATGCGAGGTAGAAAAATGAAGATCTCAACAGAAATTTGGTCAAGCGCTAACATCCTTGGAGAAGAAAGAGCAATTTACGAGCTTGCAAAGGCAGGCTTTGACGCTTGGGACTTTTCCATGTTTGAAATGGCAAGAATAGATTGGAGCACCTATCAGGTACAGCCCTCAACCCACCCCTTGAGCGGAAACGATTACGTCGCTTTTGCCAAAAAGCTTAAAAGGATCGGTGAAGAAAACGGTATTTTCTGTAACCAGTCCCACGCGCCGTTTCCTTCAATGGTGCCCGGCATCAGAGACCATCTTAAAAGAGCGATAGAATGTACCGCTATTGCAGGGGGAAAGCATTGCATTATCCATCCCGATAATAACAGAAGTGCAGAGGAAAATGCCGAGATGTATTTCGAGCTTTTGCCCTTTGCCAAGGAACACGGAGTTATAATCTGTACCGAAAATATGTGGAATTGGAATAACGACCTTGATCAGGCGTCAAAGGCGGCTTGCTCCCACCACGATGATTTTGTTGCTCATATCAAGGCGGTAAACGATCCTAATTTCGCTGCTTGTCTTGATATCGGCCACGCAGAGATGAAGGGACTCGATACCTCTGCAAGACAGATGATACTTGCCCTCGGTGATAAGCTTGAGGCGCTTCATATCCACGATAACGACCGCTGGCACGACTCCCACAGAATTCCGTTTTCAATGAATATAGACTGGAATGACGTGGTTTCCGCCCTTAAGGAAATAAACTACAAGGGAATTTTCACCCTCGAGGCGGATGCGCATATCCGCACCACCGCCAAGACCGAGGAGGAGGCGATCCGCGAGATAGTCAACCTCAAAAACGCTGCCCGCCGCCTCGCCGATATGTTCGAAAACGCGTAAATACCGAAAAATATTAATTTTACAAACTTCTTAAAACAAATGCGAGCAAAGTGTAGCATTAATAAAAAATCAAGGACTTTCAAATGATAGACCTTGATTTTTTGTTTCTTTAGGACAATTCTTATAAAATTGGTTTAAGTCATCCTTTTTTTGTGTAAAATTATGCTTAAAAATAAATAGTATATAAATTTAAATGTATTGGTCTACATTCTATTTATTGATTATATATACTGCTTCATAAATAACATCTGACTCGTTCATCACAAATGTGTAGGTATGATCTGTAGATATTAAATCAAATCCTTTTTTCCAAGCTAAGAATGAATAACCACTTTTCTCAGTGGCAGTTAATGTAATTTCTTCGCCTTTGGCAATGTGTTTGTTGTTATATTTCGTATAATCCCCCATTGAAGGCTCATAATCTGAATAGGAATAAGTTCTAAAAAAATCAACATTGATTCCGGGCTCAAGATAATTTAATAAGAAATCATCCGTTAATAAAAAGGCATCTGTGGTTAATGTATATGCAGAAAAGCGAGCTTCAAGTTTGATGTCTTTCTTTTCCATTTCAAATGTATATTCAAGATCCTCGCATACACAAACTGAATCGGACCAATCAATCCACAAATACCAACCTTCAAAATTACATCCTTCGGAAGGCTGAGCAACTACTGTAATAGTATCTCCTTTGCTTGCCTTCTTTTCGTTAATTTGCGTATAGGTTCCGATAGTTCCTTCAAGATTAGTATCTGAATATGTTGTTATAGAATAAGAACTATATCTAGATTCAAGTATTACATTTTTATTTTTCATTGTAAATTTGTAAGTTGGATCATTGCTTACACATATATCGTTAATATACCAACCTTCAAAATTATATCCGTCATTTACAGTTGCTGTAAGCGTAACTGTTTCGCCGATTGATATTTTTTTGCTGTTGAACTCCGTGAAAATTCCAGCTTGTGAGTGATCATCAGTGTCTGAATATGTTGAAACTGTATAATAACTATATCTTGCTTCTAAGCTAACATCACTAGATTTCATCTTATATACAAAATTCAAGTCTTCACTTATACATGTGCCGTTGATAAACCACCCCTCGAAATTGTAGCCAGAATTAACTGTTGCTGTAAGAGTAACACATTCTCCACTACTGTACGATTTATTTAATTCTGAATACGCACCTGCATTACCGTGTTCGTCGGTATAGCTGTACGTACTTAAAGTATATAAATTTTCTGCATCGTTGTTATTATCATTTGTGGTTGGTGTTGAGTTTGTATTGTCTGATTTTTTATCAGTCATATCGCTTATATACCAACCCTCATTCTCATAAACCATAATAAAATATACAATAGTTCCTTTCGTATATCCCAAATCCATTTTTGTGGTTACTACTGCATTTTTGCTATCTTTTATGTTTATGTTGATTATATCCAATTTCATAAAATCTCCGGAACTTGTTGCAATACCTAAGCTGAATAAATCCGATAAGTCAATTTCAAAACCCGTAATATCTCCGAAAATGTTCATTATTGCTTGGAGAGCGTTACGACTTTTTGCATCAAGACAGGACATAACAGCATCCATATCTCCGTCATTGTAGGATGTTAAAAATAAATTAATTCTTTCTTCTATGAGTTCGTTGTTGTTTTTTCTTTCTTCGCCGCAAGAGATCAACATTGTAGTAGCTATTAGAAGCACTAAAATAAGCAGTAAAGAAATTTTTTTGGTTTTCATAATCATTTCCTCTTTCATTTTTATAATTGCACCTATATAAGTGCAATAATATTATAACACTACGATATAATTATGTCAAGTATGTTTGCACTTGTTTGAGTGCAAAATTGGTGGTGAAATATGAACGCGGAAATAGAGAAGAGAATTGGTAATAATATAAGAACGATAAGAGAAAACAAGAAAATAACGCAGGAGTTGTTAGCTACAAAGCTACAGTTGGCGGGGTGTGATATTACTCGCAGTGCAGTAGCAAAAATTGAGGTGGGGCAGCGTCATCTTTATCCTGATGAAATTATTTTGTTAAAAGATATTCTTGAAACTACTTATGAAGAAATTTTTAAAATATAAAATCGACAAGCTAAATATGCTTGTCGATTTTATATTTTTATTGATATTATTTCCGCAGGTTTTACAGAGAAAGGTTTGTTTTTATTGGAATATGATAATCCCTGTTCAATATGATATATGACGTTAATAACGCCGCCGTGAGTAATTAAGGCTATGTTTGAGCCTTTATCACGTGCCACTTCTTTCAAGCTGGTTAGAAAGAGAATAATGTCCTTTTATTGCATCGGTTAAATTCAATATCTTGATTGCCAAATCAGTTGACAAATCTGCAAACTTATTTTCGGTCATTTAAGCACCCCTCAAATTATATGATAATGAAATCGTGCGAACACGATGAAATCCTCGCTTAACTCGGATGAAATCTTCCCGTTGGTCAGATGAAATCAAATCCGTCTAATCCATCTCCAAGCGCAGCTTGATTTCATCACGAAGTGATTTCATCCACATTTGTGGATTTATTCCGTTTTGACGGATTTAATTAAAAATCCTTAACCTCTTCGGTTAAGGATTTTTTATGGGGTGGGTAATGAGATTCGAACCCACGGCCTTCAGAGCCACAATCTGACGCTCTAACCAGCTGAGCTATACCCACCATATATGGCGTACCTGGAGGGATTCGAACCCCCGACCTACTGCTTAGAAGGCAGTTGCTCTATCCGGCTGAGCTACAGGTACAAAAAAATGGAGCGAGTGATGGGAATCGAACCCACGCGACCAGCTTGGAAGGCTGGAATTCTACCATTGAACTACACTCGCAAAGCACTATTGTCTTTTTGCCTTAATATAATAGCACACCCTAAAACCTTTGTCAATAGGTTTTTGAAAAAAATTCTAAATTATTTTCCTTTTTCAAAAGGCGGCTCAGAATAAGAGCCGCCTTCCGTGGGAAAAGGGTATACATAGCGCCAAAGGCAGATGGCGCCGTCACTGTATCATAATGGCTTGGGAGCCCATTTGAGAGTATCTCAACTCAAAAAGGTCCATGTCCACGGTCATCATTCCGCCCGCGGGATTTGATAAAGTGACTGTATTCTTTGTATAATCGTAGCCGGTAAGCACCATACAAGCCATATTTGACTTCAAATAAAGCGTTTCGCCGTTTACGATCCAAATGCGGGAAATTGACGGGGTAATTTCAAAATCCTCACATACCCAAACAATAATAGGATTGCCCTTCCATACCTGCCTGTAAAGCTCATCGGGGTTGTAGCCCTTCATATCGGTAACCCTTGATGTGCCGCCGTTTGCCTGAATAAACCTCTTTGCCGCGTCAATTATAACAGGGGAGTAGCAGCCGTAGGAATTGTACTGGCTTCTTGGATTTCCTACGTTAGCCTCGTAAAAGCTTGTAAACCCAACGGGACCCTTACTGAGATACAGGTCGCAAAGGTCGTTTACGTCCACGTTATAGTTAAGGAACTTAAGCACGGTGCCAAGGGAGGTTATTTCGTCACCCGTGGGCAAGGAGGGAAACTGAGAAACGTGGGCAACGTTTAAAAGCTTCGTTTTGTCCATATTCTTATAGTCCTCTGTTGCGTTGATGATTCCGTAGGCGTTAAGCTCGGACAAAATAACTCCGTTATCATCCATAATATTTATATCAAGGTGGACGTTTATTTCTATCTTAAGATCTCTTTCATACTGAAGGGTGTCCGTGTGGGTGTGTATAAGATATGATCCGCTTGTAAAGGATTCCGTACGGAAGTCCGTTTTTTCACCGTTTATCTCAACGTATCCGTTGTGTGGAGCATTTGAGCCCTTGGCAGAGTCAAGATATACCTCCGCGCTGAAATAGAGAAGGGACTCGTTTAAGTATTTGTAGATGCTCCATTCGATTCTCAGATTCGTTTCCGAATAATATTCGCTGAGAATTGTTCCGCTTTTTTCGATAGTCGTTACCTTTGTGGGCTTTGCTTGCTCCTTGTCGATATCGGGCGATACGGTGGTGTTGTCCTTGTCGTCCATTGACGATGCGTTTGCGTAAAATACCATAGCGCAAATAAGACATAAAATCACTAAAATAATGCAGGATAAATATTTTTTCATTCCTTTTTCTTCCTCATTCCTTGAATTTTTATAACTTCATTATAGCGGAAAAATTTACCAATTCAACATAAATCGTTCGACCAAAAATGCCACCAAACGACCTTTAGACAATAGTTGACAGATGATTGTGTCGCACTTAAAATATAAATGTAAAATAATGCGATTACTTGCTTTTTTTCATTATATATGATATAATTTACATAATAATCTTTATTTAATGAGGTATCTTATGAAGGATAAGGAAAGAATTGATTACCTGCGGACGGCAATAAAGTACCATTCGAAAAGGTATTATGAAAATGACGCCCCCGAAATATCCGACTTTGAGTACGATAAGCTTTTTGAGGAGCTTAAGGCTCTTGAGGGCGCGCACCCCGAGTACTACGATCCTACCTCCCCCATTCATAGGGTGGGCGGAAAGGCGCTTGATAAATTTGAAAAGGTAAAGCATACCGTACGAATGGGCAGCCTTACGGACGTTTTTGATTTTGAATCCCTCGTTGCCTTTATAAGACAGGTAAAGGCGGAAACGGGAGAGGATACGGAGTTTTCCGTTGAGCCGAAAATAGACGGCCTCAGCGTATCGCTTCAATACGAAAACGGAGTATTCACAGTTGGCGCTACCCGCGGTGACGGTAACGTTGGCGAGGACGTAAGCACCAATATCAAAACCATTCGCTCAGTCCCCCTTGAAATTACGGAGCCTCTTAATATCACCGTACGCGGAGAGGTATATATGCCTCACTCCTCCTTTGAAAAGCTTAATAAACAAAAGGAAGAGGACGGAGAGACCCTTTGGGCAAACCCGAGAAACGCGGCGGCAGGCTCACTCCGTTGCCTTGACTCCAAGGAAACGGCAAAGCGCGGTCTTGATATTTTCGTATTTAATTTCCAAAGCGGAGAGCTTATGGACGATTCCATAACTACTCATAAGGGAACTATTGATAAGATCAGCGCTCTTGGATTTAAGGCTATTCCCATGCTTTGTATAAGCTCCAATGAGGATGATATTGTAAACGCGGTAAAATCCCTTGGTAGTAACAGAGTAAATCTTGCCTACGATATAGACGGCGCGGTAATAAAGGTAAATTCTCTTGAAAAAAGAAAGGAGCTTGGAGAGGGAAGCAGTACGCCAAAGTGGGCGGTTGCATATAAATATCCCCCCGAGCAGAAGAAAACCAAGCTTCTTGATATTATTGTACAGGTTGGCAGAACAGGTGTTCTTACCCCTAATGCTGTGCTTGAGCCCGTTAAGCTTGCGGGTACTACCGTTTCCCGCGCTACCCTTCATAACATTGATATAATACGCGACAGAGATATAAGAATAGGTGATAACGTAATCGTTCAGAAGGCGGGCGATATTATTCCCGAGGTGGTTTCCTCCGTTAAAGAGGACAGAGATGGAAATGAACAGCCCTACCAGATGCCCGATAAATGTCCCTCCTGTGGCGGAGGTCTTACCTATGATGATGCAAAGGACTTTATTGATGACGGAGAGGACTTTACTCTTGGCGCTTTAAGATGTACTAACCCCGCTTGCCCTGCTCAGCTTGCAAGAAATATTGAGCATTTTGCCTCTAAAAAGGCAATGAATATTGAGGGCGTTGGCGGTAAGGTGGTAAAGGCGCTTCTTGATAACTCTCTTATTCACGATGCATCAGACCTTTACTATCTTAAAAAGGAAGAGATCGCAGCCCTTGACAGAATGGGAGAAAAATCCGCAGATAATTTTATAACCTCTATAGAAAATTCAAAATCATCAGGACTTGCAAGGCTTATCTTTGCCTTGGGCATCCGCCATATCGGTGAGGTTGCCTCGGCTGAGCTTGCCTCCAAATTCGGCTCTGTTGAAGCACTTTACGACGCTACGGTGGAGGAGATAACGGAAATTGAGGACTTTGGCGCGGTAATGGCGCAAAGCGTTGTGGACTTTTTCAAAATGGAGTCTACAAGATACATTATTTCCAAGCTTCAGGCAGCGGGAGTAGTAACGAGCGAGGCTGTAAAGGAGACCACAAACGAGTTTGAGGGACTTACCTTTGTTCTTACGGGCACTCTTGAAAATATGACAAGGGACGAGGCGGCGGATATGATAAAGGCAAGGGGCGGTAAGGTGTCCTCCTCCGTATCCAAAAAGACCGACTACGTTTTAGCAGGAGAGGCTGCAGGCTCCAAACTTACAAAGGCGCAGACCCTTGGAGTTAAGATAATAGATAAAGAAGCCTTTTTGGAAATGTGCAAATGAGGTACGATTTTAAAATAAGCGACGGCGCAAAATGCGTTCTTGACAGTCTGCACGACAGCGGATACGAGGCGTATATAGTCGGCGGCAGCGTACGGGATATGTATCTTGGCGCTGCGGCTCACGATTTTGATATTACTACAAGCGCCACCCCCGAGGAAACGAAAAATGTCTTTTCTGACAAAACGGTTATAGAAACGGGTATCAAGCATGGCACCGTAACCGTTTTGGTAAACAGAGAGAATATAGAGGTAACGACTTATCGCTGCGAGGGAGAATATTCTGATTCAAGACACCCCGACAGCGTTGAGTTTACAAGAAATTTAGAGGATGATCTTTCCCGCAGGGACTTTACCATCAACGCTCTTTGCTACGACGGAGAGGGAGATATAATCGACCTGTACGGCGGCAAAGAGGATATTGACGCCCGTATCATCCGCGCAATAGGAGATCCGTACGAAAGGTTTTCGGAGGATGCATTGAGGATACTTCGCGGCGCGCGCTTTGCCTCCGTGCTTGGCTTTGAAATAGAAAAAAGCACAAAAGAGGCAATGCTTGACCTCAGACATCTTTTAAAAAAGATTTCAAGGGAGAGAATTGCCGAGGAAATAAACAAGCTTCTGTGCGGAAAAAACGTAAAAAGCGTTTTGCTTGATCTTTGGCAGATATTTGTAGAAATTATTCCCGAAATCGGAGAAATGCAGGGCTTTGACCAGAAAAACCGACACCACGTGTACGATATTCTTACACATACCGCAGTAGCTATTGAGAATATCGAGCCGAAGCCTCACTTAAGATTGGCGGCGCTTTTGCACGATACGGGTAAGCCGAAAACGGTCAGCACCGACGAAAAGGGCGAGCATCATTTTTACGGTCATCCCCACAAAAGCGAGGAGATCGCAAGAAGGTATCTTAACGAGTATAAGTACGATAATCTTACAAAGGAAAGGGTGCTTCTTCTCGTAAAGGTCCACGATACCGTAATTGAGGAAAATAAGATCTATATAAAGAAAAGACTTAACAGAATGGGTAAGGATGCTTTCTTTGAGCTGATACAGCTTCAAAGGGCGGACAACTCCGCTCAGAATCCCGTTTACGACAGGACGGAGCATTACGATACGGTGTACCGTCTTGCTATGGAGATAATCGAGGACGAGGAGTGCTTCTCCCTTAAGGACCTTGACATAAACGGAACGGATCTTATTTCTGCAGGCTTCCCCAAGGGAAGGATCATAGGAGATATACTTTCATATCTTCTGAAAATGGTAATGGAAGAAAAAATAAAAAATAAAACAGAAGCTCTCTTGGCAAAGGCTAAGGAGCAGTTTGGAGAGTAATATGAAATACGAAATCAGTCACTACAAAAGCTACGATCTTGCTAACCTCAAAAGAGAGCCTCTTGTGGAGCTTGAGGAATATTCCCTCAAGGCGGCAAAGGAGGGCATAGTTCTTCTTGAAAACAACGGTATGCTTCCCTTTAAAAAGGGCGACAGAGTGTCTGTTTTTGGCAGAGTTCAGAAGGAATATTATAAGAGCGGAACAGGCTCAGGCGGCCTTGTAAACGTAAAATACGTAACCAATATAGTTGACGAGCTTAAGGCTCTTGATTTTGTAAACGTAAACCCCGAGCTTGAGGCTATATACGATCAGTGGAAAAAGGATCACCCATACGACTTAGGTGACGGCGGCTGGGCGTCCGAGCCCTGGTGCCAGGAGGAAATGGAAATTTCTGAGGACGTGGTCAAGGCGGCCCGTGAGTTTGGCGATAAGGCTATTATTATCGTTGGCCGTACCGCAGGTGAGGACAAGGATAATACCGCCTCCGAGGGTGGCTATCTTCTCACCAAAAAGGAAGAGGATCTTATTAAAAAGGTCAGGGACGTGTTTGAAAACGTGTGCGTTATCCTTAACGTAGGCAGTAATATCGATATGTCCTGGGTGGAAAAATATTCCGTTCCCGCGGTTATGTACGTATGGCAGGGCGGTATGTGCGGCGGTAAGGCGTGCGCAGACGTTCTTTGCGGTCTTGACACTCCCTCAGGTAAGCTCGCAGACACTATTGCCAAGAGCATAAACGATTATCCCTCAACCGCAAACTTCGGCGGCAGCGAAAAGAACTTCTATAAGGAGGATATTTACGTTGGCTACCGCTACTTTGAGACCTTTGCAAGGGACAAGGTCCTTTACCCCTTCGGCTTCGGTCTTTCCTATACAAAATTTGAAATAAACGCCACAGGGTGCGTAAAAAACGACGTAATAGAAGTAAAAGCGACAGTTAAAAACGTAGGTGAATACAGCGGTAAGGAGGTAGTACAGGTGTACTACGAGGCGCCCCAGGGTAAGCTTGGTAAGAGCCTTCGCTCCTTGGCTGACTACTCAAAAACTCCCTTGCTCGCTCCCGGTGAGGAATGTACCCTTACTATCGAATTCCCTGTTGAGCGTATGGCGTCCTACGATGACTCCGGCGCAACGGGAAACAAGAGCTGCTACGTACTTGAGGCAGGCGAATACAAGATATACGTTGGCGCTGACGTAAGAAGCGCAGAAAAAACACTTGCTTTTGAAATCTTCGACACAGTAGTTACGGAAAAATGTACAGAAGCGCTTTCTCCCGTGCTTCCCTTCGACAGGATCAAGCCCGATGCCGATATGAACGTTTCCTACGAGCCCGTTCCCACCTGTACGTATTCCTACCGTGACAGAGTAGAAGGCTCCATTCCCGAGGAGCTTGCATACACGGGCGACAAGGGAATCAAGCTTGAGGACGTAAGATGCGGCAGAAACACAATGGATGAGTTCGTTGCTCAGCTCTCCGATAAGGACCTTGCTTGTCTTGTTCTCGGCGAGGGTATGAACAGCCCCAAGGTTACTCCCGGTACGGGTAGCTGCTTCGGCGGTATGTCAGAGGAGCTTATCTCCTTCGGTATTCCTATCGTTTGTACAACCGACGGTCCCTCCGGTATCCGTATGGACAGCGGACTCCTTGCAACAAGTATGCCTAACGGCACCTTGCTCGCTTGTACCTTCAACCGTGAGCTTGTATCCGAGCTTTACTCCCTTGAGGGTGTTGAAATGAGCGCTTATGAAATAGACGTGATCCTCGGCCCCGGTATCAATATTCACAGAAATCCCTTGAACGGTAGAAACTTTGAGTATTTCTCTGAGGATCCTTATCTTGCGGGCAGTATGGCTGCTTCGATCTCAGAGGGTCTTTCCAAGGCGGGAGTTTACTGTACCGTTAAGCACTTTATGGCAAACAGCCAGGAGTGGAAGCGTCATAGCAGCGACTCCGTTATCTCAGAAAGAGCGGCAAGAGAAATTTACGCACGTCCCTTTGAAATTGCAGTTAAGGATGGCGGCTGCAAGGCTATTATGACTGCGTACAATATCGTCAATTCTCACCACGCCGCGTCAAACTTCGACCTTACAAAATCCCTTTTGAGAGACGAATGGAAGTATGACGGCTTCGTTATGACCGACTGGTGGGCTTGGATCACCGACTACGAGGGCAACCGCAATATGAAGGATGTTGCCAGCATGGTCAAGTCCGTAAACGACGTTTATATGGTAGTTCCCAACGCAAAAACATATGACCACAATATTATCTCCTCCCTTGAAAGCGGATATCTTAAGCGCGCTGAGCTTCAGAGATGCGCAAAGAACATCTGCGGCTTTGTAATGTACACCCACGCTTACGAAAGATTCCGCGCAAACGGCTTTACATACGAGCTTGCAGATATGGATACCTCCAATCTTTCCGTTATGTGCAGCTTCGATAACGTAGAGCTTGGAAAGCCTATCAAGGTAAATGTGGAAAGATCCGCAAGATACATAGTTGAGCTTGAAATGATATCATACCTTTCTCCCTTGGCTCAGATAACCGTTTTAGGTGAGATAAAGGGCACGGGCGACTGCGCCTTCGTTACACACGGAACCGACGGAGAGGTTGGAACGACAAAGTCCGCCATTTCTCTTATGAAGGGCGAGGCAGAAATAACCTTTACCTCCAAAAATTCGAATTTGAACATAAAAAAGGTATCTTTCCTCGCTTGAAAAATAAAAAAACGAATTTTTGTAAATGCCTATTGACTTTTTTTGGCGCGAGTGTTAGAATAATAAAAAATATTTTCTTATATTTTAAAAAAACACTTGAAATACGTCGAAAAATAGTGTAGTATAAAAATATAGAAACAGTAATTAAATTACGGAGGTAAAAATAATGCCATTTGAACTTGACAACGATTTTGATTCCGGCGTTGATATAAGAGTTATCGGTGTTGGTGGCGGTGGAAACAATGCTGTAAACAGAATGATTTCCTCCAACATTAAGGGAGTTGAATTTATAGCTGTTAATACAGATAGAGCTGCGCTTATGAAATCCGGCGCGGCTAACAAGATCTGCATTGGCGAAAATATTACGGGCGGTAAGGGCGCAGGCGCTAAGCCCGAAATCGGTGAGCTTTCTGCTGAGGAAAGCATTGAGGAGATCAGACGCTCCATTCAGGGTGCTGATATGATATTTGTTGCTACCGGTATGGGTGGCGGTACAGGTACAGGTGCGGCTCCCGTTGTAGCAAGAATCGCTAAGGAAATGGGTATCCTTACAGTAGGTATCGTAACTAAGCCCTTTAAGTTTGAGGGCGGACGTAGAATGATGCAGGCAGATGCAGGTATTGCAGAGCTTGCTAAGTACGTTGACTCCTTGGTGGTTATTCCTAACGAAAGACTTAAAGAGGTTTCCGGTCAGAAGGTTACTCTTATGAACGCCTTCAGCATGGCAGACGACGTGCTTAAGCACGGTGTTAAGAGCATTTCCGACCTTATCAATGTTGTTGGTTTTGTAAACCTTGACTTTGCTGACGTTTCATCCATCATGAGAGACGCAGGTCTTGCTCATATGGGCGTTGGCGCAGCTAACGGTGAAAACAAGGCTGTTGACGCGGCTAAGGCTGCTATTTCCAGCCCCTTGCTTGAAACATCCATTGACGGCGCTCACGGTATACTTGTTAACATCACAGTATCTCCCGGAGTTGAGCTTGATGAGGTTGACCGCGCTTCTACAATGATCGCAGAGGCTGCTGCTCCCGATGCAAACATCATCTGGGGTGCTACATTTGATGAGGAGCTTGAGGATACTGTTAAGATCACAATTATCGCAACAGGATTTGACAAGGCTTCCGCAAATAACAAGCACGCAGGTAAGGGCGGCATCCGCAGAGCTCCTAACGCTCCCGCTGCTCCTGTAGTTGACTACAAGTCCGCAGTTAACGTTGGCTCTGATGATGAGGTAGAGGTTAAGCCCACTCCTAAGGCAGATGCCGACAGTGAGTACGGTGACCTTGGCGATATTATCAGCCTTATCAACAAGAACCGCGAAAAGAGCAACTACGACGAATACGGAATGAAGTATTGATCAAAACAAATAACCGACCGAGTAAAATCGGTCGGTTTTGTTATTTATAGTATCAGGCAGATAAGAGGAACGGTTATAACGCTGGTAATAGTTCCCAGCAGTACCATGTTTGCGGCCTTATCGTTACCCTTACCCACAAGCTCTGCAAAGTTTTGCACCATGCTTGCGGCAGGGCAGGCGCAGAGAATTATTACGGACTGCTTAAGTATTTCGGATATGGGTAAAAAGTATAACAGGGCAAAGGCGAAAAGCGGAAAAAATATTTGCTTCAGCACAACGGAAATATATTGTCTCGGATCGCAGAATATATCTCTTATTTTCACCGTCGCAAGACGCATACCCATTATCATCATACATAAGGGCGTAGACATTCTGCCAAGGAGGGTTATCATATCCTCCATTTGCTTGGGCAAGGTAAGCTCGGTAAGATACATAGTAAGGGCTATGGCAAATCCGATAAAGGCGGGATTTAAAAATATCTTTTTCGGCTTTATATAGGATTTATTAAGGGAGATTATGTACATTCCCACGGTCCAGCCTATGAGGGACATTGAAAGACCGAACACGCTTGAGTAGGCAAGAGCCTCGGGATGCTCAGGCAACAACGCCTCAAGAATGGGAATGCCGAGAAAGGCGCAGTTTGCTAAAACGGAAGCAAGATTTATTATTCTCCATATGATATCGTTTCTTCTTTTCTTAAATAAAACAAACAGGACCCCTATCATAACAAGCTGTAAAAGCAAGGTAATAGCCAGACATATCATAATGTTTTTAAAGTTTTCGGGGGAGTATTCCATCTGCCTTAAGGAATAGACGGTAATACAGGGCTGGCATACGTACATAAGAAGCTTGGAAAAAGAGGGGATGTGACTCTCATTTATGAGCCTGGTCTTTACAAGCAGAAAGCCGGGCACCGCATACAAAAGCATAATTGCCACGGCAGTTAAGGTTACAAAAAAACTCATACAAATTCCTTTCAGGGCTTTAAGCTGAAACTATTATACTACAAATCAGGCTCAGTTTCAATCAGTTCGTAAAATATTGTGCAAAAACATTAAAAAGCGGAGAGAATGAGATTTTTTCTTCATTAAATATATAACGCTAAAGATAACTATATAAAAAAGAAAATAAAAAATCGTGAATTTATACAAAAAATAACTAAAAATATTCAAAATGAGAATGAAAAAATTGTGCAAAAAAGAGAAAATTTTGCGCGTAAACTGTTTTTCTTGACATTAAGAATTCAAGATGATATAATACATTCTGCGTGGATTCCTTTAAAAAGGTATAGTTATGCCCATTTTAGGGTGAAGCGTATGAAATGATACATCGTGCCGTGCGCGGCATTGAAGTATAAACATTTATTTCAGAAGAAGGAGGAATAAAATGCCAACATTTAACCAACTTGTTAAGCAGGGTAGAACAGACAAGACCTACAAGTCAAAGACTCCTGTTCTCCAGACAGGTTTCAACACTTTGAAGAACAAAGCTGTTGAGCAGAGTGCACCTCAGAAGAGAGGCGTATGTACAAAGGTTACAACCACAACACCTAAGAAGCCTAACTCAGCTCTTCGTAAGATCGCAAGAGTAAAGCTTACAAACGGTATGGAAGTAACATCCTACATCCCCGGTATCGGTCACAACCTTCAGGAACACTCCGTTGTACTTATCCGTGGCGGTAGAGTAAGAGACTTGCCTGGTTGCCGTTACCACATCATCCGTGGTACACTTGACGCACAGGGCGTTGCAAACCGTAATCAGAGCCGTTCTAAGTACGGCGCTAAGCGTGCAAAGAAGAAATAATTGCACATAACAAGGTGAAAAAAAGTTAAATTTACGTATTTCCGAAACTTGTTAAACTGAATAAATGTTTATATCAGTGACACTTGTGCGGACATGACGGGAGATTTTCTTTCGAGTACCAATGATATCATATTTTTAATGAAGGAGGGAAGTTAAAGTGCCGAGAAGAGGTCAAATTTCCAAAAGAGATGTATTGCCGGATCCCCTTTATAATTCAAAGCTCGTTACAAAGCTCATCAACAACATTATGCTTGATGGTAAGAAGGGTGTAGCACAGAAGATTGTTTACGAAGCATTTGAAATTGTCGCTGAAAAGACAGGTGAAAATGCTCTTGAAGTTTTCGAAAATGCAATGGAAAATATCATGACTGTACTTGAAGTAAAAGCCCGCAGAATGGGTGGTGCTACTTATCAGGTACCAATGGAGGTTCGTCCTGAAAGACGACAGACACTTGGTCTTCGTTGGCTAACAC
>JAFUOY010000035.1 GCA_017481595.1 Clostridia bacterium | reverse complement strand
AATGTATAATCGTAAATTAAGATTGGCAAGACAGGTATATGATGAGCTTAATAAATATTACAGCGAGAAATTATTTAAAACTAAAATTTCCCGTTGTGTATCCTTAAGCGAGGCTCCAAGCTACGGTGAGCCTATATATTACTACGCAAGATATTCCAAGGGAAGTATGGAATACGAGGACGTAGCAAAGGAAATCATTAAAAGAACGGATATTATATAAAGGAGGAATAAAAAATGGCAGCAAAAAGAGGACTTGGCAGAGGTCTTGAATCTATTTTTGCCGACAATTACAGCCCCGTAGAGAAGATAGTTACTACAACTGTTAAAAAAGACGGTGTTCAGACGTTAAGAATTTCGGAGATTGAGCCTAAAGCCGATCAGCCGAGAAAATATTTTGATACAGAAAGCCTTGAGGTGCTTGCAGAATCCATTTCTCAGCACGGTTTATTACAGCCTATTATCGTTCGCAAGAGCGAGGGCGGATTTTATCAGATCATCGCAGGTGAGCGCCGTTGGAGAGCATCAAAATTGGCTAACCTTACAGAGATCCCCGCTATTGTAATGGAAGCGGACGCATTAAAGGCGGCTGAAATTGCAATTATTGAAAACGTACAGAGAGAAAATCTTAATCCTTATGAAGAAGCGCAGGCTTACGCATCTCTTATGAGCGAATTTAAGCTCACACAGGAGGAGGTTTCCGCAAAGGTAGGCAAGAGCAGACCTGCTATTGCTAACTCAATGCGTTTGTTGGAGCTTCCTGACGAGGTTTTGGAGCTTTTGAAGGCGGGAGATATCTCCGCGGGCCACGCAAGAGCCCTTTTGGGACTTAAGGACAAGGGAATTATTGAGGATACGGCAAATAAAATACTTATTCGCTCCCTTTCCGTTCGTGATACAGAGGATCTTGTAAAGAAGCTTAACAAGGCTTACGAAAATGCCTTGAAGGGCGAGGAGGAAAAGGTTGATACCTCCGATTTAATTGTTGACTATATCAAGGATTTAGAGAAAAAAGCAATGTCCTTGACAGGAAAACGCATTAAAATTCAGACAAAGGGCAAGTGCCGTATGGTACAGATCGAATACGTAGACAACGAGGACCTTGAGGACATAATGATCAAGCTTTGCGGCAAGAAAATAGCCGAGGAGTAAGATATGTATTTATTGTTTGAAAACGCGCCATTCCTTGGATGGATGGTATCCACGGACATCTTTATTTACGCTCTTGCGGCGGGAATATTTTTGTCCTTCGTTGGTTATTGGTTCGTACAGAACGTCATTGGCGATCTTGTAAGAAAGCTTCTTAAAAACGGAGTAGGCGAGGAAAATGCAAAGACCCTTGCAGACCTTAGCTCCGATAAGCGCCTTTATAAATTCCTGCTTCGCGAGGGCAAAACCTTGCGCAATATGGTAAGCGTAAAGGGTGGCAGCTTAACCCCCGTAAACGTAAAAAAGGAGGGGGAGGAAGCGCCAAAAAAGAAGGGCTTCAAAGCGCGCCTTGCGTCCCTTAAAAGAGTAAAATACGATTACACAAATGCGGAATTTTACATTCCCGAGGATAAGGTAGAGAAGGCAAAATCAAAGTTTGCCCACAGGTCAAACCCGTTCTGGCTCCTTCTCGTTTTCGTCCTCTGCGCCGTAGTCGGATTTGCAATGACATTCCTTGTGCCTATTATAATGGAACTTATAATGAACTAAAAAAGCCGCCTTTGCGGCTTTTTTTAGTTTAAATGCAGAATGCAGAATGCAGAGTGCAGAATGCAAAATGCAAAATTAGCCTTCACCTTGAGGGGAAGGTGGATGCGGAGCAGACGGATGAGGTGTAGGATGCAAGGCATCCGTAGTAAAACAGATATAATGTCACACTCCTCCTTCGCAAATGCAAAATGCAAAATGAACCGACCTCGACCGCACCCTTGCGGCTTTTTTTAGTTTAAATGCAGAATTCTGAATTTTGCATTTTGCATTTTGAATTTTGAATTGTTGGCGTAGCCGACCAATGGTCGCCCCTACGGCGAAGCCATCTTATCACTTCTCGCTCATCACTCCTCGTTTTTAATACAACACCCCCTGTATTTTTCCCGATTATGGACACATAATCGGGAAAAGTGATATAAATTCCTTTGGAATTTGTGATATTCCTACGGAGTGATATTTCCCTTGCGGGAAGAGATATACCCTTCGGGTGAGAAGCAAAAAACGGTATTTTGGCATACAGCACCCCCTATTTAGTATACAGCACCCCCTCTTTTGACCTCAAAAGAGGGGGTGCTGTATAGAAGTGATAGGTGATAAGTGAGAAGTGAGAAGTGAGAAGTGATAAGGCGCTTGACAATTTTTTTACGGAGTGATACAATTACATTAAGAAAAGAAAAAGGGGAACGGAAATGAAGAACACCACGCTATGCTATATTGAAAACCGGGGGAGATATCTTATGCTCCACCGCACCTTTTCCAAGGGGGACGGAAACGACGGAAAATGGATAGGCGTTGGTGGACATTTCGAGGAGAATGAGAGCCCTTTTGACTGTGTTATAAGAGAGGTAAGGGAAGAGACGGGCCTTACCCTTTTAAAGCCAAAATACCGTGGTATTGTGACCTTTGTGTCGGACAAATATCAAACGGAGCAGATGCATCTTTTTACCTGTGATAAATACGAGGGGGAGATGATCCCCTGCAGCGAGGGAGAGCTTTGCTGGGTGGAGAAATCAAAGCTTTTTGACCTTCCTATGTGGGAGGGAGACAGGGTGTTTTTAAGGCTCATAGAGAGCGAAAGATCCTTCTTCTCCTTAAAGCTCGTATACGAGGGAGATGCGCTTGTTGAGAGTAAGATTATAATGAATGATGAATAATGAAGAATTAAGAATTAAGAAAAAAACGGACACAGTGTGTCCGTTTTTTGCGATATGTTGTCTTTGCCAACTCGATATTTTTGCCGTTGGCAAAATCGATATAAGCTCATTTCATTCGCTTTCGATATGATATTCGCCTTTGTTACTTATCTCGCGTCTGTACAGACGCATATCGAGTCCGTCAGGACATATCGAGCACAAAGTGTATATCGATCGCCGCAGGCGAATATCGACGCGTACCTGCGGTACGCTTAAAATACCAATTGTACAAGAATCATATAAATTACCGTGCCGGAGGCGATGGAAAGGAGCATTTTCCTTTTCCAAAGGTGGATAAGTATTACGGACAAAACGCCTATCAGCTCGGGTAAGCCGTAGCTGTAGGAGGTAAGAGACACACCCTTTAAGCAATAGACCACCAGCATACCGAAGATAGCGCCGGGGAGGGCTTTACCTATGTATTTTATAAATTTTGGCGGCTCCTTGTCAGAGGAGAACACAAGGAATGGCAAAAATCTTGTAAGCATGGTGGCAAGGGCGCAAAGACCGATGGTTATGATCTGCTGAGTCAAGGTCATTTTGCTTCATCCCCCTTTGTTATAGGCTTTTTAAACAGGGCAAGAAGGATGATTATACACGCCATAGTGGGAATCAGGAATGAATCCTTTCCAAAGGCGATAAGACACACTACAGAGGCTATAATACCGATAAGGGAGGAGATGTGTCGCTTTTCCTTGAGCCAATTTTCAAGGAAGATAACTATAAACATAGAGGTCATTACGAAATCTATTCCCGTTGTATCAAATTTGATAAATCCGCCGATAAGGGAGCCAAGGGTTGCCCCCGTTATCCAATAAAGATGATTTAACAGAGTTACAAAGAAATAAAAATAGCTTTTATCCACACCCTCGGGGATTTCCTGGGAGCAGTTTATAGAAAAGCTTTCGTCACACATACCGAAAATAAGGTAGAGCTTTTTCTTACCCGTGCACTTGTATTTATCAAGCATAGCAATGCCGTAAAAAAGGTGGCGCGCCTGTATTACGAGAGCCATAAGAAAGGTCTGAATTGGGGCAAAGGGGCTGAGCAGCATGGTTACCGCCACGAATTCAAGGGAGCCGCCGAAAATAATTATGCTCATACAAAGAGGGAAGAAAAAGGAAAATCCCGACACACGCATATAAAATCCGTAGGAAATGCCAAGGAAAAGGAAGCCTGCAAGAATGGGCAAGGTTTTGGGAAACGCCGCCTTAAGAGCCTTAAGCCTTATGGCGCGCTTGCTTTTGGAGTCCGTCATATAAAAATCTCCTTAAAAGAATAAGGATATTTTAACACAGGGGTGGAAAATTTGCAATACGTTATTGTATTTTACGCAAATTATTGATATACTTTTATTAAAACGAAATAAAGGAGGACTTCTTATGCAAAAGGGCAAAAAGCTTTCAATACTCGGGGACAGCGTGTCCACCTATTACGGATATTCAAATAATAAGGAGGCAAACGCTTCAACCGCATACAATCCCTGCTTTTATACAAAGCGGCTTTTTCCTTGGAAAGAAACCTATTGGGGCATACTGCTTAAGGAGCTTTCTCTAACCCTGTGTGTAAATAATTCCTGGTCGGGAGGAAATTTAAGCGGACGGGATAACCAAAGCTCCGGTGTAAACCGCGCTTCGGAGCTGTCCACTAATAGTGGGGAAAAGCCCGATATAATTATAGTTTTTATGGGGCTAAACGACCTTGGAAGAAACGTAGACGACGAGGTGTTTTACGCCGATTATCTGTATACCCTTTTAACTATCAAGGAAAAATATCCCCATGCCGAGGTCTTTTGCGTAAATATGCCCGACAGGGACGCAGGCTTCAGAATACGCACCCTTCTTTTTAACAGAAGAATCGAGGAAGCCGTTCACATAGCGGGTGAAAGCTTCTTTTTAGTGGATCTTTACAACAGTAAATTGAATAACGACGTTTTTTATATGAACACCCTTGACGGCCTCCACCCCGATCAGGACGGAATGAGAATGATTGCCGAGGTTATAAAGGAAGCGATGATAGAAAATGCAAAATTCAAAATGTCCCACAGGGACTAGGACTACGTCCGTCGCAAATGCAGAATTACAGGATATTATTGAGTAAAATAATAAACACACCTTGGAATTTATGCCAAGGTGTGTTTTGCTTAATTTTAACTATTTGACTTTGCCGATAGGCAAAACTTCACTCACATAGTGAACTTCACTATCGAAGATAACTTCACTTGCCCGAAAGGGCAATCATAGTTTATTTTATTGTTCCCGTAGGATCTACGTAGGTATTTGGTGCAACTGTTTTAAGGGTTGTATCGATATAATAATGCGCGTAGGGAATGAATTTTGCATTTACAAAATCATATCCTCTCAATACTATACCGTTTTCGTACACGTCAACAACGTAGCCCTCGCTCTCCTCGTAAAGGTAATGGTTGTCCTCTACAAGACCGTCCACAAGCTTACAGGTACGGGGAGCCGTAACGGATGGAACATGAATTGAATTGTATTTTTTGCTTACGTCGATTATTGCCTTTTCAGTCAAGGACTGCAATGCAAACTCAACATGGGAGTGACCGTGGAATACGGTAACGTTGGGATAGTGGTTAAGCAAGCTCATAAAGATCTCTTCCTCATCACCCGCCCACATATCGTGACCGTATACGTTAAAGGGGTCACCTGAGGAGTTGTTTGTATAAACGTGAGTAACTATAAAGCAACGCTTGTCCTTATTCTGCTCAAGAACCGTCTGAAGCCATTGTAAAGCGCCGGGAGCCATATGAGCGAAAGAGGATTCCTGGGCTACGCCAAGCATAATATACACGTCGTTACCCTCTGTAAAGCTGTAATAAAGAGGATTTTCTGTATATCTTACTACAAGATCCGTTACCGAAGGTCCGCCGTGCTCGGGTGTGTCGTGGTTACCCGCTATTGCGTATACGGGTACGCTGCAATGCTTGTCTATAATTGATCTGAAGGTCTTGAACTGCGCAAGAGTAGCTTTTACGGTAAGGTCGCCTGCAATAGTAATAAATTCAACCTTTTCCGTGTCGGCAAGGTATTTAAGGGCTCTTTCAAAATCCTCCTCAGCGGTCGGATATCCAATATGAACGTCAGACAATGCGCCAAAGGAGTAAAGCTTTTTACCAAAATCCTTTCGGAAGGATTCGGGAATAATAATGCTGCCCACTCTTGTACCGTTAGAGTTATAAACACCTATCATAGTTGCGTCCATGGGTGCTTTGTTACTGGGAATAAAGCCCTTGTAGGTTACGTTGAGGGTTATTGTGCCGATCTCCTCGTAATTGGACATAACTCCGTTTGCATTTTCGTATCTCAAGGTGTATTTGCCTGCAGGTAAGGACTTAGAAGTGATTTTGATGCTGAATTCATCGTCCATAGTGCCGACAATGTCGGTAATAGAGCTGCTATCAAACTCCCATTTAGCGGTAAGAGTCGTATCTCTTACAACAATGGTCTTTGCAAAATCCCACTCCTTATCGTTTGAGTACCAGCCCTTGAAGATATATCCGTTTTTTGTGGGGTTGGCAGGCTTTTTAACCGTGCCGCCAAGCTCAATAGTCTGGCTGGGAACAGAGCTTCCTCCCGCGGAATCAAATCTTACCGTTACCTTCTGTACGGGGGTTACGGGAGTGTCGGGAGTAGTTGGCTTTGTTGTTGTGGGTGCTTCTGTGGATGGAGCCTCCGTAGTAGGAGCTTCAGTTGTGGGAGCCTCGGTTGTAGGCGCCTCAGTAGTGGGAGCTTCCGTTGTAGGAGCTTCTGTTGTAGGCGCTTCCGTTGTGGGAGTGTCGTCCGTGGTAGGCTCATCGGGGATAGTGGTTGTAAAATCTTCATACGTTGTAGTTGTCTCGTCCTCGTCGGGTATGCTGTTGTCAGCAGCCACGATCAAGAAAGCGAGAGCAAGAAAAACGCAGAAAAGAGATAATAATGCTTTCATTTATTTACCTTTCTGTAAGTTATTGCGCGCCAGTGCGCATAAAAAAATAGTATTTTCGCCATTAAAATGACGGAGATACTCTTTTTCCTATATATTCTAGCATAAAATTTTTCATTTGTAAAGGTGTCTTTATATAATAATTGATGACTTTTTTGCGTCGCAATGATAAAATATAGACACATTACGGCATATTTTTGATTTTATTAGCATAATATTGTAGGTTGATGAAGAACAGATCAAAAAATAAAGATAAAAAACGCACAACAGTGTGCGTTTTTTGTATTATAAGCCTTCACCTTGAGGGGAAGGTGGATTTTGCATAGCAAAAGACGGATGAGGTGTCCTAAAAACAAACTAACTTTTGATCTCTATTAGCAGTTGATGCAAAAAATTTTTGGTATTTCGATGTGGGTGCATACAATTACGGATGTCTTACATCCTACACCTCATCCGTCAACTCCGTTGACACCTAATTGCCCTTCCCAAAACATAGTCGTCTCGCGCGCCTCGGTACACTCGGCTTCGACACTCCTTGTTTTGGTTACACACTCGACAAATTAACACACTGTGTTGATTT
>JAFUOY010000034.1 GCA_017481595.1 Clostridia bacterium | reverse complement strand
CGAGTCTTTATGTAGAAAAGCGCGAGTGAAAAACTTGCGTTTTTCTCCTTTTATCCAATTCAACTCTTGCGGACTATGAATAAGTCCTTTTATCATTTCATTGTTGCAATAAGGACAGTTCATTTTGTATTCTCCTTGCAAAATCAAAATAATCTTATAGATCTACCGATGGGTTATTATCAGAAAATGTTATGTGAGCAAGCAGAAAAGCACCTCGGGCAAACGTCACACTAATTTTAACGCCATCGGGCAATTTGGTTTCCAATACGTATGTAAAGCTAAATATACCTACGCTGTCCTTTTCTTCGCCATTTACATAGACTACGTTTTTGGTCATCTCACGATAAGCAGTTATGTAATGACCGTTGGCTTCTGCCGTATCAAACCTGCAAAAAATCATATCGGTCAACAAGAACACCATCGCCATTGAGGCACCGACAAAGCCGATTATCATTCCTACAACATAGTTCTCATTATACTTAACCGTTTCCCACGCAAATGCACCATTCAAAAACTCATCACCGTGAACGATTACCTCTTTACTTGCTTCTCTTAATGCCCAAAACAGAATACCGATAGCGAGAAAGCCAAAGAAAACAAAGGCTTGTATGATGCGTTTTTTGATTAGCTGCTTTCTAAGCGTATTTTCTAACAACTCTTTTTTCTCAAAGTTTGTCATTATACCGCTTACCTCACTTTAAATGATTTTTTCTTTTTCATAGTGAACTTCCTTAAAAGTTATAGTACGGATATTTCCGATATTCCTCCGGCACGTCCTCGTCATCGGACGCCTTGAAAGTTTTGAGCTTTTTAGACGGCTTATCGGGATACAGTACCGTGTTCAGATATTCGATAAAATCCGTTTCATCAAACACCGCGCCGTACTGTTCTCCGCAGAGCTGCAAGAACTTACCGCTTTTCTCACCGTGCCATACGTAGCCCGATGCAAACTCATTTGCAACCGTAGCGAGATTATCCGCAACGTCGGCAGGCACTAAATATAGTGACAGATCTCCATCTGCACTCAATACGACCTCTTTCATTTCACGGGTGTCATCGGTCTGCTCATAGAACACAATATTGTTATGGTATATCTCAATGGTACACTCGCCCATAATACCGCCCTTGTGGAAATATCCCGTATAGAGGGCACGGTCTTGACCGTAGAATTCGTCCGTGATGGAGAAGCCTGCGTTCTGAAACTCGGCAATAAAATCCTTGAGATACATTTTCTTAAATGTCTTGCCCTCATAAGTGCCGAGATTACCGTAGTATCCTTCACACACGGTAGCATAGCAATATTTCCAATTCACATCGAGAAATTCGAGGTATCCGTCCACTTGATCGAAGTTCGGCGCGGTTCTCACCATACCGGATTGAGTTCTCATTATGAGGTTGTCGCCGCTTATCTCAAATTCGATCACGTTCATATCGTGAAGGCTATACGGTATTTCGGGGTTATAGAATTTTGTTATTTTCATAGTTCACCTTGTTTTAAAAAACTATTTATTCAACTATATTATACTAAAGACCTTTGGAAAAAGCAATAGCTATATGACCATAAAAGCAAATAGACAGTAAATGGGCCGATGTATTCAGAGAATTATCTTCGCTTTTTAAATTCATCTTGACAAACAGACAATTTTATAGTATTATATAGTGGTACGAAATAAGCGGATGTGGCGGAATTGGCAGACGCGCCAGACTTAGGATCTGGTATCTCCGATGTGCAGGTTCAAGTCCTGTCATCCGCACCAAAAGAAAAAGGGTGGCTCGTCCACCCTTTTTCTTTTGGTGTGATAATAAAAAGGACGCGAACCGAGGTTCAATAATGAGTTTCCAAGAACACAAGCCTCGCGCAGTGCGATTGGCTAAAACGAATTATCCAGCGACGCGTAGCGAGTCGGAGTCCTGTCATCCGCACCAACCAAATCAACCCGACGTTTGTCGGGTTGATTTGGTTTATAAGGGTGGCGACTTTACGCCTTTTATCCACATTCCTACGAGGCTCTTATCAATTGTTCCGTGGAATAAATAGCCGATAATTATATTATCCTAACCGAACTCCGTCGAGGGTAGTGGGATGCGGCAACGACAACTGTGCATCCTTGCGACACGAATTATCATTTTTACTCAACCATAATGAGAATTTATTTCTCACTTTAAACTGTTGTATTCATTTTTCACTTATGGTATAATCATACTGATATTTGAATTAAAGGTGGGATAATTAGTGGATAAAATTTCCATTGACGAAGCAAAAAACATTATTTACGCATCCGAAGCTAAATATGTTGCGCAAGAGCAGATAACTATATACTATGATAATTTTTCAGGTTTAATTGATATTGATACCTATTACACAAACGAATGTCTTGTAGTTAAAAATAATACAATTTGGCATATACACGCATTGAACGAAAAATCCGATATCATTTCTGCAATTCAAACGGTTAAGATGTTGATAAGTGTTGATTCTGAAATGCTTATGGTGTTTACTTGGAATTGCGTTCCCGAAGAATTGGCAAATAAAAACGGCTCTTTTAAATTTGCTCGTGGCTATATGGCGTATAATGATTCATCAGTTCGGAATTTAACAATCGAAGATGCCAAGTATATTGAAGAATGTTGTGAAATAGATTCTGAAGACAATAACATTGGGAAAGACATATCGGAAGAATTTCTGCTTAACTATAAAAACTACATTAATGATTCTAAAGTTGTAAATCTTGGGCTGTTTGAAAATGGCGTATTGATAGGTTTTGCACAGTCTTTTTTAGAAGACGATTTAAAATTGTCCACAATAAATATATTTGTGAACAGAAAGTATAGAAATAAAGGCTACGCAAAACGATTGCTTTCTTCTGTTTGCGCAACGGAAAAAGATGTAATTTATTGTTATAGTTGCGTAAAATCCAACATTGCATCTGTAAACACAGCCAAAGCGTGTGGCTTCAAGTTTAAGGGTGCGTATTTGCTTATATAATTACACATAGGAGGTACAATATGATAATTTTACATGCACTAACTAAAACACTTTGGAACACATATAAAAATAAAGATTTTTATGGCGAAGCTTCTCTTGAAAAATTTGGTTTTATTCATTGTTCTGATATAGATACATATCATCTTGTAGCACCTAATTTCAAAAACGAAGCGGATGAAATGGTGCTTCTTGTCATTGATACAAGCAAGGTTACACCAAAAATTGTTTGGGAAGATTTAAGAAATGGTGGCGTTGCTTTCCCTCACATATACGGACTTCTCAATAAAAACGCTATTGTTGACGTTCTTCCACACCTTTGGAGTGATACAAAGGAATGGATACCAAATGAAGAACTAAAAAGATAAGTACTATTTTTGATTTACGTTAATCTTACATCAAAGACTATGAATCTTTCTTCAATTGGGAGGGTTGAAATCAATTCCAATACAAATAAAATCATGGTGGGATTTGGTGTCCCACCCTTTTTGCATGAACATATGCAAATTCCAATAAAAAAGAGTCTAAGTCGATGGTTCAACTTTGACTCAAAGTGGTGCACCATGAAAAAAGTCACTTTTGTCTACCGACAAAGGTGCCTTTTTTTAACGAAATTTGCCCTGCGGGTAAGTGAAATAGCTTCGCTGTGAAATATTTGCATTGCAAATGTGAAATATTCGCTGACGCGAATGTGGGCAAATTTCATTTCACATTGTGACCATAGGGAGCAATATTTCACATTGTGACCATAGGGAGCAATATTTCACAATGTGCGTTAGCACATTATTTCACATTCGGCAACGCCGAATATTTCACTTGAAAATCTTGCAAATTTATGCTATTATATCTTCAGAAAGGCGGTGTTATTGTGGCAGATTCCAAACTTTGGAATTTATCAACCGATCTTGCGATAAAAGTTATCAAAATGTGCAACAAAATAAAAGATTATTTACATTTTGAGATTAGCCATATATAATATGCTTATACACATCAATCATAAAAGCAAAACGGCTGGAGGAGAGAAATGAAGGCTACGCAATATTTTACAGTCAAAGGGACAGACTCTTTATCGCAATCGGTATTTTTAGAAAGACCTGTGTTTGCTTCACAGCCGTTGTGCGGTGTAAGAGCAATAAGACGCGCTTCTGATGTGGTCTCCAGCGATTTTTTAGGCTTTGGTGTTGCCATAACAGGAAGCTCTTGCTACAATTTGGCGCAAATGGATAAGGAGCAAAGAGACTCATTTTTGCAAAGTATATACGGAAAAGATGGATTGGGACTTAGCATAGGAAGATTATCCATTGCATCAAGTGACTATTCACCACAGGTATATTCTTACGATGACGTAGAGGGTGATACCGAGCTGAAGTATTTTTCCGTTGAGAAGGATGAAGCATATATAATTCCTATGATAAAGGAAATTTTAAAAATCAATCCCGAGCTTTATCTCTATGCATCGCCGTGGAGCCCGCCTGCATGGATGAAAACAGGCGGAAATATAGGCGGAGGATTTATGCGCAGAGAGTTTGTTGACTGTTATGCGGAATATATCGTCCGTTTCATTAAGGAATATGCAAAATACGGAATTAAAATTTCTGCCCTCACACCGCAAAACGAGCCTGAAGCAAATCAAAACGGACTTATGCCCGCGTGTATATGGCATCCTGACATTGAAGCGGAATTTGTTATCTCATTGCGCCAAAAATTGCGTCAAAATAATCTGGATGTAAAAATTTGGTTGTTTGATCATAATTTCAGCGGTTGGAAACGTGTGCAATGGATGTTAGATGAACACAAGGAGCTTCCAAGCGCTTGCAACGGAATCGCTTTCCATTACTACGACGGCGCAATAGAGGAAACTCTTGCTTTAAGGAAGGCATATCCTGATTTAGCACTGCATTTCACAGAGGGTGGTCCTCGCTTATATGATAACTACGGGACTGACTGGTGTAAATGGGGAATTATGATATCCAAGGCGCTTAACTCGAGATATAGCTCGTTTACAGGTTGGAATTTAATGTTAGACGAATATGGCGGACCAAACGTGGGACCGTTCTTTTGCGGTGGCTTGGTTACTCGGAGCAGCGTAAGCGGTGAGCTTTCATACAGCGGCCAATATAAAGCCTTTAAGCATATTTCGATGTTTATGCAAAGGGGCGCGGAAATATATGAAGTGACGGTGGAAAAGGAGGCTAAGCAAAGCGGGATGTTCGGCTTTCCCGACAACAATTCTATTCCGCTTGAGGTGAGTTGTATAAAAAATCCCGACGGTACGGTTTGTTATTTCATAATTAACTCAAATAAGGAAAAGCAGCAAATACAAATTTTTGAAAACGATGAATGGTATTATGCAGAGGTGTTACCTGATTCCGTTTCCACTTTTGTCTTTGAAGGGTTGAAGGATTAAAACTATTACAAAAAATCGAGTGTTCACAATGAAGCGTTGAACACTCGATATTTTTTACTGTAAATTCTTATTTGGAGCAGGCTTTCTGCTCCTTTTTTGCTATACGGTGATTGTCAGTTATTCCTGATATAATCTGACGATTCCGAGCAGGATCTCAACCGCTTTATCCATTCCCTCAACGGTAATATGCTCATACGGACCGTGGAAGGCATAGCCGCCCGTACCGAGATTGGGGCAGGGCAGACCCTCAAAGGAAAGTCTTGCGCCGTCCGTTCCTCCTCTGATGGGCTTGATGATGGGCTCAAGTCCTGCCGCAAGTATTGCGCGTTTTGCCGTCTCCACAACGTGGAAGCAGGGACGGATCTTTTCTTCCATATTTCTGTACTGTTCCTTAAGTGTAAGAACAACAGTTCCCTCGCCGTAGGCTTCATTGATCTGCTTTTCAATCTGACGAGCCAACTCACAGCGCTTTGCAAATGATTCTGCGGAGTGGTCGCGAATGATATATCTGATAGTCGCGCGCTCCACGCATCCCTCCATGTCTGTCAAATGGAAGAATCCCTCATAACCCTCAGTTTTAGACGGTATTTCGTCGGCGGGCAAAAGAGAATTTATCTCCATTGCTATTAAGGAAGCGTTGACCATCTTATCCTTTGCAGAGCCCGGATGAATATTAAAGCCATTTATCTCAAAGGTAGCGCCTGCGGCATTGAAATTTTCATATTCAATTCCGCCCTCTACGTCACCGTCTGCAGTATAAGCAAAATCGGCTCCGAAGCGCTTTACGTCAAAATGATCCGCGCCCTCTCCTATCTCCTCGTCGGGAGTAAAAGCAATACAGATCTTTCCATGAGGCAGCTTATTCTTGATCAACGTATCCGCAAATGTCATGATCTCGGCAATTCCCGCCTTGTCGTCAGCTCCAAGAAGTGTCTTTCCGTCGGTAACGATCAAGGTTCTTCCCTTAAGCTCCGCAAGATGGGGGAAATCGGCGCGCTTAAGAACTCGTCCTTCTCCCAACTCCACATCCTCGCCATCATAATTTTCAATGATACGGGGAGAAACGTTTTCTCCGCAAAAATCGGGAGATGTGTCCATATGCGCTATAAATCCAATAGCAGGCACATTCTCACAGCCCTCGGTAGCGGGGATGGTTGCGTAAACGTAGCAATATTCATCGCACTCAGCAGATATTCCCATATTTTTCAGCTCATCAACTAAACAATGCGCCAAGTCAAATTGGATAGAGGAAGACGGATGTGTTCCGCTTCGCTCGTCGCTTGTCGTATACATCTTTGCGTATTTTAAAAATCTTTCGTATGCTTTCATAGTATCTCCATTTTATGAATCCATAAAGGTTTTTTATAATTGTATCACATTATTTAACATTTTGCAATCCCGTATAAAAATATATCCTCCCCGAGCTTACATCGCTATAATGGTTCGGATTTATCATTACACACTTCACAAATCAAAGTAACCTGACAGAGTCGATTTGTTTTCATTTGTAAGGTTGACTCGCCCACTTTTTTTGGAGGATCTATCTTGATTTTCTTTGTGATTTATGCTATACTTTATTCACGGAGGTGAGTGCATGAAAAAAAGATTCAGTATTATCGTAGCTTTGGTAGCTTTGCTGCTTGTTGTAATTACGTTAAGCTCGTGTCAGTGCGAGCATGAAATCGTTGTTGACAAAGCAAAGCCGGCAACGTGTACCGAAACAGGCTTGACCGAGGGAAGCCACTGCTCAAAATGCAACGCGGTTTTGGTAGAGCAAAAGGAAATTGTCAGAAAAGGACATATCTTGGAATGTACTTTTAATTCCGAAGCCCACGTTTACGCTTGCTCCGAATGTGAATTAGAGCTTGTTGAAAAGCATGATATAGAAAAGACCTTTGACATTGAAAACCATTTTTATTCTTGTTCGGAATGTGGATATAAGTTTTCCGAAAAGCACAATATGGATACGGCAACGAATAAATGCGTAAATTGCGATTTTGAAACGATGGATACGTCCCACTTTAAGTCCGGATACATAACGACGGAATATACGGAAATAGAAACGGAGCATTTTATTTGTAAGCTGGATGCCCATACGTATGTAATAGCCGATCTTGAGTATTATTTGGAAACACTTTACGACGCGCTTCAAATTGCTTCCGGCCTAAATTTTAATACAGATGAGATTGGAAAAATTATAATTGAGGTAAAGACGAAGGAACCAAACGAAAACGGCTACGTTTCAGAAACTCATGAAGCGTATGCATATTTCGATGGAATTAGTGTCAGTACGGGTGATTTGTTTATCTCAGGAGGGTATGCCATAGCCCACGAATTAAGCCATGTGCTGCAAAATCATAATAGCGGTTGGTATTTTTGTAAGACGTTGCAAGAGGGCTTTGCAGAGTATAACACATACAAGACAGTAAAATATTTAGAAGAGAATTATCCTGAGATAGCCTATCATCTTAAAGGCGCCGAACGGACAATAACCAATATGAGAATTTCGGATGAGGGTTATGAGCATTTATATTCCAAGCCATTGTCATATTGGTATAAAAAAGGATTTCCATTCGATTATGCATTTAACGAAGATTATGCCGTAGGATTCAGATTGATGCGTTATCTGGAGCTGGTATACGGTGATTATTCCTTATGGTTTACTAAATATCAGGAAAAAAATCCATATGATTATAATAAATCCGACAGCTTGGATATCAACGAGGTCTTAAGGGTTCTTCCGGATGCTTATGGTCGTGACGTTGAGAAAAATTTCTACTCATGGTTAAAAGAAAACAGAAGCTTTTTCGATATATCCATCAGTTCTATTATCACAGACAGAACAGAACTGGAATATACGAATATATATCCAAGCTATTGGCACGATCTGAACAGCTCTGTGTTCAACGGCTTTAAATATAAGGATATAACCCTAAATATAACCGAGTTTTGTAAATATATCACCGAGTATAAGAATGATGAGCTTCAAGATTTCAGACTTGAATGCACAACCTTAGAACCGGTTACGATTAAATTCTATGATTTTGATGGCAACTTGATATCTGTTCAAAGCTCTGAGTCGAATAATAACACATATTCACTTGACGGGGTAGGGTATATTAAATTCGTTGGAGAGGGTACCATTACCGCCTTTAACGTTTTAGGGTTTGGTAACATAGTTTGGTAACATATTTTAAATGATATGAAAAACGTTTGTGGTCTTCATTTGATTTCTTATGAATAAAACAGGAAGGGGTCTGTATCGTCCCCTTCCTGTTTTATTCAGTTTACAAATTTAAATTTCAATAGTCAATTCCACAGGACAATGGTCGCTGCCGAAGACGTCGTTTAAGATCTCGGCGGAGATGATATCGTCCTTGATCCTGTCGGAAACGATAAAATAATCGATACGCCATCCCGCATTTTTTGCACGCGCCTGGAACATATAGCTCCACCAGGAGTATTTTACCGTGTCGGGATGAAGGTAACGGTAGGAGTCCGTAAATCCGCTATCAAGCAGCTCCGTCATTTTGCCTCTTTCCTCATAGGAGAAGCCTGCGTTACCTATATTCGTCTTGGGATTTTTTAAATCGATCTCATTGTGAGCCACGTTTAAGTCGCCGCAGTAAATTACGGGCTTCAATTCATTAAGCCCACAAAGGTACTCACGCATATCGTCCTCAAATTCCATACGGTAATCTATGCGCTTAAGCTCGTTTTGCGCGTTTGGCACGTAGGCGCAAACAAGATAGAAATTATCATATTCAAGGGTAATGACTCTTCCTTCATCAGTATGCTTACCTGAAATGCCGTATAAGACGCGTAAAGGCTCCTTTTTGCAGAAAATTGCCGTACCTGAGTAGCCACGCTTCTCAGCGCTGAAAAAGTAGGAAAAATAGCCCTCAGGACTAAAATCCGCCTGTCCCACCTGCATCTTGGTCTCCTGCAGACAGAAAAAATCCGCGTCGGCTTCCTTGAAGAATGCTTCGAAGCCCTTTGTTAAAACGGAGCGGAATCCGTTTACGTTCCATGATATAAACTTCATACAATATAATTCTCCTTAAAAAATAGGGTGCCGCATTGCGACACCCTCTGTTTGTTTAAAGCAATTTATTTAAATTTGATATTGTAGCTTTTGTACATTCGGGAGTGTCCTTGAGAGGGAATTCCATACCGAGCTTGTCGTACTTTTGCTGACAGAGCTTACGGAAGGGAAGAAGCTCGATCCTTTCGTACTCAATATCACGAAGCAGCTCCTTTATAGCAAGAATACTTTCCTCCGAATCGGTCATACCCGGTACGACAACGTGGCGGATAATGACCTTTACGCCCTTTTCATTGCACAAGCGCAGGAATTCAAGTGTGCTGTTAAGACTGCCGCCCACTCTTTTAAGATACATTTCCTCAGTGGGAAACTTTATATCGCACAAGACTGTATCCGTGTGGTCAAGCACTCTTGCAATAACATTATCGGGCTTTACCCCCGCCGTATCAAGACAGGTATTTATGCCGCGGTTATGAAGCAGCTTAAAAAGCTCCGCCACGAATTCGCCCTGGCAAAGGGGCTCACCGCCCGAAACCGTAACACCGCCCGTTTCACCGAAATAGCTGCGGTATTTAACCGCCTTTTCAACCACATCAATGGGAGAATAGGGAATACCGCCTGAGAAAGCGCGGGTGTCGGGATTATGACAGTAGGGACAACGGTAGGGGCAGCCTTGCATAAAAACGATATATCTTATGCCGGGGCCGTCCACCGCGCCTAAGCTGTTAAACGAATGTATAAATCCTTTTATATTCTTCTGCATCTTACATCTCGTTATGGAAGGTTCTTGCAATAACCTCATCCTGCTGAGCCTTTGAAAGCTTATGGAAGTTTACTGCATATCCTGAAACACGAATGGTAAGATTAGGATATTTTTCGGGATGGGCAACAGCGTCAAGAAGCATTTCACGGTGGAATACGTTTACGTTGATGTGCTGCGCCTTCTGTCCGAAGTATCCGTCGATAATGGAGCAGAGGTTTGCGTATCTGTCCTCGTCACTGTTACCGAGAGCAGAGGGAACTATACAGAATGTATTTGAAATACCGTCCTTACATACGTCATAAGAAAGCTTTGCAACGGAGTTAAGGGAAGCCAAAGCGCCGCAGCAGTCTCTGCCGTGCATAGGATTAGCTCCTGGAGCAAAGGGCTCGCCCAAGCGTCTGCCGTCGGGAGTGTTACCTGTCTTTTTACCATATACAACATTTGACGTAATTGTAAGAATGGAAAGAGTATGCTCAGCATCTCTGTAGGTGGGGATCTTCTTAAGCTCGTTATAGAACTTTTCAACCTGCTCCTTAGCGATAAGGTCAGCGCGGTCGTCATCGTTACCGTATTTGGGGAACTCACCCTCAACCTCATAGTCGGTGATAAGACCCGTCTCGTCACGAACTACCTTTACCTTTGCGTGCTTGATAGCGGAGAGGGAGTCGGCAAGAACTGAAAGACCCGCAATACCAAACGCCATATAACGGTGTACCGTCGTATCGTGGAGAGCCATCTGGATCTTTTCGTACGCGTACTTATCGTGCATAAAGTGGATCATATTCATTGCCTTAACATATGTCTTTGCAAGCCAGGGACGGTATTCGTCCATAAGCTTCAATACAGTATCGTAGTCAAGGTATTCACCGTCGAAGCGGTTACCTGCGGGAGCAACCTGCTCACCGCTCTTTTCGTCGCGGCCGCCGTTCAAGCTCATAAGAAGGAGCTTAACAAGGTTGGCTCTTGCGCCGAAGAACTGCATATCCTTACCAACTCTCATAGCGGATACACAGCAGGCAATAGCGTAATCGTCACCGTATATGGGACGCATTACGTCGTCGTTTTCATACTGGATGGAGTCCGTATCGCAGGAAACTTTAGCCGCAAATCTCTTGAAGCACTTAGGAAGCCTCTGAGACCAGAGAACAGTAAGGTTAGGCTCTGCGGAAGGATTAAGATTGTACAACGTATTAAGAATACGGAATGAGTTTTTGGTAACGAGAGTTCTTCCGTCCTCACCCATACCGCCGATGGATTCTGTTATCCACATAGGGTCGCCCGCAAAAAGATCGTTGTATTCGGGTGTGCGGAGGTGACGCGCCATACGAAGCTTCATTACGAAGTCGTCAATAAACTCCTGTATCTCGCTTTCGGTGTAAACACCGTTTTTAAGGTCACGCTCAAAGTATATATCAAGGAAGGTGGATGTTCTTCCAAGGGACATTGCGGCTCCGTTTTGCTCCTTGATTGCGCCAAGGTAACCAAAATACAACCACTGTACCGCCTCTTTTGAGTCCTTTGCAGGCTCGGAAATATCATATCCGTAGGAGCTTGCCATTTCCTTAAGCTCGTTAAGAGACTTAAGCTGCCAATAAAGCTCCTCGATATTACGGATATCGTCTTGAGAAACGTCTGCGTCCGCAATAGCGTTTTTGTCCTTCATCTTTTCGGCAATAAGACGGTCAACACCGTAAAGGGCAACACGGCGGTAGTCACCGATGATTCTTCCTCTGCCGTAAGCATCGGGAAGACCTGTGATAATACCTGTGTGTCTTGCCTTTCTTATATCCTTGGAATATACGGAGAATACGCCGTCGTTGTGCGTAGTTCTGTACTGAAATTCATTCTCAACCTTGTGAGAGAGGTGATAACCGTACGCCTCGCACGCCTTTCTTGTCATGTTAAGACCGCCAAAGGGGTTAACCGCGCGGCGAAGAGCCTTATCCGTCTGAAGACCGACGATAATTTCATTATCCTTGTCAAGGTATCCGGGGGCAAAGGCTGTAAGTCCCGTTACGGTTTCCGTATCTATTGAATAAACTCCTCCGCGGCTTAATTCTGTCGCTAAACGAGCCTCAAATTTTTCATTAAGGGCCTTGGTCCTTTCCGTAGGACCGCAAAGAAAGCTTTCATCGCCTTCGTAAGGAGTGTAGTTAAGCTGAATAAAATCTCTTACGTTTATTTCATCCTGCCACTTACCTGTTACAAATCCATTCCACTGTTCAAACATAATTTTCTCCTTTCTGTAATACATCTGACGGTTGGGCACGGCTCAAAAAAGGCAACACTGATCCATATAGGAAAAGTGTTGCCCAGACGGTCGGCTATGCTTTAACGAACTTCACCGTGTATCTCACAACAAGCAACTCTTGTTTTCCGCCAGAAGTTCTTTATTCATTTATACTAATACTATACCACATTAACGTTTTTTTGTCAAGAGAGATTTTTCCCATCGTTGAAATTTTGTTTTTTTGTATAAAGGCTCTTTATTTTTATCTGCGTTTGTGATAAAATTAAACAAAGATCTGTTTTAAGGAGATTTTTATGTTTTACACGGAAAAAGAAAGACAAATACCCGTAAATACCGACTACGACGTTATCGTGGTTGGCTCGGGCCCGTCGGGTATCGGCGCCTCATTGTCCGCAGGTATGCACGGCGCAAAAACTTTGCTTATAGAGAGTCAGGGATCCGTTGGCGGAATTTCAACCTCGGGACTTATGAGCCATTTTACGGGACACGTACAAAGTAATTTATATCAGGAGCTGCTTCGCAGAGCGGCGCTTCACAATACATTCAAGCGGGGACTTAAAACCGTTACAATAGATCCCGAAATGCTTAAGATAACCTATTACGAGGTCTTGAAGCTGGCAAACGTGGACCTGCTTCTTTACACCTTCGTATGCGACGTTATTATGGACGGCAACAGACTTAAGGGTGTAATATGCGAGAGCAAAAGCGGAAGAACGGCTTACCTTGCAAAGGTGGTTATCGACTGCACAGGCGACGGTGACGTAGCCTATAAGGCGGGGGCGGAATACTATATGGGCAGAGAGGACGACGGCAGGATGCAGCCCGCCACTCTTATGTTCAAGGTAGGCGGAGTTGACTATGAGAGGGCGATCTTCCCTCCCTCCTTTGAAACCACGGTGGACGTTCCTATGGGAGAGATACAGGACCTTGGAAAGAAGAATCTTCCTTTTCCTGCGGGTCACGTTCTTTTGTACGGCTCTACATTACCCGGTGTAGTTACCGTAAATATGACAAACGCAATAGACATTGACGGCACCAAGGCGGAGGACCTTACAAGGGCGGAGCTTACCTGCAGAGCCCAGATGGAGCCCATCGTTGCCTTCCTTCGTAAGTACGCGCCCGGGTATGAAAATTGTTATATCATCAGCGCGGCTTCCCTTATCGGTATAAGAGAAACAAGACACTTCAAGGGTGTAAAGACCTTGCACTCCCGAAGCATTGAGCAGGCGGAGCAGTTTGAGGACTGGGTAGTAAGGGACGCTCATTTCAACTTTGATATCCATAATCTTGACGGCTTCGGGCTTGACCCCAGGGGATGTCAGCATCATTTTCATCAGATGGACGGATATACAATTCCCTACGGATGCTTAGTGCCTGAAAAAATCGACGGTCTTTTGCTTTCGGGCAGAAACATTTCGGGTACCCATAAGGCTCATTCAAGCTTCCGTGTTATGCCTATTTGCTTTGCAATAGGAGAGGCTGGAGGAGTTGCGGCGGCGCTTAGCGTAAGAAAAAACACGGACGTACGCAATATTACGGCAAAAGAAATTCAGATGTATCTTTAATTGGGAGGAAAACGCAATGCCGGGATACGCAGATTATAAAAAATTGTTTCAAGAGGAATATAAAACTCTTTTGTGGGAGGGATATTCTCCCGATAAGTACATAAATGAGGATCAGAAAAGCAACGAATTCTGTCCCGATCCCAAAAATGCGGATAATTATCCCGCAGGGGATGACTTTTGGAAGCTTCCTTACGAAAATCTTTGTAAGGTTATGGATACGCCCATAAGAGAGGGCTATCCCTACGTTGAGCCAAATGATTTTGACTCTATTATGAAGGCGGCAATCAAGGCTCCCGAAATGAAGCCACTGTCCGACGAGGAGTACAAGAAAAGACTATACGGCGCATTCTTTGGCAGATGCGCGGCGGTGATCCTCGGTAAGCCTCTTGAAATGGGACTTACCAAGGAGTTTATTAAGGAATATCTTGAAAGCGTAGGGGAATATCCTCTTAACGATTTCGTTTCTCCCCGCTCCGAAAAGCTTGATTTCACCCTTCGTGAGGACTGTGTTTACAGCACGAAGGACAACATAAAATTCGCTCAGTCCGACGACGATATAAACTACACGCTCCTTGGTCTTTTACTCGTTGAAAAGTACGGGCTTGATATTGAAAAGTGGATGGTTGGCGACAACTGGATCAATAATATTCCTTACTGCTGGTGCTGGTGCGCATCCCGTGTTGCTTACTATCATCTTGTAAACGGCACTCTTCCCGTTGATAAGATACCCTACACCATTAACCCCTGGCGTGAGTGCATTGACGGACAGATAAGAACGGATATCTGGGGATATATTTTCCCTGCAAAGCACTACGAGGCTTGTAAATATTCCCATCTTGACACCTCATTCAGCCTTACCAAAAACGGTATTTACGGCGGTATGTTCGTAGCGGGCGCACTTTCCTGCGCCTTGGCGGAAAACCCCACCGTTGACAGAATTATAGACGCAGGTCTTGCCTCCATTCCCGAAAAATCAAGACTTTTTGAGGCAATTACAAATGTTCGTAATTGGTACAACGAGTCAAAGGATTGGCAGTACACCGCAGACAAGCTTCTTGAGGAATATAAGGAGATCCCCTGCGAGGGAACTATCAACAATATGGCAGTAGTTGCCCTCGGTATTATCGCAGGTGAGCTTGACTATACAAAGAGCATTACCATTGCGACAATGTGCGGTCTTGATACTGACTGTAACGCGGGTACTGTCGGCTCTATAGTCGGCGCGGCTGTGGGTATTGACGGAATAGAGAAGCGCTGGTACGAGCCCTTGAACGATACTATCAAGAGCGTGGTTGCCTCCGTTGGCGAATGTAAGATCTCCGACATTTGCGAAAGAATAATCGCCGCTAAAAATAAAGTAAACTAATAAAAATGAATGCTTTGTTCGTGACTGAATAAAGCATTCTTTTTTTTATTTCTAAAAAGGAATTTTTTTGGGGGCTCTTTACATTTGCGCTAAAACGTGGTAAAATATAAGAGCCAAATCAGTTTAATATTATTTTTAGGTGTGTTTTCGTATAGGGAAAGTATACCTTTTTTGCCATACCTCCATATTTGAGTTTGATAAAAATGCAAATTCCATCTATGGAGGGTGTAAGCATACCTGATATTAGACTGGTTTGGCGACTATCGGAGTTTGCGTTTTTTGTGCGATTACTTCGGTAGTCGCACTTTTTTGTGCCGATATTTGAAATTATTGCCCTTTTCCTTTGCGCGGCGGCGGTGTTTATTCTTATGAGCTTTAGCACAAAGATGATAAAGAGCAAAATGCACGAGATCGGTATTTTAAAGGCATTGGGTACGAATAACAGTACCATAGGCGCAGTTTTTGGCTTACAGGTAGTGCTTATTGCCATTCTTACCTGCGTGCTTTCCACCGTGGGTTACTACTATTTTATCGACCTTGCCAACACGGTGCTGGTTGAGTCACTTATGCGCTTTAACCCAAGCAGCGTGGTGCTTGACCTTGATTTCCTTACCTTCAAGCCTGAAATAGCGGTGGAAAATTGTATACTTATATTTATCCTTGCACTTGCTTCTCTTATTATCCCAATGATAAAGATAAAGGCAATTAAGCCTGTAAAGATTATTAAGGCAAAAGATTAAAGTAAAAGAGGTTGTCGCGCGGACAACCTCTTCTTTATTTATTTACTATATTGATGGGATTACCGTTTAAGTATGCTTCAATGTTGGAAAGAATTATATTAAAGCATCTTGTTCTTGACTCAAACGAACCCCACGCCATATGGGGAGTCAAGCATACGTTATCCTTGCCGAGAAGTCGATAGAAGGGGTGGTCCGTACCAAAGGGCTCCTTTGTAAATACGTCGCAACCGATACCGCCGATTCTGCCATCCTCAACCGCCTTGGCAATAGCCTCCTCGTCCCAAACGCCGCCACGGGCTACGTTTACGAGGACCACGTCCTTTTTCATAAGGGAGATGGCTCTTTCGTCTATCATATTTTTCGTTTGAGTTGTAAGAGGGCAATGGATGGATATAATATCCGACTCCTTAAGTATGGTATCAAGGTCCACGCATACGCATCCCTCCTCGGGTGTGCGCTTGTTGACGATCACCCTGCAACCGAAGGCTTCTGCGACACGTCCCACGGCTTTTCCTATATTTCCGTACCCGATTATACCCCAGGTCTTGCCGTAAAGCTCGTTGTAAATAGGCACAAGACTATTAGGTACTCCGTTTTTTGTATATCTGCCCGAGTCAACACATTCTCTGTATTCCTTAAGGTGAGTAAAAAGGGAGCATACCATAGAAACTGTTACCTGCGCAACACAGGAGCTTGAATAACCGGGAGTATTGGAAACGAGTATTCCACGCTCCTTACAGTATTCAATGTCTATATTGTCATATCCCGTTGCCGTCTCGCAAATTATCTTAAGCTTGGACGCATTTTCCAACACGTCCCTCGTCATTTTTATCTTATTTACGATTATGGCGTCGGCATGTTTTATTCTTTGCGCCGCTTCCTCCTTGGTGCTGTTTTCATATTTTGTCACCGTACCGAACTTTTCCGCTCCGCTTAAATCAAGATCGTACCCAAGGGTTGCGTAATCGAGTATAACTATATGCATATTTTCCTCCTATTTTAGAAGCTTTTTTCTTTCTTTATAATCGGGCATAAATTTTTCAACGTAAGCCCAGAAGCTTTTTGAATGGTTAAGGTGCTTAAGGTGGGCAAGCTCGTGTACAACGACGTAATCAATAGCCCTTTCGTCATATGCCATAAGCCTGCAGGAGAAGTTGAGCCGCTTTTTTGATGAGCAACTGCCAAATCTTGTTTTTGCGGAATTTATCGACACGTGCTCGGGAAAAACGCCCATTATCGCCGCGTACTTTTCCACCTTTTTGGGGATAATCTCCCACGCCTGTGCCTTTAAAATATCAAGCTCCTCTGCACTTGGCTCGGGATGTCTTTTGTTAGTGCTTTTTCTCTTTTCCAAATGAGAAATCATCCACTCCCAATGACTTTTTGTAAATTCGTCTATTCTTTTTTTGCTTGTCCCTATGGGAGCGCGTACCAGAACCTGCGCATCCCTCGTTATTTCAAGGGCGAGAGTTTTTCTTTTTGAATACTTAACCTTAATTTCCATTTCATCACCGTAAATATTCTAACATACGGGGGGATTTTTGTCAATATAAGTATAAATTATACTATTGCAAAATTATAAAAGATATGTTATACTATATTTCGCAGTAATTACCAAAGGAAGGAGAGAACTATGGAAAAAAAGGCGCAACGCGCAATAGCGCAGAACAGAAAGGCCTTTCACGATTATTTTATAATTGAAAAATATGAAGCGGGCATAGCTCTTTTCGGTACTGAGGTTAAGTCCTTGCGACTTGGACAGGTCAATTTAAAGGATTCCTATTGCAGAGTTTACAACGGAGAGCTTTACGCTATGGGTATACATATCAGCCCCTATGAAAAGGGTAATACCTTTAACCGTGACGCCCTGCGTGAAAGAAAGCTTCTTATGCATAAAAAGGAAATAATGAAATTAAACGGCAGCGTAATGCGCGACGGGTATTCACTGATACCTCTTTCCCTTTATTTTTCAGGCTCTAAGGTAAAGGTGGAGCTTGGCCTTTGTAAGGGTAAAAAGCTTTATGACAAGCGAGAAAGCGACGCTAAGCGCTCAGCCGAGAGGACAATAGAAAGAGTTACTAAGGGATCGGGAGGAGAATACTGATGAGAGAGTACGTTGTTAATTTTTTGAATGATTTTGATTACCCCGAGGAGGCTAAAAAGGAGCTTATCGAGGCTTACGATATATTGGCTTCCGACGATTTTTGCAAGGGTGAGCTTGATGAGATAATGAAGCTTTATGAGGCGGATATTAAATTCGATTACGGCATTATATTTAAAAAGACTCCCGAAATGGAGAAAAAATGCGGCGTTCACCACTATAAATCGGAGCTTATTGTGTTTATCCTTCTTTCAAAGCACTTGAAGGCTCTTTATAAGGCTGAGGGTATTGACGAGAGCATTTGGTTTAACAGTATGCTTGACCTTAAATATAAGCTTTTTGAATGTAAGGCTGTTAAAAATATGTGGGGCTCCTTCGTTGCTTGGTGGTTCCCGGGATTTTTCCAGCTTAACAGATTTGCCCTTGGCAGATTGCAGTTTGAAACCAATGCTTACGATCAGGCAGATTATACCAAGGACGGTAAGACAGTAAAGAAGGGCGACACAGTTATCGGCGTACATATTCCAAGAACCTTGACTCCCCTTGATAAGCCCTCCTACGATGCGGCTTTCGATATGGCAAGAGAATTCTTTAAGGATAAAATGAACGGTGCTCCTATGGCGTTTACCTGCTGCAGCTGGCTCCTTTATCCCGATAATATTGACATCCTTCCCGAAAAGTCCAACGTAAGAAAGTTTATGCTTGAATTTGATATTATAAACAAGTTTGATGATAAACCAGGTGAATATGCGGATATGTGGCGTCTTTTCGATATGGATTACACAGGTAATTTTGACGATTATCCCGAGGATTCATCGCTTCGCCGCGCATTTAAGACTCACCTTAAAAACGGCGGTAAAACGGGCGAGGGTTACGGCATTTTCTTTGCATAAAATAACGGTGCTTTTGCACCGTTTATATGGGTCCGTAATGGTTTCGACGGGGATTTTGAGATATGATAAGCGTGGCGGGCTGGCTAATCCCGTATAATGGCTAACTTAAATAATAAACGACAACAATAAAGTTGCTATGGCTGCCTAACTAATTACCCTTCGGGGTGATTAGCGGCAGTGCTGTGGCATATAATGCCACCCGTCCCGCCGAGGAGTACCGTGACCTCGGATGGGGCGTGATCAAACGGTGAACTTGAACCGAGATTTAGTCTTTGTATCGGTCAAGCATTAAAAGACTATCTGAAAAAAAGCCTGTTGCTCGGCGTTTCGTAGGAGAAAAATAAAAGAGTAACTACCCACGTAGAAGGTTGTATCAACGGATTTTCGGACAGGAGTTCGACTCTCCTCGGATCCACCAACAAAAAAGGAACTTTTGTCTACCAAAAGTTCCTTTTTTGTTTATCCAAGCCGCAGGCTTGGCATATCATCAGCCCCTGCGGGGCTGGATATCATCACGGCAACGCCGTGCATCTCATCACGCGCCTGCGTGCATCTTCCTGCGGCTTGATGATATACAATGCTTCGCATTGATGATATGCCGCAACAAGTTGCGGATGATATACACGCCTCCGGCGTGATTGGGATGCGAGTTGGTGGAAAGCTCTTGAATTGCCTTACAAAATACAAGAGGAGACTCTCCTCGGATAATAAGGAGACTCCCCTTGGATAACAACACCCCCTTCATCAACCAAAAAAGTCGTATCTTACCGATACGACTTTTTTATCCAAACCACAGGCTTGGTATACAGACTATAAAATTTATTTATTATCAGAGCTGTTCTTTCTTCTTTCTATCTCTCTTTTTATAATTATTTCAAGAATATATACGCCGATAATTATTGCGTACAACGGAATTGATGACGTGCAATATCCCTTGAAGTCCAGCATTACATCCTTCCAGCTGCAATATCTTCCCTCTGTAAAGTAGGGGAGCTGCAAAATTTCAGTAAGTCCTGCAACGCCAAATCCTGCCGCCATATTAACTCCAAAAGCAATAAGTCTTCCGATTATATCCTTCTTGAAGATTATGTAATAGGTAAGCGAGCCGAAAATACCAAGCATAAGGAACGCGCCGTAATGTCCAAAGGACTTTCTGAATACGGAATAGTAATTTTCAATGGTGTCCTTAAGAGTAATACGTTCAATATTAAGATCAAAGGAAACCTCTGTTGTTTCGCCATCGTAGGACGTTGAAATTGTAATGGTAGTAGTTCCGCCCTTCAATGCTTCGATTACACCGTCTGCGCGGATTATTGCAACCTCTTCATCAGAGGAGGAGTAGGTGATGGTAAGTACAGTTGCGTTTTCATCAAGTGTAGCAATTACCTTACCCGAATTACCCTGCTTAAGAGTGTATTCGCCGTCCTCGGTGGTGTTGATATCCTTGAATTCAAGGTTAATATTCTTTGAAAGAACCTCTTTTACAACGATATTGATGCTGCTTGCGGGAGCGCTTCCGCATTTTACGGTTATAGTAACCTCACCTGCGGAAAGACAGGTTACAACACCCTTCTGTGAAACGGTAGCAATGCTGTTGTTTGAGCTGGACCATTCCACCTTACCAACGGAATTGGCAGGGAAGAGCTTTGCGGTAAGCTTAATATCGGAGCCGATATATCCGATACCGTTGCTGCCCGAAATGCTTACGGATTCAACAGGAATAACGGGAACAATAATCTTAGGAAGCACGGTTATTTCCACACTGTCGGTAAGAGCAGGATTTTCCTTTGAGGTAACAGTAATTATAGCAGTACCCTCCTTTTTTGCGGAAAGGGAGCCGTTTGCATTAACAGTAACCACCGACGGATCGGAGGAAGTCCATGTAACTGATTTGTCAGATGTGTTTGACGGAGTAAACTTTACATCAAGCTTGTGAGATTCACCAACGTGAAAATCGTCGGGAATATTATCCAATTCAACACCCTCGGCAAAGATCTTTGACACGCTAATGGTAATGGTATCCATAATTTCACCGTTTTCCGCGGAGGTAACCGTAATAGTAGCGGTACCCTCGCCCGTTGCAACGATCTTACCGTAGGAATATACCTTGACAACCTTATCGTCAGAGGAGGAATAATTTAAGGACGGATTTGTTGCATCATTGGGAAGCACCTTACAGGTGAGCTCACCAGACTGACCTGCAAAAATGGAAATGTTTTCTGTATATTTTGTACTGCCAACGGTAAGGTATTTTATTTCTACGCTTTCCACGTTGACGACGGGAACCTCAGGCTCGATTACGTCAGGGGTAACCTCGTTGAACTTATCACCGACGCTATTACTTATATCTGAGGATTTTTCTCCGGGAGTAAGGGCAAGGAGAATAAGTATCGCGATCATACCGATATACGTTGCAATTATTGCAGATTTTACAACGATCTTAAAAATTTTCATATAAATTCCTCCCAATATTTTTAAAACAAGGCATACACTTACATTTTATCATAGTATAGGAGCAAATGCAATATTTTGACAAAAAAAGATGATTGCTATCAATAAAAAATATTTAAGGCTATAAAAGCTCAATTATTGGACGCTTTTTTTGTTGATTTTAATTTCTCTGTATGGTAAAATGAAAATGTAATTTATTCATCCCGAAAGGTAGTAATTTTATGGAAAGATGGAGCAAGGAAAAAGCTTGGGAATGGTATAATAGCCGCCCCTGGATACGCGGATGCAATTATATGAGCGCCGACTGTGTAAACAGAGTTGACCAATGGCAGGCCCTGCATTTTGAAGAACGTATCAAAACAACGGAGGAGGAGCTTAAGGTGATGCAGGAGCTTGGTTTTAACTCCGTGCGTCTGATTCTTGAATACGTTGTCTGGAAGGAGGAGCACGATTCCTTCCTTGAAAGATTTGAAAGATATATTTCTCTTTGCGATAAATACGGCATTTCCTGTATGATAGTTTTGGCAAACGATTGTATGCCGCCAAAAACAGAGCTTTGGAAAATGCCCTATATCGGTGAACAAAGCTATGATTGGGGATACCACGGAGGAAGAAAGCATTCTCAACACGGCTCCCACAACGGTCCCGCGCCCCATTTCTACCTTGATGATAAGGAAAGCGCAGATGACTATTTTAAAATGGTGGAGGAAATCGTTACCAAATATAAGGATGATGGGCGCATTCTTATGTGGGATCTTTTTAATGAGCCCGGTAACAGCCGAAGAGAGAGCATTACAATGCCTTATCTTGTGCGTATGTTTGAAACGGTACGTAAAATAGATCCATCCCAGCCTCTTACGGTTGCTGCCTGGTGGTTTGACCTTGACGATTTCCACACAAGCGAGGTAAATCAGTACGCCCTTGATAACTCCGATATAATTACATATCATAATTATAGCCCATACGTTGAGCACGTGCAGGTTATAAAATACCTTAAGAGCTTGGATAGACCCATTATGAATACGGAATGGCTTGGCAGATGTAACGGAAATACGGTTTTTGACAATTTTCCCCTTTTTTATCTTGAAAATATAGGCTGCTACAACTGGGGCTTCGTTGCGGGAAAATATCAGACCTACGAGCCATATGAAGCCCATTGGGATTGGTACAAAAATGACAAAAACGCCCCTGTGGATTTTACAAAGTGGTTTCACGATCTGTACAGACCGAGCCTTCGCCCCTATGACCCAAGGGAAACGGAGCTTATAAGAAAATTCTGTGACCTGGCAGACAGGGATTTTAAAATAAGAAGTAACAAATGATTAAAAAAAGGTTGAGATTTTAATGAAATCTCAACCTTTTGTTTTATTAAAGCGCGTTTTTGATGGCGTTAAGAAGATCGCCAAACTCCTCAAACGCGGGAAGCTCAGGATTGTCAGCCTTGATCTTATCGGTGCTTCTGAAAAGGAAGCCTGCCTTACTTGCCTTGATCATAGCAAGATCGTTGTAGCTATCACCGCTTGCTATAGTTTCGTAGCCTACGGACTGAAGGGCTCTTACTGTAGAAAGCTTGGAATCCTTGATTCTCATTCTGAAGCCTGTGATCTCGCCGCTATCGGCAACCTCAAGGGTATTGCAGAAAATAGTGGGCATACCAAGCTTCTTCATAAGGGGAGCGGCAAACTGTGTAAATGTATCGCTGATAATTATTACCTGGGAAAGGGAGCGAAGCTCATCAAGAAATTCCTTAGCGCCGGGCAAGGGATCTATTTTAGCAATAGTATCCTGGATCTCCTTAAGGCCAAGTCCGTGCTCCTTGAGAATAGCAAGACGGTACTTCATAAGCTTATCGTAATCGGGCTCATCTCTTGTTGTTCGTCTCAATTCGGGAATTCCGCTTGCGTCAGCAAATGCTATCCAGATTTCAGGTACTAAAACGCCTTCAAGGTCAAGGCATACTATATTCATATTACTCATTTATATATCCTCCGATATTTGTTTTCAATTATTATAGCACTACGCATCCCTTTTGTCAACAAAATAGAATTATTTATTTTAAATTACTTTTTGTACGTAAATCAAAGACATATCAATGTGTTTGTCTGTAAAGTGGATATTTAATGAATGTATAAATGCAAATATGTGCATATATCATATATAAAAATAATAAAAATTTTGTTGCATATCTATTAAAAGTGTGATAAAATTATTGAAGAGGTGATGATATGAAAAAAATAATTTGCTTTATTCTTATTTTAATAATGCTTGCTTCGGCTGTGTCCTGCGGTGGAGATGACAGTACCACAACTACTGATCTTCCTCCCATAGACGACAATGAAATACCCGTGGTACACCCCGAATACGAAATAAGCTCCCTTGTTGATAACACACGATTTTCTTCTTTAGATAATTATATAAGTACGTATTCAGAAAATTCCTATGCGATCAAGGAAAATTACGATATAAGCTCAGGCTCCGTTGAAATTAAGGAGGCGGGAACATACCGTATAACGGGAAGCACGGATAAATACATTATCAAGGTGCAGCTATCTGATGGCGCGTCTGATAATAAGGTCGTTATTATTCTTGATAACGTAAACGTAACGGGTGAGAACCAATCCCAAAAATCTGCGGTTATATACAGTGAAAACGCAGACCTTACTATAGTCCTTGCTAAGGATAGCGTAAATAATCTGACAGGATATGAAAACTGCGTTCACAACGGTGTGATTGCCGTAAGAAAGGGTTCTCTTACTATCGAGGGCTCAGGAAAGCTCAATATCAAGTCTCCTGATTATATGAACGGAATTCACTGTACCAAAAAAATATCAGTTCTTGGCGGAAGCCTTAATATAGATTCGGGCAACCATTGTATTTACGGCAAAGAGGGAGTTACCGTTCTTAACGGAGATCTTACTCTTAATGCAAAGCGCTTCGGCATTAAAAGCGGTGATTCACCATCCGAATCAAATCCCGAAAACGTTGTGGGACATATGAATATCTACGGCGGAGCTATCAAGGTAAACGCAGGGGATAACGGACTTGATATAAACGGTATTCTCACAGTTTACGGCGCGGGACTTGATATAACCTCAACCCAGAATGCAATAAAAGCAAACGATGATATAAAGGTTGGAGATAGGGCAAAGAACACTCTTATCCTTTTAAATTCGGGCACAGACGGTCTTGACAGCGATAAGAATATAGAAATTACGGGCAAAACCGATATAAAAATATATTCAAAGGGTGACGGAATCGTATCATTGAATTCAACCATTGATATAAGCGGTCAGATCTTTATAACCACAAGAAGTGAATACGTTGAGTCCGTAATAGGTGACTACATCCTTCGCGGCGACAAATATATTAAAGTTAATCCTCTTGATTATCCCAATGAAACCTACTACGATCTTTTGCTCAGCTGCAAGGGTATAAAGGCAACAGAGGACATTATCATAAAGGGCGGCGAGTTCTTTATTTCCTCTATGGAGGACGGAATCCATTCCTTGAATTGCGAAATTAAAAATGCAGAGATTTCCATTGACACAGACGAGGACGGTATCCACGCGGAAAACTACGCAGATTTGGATGCCAAAATAACAGTATACAAATCCTATAAGGGTGTAAAGGCTTTAAAGCTTACCGCAAAGTCCTTGATAGTTGTATCCTTCAGCGACAGTATAGACTGTCCCGATGTTGAAATCAACGGCGGAGAGTCCCTCCTTTTTGAAAAGGTTGATACGGGCTTAAACGGTAGATTTGTGGTAAATAACGGCACCGTTGTCGTAATTTCATCAAACAACACCCCCTCTTTACCCACAAATTCTGTAAGTAAAGTGTCCGCAACCGTGTCAAAGCCACAGCTTGCTACATATAATAAATATGTAAAGATTTATGGCGGAAGCATAAACCTTACTGCCAAGCTTTCAAAATCCTATAGTAAAAAAATGTCCGTATCCGTAATTTCCGATAGTCTTACAGTCGGAGAATATTCGGTACAAATAGGTGACCATAGCGGATTTGACGGTCTTTATACCTATGATACAAATTTAACCAACGCTTACACACAAAAGCTTATAAAATAAAAATAAACCGAATTGCATTTTTGCAATTCGGTTTATTTTTTAGTTTAAGGTTTCTGTTTTTGTATGCTGCTCAAAGAAGCACAGAATAACTGAATAGAACATTGCAGGGAAAATATTGAACATATGGATATCAAGCAGAGAGGTCAAAAGCAGATTAAGTATTGACATACCCATAAAGAAGGATGCGTGACTTCTGTTTTTAAAGAATAGAGCGATGGTTTCCACTCTGTGAACCAAATATGCTATCATACCAATAATTCCGCAGGATGCAAGCACCTGAACAATGGTATTGTGGAAATATTCCGGCGCGGGAATAACAAATTTGTTATTTACCCCGTGGGAGTTGCCAAATCCCATTCCTAAGAGGGGGTGCTGTAGGAACTTTTTAAGTCCGTCCTTGTAATATTCGAATCTTCCGCTGTCATCAAATCCGCGTTGTATTATTCCGTCGAAGAGGCGAAGCAGTATGTCGTGATATTTGTAAACCACACACAAAACGACGAACAAGCACACCGCAACGGCAGTTTCATTTATAAGCTTATTTTTGTTCTTTATTACGTATACCGCAATGAGACACATAAAGAACGTAAAGGTGGAGCAAAGAATTGCAGCGCGGCTCATAGATAATAAAACACCGCCGTAGCACAGCATTCCCGTGCCTATATATATAAATGAAAACCGTTTATTAAACGCCAGATAGAAATGAGCGGGTATAAGCATACCGAGCATTGCGCCTATATTATTGGTTACGCCCCATCCAAAGTTGATGGTACCTCTTTGGATTATACCGTCCTTTATCACTACGTAGGTTCTGTACGCGTACGCCATCTCAAAAAGAAGAGTAAGAGAAATAACAACCAATACGTATGCGAGATAATCAAGGGTATCCTTATCAAAATCCGTATTTATAGTGAGTAAAAAGAACGGAATGAAGAAGGAAATTGCAATGACAGTACCAAAAAATATGTTGAATTTATTGTAGGTTTCAAACGCCAAAGCGCCGTTTAAAATAAATACAACGGATATCAGCACAAATCCAAGGGACAAACGGGAGGTGCTGAATCTTTTCATTTTGAAATTCTTTCTGTAGATAATAATGTGGGCTACGAAAGAAATAAACAAAATCACTAAAAGAATACCGTAAAGAAGCAAAGCTTTTTTGCTATACAGCGTTTCTTCCTGTATGGACTTTTTTGAAATAATAAAATAAGTCGAAAGAAGAACGGGAATAAAGAATTTAAAGTCCTTACAAACCAGAAAACCTAAGGATGCAGCAAGAATTATAAGGGTAATACCGATGCTGATATGGTCGAACACGTGACCGATAATTACGCATATTGCAACGTAGATCGGAAATAAATACCCATTGAATAAAGCCGCAAGCTTGTCTTTAATAGTTGTCAGCATAAGATCTCCTAAAAAATCAAGAACCGTATATATTATTTGCTGATTTACGCTAAATTATTATTTAGCATTTTAAACAGATATCTGAAATCACTTTTTATCGCTTTCGGATACGTCAGCCTCGGCTTCCTGTCCGTATGAGCCATAGGTGCCGTATTTAGCATATTTACCGTATTTTCCGTACTTACCGTATTTACCGTAAGCAGCTCCTTGATTCATGGGAACGCGGTTAAGCACAGCGCCAAGTATCTTACAGTTAGCTCTTTCAAGCTGCTCCTTAACCTCAAGCGCGAACTTATAGCTGATCTCGTTAGCGGCAACGATAAGAACCGCGCCGTCGCATACTGCGGAAATAACGGAAGCGTCAATTACAAGACCTAAGGGAGAAGCGTCAACGATAACGTAATCGTAAAGCTCACGGATCTGTCTTATAAAATCCTCAAATTTCTTTGAGCCGAGAAGCTCAACGGGGTTGGGAGGAACCGCGCCTGCAAAGATAATATGGAGTCCGTCTGTATTGGTTTCATAAAGCACGTCGTCAATATTAGCCTGTGAAGAAAGATATTCACTAAGTCCGCGTATTGACTTTGTAGATTCAGTATAACGTGTAACGAGCACGGATTTTCTGAGGTCCGCATCGATCATAAGCACCTTCTTACCCGCTGCGGCAAGGGACTTGGAAAGCTCGAGAGAAATGGTGCTTTTGCCTTCGTTGTTAAGACAGCTTGTAATTACGACGGTCTTTACGTCGCTTCCGCTGAAAAGAAGATTTGTACGAAGTGCCTTGAAGGCTTCTCTTGTATGATAGTTGAATTTTTCTCTTTCGACAAGTTCAATTTTTTTCATAATCGCAAAACCTCCTTAAATGTCCTTTTCAAGCTCGGGAATAGAGCCCAATACACTGATGCCAAGGAATTTTTCAATATCCTCGGGAGTTCTGATCTTGTCATTGAGAATAAATACGAGGAATAAAACACCGCAGGAAATAAGCAAACCGAGAACCGCGCCCAAGGCGATGTTCTTTGTAAGCTGCTCGTTGGAGGCCTTTAGCGGAACCTTACCGGAGCTTGTTACCTTTGCCTTAACCTCGTCTGTTTCAAGCACGTCGGCAAGATAGTCCTCAAATGAATCAGCAACCGCATTTGCAATAATTGCGGATAATTTAGCATCTTCTGTGTCTGCAGTTATCATCATAACGCAGGTGTTGCCGTTTGACTCAACAGTAAGATACTTAAGCATCTGAAGGGCGGTAATGGTATCCTTACCCGTTACGCTTGTGTAAAACTCTTTAAATGATGTTTTGCCAAGATACTTGGAGCAATCATACTTTGTCTGACCCTCCTCAAGGTTGTTGCCGAGCAATCTGTTAATTACTACCTGGCAGAAATCCTCTGTAACGAACTCGGGGCTGGATACTGCGTACTGTCTGCTGAGAGTCCAGTCAATATCGTTGTTTTTATCGGTTACGCCGACGTCGCTGGAATTGTAAATGAATACGCGTGCCTCAGACGTGTAGCGCTCTTCTACAAAAAGGAACGTGTAAAGGAAGGAAACTACTACTGCAAGTAAGGTAGCAAGGGCTACGATCCAAGCCTTGGAGAGAATATATTGAAAGGTATCCTTCAAATTGATTTCAATTTCTCTTTTGGTTGTGTTTTTAGAATCCATTTTTGACTCCTTGTTAATTGTTAAAATAATTTAATACCATTGATGATTGCCAGGGGGTTAGTAAGGCAGACCTTTTTTGCAACCTCATCGCCGTAGGATCTTGCAATTTTTTTAGCCGCCTCTGACATAATGGGCGTATACACCTCCGTAGAGTGCGCATCCGTAGCTATTACGTCGACGTATGACCGTTTGAACAGGGATTTTATAAAGGAGGCCGTCTTACCAAATCGTATTTTGGCAACGGAGGACGCATTTACCTGGAATAACGCGCCGTACTCCCTTAGCTCCCTTACAAAATCGGGCTTCTTATAAAGCTCCGCATATCTTTCCACGTGAGCAATAACAGGACGGTATCCCTTACGCAGAATGTTGCGGATGGCATTTCTCATATCATACACTGAAATCTCCGGTTGAAATTCAACGAGAAAATAAGAGCCTCCGTTTATGTTTTTGAAATGATTTGATTCCGATGATTCAATAACCTCCGAATGATACATAACCTCATTACCGAGATATAGCATAAGATCGGGATATTTTTCCCTTGCGTACTCTACAGCCGCATCAAAGCTTATTGCAATAGCCTGATTGTATCTTTCTATACTTGAGGCACTTTTGAAGTGATATATCTTGAAATGGGGAGTGAAGCATATGTGACGTATTCCGTCAGCGTACGCCATATCCATCATTTCGTACATTTCGGTGTGATTTTTGGCACCGTCATCTACACCGCCAAGCATATGACAGTGTATATCTGCCATTTCAAACAAAAAACCATCTCCTTGGGGTCATACAAAGTTTTTAATATTTTATCATATAATATAAACAAAGTCAAGTCATTTTAGAAATATTGGGAAAAAGGGAGGATAATGTCTATTGACTTTTACAAATATGTTTGCTAAAATTATGTAAAACGTAATTTTGCGGAATGGAGGGGATGAAATGAAGATCCTTATATGCGCTTTAAACACGAAATACGTACATTCATCCCTTGCGCCCTGGTGCCTTAAGGCAGGGGTAGATAAATATACCGATTGTGAATGCAGGGTATATGAGTCTACCATAAATGAAAGCCCCGAAAAAATACTGTCCGACATCCTTTCCACAGAATTTGATCTGATTGGCTTTTGCACCTATATCTGGAATAAGGAAGCAGTTCTTTACCTCTCTGAAGAGATAAAGGAGAGAAGAAATGCTACAGTTGTCCTTGGAGGACCCGAGGTAAGCTACAATGCTGGCGAAATATTAAGAGAAAACCCTTTTGTGGATTACGTTATTTCGGGAGAGGGAGAAGAAATATTTGCAAAACTTTGCAGCGGTGAGGGCGCGGAGAATATACCCGGTGTATCCTACAGAAAAAAGGCCGAGATTATAGAAAAACCCCCATACGTGTCTGAAAATCCCTTGCCATCCCCCTACACGGAGGAGTATTTTGATGCTTTAAAGGGAAGAATATCCTATATTGAAACAAGCCGCGGATGTCCCTTTTCTTGCGCGTTTTGTCTTTCGGGAAGAAGCTGCAGAGTAAGATTTTTTGATATAGTTGAGGCAAAGAAAAATATACTTAAGCTTGCAAAGTGCGGAACGAAAACGGTAAAATTCGTTGACAGAACCTTTAACGCGGACAGAAAGCGGGCAAGAGAAATATTTAAGTTTATTATTGACAATTACGGCGTCAATATTCCAAAAGGCGTATGCTTTCATTTCGAGCTTGAGGGAGAGCTTATAGATGATGAGACCATTGAGCTTTTGTCAAAAGCGCCAAAGGGCTTGATACAGGTGGAGATAGGTCTGCAAAGCTTTAATGAGGATACCTTAAAGGCGATCAACCGTAAAACGAACATCCCCCTTCTATGTAAGAATATAAGAAAAATACTTCAGCTTGAAAACATTCATACTCATATTGATCTTATAGCGGGCTTACCCCATGAGGGAATAGATAGCTTTGAAAGTAGCTTTAACCGCGCCCTTGAGCTAAAGCCCCATATGCTGCAGCTTGGATTTTTAAAGCTTCTTCACGGCTCGGAATTAAGAGAAAACCCTGAGTACGTGTTTGAATTTAATAAAAAACCGCCATATGAGGTAATATCTACGCCCTCTATTTCAAGGGAAGAGCTTCTTTTGTTACACAAGGTGGAGGATACGTTTGAGAGAACGTATAACTCGTTAAGATTTCCAAACACGGTAAGCTATCTTCATTCATTGTATGAAAGTCCGTTTCAAATGTACAAGGCGCTCGGCTTGTATTTGGAAAATAAGGATGCCAAAACCCTTGATAGGCTTACCTATGAAATTTTCAGCTTCTTTTCCACAGAGGCGGGGGTAAACAAGGAAAAGCTGCGGGATATGCTTGCCCTCGACAGATTAAGCACCAACAGAATGGGCGCCTTGCCCGAGCTTCTTAAGGTGAAAACTCCTGTTATAAAGAACACCTTGAATCGGCTCGAAAAGGATGATGTAACTAAAAGAAAGCCGAACATAAAGCGTGCGGCAACCGTGCTTACCACAACGTCGGAATTCATATACGTTGATTACGATGAGTGCGACCCTGTAACGGGGCAATACAAGGTAAACAGAATAAAATTGGAAAGTATTTTTTAATTTCTATTGAAAAAAGAGCTTTGTTGGTGTAAAATATACCGTAAAGCGCAATCAAAACGAAAAGGAAGTGTATTTAAATGTCAGAGTGTACTCACGATTGCTCCACCTGCTCCTCCAAGGATTGCAGCAAGAGAGCAATTCCAAAGGAAAAATTAAATGAACAAAGCTCCGTTAAGCGCGTTATTGGTGTTGTAAGCGGCAAGGGCGGCGTTGGTAAGTCCATCGTTACCTCCATGCTTGCGGTACAGTCCATGCGCAACGGATATAAGACCGCAATTCTTGATGCGGATATTACAGGTCCCTCCATTCCCCGCGCATTCGGTCTTACTGATTCCGTTATGTCCGACGGAGAGCATATGATACCCGTAAGCTCCAAAAACGGCGTTGACGTTATTTCCATTAACCTTATGTTAGAGGACGAGACACGTCCCGTTGTATGGCGCGGACCCGTTATCGCAGGAATGGTAAAGCAGTTCTGGACCGACGCAATTTGGGAAAACGTAGATTATATGTACGTTGATATGCCTCCAGGAACAGGCGATGTTCCCCTTACTGTATTCCAGTCACTCCCCATCGACGGTATCGTAATAGTTACAACTCCTCAGGACCTCGTTTCCATGATCGTTGAAAAGGCGGTTAAAATGGCGAATATGATGAATATTCCCGTCCTTGGCCTTGTTGAGAATATGAGCTACGTCGTATGTCCCGACTGCGGCAAGGAGATCCGTATTTTCGGTAACGGTAAGATCGACGAGATCGCAGAGCGCTACGGCTTTGACATCCTCGGCAGACTCCCTATGGACGCAAGCCTTGCATCCCTTTGCGACAGCGGTAAGATCGAGGAAATGGATAATAAGTTCCTCTCCGATGCATTCAAAACCATCGACGCTAAGCTTAATAAATAAGTAAACAAAAATGCTTTCGCAATCAAGCGAAAGCATTTTTTTATATTACTAATCCACCGTTTATACCTATATCCTGCCCCGTGATAAATGATGCTTTATCATCTGCCAGGAAGAGAAGAAGCTCCGCAATATCCTTGGTCGTACCGATTTTGCCGAGGGGGGTGTCTGATTTTAATGCATCAAGGTCCTCGTTTGTAAGGCTTTTGTTCATATCCGTGTCGATTACCCCGGGGGAAACGCAGTTTACTCTTATTCCCGACGGTCCAACCTCCTTTGCAAGAGCCTTTGTCATACCGATAAGACCCGCCTTTGCGGCGGAATAATGCACCTCACAGGAGGCGCCAACCTGTCCCCACATTGAGGAAACGTTAAGGATAACTCCGCTTTTTCTTGAAATCATCTGGGGTAAAACCGCGCGGGTAGCGTAAAATGCTCCCGACAGATTGGTATTTATCATTTTTTGCCACATTTCGTCGGTTATATCCGTAAACAATGCGGATTGACTGATGCCCGCGTTGTTGATCAGCACGTCAATTTTTCCAAGCTCAGCGGTCGCTTTTTTAATCGCGCTTGTAATATCCTCGCTTACGGATACGTCGGATCTTATGGCAAGGGCGCCGCACTCACGGGCAAGAGATAAGGCATCTTTTTCTGAATTAAGATAAGAAAATGCCACCCTGTATCCGTTTTTTGAAAAAATTCTTACACATTCAGCGCCGATTCCACGGCTTCCTCCCGTTATAAAAACAGTTTTAACCATAAATGTCCACCTCCAAGCTTATTTGTACATTATTGTATCATATCAATATCCAAAAGTAAACAATTTATTGACAAAAATCTTGCCTTATGATAGAATAAAGCTATAAAATCCAATTTGTGCGAGGTATGTTATGAGATTTTACGAAAATCCGCAGAAAACCTATGAAAACAGAGAAAAGCAAAGAGCGTATTATATTCCCGAGGGTAAGGCAGAATATACCCTTTTAAACGGTGAATGGAGCTTTGCTTATTTTCCCAATTCCGATATCGCAACAGAGCCCGAAAAATGGGATAAGATAGAGGTTCCCTCCTGCTGGCAGATACTCGGATATGAAAATCCCAACTACACGAATATCAACTACCCCTTCGGTTGTGACGATCCCTACGTTCCCAATATCAATCCTATGGGTATGTATGAAAGAACCTTTAACGTTTCTGACGTAAGTAAGGATACATATATCGTATTTGAAGGAATTGCAACCTGTGGTGTTCTTTACATAAACGGAAAATACGTGGGCTTTACACAGGGCACACATCTTCAGAGCGAATTCAACATCACCAAGTACGTTTGCCAGGGTGAAAATACCGTAAGAGTAAACGTATATAAGTGGTGCGCAGGCAGCTATCTCGAGGACCAGGACTGCTTCCGCTTTAACGGAATCTTCCGTGACGTATATATTCTTTCCCGTCCCAAGGGACATATCAAGGATTTTGATATCACAACGGAAAACAACAAAAAGATCATAGTCAAGGCTGATAGATCCGCTACTGTTACTCTTTATGACGGCGATATTGTTATCGGTAAGGAAAAGGGCAAGGAGGTTTGCTTTGACGTTAAGTCCCCTAAGCTCTGGACGGCTGAATCCCCTTACCTTTATACTGTAAAGCTTGAATGCGCAGGAGAGGTCATCACTCATAAGGTTGGCTTACGTACTATCAGCGTTTCAGATAAGCTTGAAATACTTGTAAACGGTACTCCCATTACAATTAAGGGCGTTAACCATCACGACTCTACTCCTACACGTGGCTGGTGTATGACTAATGAGGAAATATACCGCGACCTCGTTCTTATGAAGGAGCTTAACATAAACTGTGTAAGAACGTCTCACTATCCTCCCTCTCCCGTATTCCTTGAATACTGTGACGAGCTTGGACTTTACGTAGTTCTTGAAACGGATAACGAGACCCACGGCTTCCTCCGCCGTCTCCCCGGTGTTGACTACAATTATGATATGGAAAGCGGCGCATGGCCAATGACCAAGCCCGAGTGGAAGAATGAGCACGTTAACCGTATGGAGAGAGCGTACTTAAGAGACAGAAACCACACAAGCATTATTATGTGGTCCATCGGTAACGAGTGCGGATACGGTCCAAACGGTAAGGCAATGATAGATTATCTCCACGAGAATGATAAGTCACGCCTCGTTCACGCAGAGTGCGCTAACTGGGGTGAACGCAACCTTGACGATCCCGATGTATATTCCCGTATGTATCCCAATCTTACTGAGCTTGAAAATCAGCTTAAGGAGCAGAAAATAAAGAAGCCCTTCTACCTTTGTGAGTTTTCACACGCGATGGGTAACGGCCCCGGAGACGTATGGCAGTATATGGATCTTGTGTATAAGTATCCTCAGTACACGGGCGGATGTATTTGGGAATGGTGTGACCATACGGTAGTGGTTGACGGCGTACAGAAGTACGGCGGTGACTGGGAAACAGAGCTTACCCACGATAATAACTTCTGCTGCGACGGTCTTGTTTTCGCCAACAGAGAATTCAAGGCAGGCTCTCTGGAAGCAAAGGCAGCCTACGCGCCCTTCCGCTTTACCTTTAAAAACGGCAAGCTTAAGATAACCAACCTTTACGACTTTACCTCATTTGCAGACCATAAGATCATTTATAAGATAAAGGTGGACGGTATTACAGTTGAGGATAAGTCCTTGGCACTTGATATCAAGCCTAAAAAGAGCGTAACCGTCGTTACAGACTCCAATCCTGATAAATGCTATGACGGTGCAAGCATTGACGTAACCCTTGTAGCTCCCGACGGATCTGAGATCGCTACACTTTCACAGAAGATCAATGCAAGGATTATAAAGAAGGAGAAGTGCAACACCCCTGTAATGCTTGAGGAAAATGGCATATACGTATACGCCAAGGGAGAAGGCTTTGAGTATAGATACAATAAGCAGTACGCTAACCTTGACAGCATGAAGGTAAATGGCGAGGAGCTTCTTTACAGCCCCATCAAGCTTGGCGCATTCAGAGCTCTTACAGATAACGACTCAAGAATGAAAAACCGCTGGATGAATGTAACCATCTGGGAGGGCGAAAACTTCAATATCACCTTTACAAACGTTAAAAACGTTAAGGTAAGCGGCAATTCCGTAACGGCAGATTGCTCCGTATGCGGAGTTTCAAGATATCCCTTCTTTAACTATAAGCTTAAGCTTTCCTTCTTCGCAGACGGCAGAGTAGCCTTTGCTCTTAACGGAGATATAAGAAAGGATACAGTATGGCTTCCTCGCCTCGGCTTTGAGTTCGCATTTGCTAAAAAGAACGCATCCTTTAGCTATTACGGAATGGGTCCTGACGAAAACTACTGCGATATGTGCCACCACGCCCGCTATGACTATTTCAACAGCACCGCAAGGGATGAATACGTTCATTACGTAAGACCCCAGGAGCACGGTAACCACAAGGACGTTCGCTTCGCAACTGTAGATGATAAGATCAGATTTACTACTGATAACGTATTTGAGCTTAACGTTTCCGAATACTCAATAGATCAGCTTTCCAAGGCGGAGCATACTGACGAAATTGGTGAGTCCTATGCTACCCACGTAAGAGTTGACTATAAGGTTTCGGGTGTTGGCTCTGCCTCCTGCGGACCCGACCTCGTTCCCGAGTTCCGTCTCTCAGAGAAAAATATCAAGTTTGCATTTGATATGGAAATTATCTGATATGAAAATCAAAAATAAGAAATTATTCGCATTTTTAGCCCTTGTTCTTACAATAATAGTCGTGCTTTTGTTTGTGCTTACTATGAAAACAAGCGCCGCCGTATCTGATACAAGGGTGAAAATATCGGGCTTCTGGTACTCAAAGGAAATTTCATTTTCGGAAATAGAAACCGTAAATATATACACGGGTGAATTTGAGTACGGTGAAAGAACGTCGGGCATCAATTTTATAAGAACCACAAGAGGGGACTATGAAAATGAGCTGCTCGGCAAATATCAATGCGCGTCAAACAAAAACGTGGATTCAAATATTATCGTAAAATTAAAAAACGGCAAATATTTCGTTTTCAACAGCGTTGATGCATCACACACCCTGGAAATATATAATTTTATCAAGCCGAAAACCATAGAATGATTTCAATACTGTGAAAGGAGAATGATAAGGTGAAAAACACATTTAAAAAAATAATATGCTGCGTGCTTATTGTGATTATGTGTAGCTCTGCGCTTTCTTTGATAAGCTGTACGCCAAAGGATGCTGACTTGCAGTGTGCAGAGTATATCTTTAAAAGGAATCCCGACTTTGTTGAAAAATACGGAAAGGTTGACAGCGTTAAAAAAGTAGGCGAAAGCATTGATTCTGCGGATAAGACGGAAAGATACGTTTGTTGTGAAATAACGCTAAAGGACGGCAAGGTGATAAACTGTACCGCTATATTGGAGCTTGATACAGAAAATAAATCTGTTGCCCCTCTTTCTTGGAAAGACGGTAAGTATACAGGTGAAAATGCAGAATAAAGATTAAGAATAAAAGAGGACGGAGTGAAATCCGTCCTCTTTGTTTTAATACAGATGCTTTAAAAATTTATAACTCCAAGATGCTCAAGCAGGATCTTTGTTCCTATAAGGATAAGTATTATTCCGCCTGCAAGCTCCGCCTTGGATTTGTATCTTGAGCCGAAAATATTGCCTAATTTTACGCCAAGCATACAAAGAACAAGAGTTACTATACCGATAAGGCTTATTGCCGCTACAATATTTACGTCGGGCAAAATACCAAAGGATATACCGACGGCAAGGGCATCAATGCTTGTGGCTATTGCCATAATTAACATGGTTTTGAAGGAGAGGGAGCCGTCCGTTTCCTCCTCCTCGTGACTTAATGCATCCTTGAGCATCAAGCCGCCGATAAGACAGAGAAGCACAAATGCGATCCAATGGTCGAATTTGGTTATATAGTCCTCAAAGGCATCTCCAAGAAAATATCCGATAAGGGGCATCAGCGCCTGAAATCCGCCAAACCAGATGCCAACGATAAGACATTCCTTGATTCCTGTTTTTTTCATTGCAAGACCCTTACAAATAGAAACTGCAAAGGCATCCATTGCAAGCCCGACAGCCAGAATAAAAAGCTCAATAACTCCCATAAAACTCTCCCTGTATGAAAATTCATATTATTATATCATAAATTGCGGTAATTTTCAATATTTTCATAGTAAAAACAGTTATTAAACTTGAAAAATACACATAATAGTGATAAAATTTATGAAAAGGAGTGATAAATATGTTTTATATTGACTGGACCTACATTATTCTTGTGCTTCCTTTCGTATTGCTTGCCGCTTTTGCAAGCGCAAAGGTAAATTTAACCTATAAAAGATACGGCGCTATTCCGACCAAAAGAGGACTTACGGGTGCGGAGGCAGCAAGAAGAATACTTTTTGCAAACGGTATATACGACGTGCGTATTGAATACGTACAGGGACACCTTAACGACCATTTTGACCCACAGGCAAAGGTTATCAGACTGTCCGACGCCACCTACGGAAATACCTCTGCGGCGGCTATCGGTGTTGCCGCTCACGAGGCAGGACACGCAATACAATACGCAAAAAACTACGTGCCCTTAAAGGTAAGAAACGCTATCGTTCCCGTCACCAACATAGGCTCTCGCTTATCTGTTCCTCTTATTTTTATCGGCGTTCTTTTGTCCGCCGTTTCCGAGGTGTTTGCTTACGTTGCATATTTTGGCGTTGCTTGCTTCGCCCTTGTAGCATTGTTTCAGCTTATTACACTCCCTACGGAGTTTAACGCCAGCCGCCGCGCATTAAGGGCTCTTGATGACGAGGGTATTCTGGTAAAGGGCGAGCTTAAGGATGCAAAAAAGGTGCTTTCCGCCGCCGCTATGACCTATGTTGCGGCTCTTGCGGTAACTCTTGCTCAGCTTTTGCGCTTTGTTTTGATAGTTGCATCCGCAGGATCAAGGAGAAATGATTAAGTTTCTTCATTTATATATAAGAAATTTCAACAATTTTAAAAAAGGTATTGACAATAGGATTCTTTTGTGCTAAAATCTTTACGCCGCATAATGCCGAGGTCTGAAAAGCGTATGCTACCCGGCTTAGCGAGTTTATGTTGAAAGAGAGGTGCTTTTCGTGTTTGCAATCATTTTAACAGGCGGAAAGCAGTACAAAGTAAACGAGGGCGACGTTATCTTCGTTGAAAAGCTTGGTGTAGCAGAAGGCGATGAGGTTAAGTTTGACAAGGTACTCGCAGTATCCAATGACAACGGCTTCGTAGCAGGTGCTCCCTATGTTTCCGGTGCTTCCGTAACAGCAAAGGTTGTTCGTAACGGTAAGGGCAAGAAAATTTACGTTATGAAATATAAGGCTAAGAAGAACGAGAAGAAGAAGATCGGTCACAGACAGCCTTATACAAAGGTACAGATCGAGAAGATCGAGGGTTAATTCGGAGAAATTATGACAAAGGTCGTATTTTTCAAATCAGGTGACACATATTGGGGCTTTGAGGAGCAGGGACATTCCGGCTTTGCATCAAGCGGTAACGATATCGTTTGCTCTGCCATTTCCGCAATGACGATGCTTGTCATCAATGCAATTGAGGTTGCGTATGCTTCAGACGTGGATTATGATATTGACGAAGAAACCACAAATGTGCGTGTTATCTCGTGCAGTGCGTTGCCGGAGTACGAGAGTGATGAGAGAAAGAGATACGCTATCTCAGGACTTATCATGGCATATTACTATCAGCTTGTAGATCTTGTAGAAGAATACTACGATTATCTTGATGTTGAAGTAATTGAAAAGAAATTTGACGGTAACAAAAAACGTAAAAATTAAGACGGAGGAACATATAATGTTAAGACTTGGTTTACAGTTCTTCGCACACAAAAAAGGTGTTGGTTCTACAAAGAACGGCCGTGACAGCGAATCCAAGAGACTTGGTGTAAAGAAGGCTGACGGCGCATCTGTTCTTGCAGGTAACATCATTGTAAGACAGAGAGGAACAAAGATTCATCCCGGTACAAACGTAGGTATCGGATCTGACGATACACTCTTTGCTTTGGTTGACGGTGTTGTAAAGTTTGAGCACGCAACAAAGGATAAGAAGAGAGTAAGCGTTTACGCAAAGTAATTACTTTATGAAAAAATTCTCCACTTTTTGTGGAGATTTTTTCTTTTTAATGAAAAAAACCTCTTCACATACGACAAAATATATGGTACAATACTATGATGAACGAAAAAAAGTGTTCATTTAATAAATATATCTAAGTATAAGGAGAAATTATGCTTGAGCTTATAAATGTTTCATTTGAAGTAGATACAGAAAATGAAAAGAAAGAAATATTAAAGGATGTGAGCCTTAAGATTGACGATCGCTTCGTTGCCATCACAGGTCCTAACGGTGGTGGTAAGTCAACCCTTGCCAAGATTATTGCAGGTATATATCAGCCCACATCAGGAAAAATACTTTTCGACGGTGTGGATATTACAAATATGTCTATTACCGACAGGGCGAAGATGGGTATCAGCTTCGCATTTCAGCAGCCTGTAAGATTTAAGGGACTTACAGTTAAGGACCTTATCACCCTTGCGGCAGGTAAGAAAATCAACGTGTCCGATGCCTGCACATATCTTTCCGAGGTAGGCCTTTGCGCACGTGACTACATTGACAGAGAGGTAAACGCATCACTCTCAGGCGGTGAGCTTAAGAGAATTGAAATTGCTATGATTATGGCAAGAGGAACTAAGCTTTCTGTGTTTGATGAGCCTGAGGCAGGCATTGACCTCTGGAGCTTCAACAACCTTATCCGTGTATTTGAAAAGATGTACGATAAGACAGCAGGCTCTATTATTATCATTTCCCATCAGGAGAGAATACTTAACATTGCCGATAAGATTGTAGTAGTTGCAGGCGGTAAGGTTAAGCAGTACGGTCCTAAAAACGATATCCTTCCTGAGCTTCTTGGCAGAGGCGCTGCAGAAAGCTCCTGTAAGGCATTCGGTTAAGAGGTGACATTATGGATAAAATACAGAAGGATTTACTTGAAAAGATTGCTGACCTTCACGGCACACCCGAGGGTGCGTATAACATTCGCTCAAACGGTGCATTAGGTGGCAGAAATACAACAGCAAACATTGATATAGTTACAAAAGAGGACAAGCAGGGCATTGATATTATCGTTAAGCCCGGCACAAAGAACGAAAGCGTTCATATCCCCGTTATTATAAGCCAGAGTGGTCTTACCGACCTTGTATATAATGATTT
>JAFUOY010000033.1 GCA_017481595.1 Clostridia bacterium | reverse complement strand
CTCAATTTCAGTGAAATCAATGTCAGCGTTAAAGCCGATTGTGATATCACTCATTGTGAAAGCTTTCTTGGTGTCAAAAGTGAACACCGCAGTTTCCCAAGTGTCGGTTTCGATAGTGTACGAAGCAGTAACGCCATTCACACCTGCAGTGATAACAGTACCGATTTCGCCGCGTACAGTTGCATTTACTGTGTAACCGCCTGCGCCGTATTCGGTTGTATCATCGCCGATATAGGTAATAGCTTCTGCGCCGCTGTTTGTTGTTGTGAAGTACGGAATTTCTTCAGCGATAGTTACATCATAATCGTAACCGTTGCCCTTTCTGTAGGTCCAGTACTTCGCGTCCATTCCCTGCGAATAGATTTCTTCTGTTGTGCTGTTTACAAGCGAAAGATCCTTGACCTGAACCGGAATTGTAAAGTCGCTTCTGATGTTATAGAAGAACACGATTGCACCGTAATGCTCAAGTGATTGATCTGCTTTAAGAGTAAAGTCGATTTCAAAGGTATGCCATTCGTCGTCGATTCCGAGCGCATAGGAGTTATCTGATGCTACACCGTCTTTGTTGAATGCAGTAACGGTGAGAACACTTGTGTCTGCGCTTGCGGTAAGAATATTGTTAGTGGTGCCGTGTGTGCCTGCATTTACACCGACAACAAGACCGTTATCAACAAGACAGCCTCTTGTATTCGATGCCTTTGTGCCATCGATGTAGCTTCCGTAATCATTTTCTGCGTAAGCATCGGGATCAAAGCGAGCGGTAACTGTGAGCTTATAGTCGCCTGCCGCAAGAGTGCTTCCTGCCTTGTAGCTGAACTGATACTTATAGCCCTCAGCCTGCTCAAAGCTTACACACTTGTCATCACCAATTGCTGTGATCGCCTCACCGTTTGTACCTGCGAAGTCCTTACATACAGGGTATATGTAAGTGTTAACAAGCTCAATCTCAGTGAAATCGATGTCAGCCCCAAAGCCGATTGTGATATCGCTCATTGTGAAAGCAGAGGTTGTGTCGAGTTCAAACGTAGCAGCTTCCCATGTATCAGTCGTGAGCGTGTACGAAGCAGTCACGCCGTTCACACCTGCAGTGATCACAGTGCCTGCTGCTCCACGTACATTTGTATTCAGTGTATAGATACCTGCCGCATATTCAGCTGTATCGTCACCAACATACATAATCGTATCCGCACCGGTTGCAAGAGTTGTAAAATACGGAGTTTCTTCGGCGATAGTTACATCATAATCGTAACCGTTGCCCTTTCTGTAGGTCCAGTACTTTGCATCCATTCCCTGCGAGTAGGTTTCTTCTGTTGTGCTGTTTACGAGCGAGAGATCCTTAACCTGAACGGGAATTGTAAAGTCGCTTCTGATGTTATAGAAGAATACGATTGCACCGAAATGCTCAAGCGACTGATCTGCTTTAAGTGTAAAATCAATTTCAAATGTATGCCATTCGTCATCGATTCCGAGTGCATAGGAGTTATCTGATGCCGCACCATCCTTGTTGAATGCAGTAACAGTGAGAACACTTGTGTCTGCACCTGCAGTAAGAATGTTGTTAGTGGTGCCGTGTGTACCTGCATTTACGCCGACAACAAGACCGTTATCAACAAGACAGCCTCTTGTGTTCGATGCCTTTGTGCCGTCGATGTAGCTTCCGTAATCGTTTTCTGCATATGCAGCGGGATCGAAACGAGCGGTAACGGAAAGCTTATAGTCGCCTGCCGCAAGAGTGCTTCCTGCCTTGTAGCTGAACTGATACTTATAGCCCTCAGCCTGCTCAAAGCTGATGCACTCGCAGTCGCTTCCGACAGTGACAGGAGTACCGTTAGTACCTGCCCAATCCACGTCATTTTCTGAAAGAGTCAAGGGTGTGCCATTCACATCTGCCGAATCTGCAAATGCGATTGTCTGCAGACTCGATACTGCGAGACAAGCTGCCAAAAATAGGGGTAAAAAGCGCTTTTTCATGTGTATATCCTCCTTAAAAATTTTTTATTTCACCTTAATAAGTACATCCATGTATGTAACTTTTGTAAGGCTATTTACTATAATATAGGGGCAAATATCGAACCCGAAGCCGGTCTTTGGTATACGATACGAAAGCGTATTTTCGCTTCTGCTCCACCGCTCATCCTTCTCAATTCCGATAAACTCGCAAGGCTCGGAATTAACAAACACACGCGGCGTGTCACGTCTCACGGCATCTCCGTCCTCAACGGCAAATCGAAGCGTTAATTCAGCCCCCTCAGGGATCTCTCCAACCGTTATTTTGAAGCTTCCGTTTCTGTTGAAAGTATACGGAACTTGATAAGCCGCACGATTTTCAACCGGGAAATTTGCACTTCGCTTCCACTGCGGCAAACGGTCTTTTATTGAAATGATGTGACGGCGGTTCAGCTTCATGATCTCATCGGGATCACCGAATTTATGATGAACCGTCATGTGTATTCCGGGCGCACCATAATGTGCCGTCGGATCGGTTGAAAAGGGAGTATCTTTTGCAAGAAGCGAGGTTACTTCCGTTTTAAAATAATTGAAGAAATATACCTTGTCAGCTCCCTGCGAATATGCATTTATCGCACAAGCCGCAAAGGTTTCGATATTCGGATAAAGAACATTATATCCCCATTCGATATTCGGGTTTATTCCCATATCAATACCGGCAACCAACTGCACATTATATGGGGTGAGTATACGCTTCCACAGCTTTATCGGCATATCGGTGTCATTCGACTCAAAACGTGCACTCAGAGTTATCATGTCGATAAGTCCATCCTGCACCCATTTTATAACGTCAAGACCGAAATCGAGATTGATCTGTACATCGGGCGCAACTCGAACCGCCAATTTAAGCTCATGTCCGCGTATTGCCTCGTACTTTTTGAGAAGCGCATAAACATCGTGCATAAATCCGTTAAGAATTTCGATTCCCTCATGCTCACGTCCGATTGCGAAAAGCTCGATCTCACGCATAAAGTCAAGCTCAATACCGTAAGGATCATAGCGTTCAAGTGCCTCGTCAATAAGCCCGAGATAATAATCGCGCACCTCTTTGTAAGCATAATCGAAAATACGGTCAGTATTTGTCTGAATGAACTCGGGATGGAATTTTACACGCTGAAATTCGGGATGCTCATGATAGAAATCCGAATGAAGCCAAAATCTTTCGAGGTGACGGCTATGACAGTCGTTCATTCTGAAAGAAAGCCACGGATTTATACCGATCTTCTTAAACTCCTCGATCTGCATTGCGAAAATGTCAAGACCGAGCTCCTCAAAAACATAATGGGCACTTTTCGGAAATCTCTCGTTTGAATAGTCAACCGGCTGTCCGTTTTCGATCTTTTGATGGTATTTGTCAATAGTACTCGTCCATGTTTTTGAGGGGAAACACGCCACTCCGTCGCAAAGGCAGATCATATAATCCGTAACCTGTGATCCCTCATACTGATGGGGTACAGCCCTTAACTGCTCAACTGTACACGGACCGTTTTTCAGCACATCGGAAAAGGGAGATGTGCAGTCCTGGTTGATTATAACGCCTTTCATAAAAATTCTCCTTTATGCTTTATATTCGTAAACAGAGACAGCACCGAGTGCCGTTGAAGCGTCGACATCCTTATCTGAGAGCGTGATGATATTTTTGTCAGTGCAGTCACCAAGCAGTATGGCAAGCGCACGTCTGAATTGCTTCTGTCCGCCGATCACAACGCGTCTCGCGTCACTCTTTATGACTGCCGTAACCTCGCTTGAAAGCACAACACCCATTAAAAAGCTGTAACATTCATCCTTTTTTGCACCGAATATATTTTTAAGAATACGGGTTTTAAACATAGCTTCATTAACGCCATGCTCTGCCGCATATTCATATCCGAGCTTAAGATATTCCTCCGAAATCGTATTGTGATCAAAATCGGCGGCATCCTTTAAGATCGTATGCTCCATAACTGCGGCAAAAAGCTCACCGCTGAGCATCGTTTTAATGCTTACTATCTTTCCGTTTTCATCGATCCTGATATGCTTTGAATGTGAACCCGGAAGAATATACAGTGCGTCAGTGTCCCCCTCTTTGATGATACCCATAAGCTCGGTTTCCTCACCGCGCATCATATCAAAATCGCCAAGCACACTGCTTCCCGATTTAACACCGCGGATAAAGTACCACGGAATATCCGGAAGCTCCTCAAATGGGGTTCTGAACATCGTCTCATGCAGCTCTCTCTTACCGGCCGGCATCGTGACATGATCAATCGGACACAAGCCGTATTCGGAGGTTATCATCCCGGAAGCAATAACGCACGAAACGTCAGAGACGGCAAAACAGTTCCTCGAAAGAATATCCGATATTCCCTCTCGCAGTGACGCCTTGAGCACATCGATACCGCTTTTGCTTCCGCTTGAAAGCTTAAGAGAATCCTTAACGGCACCATCGCAGACAAGATAAAGCCTTGTATTGGTCGTACCGCCGTCAACAGTTATATATATAGCCATATTTCACCCCTGCACCGCACGGACATACTCGCTTGCCAAACGGCAAATACCGTCCCAATCGTTTGATGCGAGCATTTTCTTATCAATAATGTTCGAGCCGATGCCGAAGCCGGAAATTCCAACCTTGAGATAATCCTTCATATTACCAAGATCAACGCCGCCGACTGCAAGCATCGGAATATGCGAAAGCGGTGCTCTTACAGCCTTGACATATCCTGCACCAAGCTCGGTTATCGGAAAAAGCTTGACAAAATCGGCACCGTAGTCATAAGCGCAGGCGATCTCACTCGGAGTCAGTGCACCGGGCATTGAAACAAGTCCCAGCTCTCTTGTTTTTTCGATTACAGACTGCTTTACGTTCGGAGAGATAATAAATGAACCGCCTGCCGATTCCGTAAGCTTAACCTGCTCCGCGGTCAGAACAGTTCCTGCACCGATATACATCCGCTCACCGAAATGACGGACAAGCATATTAATATTCTCCGCCGTTTCCTTATCGCTTTCGGGTACTTTTGCGTTATATGTAATTTCAAGGAGTCTGATGCCGCCGTCATACATCGCTTCGGCAAGGGGAATAAGCTTTTCCCTCTCAACTCCGCGTACAATGACGATAAGTTTTTCTTTGTTTACAGCATCAATCACATTTTTTCTCATCATTATAAACTCCTCTGTGATATTTTCTGTATTCCGAGGGCGGGATCTTTTCTGCTTTTGAAAAGAGTGACGTGAAATAAGCGGCACTTCCGAAGCCGGTCTGCTCTGCGATATATGTAATATCCATATCAGTCTGAATAAGCATAAGCTTCGCCTGAGTGAAACGGAGCTCATTGCGGTATTCGAGGATGGTAGTACCCGTCACCGATTTAAAGAGATGTGAAAGATAATAAACGCTGACGTGAAGATGATCCGCAATTTCGTTTATGGAAAAATCTCTGACAAGGTTATCGGTTATGTAATTTTTAGCAGCCTCGATAACCGGGAAATCGTTATTCTTCATCGGAGACAAACGAACAAGCTCGATAATCTGTGCAAGCAGCTGAACATCCTTACATCCCGAATCGTTAAAGCGGTCAATAAGCTTATCCATCTGCTTGGCATCAACGTTTTCTAAATTAATGCAGTTTCTCGGATAACGCTCGAACACCTTATCAATAATACCTCCGACGTCACCTTCTATGAGCTCCTCCGCAAGTCTCTGGTCGTCAATCTTGCTTCCGATATAAGGATCGGCTACACCTTCACCAAGCTCACCCAATTTGCAGGCAACTCGCTTTAAAAAGCTGTCCTTACTTTGAAGCTCGCCCTTCAGAATATCATCCTCGCTGATCTTGGCGATAAGAACCTCTCTTGCGCAGGCATATGCTTCTTCAAGAGAATATTTTCCAAAGCCACGCTCTCTGTCATAAACGATATAGATATATCCGTCATCGCCCTCCATTGCGTCGGGATAAGAAACGTTCTCTCGCTCATCGAGAAGCAGCGTATACGGGAAGGTCTTACCGTCGTCCTCCGAAAGCAATGCGGTGAGATTGTTTCGTCCCGTGTAATTATGGTGATTTATAAGCAAAACACGTCCTGATCTGAGTTTTTTAATAAAGAAACGAGAGTTCGGACCGCCAAGCTTACTGTCCTCTCCGCGACTCCAGTTTTTACCGCGATCGTAGGAATATGTCGCCGCAATACCGTACTTGGTTCTGACAAGCATCTCGATTATTCCGGTTTCAAGCTCTATGAGCATATGTTCATCAAAGGAACGGTCGCGTATATCCGCATAACCGAGCTTTATGAAATTCTTACCGTTATCCGAGGTCTTATAAACAAAAGAACCGGGAGTTTCATCTGGCGCATATGCACAGCTTCGTAAGGCCTCATAAATTTTGAGCTTCCATACAGCTATCGGGAAAAGCCATTCTCCGCTGGTTAAAACAAGCGGTTTATTCATCATAATGCCGCGACCGATATAAAAAGGTGCTCCCCATGAAAGTACATCCGCATCGGGATCGTCACAGATCGATGCCATGACCTCCTCGCCCGGCATGACGTTCCAGATAAACCACAAGCGTTTCAGCGGATCTATCCAGAGTACGGGATCAAAACAGCGGAATTTCCCATCCTTCATTGCAACGACCACAGGCTCACTGAAATTCGTCTCGTCGTCGCTCTTGATAACAGCGGCAAAATTACCGTAGGTTTCGGTTGTGCTTCCCGAATAAAATGAAACAAAAATACGTCCTTTATCTGTTCTCGCGATACCGGGGATTCCCTGCCAGACACGGTGTCCCGAGCTGTATTCCTTTAACTTTTCCTTGTCGGTGATAAGCATGATCATTCTCCTTGCTGTGTTTGTATTATAATGATATCATAAAATGCCAAAAGGACGCAATAAGAAATTTGCTTTTTGTTTCTGGCAATGTTTTCCGAAAAGTTTCATTAATTATATATTCAAAGGCAATAAAAAACCCCGAAACCTTAACAGCTTCGGGAAAAAATCAATGTTTATTAAGTTAAATAATGCAACGCTTATCCGATTATTTTTTCGATATGAGAAAGCGTCTCCGTCATGAGACTGAAATCCGCATTGTCTTCGTATTGCTGGAGATGAATATGAAGATACATATCAACCTCATATCCTGAGCGGCAGATCGCATCCTCGGTTACGAAATAACCCTCACTGCCATTCGCATTTGAAAGCGACAGAACGCACGCATCTTTAACCTCGTCATCAATACGCATACCGATCTCCGAAAAGAGTTCAAACGGGAATCCCACAAACAAAAGCTTATTAAAGCCGATAACCGTCTGCGGAACGCTCATAAACTCCTCGTCGATAAAACCATCCTCGTAAGACTTAAGCACGTCCTCGGAATGCTTTTTCATCAAAGCAAATTTGCTGATACGTGCATCCTTGTGCATCTCCAAAAGTGCCGTTGCTTCTTCCTTGGTCATTCGTTTTTTGAGCGGAATCTTAATATCCTGCGCGGACACAATAAGCTCTGCTTCGCGGTAATCGTATATGGTGTTATAAATCTTAACAGCATCGCGTGCCGCAACACCGCCGGTTTCGTGTACAAGCTTCATATTACCTGTGGTTCCGCCGTTCGAAAGTCTTGGACCGACGTCACCCTCCGTACCGTTGAAAAATGCAGTGATTCCGCCACTTAATCCCTCAAGCGTATCTGTCATTATACCCGACCAGTCACGTGTGATCTCATGATTCATACCGGCAGCAGTACCGTGTGCACCGTAATGTATCATGTTTGCAATAACCTTTTTCTCATCGTTTCTGAATGAAACCACAGTCATCAAGGGGTTAAAACAGCCGCGTTTGTTCTGACCTAAAATAAGACGGTTATCCGCGAGAAGCTGACGTCTGTTTATGCCGACATAGCTTTCACCGTGTGCTATACCGACTGTCACCGCTTCAGTTTTTGAAACAGCCTCACCGACCGCTGCCAAAATCTGCGGAACAAAAATGTCATTGCAGTATTTTGTGTCAACATCCCCCCAGCCGGTCATTCCTGCGGTGTTAGGGCCGGAATGTGTATGTGTCGCACTGATGAGGCAATTCTCTTTCTTTATGCCGAATTTTTCTTCTATAGTCTGTGCAATCGACTCTGCAAGCTCGGTTTTGATAGAGCAAACAGTAACGCTTATCATAAGCGCCTGCTTGTCACCCTGCTTAAAATAAAATGCTGTCGCCGTGAGATCATCTTCAATCGACTCCGAAAAAATGTCGGGCTTGTAACCGAAAAGCTGACCGCCTATTTCGGGAGTGATAACCTTTCTTGCAACTCCGAGATATAACTTTTCCATCTGTGTTCTCCTTTTTATGTTTTTATAAGTTATTTCACCGTATATGTTCAGTATATCACTTTTGAAAGCAAGTGTAAATAGCAATATTTATCTAAAACTTCGCAAAAATTCTCATAGGTATTGCAAAAGAATTTATTGTATGTTATAATGCTCATAGAAGGAGGCGATTCGATTGATTTACCAAAAATTATTACTTGGGAATGAGTCATATTTTGTATCAGCCTGCACCGTTAAAAGCTTCGAACTGCACAGACATCCCGAAGTGGAATTAAGTTACTGTCTGCGCGGTTTCTACAGTATCATCGTTGATAATGAGAAGCACCATATAAAAGAAGGTGATTTTGTGCTTATTTCACCGACGGTTGCCCATGAGATTATAGCCTCTGACAATAGACCATCCACAAGTGTGACAGTGGAGTTAGGTCCTGCCCTTCTCGGAGATTATTTCAACGGTTTCGTGAATTTGAAATCGAAAAGGGTATTTTTAAATCTCAAAAATTCTTCCGAGAAATCTTATAAACAACTGCGTAATCTTTTTGAAGAAATCGCAGATATGTATGTAAGGCGTCCGGAGTTTCACAACCTGGTTATAAAAGGAAATTTATATAAAATCAGCTCTGTACTTCTTCAATTGCTTTATGATAAAAAGCTGATACAAGCCGGACCGTTTCAACATCACAACATCGTAAAAATCGAGAAGGCGATTGAAATTATATATAACCGATATTCGGAGCCGCTCGATATAGAAAGTGTCAGCGCAGAATGCGGATACAGCAAAAGCAGCTTCTGCAAGATTTTCAAAGAAATCACCGGCGAAACCTTTCACAGTGTACTGAACAGACACAGAATCGAAATTGCCTGTATGCACCTCAAAAACAGTACTGCATCCGTTGAAGAAATCGCCTTGAACGCAGGTTTTTCAGATTTAAAAAGCTTTTGCCGAGTATTCAAAAAGATCACCGGTGAGAGCTCCGGCAGTTACCGAAAACGCAATAGATAGGCAAGATAACAACATCCCCGAAGCCGTAATGGTTCCGGGGTTGTTCCATATTCACCGAAGATTGATATTGAATATATAAAAGAACAGCACCCGCGAAAAAACGAGTGCTGTAATTTTCGATAAATCCCATTCGGGACAGATTATCTCTTTGAGAACTGGCTTGCACGACGTGCGGCTTTGAGACCGTACTTCTTTCTTTCCTTCATTCTCGGGTCACGAGTGAGGAAGCCGGCCTTCTTGAGAGCCGGACGATAGGTTTCGTCAGCCTGAAGAAGAGCTCTGGAAAGACCGTGACGGATAGCACCTGCCTGACCGGAAAGTCCGCCGCCCTTAACGTTAGCGATGATGTCGAACTTACCTTCAGTTGCAGTTGCGCCGAAAGGCTGATTGATGATGAGCTTGAGAGTTTCAAGACCAAAATATTCGTCAATGGACTTGCCGTTGACAGTGATATTGCCGGTACCGGGAACAATGCGTACACGAGCAATGGATTTCTTTCTTCTGCCTGTGCCGTAGAAATACGGCTTTGCACTCTGATACATTGTGTATTATCTCCTTTCGATTATTCAGCGGGATAAGCTACGGGCTGCTGAGCCTGCTGCTTGTGCTCTGCACCTGCGTAAACCTTAAGTCTTGTGATGGACTTGTCGCCGATCTTGTTGTGGGGAAGCATACCCTTAACTGCGAGCTGCATAGCAAGCTCAGGCTTTGTAGCCATAAGAGTCTTGTACTGAACTTCCTTAAGACCACCGATGTAGCCGGAGTGACGGCGGTAGTACTTCTGCTCAAGCTTCTTGCCTGTGAGTACAGCCTTACCAGCGTTTACGATGATTACGAATTCACCACAGTCAGCGTGAGGTGTGAATTCGGGACGGTGCTTACCTCTCAAAATGTTAGCAGCAGCAACTGCTGTCTTACCAAGAGGCTTGTTTGCAGCGTCAATAACATACCATTTACGTTCAATGGTGTTGTTAGCCATAAATGTTGACATTTTAAATTCCTCCAATAAGTTAGATGTACGGGAACACCCGCTTCTTTATTTGCTCAACCATTATATCACGCACCCCTCGGTCTGTCAAGAGCTTTTTTAAAATTTTTTTGCCCATTTTGATAATTTGCGGTGCGTTCTCGATTATTCTCGTTTTATCTCATTTTATCTCACTTAATCTCAATAAAAATTTTCGGGCATATCCTTAATTATTCTTGATAATCGTAAACACTTGTACTTTTTGCCTTCACCTTGAGGGGAAGGTGTCACCTAAGTAGGCTTGCCCTTCCCAAAACATAGTCGCCTCGCGCGCCTCGATACACGTGGCTTCGACGCTCCTTGCTTTGGTTACACACTCGACAAATTAACACACCGTGTTGATTTGCCTTCGTTCACCCTCAAGGTGAAGGCTTATTGACGTAAAACCTTCTTCGCTTCAACCTATTATATAAGTGGGTTTTATGCCCGAAAATAAAAACAGGGAATCCGTGCGGAATTCCCTGTAATCATATGTATTTAATAAATGTAGTTAAAATCTCGATGCGGACTTTTCCACCTTTATGCATTTAGCTCCCTTTTCCGTAAGCAAAACGTCACAGTGACAGTCATATTTACCCTTGGGTAAGCTCTTTACGATAAAGTCGCTGTGGATAATACCGATGGAGCAGCCGTTAAAGATATGCATAAATTTATCGTAGTAGCCCTTTCCGTAGCCAAGCCTGTATCCGTAAACGTCAAAGGTAAGACCGGGAACGTAGCATACGGCAACTCTTTTTTCCTCCAGGGGATCGTAAACGGGAGCATCCTCAGTAGGCTCCTTAATACCGTAAGCACCCTCCTTAAGCTGATCAAGGGAGGTAACGAAATGGAATTTCATAGTCCTGTCCTCAGTATTACATCTTGGAAAGGCAATGGCTTTTCCCTTACTTAAGGCATATTCTGCAATGGGAAGAACGTCTATTTCAGATTTGATAGGGGAGTAGAGAAGTATTACCTCCGCGTGACGAAAGCTTACAAGCTCCTTGGCTATGGAGCATATTTTTTCACTTTTTTCAATGCGGTCAGCCTCGGGGAGAGCATCACGTCTGGCGGAAAATTCCTTCCTTATCTCGTCCTTGATTTTTTTCATAGGTGTCAAGATGTCATCTCCTTACTTAAGTATAATGGTCTTTTTCATTTCCTCAGCAGCTTTCTTGCCCTTAAGAGCCTCAAGAATGGTAAGTGCAAATTCGTGGGCGCTGCCCATAGCTCTGCCCGTTATGATATTTCCGTCGCGTACTACTCCTGCGTCAACAACCTCCGCGCCCTCAAGATATTTTTCAAATCCGGGGAAGCAGGTGGCGCGCTTACCCTTTAAAATGCCTCTTTTACCGAGGATAAAGGGAGCGGCGCAGATGGCGCATATAAGCTTACCGCCGTTTACGGCAAGCTCAATATATTTATTAACAACGGGGTCATTATCAAGATTTGTGGAGCCGGGCATACCTCCCGGAAGAATTATCATATCAAACTCGTCAGTTAATGGGAGCATATCCTTTGTAATATCGCATATAACGGGGATATTATGGGAGCCTGTGGCTACCTCAGAGGAAACGCCAACCGTCTTTATTTCGATTCCCGCGCGTCTTAAAACATCAAGAGTGTAAAGCGCTTCAATTTCCTCAAATCCGTTTGCCAAAAACATATAAACCATAAGCCATCCTCCTTATATTTTTGATATTTTTTCGTAAATTTCTGCGGCAACGTCCTCACGGGTACGGAGGGCGCCATCCTTACAGCAGCTTATCTGTATCCAATTAAGCGCCTTGCTGGAGTAGAGCGCCGCATCATAGCATTTGAACATATATTCGCGGTCTCCCTCGTGGATGTCTATCTTTCTTCCCGTTTCCTCACTTCTTGACTTGACAAGCGATAAGGAAACGTCGGGATGTACCTCAAGATATACGGTAGCATCGGGCTCGGGTAAGCCAAGCTTTGAAAATTCAAAGTCCCAAAGCCAGTTAAGAAAGCCTTCCCACTCCTCGTAAGGCAGCTTGGACAACTGATGCACCGCGTTTGCGGAGGTATATCTGTTGGCGATAACGTAGGTATCGGGGTCAAGAATATCCTTTATCCAATCGGTCCTGTAGCTTATATACCTGTCCGAAGCAAAGAACATTGAGGCGGCGTATGCATTTGTATCAGAGGGATTTTTGCCGAATTTACCGTCAAGGTACATTCTTGCAAAAAGGGAAGAATCGTTTTCATACATAGGGAAGGACAAAACGCGTACCTTTTTGTTTTCCTTTTTCAATCTTTCAACGAGGATGTCTGTCTGCGTGCCCTTACCTGAACCGTCAAGACCGTCAATTGCAATAAATTTTCCCATAATAACACCTTAATCTTCGTTTCTCATTCTTAATTCCATATATTGCTCCTTGGAGATAAGCACCTCTCTCGGCTTGGAGCCGTTAGCCTCACCAACGTAACCCATTTCAGCCATCTGGCTGATAATTCTTGACGCGCGCTGGAAGCCGATATTAAGTCTTATCTGAAGGTTGGAGGCGGACACCTTACCCATATCCGTGGCAATATCAAGGGCTTTGTAGAAAAGATCGTCAAGATCACTGTCCAATCCGCCCGATTCATTATCCGCGCTCTTTTCCATTTTAGCAAGCTTGGATGCGTTTGTTTCGATCTCGCTGATAACCTCTTCGTCGTAGTTTTCGCTTGAATGCTCCTTAATAAATTCAACTACTGCAGTACGATCATCCTCTGTGATAAAGGCGCCCTGCAAACGAATGGGCTTAAGAGAGCCAACGGGCTTAAGAAGCATATCTCCGCGGCTTACAAGCTTTTCTGCGCCAACCTCGTCAAGAATAGTTCTTGAGTCAACCTGGGCAGGAACACGGAATGCAATACGGGAGGGGATATTAGCCTTGATTACACCTGTAATAACGTCAACCGAGGGACGCTGTGTACCGATAATTACGTGGATACCTGCGGCTCTTGCCTTCTGAGTAAGACGGATAATATGCTCGTCAATTTCGGGCACCTGCATCTTAAGATCGTAAAGCTCGTCTATTACGATTACGATACGGGCAAATTTCTCCGCATCTATCTTCTTTTTGTCAACTCTGTCGTTGAATTCGCCTATATTACGTACGCCTGCTTCTTCAAGGACCTCAAATCTTCTTTCCATTTCGGCAACCGCCCACTGAAGCGTACCGATGGATTTTTTTGCCTCGCAAACTACGGGGACGAGTAAGTGGGGCAAGCCGTTGAATACTGAAAATTCAACGCGCTTAGGGTCAATAAGTATAAGACGGAGATCATCGGGAGAAGCCTTATAGAGAAGGCTGACGAGTAATGCGTTTATGCATACGGATTTACCCATACCAGTTGCGCCCGCAACCAAAAGGTGGGGCAGCTTTTCAACGTCAATATATACGTTCTCACCCGAGATGCTCTTACCTACGGCGCAGGTTACCGTGCTCTTTGCTTCCTTGAATTTTTTATCCTCAAGCAAGCTGCGAAGGTATACCGTGCTTGTGATCTTGTTAGGTACCTCGATACCTACCGCGCTCTTACCGGGAATGGGGCATTCAATACGAATACCGTCAGCCGCTAAGTTAAGGGCGATATCGTCAACAAGGTTTGCAATGGAGCGAAAGCGTACGCCCGGCTCGGGTACAAGCTCGTATCTTGTTACCGTAGGTCCGCTCTGAATATCTACAATTTTTGTTCTTGCGTTGAAGCTGCAAAGTGTGTCTACGATAATTCTTGCGTTTCTTTCCATTTCCTCGCGCTTTTCGGGAGAATGCTCAGTCTGGGCGCGCTTTTCAAATATATCAATGGGAGGGAATACGTACTGCTTCTTCACCTTTTTTACAGGCGGGGGAGGTGCGACAGGCTCTGCTGCAACGGGCTCGGCAGGCTTTTCTTCAATGGGCTTACCGTCGCGGGAGTGACCGTGTATCTGCGCAAACGCTTCGTCGGAAAGGAACTGAGAAAGCACGTCGTTATCTGCGTCGGCTACCTTACTTTCCTCGCTGAATATGGCGTTGTCAAGATCGTCCTCAATATCATCATCATAATTATAAGTGCCCGCGTCGGTGAAAATATCCGCGCTTGCATTGTTGCTTTCCGCAGGTACATACGCCTCCGACTTGGTCTCCTTCTTATCGGAGAAACCGTCTGAGATAGAGGAGTGATGAACGGTAAATTCATCCGTAACTACGGTTTGGTCTATCTTGAAATCCTGAGTGGGGATGTCCTTTTTCTCTGCGTAGGTCTTGTCGGGGGAAATGTATTCGGTCTCGGGAGAGATCTTGACACCGTCAACCTCACCCTTTTCGTTTTTATTAAGATCGTAGGGAGACGTAAGCTCAAATTCGTTTACGGGTATCTGATCGTAGAGAGAGGGAGATTTACGGTTCTTTGCGGAGGACTTTTTCTTGCGCTCATCATTTTCCTCCTTGCCGTGATAGATAAAGAACTCCTCAATATCCTTTTTGTTGTTCTTTTTCTTAGGCTCATCTATGTAGATATCGTCGTCGTCATCCTCGTCAAAAACGCTGATCCTCTTTGACTTTATCTTGCGTCCCGTTTCCTTTTCCTTCGCCTTTTCCTGCTTTCTTATCTGTCTTTTTTCCATTATAGCCGCAGTTATGGTGGCGGGAGTAATATTAACCATCTGAAGCACCATAAAGATAAGGATCATAAACACTACAATAACGGATGCAACAGAGCCCATAAGGTTATTTAAAAGAGTACCTAAAAGTCCGCCGAAAATGCCGCCGCCCATCTTTTCCTCACCAAGGAGAAAAAGCTCCTTGATGTTGTAGGTAAGCACCGCCTCGTTACCTGCCATAGCCATAATAATATGCTGAATAACGGATATACAAATAAGAGTTACTCCTGTACAGATAAGGCGTCTTGCAAGTATTCTTGTGTTGTAATCGTGATACCACATAAGAGAGTGGTAGAGGGTAAATATAACTATAAAGTAGGAGGCAAAATTGGAGAAAAGACCGTATAAAAATCTGCTCCATACAATGCCCATATTTCCTGCAATGCCCGCTATTGAAAACAGGGTTATAACAAAGACGATGGCAAGAATATAGGGCATCAGCTTATTTATAAATCCAAAAAATGCGCTTGCCTTACTACGCTTTTTCGGGGGCTCGTTTTTTGTTTTGATTGTTACGGGAGATTTTTTCATTTTTGCATTCCTTTCCTTATGATCTGTCGTATAGTCAGCCTGTAAAAAGGCAGTCATAAACTGGTAAATACCAAAAGAGTATTTAAGCAATATTTATTTATCATAATATATGATAACAGAAATAAAAGAAAAAAACAATAGGAAAACTTGAAAAGAGCAAAAAAATTTTATGGATAAAAAAACAGAAAATAAGCCACAGGGTGTCAAAAAATTCATATATTTGGTGGTTTTATCCTTCCTTGCGGGATGTATAAACGGTTTTGTAGGTACGGGTGGAGGGATACTTATGGTTTTACTCCTTTTTATGCTTGACGGTGGAGGAGAGAAAAGCACGAGGGACGTTTTTGCAAGAACCCTTGTAACCGTTATTCCAATGACTCTTACCGCCTTTACAGTCTACTTAAAAAGCTCAAACGTGGATATGGCAATGATATCCCGCCTTTTCGTCCCCATATCCTTGGGAGGAGCTCTTGGCGCCGCCTTTATGGACAGGATAGATACGAAATGGCTCAACCTTATATTTTCTATCCTTGTTATCTATTCGGGAATAAGTATGGGGGTAAGAGTCCTATGATGGATATACTCGTTTCGCTCCTTATCGCTCTTATAGTGGGGCTTGGCATTGGCGGAGGGGGATTTTTCGTAATATATCTGACCCTGTGTTTGAATTACCCTCAGCTAATAGCTCAGGGAACTAACCTTACGTTCTTTTTGATAAGTGGTATTTCGTCATTGTTCGTCCACGTAAAAAGAAGAAGGCTTTTCGTAAAGGAGCTTATCCCCATTATTGCCGTATCCGTCCCCGCAACTATCCTTGGCTCGTCATTGGCAAATAACGTAGACCCGAAGATCCCCACGATGGGACTAAGCGTTTTTCTTACCATAAACGGTATTATAAGTCTTATTAAAGTAATAAAGAAATTTAAATATTCAAAAAAGTGAAAAAATTTTAACAAAAGGACTTTACAAAACAGAACTCTTGTGTTATAATGCACAAGGACACCGTGTGCTCGGCTAACGGATACAGACCATCGGTTACTTCACCTGCCGTTTGCTGTGTATGTGGGTCAATAAATTTATATGAGGTGAAATTATGAACAAGCAGGAAATCATTGCAATGTATGCAACACACGAGGGCGATACAGGTTCTCCCGAAGTACAGGTAGCACTTCTTACTTACCGTATCAAGGCTCTCAACGAGCATCTTAAGAAGAACGACAAGGACCACCACTCCAGAAGAGGTCTTCTTAAAATGGTAGGTCAGAGAAGAAACCTTCTCGCTTATCTTGCAAAGGTTGATATTGAGCGTTACCGTGCTCTTATCGACAAGCTCGATCTCAGAAAGTAAAACGAAGGTGCGCTTTGGCGCACGCGCTTGGCTGTGCAAATTTTTGCACAGCCAAAGTTTTGCTTGAAGCACTCACACACAAATCAAGGTTAGTATATGCGGGTAAGATAGCCATTAACCGAGGGCAAAAACGGTTTTGCTTTGGGTTAAGTGCTGTTTTCTCGCATAAAGAATTTTTAAAATGGAGGAAAACAAAATGTCACAGATGTTTACAGAAAAAGTATTTGACAATTACAAGGTTTACGAGTATGAGCTTGCAGGCCGTAAGCTCGTTGTTGAAAGCGGTAAGATGGCAGGCCTTGCAAACGGCAGCGTTCTTATCCGTTACGGCGAAACAGTTATTTTGGCTTGCGCTACTGCTTCCGCCGCTCCCAGAGACGGTATCGACTTCCTTCCCCTTTCAGTAGATTTTGAGGAAAGAATGTACTCCGTTGGCAGAATCCCCGGCGGTTACCTTAAGAGAGAGGGTAAGCCCTCTGAAAAGGCGGTTCTTACATCCAGAGTTATTGACCGTCCCATCCGTCCCTTGTTCCCCAAGGATCTTCGTAACGACGTAAATATTTCATTAACAGTTCTTTCTGTTGATAACGACTGCTCCCCTGAAATTGCGGCTATGATCGGCGCGTCCATCGCCCTTTCTATCTCCGACATTCCTTGGAACGGTCCTATCGGCGGTCTCTTTATGGGTATGGTAGACGGCAAGATCGTTATCAACCCCACATCCGAGCAGAGAAGAGAAAGCACTCTTGAGCTTACAGTTGCTGCAAGCGAAAAGAAGGTAGTTATGATCGAGGCAGGCGCTAAGGAGGTATCCGACGAGGATATGTACGCCGCTATTATGATGGCTCACGAGGAGATCAAGAAGCTTATCGTATTTATCAACGGTATCGTTAGCGAGATCGGTAAGCCCAAGTTTGCATACCCCTCCTGCGAGCTTGATCACGATATGTTTGACGAGATCTTTGCATTCTGTGAAAAGGACGTAATGTACGCTCTTGATACAGATGACAAGACAGTTCGCGATGCAAGAATGCAGCCCATTATGGAAAATATCGTAGCTACATTTGAGGAAAAGTATCCTGAGCTTCCTGCAATTATGGCAGAGCTTATCTATAAGATCCAGAAGAAGATCGTTCGCCGTTGGCTCCTTGAGGACAAGAAGCGTGTTGACGGTCGTCGTATGGACGAGATCAGACCCCTCACAGCTGAGGTTGGTATGTTCAAGAAGATCCACGGTAGCGGTATGTTCACTCGTGGACAGACACAGGTTATGACACTTGCAACTCTCGGTCCCATCTCCGATTGCCAGATGCTTGACGGTATCGACGAGGAAACCGAGAAGAGATATATGCACCACTACAATATGCCCGGCTACTCCACAGGTGAGGCTAAGGCTTCCCGTACTCCCGGCAGACGTGAGATCGGTCACGGCGCTCTTGCTGAAAGATCCCTCGTTCCCGTTCTTCCCCCTGTTGAGCAGTTCCCCTACGCTATCAGACTCGTATCCGAGGTAATCTCCTCTAACGGCTCTACCTCACAGGCTTCCGTTTGCGGCTCTACACTCGCTCTTATGGACGCAGGTGTTCCGATCACAGCTCCCGTTGCAGGTATCTCCTGCGGTCTTATCACAGAGGGTGAAAAGTGGATGACTATGATCGACATTCAGGGCCTTGAGGACTTCTACGGAGATATGGACTTTAAGGTAGCAGGTACACATAAGGGTATCACATCCATTCAGATGGACCTTAAGATCGACGGTCTTACACCCGAGATCATCAAGGAGGCTCTTGAGGTAACTCATAAGGGACGTGACGCTATCATTGACGAGGTTATTCTTAAGGCTATCCCCGCTCCCAGAGCACAGGTTTCCGACTACGCTCCCAAGATGATCACAATGAATATCAAGCCCGAAAAGATCCGTGAGGTTATCGGTACAGGCGGTAAGGTAATTCAGAAGATCGTTGCTGAAACAGGCGCAAAGGTTGATATCCAGGATGACGGTACAATCTTTATCTCCGCTATCAGCATGCAGTCCATTGACGCTGCAAGAGCTGAGATCGCGGCTATCGTATTTGAGCCCGAGGTTGGCGCAATCTACAACGCAAAGGTTGTAAGAATCATTGAGATCGGCGCTTTCGTTGAGTATGCTCCCGGCAGACAGGGAATGGTACACATTTCCAAGCTTGCTAAGGAAAGAGTTGCTAAGGTTGAGGACGTTTGCCAGGTTGGTGACGAAATGCTCGTTAAGTTCCTTGGCATTGACGACAAGGGCAGAGCTAATCTTTCCCGCAAAGACGCACTTTAATGGCGGGGTTGCTGCAATAAGCACAGACCAAAAACAGACACGGTTTATAGCATAATGTTAATTCGCTTATAAATATTATATTTTTAAGGTTGAGATTTTGTCTTATGGCAAAATCTCTTCTTTTTTTGTGTCTGTTTTTTAGTGGCGACTGCTACTCTGTCGTACGCCAGTACGCCGACGTGTACGCATTCACCACTTCTGCACTCATTTCGCTAACCCCTTAATTGTTTTGTTTCTTCCATTTTTGAAATACATATTAAAACCTCTTAGTGAATAGTATGTAATATAAAAATGAAAGGACAAAGTATATGCAAGATATTGAAAAGGGGCTCAGCGACAGGGAGGTAGCACTGAGCAGAGAAAAATATGGGGCAAACGTATTGAGGGAAGTAAAGAAAAAGACCTTTTTTAAGTGCTATCTGTCTAACTTTTCCGATCCTATAATAAGAGTGCTTCTTGTGGCTCTTTTTATAAATATAGCTTTTATGATACCGAATATAAATTGGTTTGAGTCGGGCGGGATCGCCTTTTCCGTATTGGTATCCACCCTTGTTTCCACCTATTCGGAATACAGCAGCGAAAACGCCTTTGAAAAGCTGAGAGAGCAGGGCGAGGGTGTAAAATGCGCTGTAATAAGAAATGGAGAGAAAACGGAAATTTCCCCCGAGGAAATAGTGGTAAAGGATATTCTTTTTCTTGATTCGGGCGTAAGAATACAGGCGGACGGAGAAATAATATCGGGAAAAATAAGCGTGGATGAATCTATGCTGACGGGGGAAAGCGCGGAGATAATAAAAAACACAGAGGGAGAGAAAATTTATAAGGGCTCCTTCGTCCGCGGGGGAAGTGCATTTGCGCGTGTTACCTCCGTTGGAGAAAATACTTATTACGGTAAGGCGGCAAGGGAGCTTACGACGGAAACGAGGGCAAGTCCGCTTAAGGAGCGCCTTACCGTCCTTGCAAAATCAATAAGTAAAATAGGCTACGTTTGCGCCGTGCTTATCGGTCTTGCATATTTGTTCAATGCGTTTTTTGTGGACACGGGTATGAATTTAAACGAGGCTCTGCTAAAAATAAAGGATGTAAAATTCCTTTTTAGCAAGCTGCTTTCCGCCCTTACCCTTGCTATTTCCGTAGTTGTGGTAGCCGTACCCGAGGGACTGCCTATGATGATAACCGTGGTGCTTTCCTCAAATATGAAAAAAATGCTTAAGGACAACGTAATAGTCCGTAAGCCCGTTGGAATAGAAACCTCGGGCAATATTGACCTTTTGTTTACGGATAAAACAGGCACTCTTACGGAGGGCGTATTAAAGGTAAAGGAAATGCGCCTTTCAAACGGCAAAAGCGAGGATAACTTTTCGCATATTGAGGATGGAAAATACAAAAGCTGTATTACCCTTTGCGCTACCTACTGCGGTGAGATGGAAAGCGTAGGCGGTAAGACCGTATCCTCAAATCAGACGGACAGGGCAATTCTTAAATACGTGGGCAAAAAAAGAGAGGGGGCAACCGTAATTGATAAGTTGCCCTTTGACAGCGCAAAAAAATACTGCGCCACCGTAATTGACAAAGATGAAAAAACCGTAACATTATTTAAGGGCGCGCCCGAAAAAATTATTGCCGCCTCAACAAAAATTATGGACGTAAACGGTAATACTCTGCCCATTACCTCAAGGGAACAGCTTATCTCTAGCCTTTCCTCCCTTACGTCAATGGCGTACCGTGTGGTTGCAATGGCAATAAAGGACGGAAACGATACGGAGCTTTCAGGTCTTACCTTTTTGTGTCTCGTGGCGCTTAAGGATAAGGTAAGAGGAGCAGTACCAAAGGCCGTAAAAACCGTTACCGAGGCGGGAATCGGCGTGGTTATGATAACGGGAGATAATAAGGAAACCGCAAAGGAGATCGCAAGGGAATGCGGCATTATTTCCACCCTTTCAAAGAGGGATATTGTAATCACGGGGGATGAGTTGAATCTGCTTTCCGACAAAGACGTGGCTGAAATTATGCCAAAGCTTGCCGTTGTGGCAAGGGCGCTGCCCACGGATAAAAGCCGACTTGTAAAAATAGCGCAGAATATGGGCTACGTGGTGGGAATGACGGGGGACGGCATAAACGACGCATCCTCCTTAAAGCTTGCTGACGTAGGCTTTGCTATGGGCTCGGGCACGGAGGTAGCCAAGGAGGCGGGAGATATAATTATTGCGGACAATAATTTTAATTCCATCTGTAAAGCAATACTATACGGCAGAACTATATTTCAGTCCATACGCAGATTTATAGTTTTTCAGCTTACTATGAATTTCGGCGCTATGGGTATTTCCTTAGTAGGACCCTTTATCGGAGTTGAAAATCCCGTTACCGTGTCTCAAATGCTGTGGGTAAACATAATTATGGATACCCTTGGCGCTTTAGCCTTTGCCGCCGAGCCTCCCTTACTGGAATATATGAAAAACAAGCCGAAGAGAAGGGATGAAAATATCCTTGATAAAAACACCGTTCATAAGATAGCCTTTAACAGTATCTTTATCCTGTTTTTGTGCATCTGGTTTTTAAAAAGTGACACCCTGTGTATGATCTTGCACAAATGCGACGAGGCGTATATATTAAGCGGATTTTTTGCTATGTTCTGTTTTATGAGCGTTTTTGTCTGCTTTATATCGAGAACGGACAGAATAAATATTTTTGCAAATATATCAAAAAACAGATCCTTTATTTCTATTATGCTTCTTATTTTCTGTGTGCAGATCGGGTTTATTTATTTCGGCGGTAAAGCGTTTCGTTCTGTACCCCTTCTTTTTGAGGACCTTGTAAGCGTCGTTCTTATATCCTCAACGACGGTGGTGTTTGATCTTATAAGAAAGCTTGTCACAAAAAAATTACGAAAACAAGAGCATATAAAGGCTCTCGGCAAAATATCATATATGTAGACGGAGGAAAATAAAATGAAACATAATACATATCTGCCCGAGGGCGCGATCCTCGGAACTGCAGAAAACAGAGAATACATTTCCTCATATCAGGGGCTTGAAAATGCCCGACGTGAGGGAAAAATCCTTGAGGGAGTGGTTAATTTGTGTGATAGCGACACATATACACTTCATATTGACCTTGGGGGAGTGGACGGAATTATATACAGGGATGAGTGCGTATACGGAGAAAGAGCAAAGGATATTGCCATTATAACAAGGGTAGGTAAGCCCGTGTGCTTTAAGGTAATGGAGCTTAAGACCGTAAACGGTAAGCAAACGGCTATTCTTTCAAGAAAGGAGGCCCAGAGGGAGTGTATAGAAAGCTATATTGCATCCCTTACTCCGGGTAAAATAATTCCCGCCCGAATTACCCATTTTGAGCCCTTTGGAGCTTTCGTTGACGTAGGATGCGGCGCAGTCGCCCTGCTTACGGTAGACTGTGTGTCCGTGTCAAGAATTGCCAACCCGTCGGAAAGATTTTCCTTGCGTGACGAGATATACGTTGTGGTAAAGAGCATAGATAAGGAAACTAACAGAATTTACGTTTCCACAAAGGAGCTTTTTGGCACATGGGAGGAAAATGCATCTATGTTTTCCCCGGGGCAGACGGTATCTGGCATAGTCAGAAGCGTAGAGGATTACGGCATTTTTGTGGAGCTTGCCCCAAATCTTGCGGGACTTGCGGAATATCGGGAGGGCGTGTGTGAGGGTCAATTCTGCGCCGTGTATATAAAGAGCATAATTCCCGATAAAATGAAGGTAAAGCTTGTTATTATCGACTCCTACGATTTTACCCCCGAGATAAAGCCCTGCGGCTATTTCGTAGACCCTAAGGAGGTGGATAGTATCTCCCGCTGGCGCTACTCTCCCACCACCTGTAAAAAGCTCGTTGAAACTGTATTCTAATAAAACAAGGCTGTCTTTGATAAGACAGCCTTTAATATTTTGGAAATAGGAAAATATGGACAGAAAGGACGAATGCGTACTCGTCGCTGTACTTTGTACGGCTGACCCATTCCCCAAAAATCCTTATGGATTTTACGGGGACCCCGTGGAGAAGCAGTCGTTCTTAAAAACAGACACATAAAAAGAAGAGATTTTGTCATATGACAAAATCTCAACTTTAGATAGTTATGATATATATCGATAAATTACCGTTAACTTATACGGTGTGTCTGTTTTGATCTGTTCTTATTTAACATTTCCATCAATTATTTTAAATTCAAACCAGAATGTACTACCCTTATCGATCTCACTTGAAACACCGAAGCGGCAATCGTGAATGGTAAGAATGTTTTTAACGATGGAAAGACCGATTCCCGTGCCTACCTTGGCTCTTGAATGTACCTTATCCACCTTATAGTATCTGTCCCATATAAGATGAAGCTCATCCTCGGAAATACCGCACCCTGTGTCAATAATAAGTATCTTTACGTATCCGTCACTTACCTTTTGACGTACCGTAACCCTCTTGTCGTCACCCGTGTAATTTATGGCGTTGTTGATAAGATTGTATACCACCTGCAAAATTCTTATTTCGTCGGCGTAGATGTATACGTCCCTATCGTACTCAAAGCTTATATCGTAGCCGTTGTGGGATATAAGATGCTCGTACCGTTCTACAGTTTTGCGTATCGCCTCTGTAAGATTCATAACCCGACAGTTAAGCACCTGCACTCCCGTCTGGAATTTGGACAGATCCAATAGATCGTTTACAAGGGAGGAAAGACGGGCGGTCTCATCAATGATGATCTGCATATTCTCGGGCGTATTTTCGCCGGGAATATCCCTCATTACCTCACTGTATCCCGAAATCATTGTAAGGGGTGTGCGTAGATCGTGGGATATGTTTGCAATAAGCTCCTTTTGCATTTTGTCAACCTTTTCAAGCTCGTTGGACATATAATTAAGGGTCCTTGCAAGCTCCACGGTTTCCTCCGTGCCCGCCTCAACAAAGCGAACGGGGTCGCCCTTTGCCATTCTTTTTACGTCCTTGCTCATATTTGCAATGGGGGATGCAATTCTTTTTGAAAGGATGAAGGACATAATTCCCGCCACCGCCACCATCAAGAGGGAAATGGAGATAAGCTGGATTCTTAAGGTCCTTATAGTTGCGGAAACAGGCTCAATAGACGAATTAAGCACGAACAAATAGGTATCTCCCTCCGCATTTTTAGTCACGTTTGCGGAGATTATACAGTTTGATACACCATCATCGGGCAAAACGTTGTCAAAGGAGCCGTAATCGAAATATGAATTACGGAATTCATCCGCTGATATGATCTTTACAAATGAATTATCGCTTTTTACCGCCTCCATATACCAATGGCGGATTATATCGTCCGTTGTCATTTTATGGACGATACAGTTATTCAATGCGTGGCTGTTGTAAACTATTTCGTTATCCTTGGATACGTTTATTACCGTAAGACAGGTCTCGTGCTTGGCAGAGATGTCATCAAGAAGAAGGTCAAAGTTTTCCTTGTCGAGATTACTGCCCACCACGCTCGCGATATTTTCCATATCGTTGGTCTTTATGTATCTGTACATACCCGCAAGAAATACCGTCTGCGTCAGCCAGATAATAAACAGCATTACAAAGGTAAGAATAAGCATCGATATGAATATTCTTGTCCTTATGCTGGGCACGAATTTTTTATTTTGCTTCATACTTGTCCTCTAAGCGGTAGCCAACGCCTCTTATGGTAACTATAAGGTCGTTGTATGCGCCAAGGCTTTTTCTCAGTATTTTTATATGTGTGTCAAGAGTTCTGTCATCCCCAAAGAAATCGTATCCCCAAACGTCGGAAAGAAGCTTATCTCTCGTAAGGGCAATATTCTTATTCTTTATCATATAGAAGAAAAGATCGTACTCCTTGGGTGACATTTCTATTCTTTCTCCGTCCCTGTAAACGATTCTTGCGGTAAAATCAACGGTTATACCGCCCCCTGCAAGAGTAATTATCTCGTTTTTGCTTTCGTTTCTTCCGCCTGATTTTGCTCTCTTCATTATGGCATCGATACGAAGCATAAGCTCCTTTGGTGAAAAGGGCTTTACAACGTAATCGTCAATACCTATCTCGAATCCGTTTATCTTATCGTATTCCTCGCCCCTTGCGGAAAGCATAATTATGGGCACGTCAGATATCTTTCTTATCTCACGGCAGGCAGAGAAGCCGTCAAGCTCGGGCATCATAATATCCATAATTATAATATCAGCGCCCTCGGACTTGAATTTTGAAATGGCGTCCATTCCGTCAACCGCCTCAATTACGGTATGTCCCTCGAACTCTCCGTATTTTCGTATAAGGCTTCTAATCATTATTTCGTCATCAACTACTAAAATTCTGTACATTGTCATCACCTCGTAAAAAAATAATATCATAAATTCATACTGATTGTCAACCATATGCACAAAATGCAACACTAAAATTTTGTGTTGCATTCTGCGTCCGCAACAATTTGCGGATATGGAAAGGAGATCAAGAAGGCTTCTTTTCAAAAACGGTTATTTTAACCGTGGATTCCTTGCCGTTTCTTACTATCTTAAGGTCTATGGTTTCGCCTACCTCGTGGCTTTGCACCACGGATAAAAGATCGGCAGAGGATTTTATATTTATTCCGTCAGCGGAAAGGATAATGTCGTGCTGCTGAAGCACACCGTCGTTGTGATCGGGGGCTAAGGAGTGAACTCTTACCCTTGAATAGGAGTCAAGGTATACGTTAATACCGACAAAGGGTCTGCCGCGGACGTAACCGTAGGTAAGAATATCGGTAAGCATCATTTTTACGTCGTTTGAAGGAATGGCAAAGCCAAGTCCCTCAATACCGCTGCCAGAGGATTTTGCGTTTACAAGTCCCACAAGCTCACCGCGGAGGTTGAAAAGTCCGCCGCCCGAGTTACCGGGATTTATCGCCGCGTTTGTCTGTAAAAGATTCATTTTATTGCCGTCAACGTTTATCTCACGGTCAAGGGCGCTTACTATACCGTTTGTTACAGTACCGCCAAGCTCACCTAAGGGGTTACCTATGGCAACCACCTCCTGACCTACGATAAGTGTATCGGAGTCACCAAAGGAGGCGCATTTTAATGTGTCCCCCGTTTCTATCATCAGAACCGCAACGTCACCCATCGTGTCATAGCCAACTATATTTTTTACGGTATAGTCCTTGCCGTCGGAGGTAGTGACGGTTATACCGCTTGCCTCTACTATATTTCCGTTTTCCTTTTGGATAACGTGGGCGTTGGTAAGGATATAATATCCCGCCTTTGCGCCGTTTACCTTGTATTCACCCGAGATAACGCCGCTACCTGCGCCGCCCGTAACGTATTGAAAATAGGATTGCGCCATATATTCCGTTCTTATCTCCACAACCGTGGGAGCGGAGTAGGCTGCAGTCTGCGCAACTGTAAGGTAGCCTCCGTTTTGCAGCTGCTCGGGTTCAAAAACGCTTCCCGTATTCTGAATGGAGGGAGATTCGTAAACGTAGCTGTTTACAGTACCGCCGTTTGTATCCTTACTTGTATCGGGAGCGAAGGCAACGCCTATCATTATTCCCAAAAATCCCGACACGAGTATGGACGCCGCGCAAAACAATGCGATAAATACCGTTTTTCCCGAGCTCTTGTTCGGCTTTTGATTATTTGAAAATTTATTATCGTTTGGATAATTATTGAAAATGTAATCAGACATATAAAGACCTCTTTTCGTCTTATTATCAAAGGAGAGTATTCCTCTATTCCACGATTTTATTCTACAATATCTTTGTGAAATTTTTATGATGATACCAAAAAAATAATTTGAAAAAGCATTTTTTAAAAATGATTTTTATGTGAAACGGTAAAAATAAAGGGTAATTTACAATTTCTTAACAAAACATAAACCTTTTGCAAATATGAAAAATATATGATACAATAGAAGTAATGAGATCAAGCTCTTACAGGAGGTAAATATGATAAAAATACTCGTTTGTGAGGATGATAAGGATCTGAACAGATTCGTGACGTCATCTTTAAGAAATATGGGCTACGATATAACCTCTTGCTTTGACGGTGAGGAGGGCCTTGAGGCAACCGAAAGAGTAAGATTCGATATGATCCTTACGGATATAATGATGCCGAAAATGGACGGCTTTGAGCTTGCCAAGGAGATACGCAGCTTCGATAAGGACGTACCTATAATCTTTATGACCGCCAAGGACGATAAGCCCTCAAAGATGTTTGGCTATTCCATCGGTATTGACGATTACGTTACCAAGCCCTTTGATATGGACGTTTTGCTTCTTAAGATAAACGCGGTATTAAGGCGCGCAAGGGTAGAAACCCAAAAGGAGATAAGGATAGGCAATTTCGTAATGAATACGGAGGAGCGTACAGCAGTAGCGGACGGAGAAGAAATATCCCTTACCGTGCGTGAATTTGATATTCTTTTCAAGCTTCTATCCTATCCCAAAAAGACATTTACAAGGTCTGCCTTAATGGAGGAATTCTGGGATTTTGACTCCTCGGCAACCTCCCGTACTGTTGACGTATATATGGCTAAGATAAGAGAAAAGACCTCCGTATGCGACGGCTTTGAGATACTTACCGTCCACGGTCTTGGATATAAGGCGGTGCTGAAATGAAGAACAAAAGACGCAGAAGCACAATATCTGTGGGCGGTATGCTGTTTTTCTTCTTCCTTATTGCCTTTATTATGCAGGTGGCAATATTGGTCTTTGACTATATAGAGGACAGGACATCGAATAACGGTCTTATTGCCGTTTTGGTTTTGGTGCTTATATTTATTCTTTCCACCTTATGCACCCTTATTGACTTTTTCAGACGTAAAATAATGGTAGATAAGCCTGTAAAGAAAATACTTGACGCAACGGAAAAGATAACCGCAGGAGACTTTTCCGCAAGGCTTGATCTGCCTGTAAAGTACAATCATTACAACGGCTACGACGCTATAATGGAGGACCTTAATAAAATGGCGGAGGCGCTTGAAAAAAGCGCAATGCTGAGAACGGATTTTATTTCAAACGTTTCCCACGAGCTGAAAACTCCTCTTGCCGTTATACAAAGCTATTCTTCAATGCTGCAAAATGAGGAGCTTGACAGCGAAACAAGACAAAAGTACGTAGCCACCATAAATAACGCGTCAAAGCGATTGACGGATCTTATAACCAATATTTTGAAGCTTAATAAGCTTGAAAACCGGGATATAGCTCCCGAATATGAAAGAGTGGACCTGACTGCTATGCTTTCCGACATGGTACTAAGCTTTGAAAGCATTATTGAAAAGAAGGAGCTTAATTTGGAATGCGACCTTGATGACGTGGTTATATATTCCTCGGGCTCATACCTTGAAATAGTGTGGAATAATCTTATTTCCAACGCCATTAAGTTTACTGATAAGGGCGGCAGCATCTTTATAAGCCTTAAGGAGCATCTTGACTCCGTTGAGGTAAAGATAACGGATACGGGCTGCGGCATTTCAAGAGAAACGGGAAAGCACATTTTTGAAAAATTCTATCAGGGCGATACGTCCCATTCGGGAGAGGGAAACGGACTCGGACTCCCCCTTGTAAAAAAGGTAATTGATATTTTAGGCGGTGAGATCTCGGTTAAAAGCGAGATAGGAAAGGGAAGTACCTTTACTATAATCTTAAAGGGAACGGGCGCTGATGAATAATCTTTTTGAAAAATTAAAAAAGCCCTCGGGTAAAATTATCGCATTATCAACCCTACTTACCGTTTTAACGGTGGGCGGCTCTATGGTTTTCCTTTTTATACCCGAGCTAAATAAGACGCTTGAAATATTATCCTACGTATGCTTTGGCTTTTCCGCGCTTTTCTTTGGATACTCTGTGTATCTTGTGGTAATATTTATTCCCCACGCAAAGGAAAGGACGGTAAATTTACTTAAAAGATGGCGCGTAACAAGGGAATTTTTAGAAAGCTTTGGCTTTCGCACTATGGTGGGCGTTACTCTTTCCTTGGGGGTCAGCATTGCCTACGGCTTGTTTAACGGAGTTTTCGGTATAATCTACGGCTCTGTGTGGTACGGCGCTCTTTCTGCCTATTATATCTGTCTTACACTTATTCGGGCAGGAGTAATAAATCGAAATAAAAAAGTAAAAAAGGATATTGAAAACAAGGAATATAAAACAGCAAAAACCTACAGAAACAGCGGTATAGTCCTGCTTCTGCTTAACGTGGCGCTATCCTTTGCCATTGCGCAAATGATATTTGAGGGTATGGGATACGAATATCCCGGGCTTCTTATATACGTACACGCAGCGTATACCTTTACAAAAATAGGTACGGCAATATATAATTTTGTAAAGGCGCAAAAGCAGACGGACCTTACGGTTGAGGCGGCAAGAGATATAAACCTTGTGGACGGCGCAGTATCAATTCTCGCCCTGCAGACCGCAATGCTTGCTTCCTTCGGAGACGGAACTATGGACATCTCCCTTACCAATACTTTAACGGGAAGCGCGGTAAGTATTTTTGCCTACTTTATGGCAATATTTATGATAGTAAAAGGAAATAAAACAATAAAAAAATTAAAATCGGAGAAAAAAGATGGACAATAAAGGCTTTGAATATACTTATTCCGCCCCCACAGAGGCAGAAAGAAGGGAGATAGCAAGGATCAGAAAGCAATACGAAGCAAAGGATGAAAAGCAGATAAAGCTTGAAAGAATAAGAAAGCTTGATTCATTCGTGCAGAATTTTTCCACAATTCTTGCATTGGTTTTGGGAATTATGGGCACGCTTATTTTCGGCCTTGGACTTTCAATGGTGCTTGTGTGGGATATTTTCGTATTCGGCATTGTCGTATGCGTTATCGGGGTTTGCCCTATGATAGCCGCTTATCCCCTGTACGTAATTACCTTAAAGAAAAATAAGGAAAAGTACGGTGAGGAAATACTCAGGCTTTCCGAGGAATTGTTAAATAAGTAAAATGTAAAAGTGGGCTGCAATAAGCACAGAACAAAACAGACACGTGTGATGGCATAACTATAATTTGCTGATATATATTGAATATTTAAGGTTGAGATTTTGCTTTAGGGCAAAATCTCTTCTTTTTATGTGTCTGTTTTTAGTGAACGAAATAAAATCAGCACAGTGTGCTAATTTTATGAGTGAGTAACTAAAACAAGGAGTGTCGAAGCCGAGTGCATCGAGGCACGCGAGACGACTGTGTTTTAGGAAGTTCCGCGCGCGACGTGTACGCATTCACGCCTTCCCCAAGGGTCCCCTGAAATTGTTTTACAATTTAAGGGATTGGGTCAACACTTATTTCGCTTCCACTAAATGTAAAAGTGGGGATTTTTCAAGGAAATCCCCACTTTTACATTTCTTTTACAATTCTTTTTCAAAACCCTTACGAATTTTTAGCGATTTAAAAACAAGAGAGCCGTATAATATCAACGTAAGCTAAAACGAAAACAAACACGGAGGAAACAGATATGACAAACGAAGCAAAGCAGGTTGAAATGATTCGCCAGCAGTACGAAGAAAAAAAGATCACAGAGGTAGACAGACTTAAGGAGCTTGACAAAAAGGTTAAGCGTCCTGTAAAGATTTTTTCCTATGTATACGGTACGATAGGCGCCCTTGTAATGGGAACGGGTATGTGCCTTGCCATGGGGGTTATCGGCAATATGATGGGTGTTGGAATTGCGGTAGGATGCGTAGGTATTTTAATGGTATCTTCTACGGTTAATTTGCACAATAAGATGCTTAAGAAAAGAAAAAAGAAATACTCTGAAAAGATATTTGAAATATCAGACAGTATTCTTAACAACAAATAATATAAATTAACTGAATATAAAGGAGAAATTAAAATGGGAGTAAAGAATTTTTTCAAGAAGGCTTTTAGCGATATGAAGGAAAGCGCAAAATCTCAGCACGAGGTTGATAAGGCAAATTTTGAGGCTGCAAAGGCAGAATCCAAGGCTACTTGGGAGGAGGCAAAGATGTCCCCCTCAGGCAGAGCGGAGCTTATGCAGAAGGAAAGAGACGCGCAAATAGCAGAAGCAAAGAAGAGAACTGAAGCAGCTAACGAGCGTATCGAGCTTGCAAAGTCCACAAAGAACAAATAAACTAAAGAGGCACAGAAGTGCCTCTTTTTCGGAGTTAGAGAAATGAAAAGAACGTATAAATACAACGCAGGCAACAGGGAAATAGAAAGAGAAATAAATTACATACCCACAAGGTATATTTTTGCTATGCTTATTACGGTATTTGAAATAGCCGCAATAATCGGTATCGTTTTTGCGTGCTGTTATTTTATACCTTATTTCTATATTCTTGCCTGGCTTACGGAGATAGGATGTATAATTAAAATAATAGCCTCGGAGGATAATCCCGACTATAAAATACCCTGGCTTCTTTTCGTGCTTATTCTTCCCGTGGCGGGATTTATGCTTTATTTTATATTCTACTCACGCAAGCTGCAAAAGAAATATATAAAAAGACTTGAAGAGCTTAAGCTGACAAGAGCGGATAAGGAAGATACGAAAGCCTTTTCATCCCTTAAGGATGAGGACGCTACGGCATACGGACAGGCAAGGATGCTTTGTAATATTTCCGACTCGCATTTGTTTGAAAATACAAACGCACAGTATTTTCCCTTGGGTGAGGATATGCATAAGAGTATGCTGAAGGATCTTAATGAGGCAAAAAGATTTATCTTCCTTGAGTTTTTTATCATTGAGGAGGGTAAATTCTGGGATTCTATACTTGATATTCTTAAGGAAAAGGTAAAATGCGGCGTTGACGTAAGGGTGCTTTACGACGATATAGGATGTATGCAGACCTTACCCGGTAATTACGCAAAGATACTTAAGAAATACGGAATTCTGGCAACGCCATTTTCACGCCTTAAGGGTCAGGCAGACAGCGAATTCAATAACAGAAGCCACAGAAAAATAATGGTAATAGACGGAAATATCGGTTACACAGGCGGAGTTAATATAGCGGACGAGTATATTAACGAAAAGGAAAGATTCGGACATTGGAAGGATGTTGGCGTTCGTTTAGAGGGAGAAGCGGTATGGGGACTTACGGAGCTGTTTCTTACGGATTTCGGCATCAATTACAAGGGTAATTTACCCGCAAGAAGCGACCTTTATCCCGAAACCGTGGGAGAGGGTAATGGATATATGGTGCCCTTTGGTGACGGACCAAGACCAATGTATATGCGCAACGTAGGTAAGACCGCAATAATAAATATCCTTTCCACCTCGTCGGAATACGTATATATTACAACTCCGTATCTTATCATAGATAACGAGCTTTGTACCGCTATTGAAAACACAGCCATCCGCGGAGTGGATGTGCGTATAATTACTCCCCATATTCCCGACAAAAAGATGGTTTTCAGTATGACGAGAAGCTTTTACTTAAGGCTTATGCGGGCGGGAGTCAAAATCTATGAGTACACTCCCGGCTTTATCCACGCAAAGGTAGTTTTGTGTGATGATAAATACGCAATGGTAAGCACTGTAAATCTGGATTACAGAAGCCTTGTTCACCATTTTGAAAACGGCGTATGGCTCTTTAAGTGTGACTGTATAAAGGGTATCAGAGCCGACCTTGAAGGTACCATCTCAAAAAGCGAAAAAATCGAAACGGAAACTCTCAAAACCAACCTTTTCGCCCGCTTTTTCAGATCCATCGTACGAATTTTCGCCCCGCTTCTTTAAAATAAAAATCCTTGCAATCACAAATTGCAAGGATTTTTTATATTGACTTGATAGAAAAATAAAAATGTGGTAAAATTTTTAATAGCTTGAACCTTTTGAATTTTTAAAGCGTCTATATAGGTGAAATCGATTTCAAAGAAAATCAAAGGAGGTGATAATGTGACTGAATTTGAAAGGCTTTTAGCGGAGAATCTTGCTCCGCTTCAAAGATTCGTAAATTTCAAAATAAGCAATAGGCACGATGCGGAGGATGTAGTGCAGGATGTGTGTCTTGTTGCAACGCAGCATTTTGTTGGGTTGAAAAATAAAGAGTCATTTAAGCCTTGGCTAATTGGAATAGCCATAAATAAATGCAGGGACTATTACAGGAAAAAAGACAAATATTCCTATATCCCCATTGAATCCTTAGCGGAATCCACCCTTACTACAGGAAAATACGGCCTTGTGGAAAAAAGCGATATAAGGGAAACCATAGATACTCTTGGAGAAAAGGAAAGAGAGATCATTTATTTATATTACTTTCAGGAATTATCCCAAGAAGAGATAGCAAAAAAACTATCCATTCCCGTAGGTACGGTAAAGAGCCGCTTGCATTATGCCAAGGAAAAATTCAAAAAGCATTATCCTAACTCACCTATATCAAAAGGAGGAAATATTATGAAAAAGTTACCTGAATTTTTACCCGAATATAAAATTGAAAAAACAAACGAAGAGATTTTTAAGGTAAGGTCTGAGGAGCTTATGGGCTTTTGCATCGTGCCAAAGCTTGGAGAAAAAATCACTTGGGCAAGCTACGATATTCCGTCAAGAAAGCAGGTTGAATATACCGTGGCTTCAGTAACGGGAAGGGCAGAGGTGCACGGTATTGAGGGAGTTGAAATTGTAGCGATACAGCACGATAATAACAGCAAAAAGAAGATAGAAAGAGGATTTATCGCTCAGCTTACGGACACTCATTGCAGATATCTTGCGGAAAGTCATTATGAAAACGGCGTACGAAAGATATTTACGTTCCTTGACAGCGATGCTTTTGTAAATAATTGGGGCTTTGGCGAGGATAATTGCGGATATGAAACAAATATTGCGCCAAATGGATCTATTAAGCGTTGTGAAAACAACATCGAAGTAAACGTGGATAAGGAAACCGTTGACGTTGTGGGAAGATACAAGGTTACAATAGGCGACAAGGAATACGATACTGTCTGTGTAATGAACGTTGGGCATTTTAATAGCAGAATAGCCATCGAGCAGTACCTTGACAAAAATGGAAGAACTATCCTTTGGCGCAGATTTAATAAAAACGATTGGGCAAAGCACCGTTACGGTAAGGAGTGGACTGAGCTTTTACCCGATAATGAAAGACTTACTATCAATGGAGAAACCTATGTTCATTGGTATGATTGCATCACCGACTACATTATTTAACAAAAAAGAGTGCTGTTTTTCAGCACTCTTTTTTCGTTATTTAGAGTTGAATATTTCTTTAAGAAGCGAGATTTCTCTTGCGTAGCCATCAAGCTCGTTGGGGGTTTCTAAGCAGATGGGAAGAGAAGCGATAACGGGGTGTGTGATAATGCGCGTAATTCCGTCAATGCCAAGGCAACCGTCGCCGATCTTTTCGTGGCGGTCCTTATGGGCGGAGAGGGGATTTTTACTGTCGTTTAGATGTATTGCCTTAAGCTTGTCAAGACCGATCACCCTGTCAAACTCCGTAAGCACCTTGTCGGGATCAGCGGCTATATCGTATCCGCCGTCGTGAACGTGACAGGTGTCAAGGCAAACTCCTACCACCTGTTTTTTATGGCATCTGTCTATTATTTCTCTTATTTCCTCAAAGGTCTTGCCTATCTCAGAGCCCTTGCCCGCCATAGTTTCAATAAGAATTATTGTTTTTTCTGCGTTTTTTGAAATGTGATTTATAGTGTCCGCAGTCTTTTGTATTCCCGTCTCAACTCCTTGAGAAACGTGACAGCCGGGGTGGAAATTGTAATACGCGTTTCTTACCTTTTCAAGAAGGCAGATATCGGAGGACATTACCTCCTTTGTATAATCGCGCAGGCTCTCGTCAGCTCCGCAGGGATTCAAGGTGTAGGGCGCGTGGGCAATAATAGGCGCAAAATCATTTGCTTCAAGTATGGAATTAAGAGCGCCAATATCCTCATCAGTAGGGTATTTATAGCTACCCCCTCGGGGATTTCTTGTAAAAAACTGAAAAGTTGTAGCACCGATGGAAAGAGCAGTCTTTCCCATTTTTTCATAACCACCCGATACGGAAAGGTGGCATCCAATATTAAATTTCATATATTAACCTACAAAGTCAAATTCAAAATCGTACATTGAAACGGTGTCGCCGTCCTTACATCCCGCCTCACGAAGCTTGTCGATAGTTCCGCTCTTTAAAAGAACTCTCTGGAAGAACATAAGGGACTCTCTGTCCTCAAAGTTTACCTGTCCTACAAGGTTAAAGAGCCATTCGCCCTCCACGATATATCTGCCCTTGGAGTCCTTGGTAATTGTAACCTCGTGGTCGTCACCCGAGATAAACTTGTCCTCAGGCTCGTAGTCGGATTCGTAAATGGTAAGGGGAGGAAGCTCCTCAAGTCTTTTTGCAACCATACTTACAAGCTCGTCCGTGTTTTCACCCGTATAGGCGGAAACGTAAATAAGCTCCCAACCGCATTCCTTAACGTAATTTTCGAATTTTTCAATGTCAACGGTATCGCGGTCCAAGGAGTCAACCTTGTTTGCAACTATGATTCTCGGACGGACGGAAAGCTCGGGAGAGAATTTTGAAAGCTCCTCGTCAATGGTCTTTATATCGTCAACGGGATCTCTGCCCTCAATACAGGAAATATCCACTACCTGAAGGAGCAAGCGGCATCTTTCAATATGACGAAGGAATGCGTGACCAAGACCCGCGCCGTCGGATGCGCCCTCAATAAGACCGGGAATATCCGCCATTACAAAGCCCGCGCCCTCGCTGATCCTTACAACGCCGAGGTTGGGGGAAAGAGTAGTAAAATGATAGTCCGCTATTTTCGGTCTTGCGTCGCTCACCGCCGCAAGAATAGATGATTTACCTGCGCTGGGCAAGCCAACGAGTCCAACGTCGGCAAGCATTTTAAGCTCCAACGAAAGCTCCCATTCCTCGCCCTTTGTTCCGCTTTTTGCAAACATAGGTATCTGGCGTGTAGAGGTGGCAAAATGCTTGTTGCCCCAACCGCCTCTGCCGCCCTTGGCGCAGATCCAATCCTCACAGTCGGACATATCCTTAAGTATCTTGCCGCTTTTATCATCTCTGATAATCGTTCCGTTGGGAACCTTGATTATAACGTCCTCTCCGTTTTTGCCGTGGAATTTCGCGCCTGCGCCGTCACCGCCGGGCTCAGCAACGAATTTTCTTTTGTATCTGAAGGAGAGAAGAGTGTTATCTCCTCTTTCAATACGGAAAATAATATTTCCGCCGTGGCCTCCGTCTCCTCCGTCGGGGCCTCCCTTTGCAACGTATTTTTCGCGTCTGAAGGAAACGCATCCGTTTCCGCCGTTACCCGCTTTTACGTAAATTTTTACTTTGTCTATAAACATTTAAACCACCTTAATACCGATACATTTCACCGCGTTCTTTGGCGCGTAATCAGGGAATCTAATTTCGAGGTCGGCTTTTTTATATACCCGCACTCCGTCAATTTTGTAAACGCCGTTTCTCAGAAAGGCATCGGATTTTATCACAATGCTTGCGCTTCCGTCAGCGTTTGAATATTTTGCAACGACCTTTCCTAAAATATTGGCTCCGTCGTGGCTTCTTACCACGTCGCCGATTTGAATATTTTCATAATTATCAATACTGATATCGTTGCTCTTTATCTCTATTTCATATTCGATAGCCACCTTTTGGGCGCCGATATTATACAGGCTGTTGCCGAGTATAAGCACGTACACAACGTATGCAACGTACAGCACCAAAAACAGGGCGATAATAACGTCAACCGCGTTAAAGGGAGCCTTTTTCTTATTTTTCGTTATTCTGTTGTTACTCATTGTCAGATCTCTCCGATTTTTCATCAATTACTCTGATAAATTCGTTACTGCTGAGAAGCTCCTCAATAGGATCCTTATCCTCCTTCGCTACCGCTTTTCTGCGGGGAGCTCTTACGTACTTTCTCCTGGGGGTAGTATTTTTCGTAAGCTCAGCGGGGATGTTGATGTCAACCGATGCCGTAGTAATGTCGAAATATATCTTTTCGGGCTCGTCAAGATCTCTTTCGATCCTGTAATAAGCAACCGTAAAGCCGATTGCCATAAATGTAAGCAGCACAAGCTCGCTTGAGCCTAAGGAATGGCAGAGCACACCTGAAATAAGAATAGCAAGGAAGGACAAATATCCCGCGGCGCCGTTTACACGTCTGTATTTATTCTTTGCCTTTACGCAGAAGGAAATGGCAAGAGACGTGAATACGATAGCAAACGCGGCAATAACAATAACACCGAGGATGCCGAAGTAGGCAAGGAGCTGAGTATAAAGGCATCCGAGGTCTGATACGCTTTCTGCGCCGAGCAGATTTGTCATAGATTCAAGATTAGCCTCTCCAATACCCATTCCGTAGGGACGGTTTAAGAATATCTTCGCAGTAAGCTTCAACAGTGAAAGGCGCGCCTCACCCGTCGCCATTGATATGCGTCCGAAGTTAAGTACGGCTTCAAGCATATTTGCAGGCAAGGAGAAGTAGAATATCGGAAGCGCTGCGCATACGCCAAGCAAAAGATATACGTAGTTCTTATTGAGAACAATGAGGAACAAAAGCATTATTGCAATGGACGTAATAAGAGCGGGAGCGGACTGAGTCATAAGAATACAGGTAAATGAAAGACCGAGGACGAAAATTCCAAAGAGGCGAAGCATCGCCCTTTGCGCCGTCGTTACAAACAGCATAATAAAGGGAATTGCCAGACACAGGTAAAGGGCAAATACGTCGGGGTCATTAAATACGGAGCTTATTCTTTGCTCTATATTGGAAAAGAATTCCAATGTGTTTGTTGTAATACCCGCTCTGCCAAAGACATACTGGATAATACCGATAGCGCAGGTCATTGATACGGAGATAGTAAACGCGAATACGCAGCGCTTGTACTGATTTTTGGAGCGGATAAGATTTGCCACCGCAAAATAGCAGACTACAAGGGCAAGATTCGTAAACGTGGTCATATGGGACTGTCCGATATTTGCGGAAACTCCGTAGCCGTATGCCAAAAGCGCCAAAACCGATATTACGAATATGTCAAGGAACTCAAACTTAAAGGTTCTTTTTCCTATGAGATACTTTATGATGTAGCAAAGGTCAATGTATATCGTGATGAATATAAGATATTTTACGGATACGAAGGGCAATACGAAAAGGAGCATTACTATACCCGTTTCGGGAGTGGTAAGCACGATGTATGCAAGCACCGTTACAAATGCCGTTACTATAACCGTAAAGGGAGATGTAAGATGGGTCAGAATACCGAACACAAGTCCCGCGATAAATGCGGTAGCGGATGATGAGCATACGCTTTGCTCCGCTGCGGAACGGAAATTATCCTTCTTCATGCCGAGCCACACGAAAAGTATTGTGCTGAGAGGCTTACAGGTTATCACGCAGGCGGCAAAGGATCTTGAAGAAAACAAAAGCGGCAAAGCGCAGATGCTGAATGACGCGCCGATAATAAGCGTGGAGAAGGGAACGGTCAAAAAGGTTATAAAGTCCTGTATAGGGTACATAGCGAACATTACAATACCCATAACCAGCATAGCAACTCCGTAGTCACGCATGGACGTACAGAGCAAACGCCTTACAAGAAGGGGGAATTTCTTTATAAAAAAGCTATGCTCAAAGGTTCTTGCCAATTTTCTTTTGGTCTCAAACCTCTTTCTTCTTCTCAGCTTCGATTGCTTTTTATTCTTTGTTTTATCGACGAAGCTTTTATTGCGCTGATCGTAAGACGTAAAGAATCTTCCGAAAAAGGAATTTTTTACCTTGGAGAAGAACCACGTGCTTGCGCGGTCAAATTTTGACTTTGACGCCGTTTGGGGAACTCTTTCGTTTTTGTTTACCAAAATATCACATCCAATACTGATTTCTTATTCTTTATCCACAACGGGTGGAGCTTTTTTCTTTTTCTTCTTTTCAACGGGAGGATGCTCCGCCATGTATTTTTCATACAGATCGGGGCGTCTTTCCTTAGTTAATTCAAGGGATCTTTCAAGTCGCCACTTGGCAATGTTTCCGTGATGTCCCGACAAAAGTATCTCGGGCACCTCCTTGCCGTTAAATACGGGAGGGCGCGTGTACTGAGGGTATTCCAAAAGACCTGACGAAATGCTTTCATCCTCGTAGCATTCCTCGCTGGGTAAGACTCCGTCAATAAGTCGGGATACTGCGTCCACCACGATACAGGCAGGCACTTCGCCTCCTGTCAGCACGTAATCTCCGATAGAAAGCTCCTCGTCGATTATCTCGTCTATAACCCTTTGGTCAACTCCCTCGTAATGACCGCAAAGGATAATAAGATTGTCGTACTCCGACAGCTCCTTTGCCACCGTCTGGTTAAACATGCGGCCTCTTGGCGACATATACACCGTCTTCGTTTTACCCTCGGGCAGCATATCCTTTACCGCAAGATAGCAATCGTATATCGGCTGGGTAGCCATAAGCATACCCATACCCCCTCCGTAGGGAGTATCGTCCACCTTGCGGTGCTTGTTTTTTGTGTAATCTCTTATATTGTGGGCGTTGACCTCTAAGATTCCGCCCTTTTGCGCTCTGCCTATTATGCTTTCGTTAAGGACGGAGCTTATCATCTCGGGAAACAGGGTAAGTATGTCAAATCTCATTCTATCATTCCCTCAATAGGTGAAATTGCAATACCCTTGTCAAGGGATATCTCCTTAACGAATTCGGGCACTACAGGAACGTATCCAACGGTCTTTCCGTCACGCTTTACAACGTAAACGTCCTGGGCGCCGTAGTTTGCAACCTCGTCAAGAACACCGTATTTTTCATTTGTTTCATAATCGTATACGGGTAAGCCGATAAGGTCCACTATAAAGAAAGAATCCTCGTCTATGTAAAGGTCATCCCTGTCAGCGTAAAGGATCTTACCTCTGAATTTCATCGCCTCGTCAGCATTTGTCACTCCGTCAAGATAGAGAAGCGCGCCAACCTTGTAGGGAGAGATCTTTTTTACCTTATATTCGCCGTAGCCCGACGGAGATTTTATATAAATTCTTTCAAGCTCGGCAAAGGTTTCAAAATCATCACAAAAATGATTTACGACAAGGCCTCCGTTAAGACCGTGTATCCTCGTTATTTCACCGCATTCAAGATATTTTTCCATAGATCATCCTCCGTAGGCACACATAAAATTCCAATTTATATTATAGCATAACACTATCAAAATATCAAGCAAAAAATTATTTTTAATATTTTTTAAAAATTTTCGTTTTAGCTCTTGACAGCACCATAATATTATGTTATAATGCATTCACCTCAAGCGGAGGGCTCTTTTTTTGTGCGGCTTTTTTCGCATATCTCGGGCTAATCCCTTTGCTACGAGGGAGGCACAATGCACGCTAAGTGCATAACGAATGGGGACAAGTCCTCAAATAAAATATGGAGGTGCTGAAATGAGAGTCAAAATCACATTGGCATGCAGCGAGTGCAAGCAGCGTAATTACGACACAAAGAAAAATAAGAAGAATGATCCTGACAGACTTGAAATGAACAAGTATTGCCGTTTCTGTCGTAAGCACACCTTGCATAAGGAAACAAAGTAAGGAGAATCACAATGGCTGAAAAGAACGAAGTAGTAAAGAAAGAAAAGAAGCCAGGTCTTTTTAAGAGACTCGGACGTAAGCTTAAGGGTCTTAAGAGCGAATTCAAAAAGATCACTTGGGCATCTGTTAAGACTACATTTAAGAGCTTTGGCTTGGTACTCATCTGTGTAGTAGTTATCGCAATGGTTCTCGGACTTGTAGACGCTGGACTCAGTGTATTGTTCGATGCTCTTGGATCAATAATTTAAGAGGTAATCGAAAATGAGTGATTTCAACGAACTTACTGCCGGTCAGAAATGGTATGTGGTACATACCTACACCGGTCACGAAAACAAGGTTAAGAGCACTATTGAAAGAGTAGTGGAAAACAGAAACCTCTCTCATCTTATATTTGATGTTAAGGTTCCTGTGGTTACTACGACTACAGTTGATGCTAAGGGTAAAGAAAAGGTAGTTGAAGAAAAAATCTATCCCGGTTACGTATTCGTAAAGATGATTATGAATGACGAGGTATGGCACATCGTACGTTATATCAGCGGTGTTACAGGCTTCGTAGGACCCGGATCAAAGCCCGTTCCCCTTTCTGATGAAGAGGCCCGCGCAATCAGCGGAGAGGAAATGGTTAAGGCGGATGCATTCAGCATCGGCGATATGGTTGAGATCATTGACGGTATTCTTACAGGACATAGCGGTAAGATCAGTGAGATCTCAGATGATATGCAGGAGGTTACGGTTATCGTATCTTCAATAGGAAGAGAAATGCCTGTCAGCCTTAATGCAAAATGTATTAAAAAAATAGAAGAATAAGCGACGCGACCTGCTTAAAGAGTCGCAAATACGTGGGAGAGAGAAAATATGGTTCTCTCAACAGTACCACATAGGAGGAATTAATCATGGCAAAGAAAATTCAGGGTTATATCAAACTTCAGATCCCTGCAGGTAAAGCTACACCCCAGCCGCCTATCGGACCTGCTCTTGGTCAGTACGGCGTATCCATTCCTAACTTCACAAAGGAATTTAACGAAAGAACAAAGAACGATATCGGTTACATCATTCCTGTTGTAATCACAGTATATGCTGACCGTTCATTCACATTTATCACAAAGACACCTCCCGCGCCCGTTCTTATCAAGAAGGCTGCAGGTATTGAAACAGCTTCTGCAACACCTAACAAGACAAAGGTTGCTAAGCTCACAAAGGAACAGGTACAGAAGATTGCTGAAACAAAGATGCCCGACCTTAACGCAGGCTCTCTTGAAGCAGCTATGAGCATGATCGCAGGTACAGCTCGTTCCATGGGTATCACTGTTGAGGAATAAGGATTAGGAGGTTATTTGAGATGAAAAAGGGAAAGAAATATATCGCAAGTGCTGAACTCATCGAGGCAGCAAAGCTCTATGATCCTTCTGAAGCAATGAAGCTCGTATGCGAAACTTCAAAGGCAAAGTTTGACGAAACAATCGAAGTACACGTTCGTTTGGGCGTTGACTCCAGACACGCTGACCAGCAGGTTAGAGGTGCTGTTGTACTTCCCAACGGTACAGGTAAGAAGGTACGTACACTCGTATTTGCTCGTGGCGACAAGGCTAAGGCAGCTCTTGATGCCGGCGCAGAATACGTAGGTGCTGAAGATTACGTAGAAAAGATCACTAAGGAAAACTGGTTCGAGTTCGACGTAGTTATCGCAACTCCCGACATGATGGGTGTTATCGGTCGTCTCGGTAAGATCCTCGGTCCTAAGGGACTTATGCCTAACCCCAAGGCTGGTACAGTATCTATGGATGCTGCTAAGGCTGTTCTTGAGGCAAAGGCTGGTAAGATCGAATACCGTCTTGACAAGACAAACATCATCCACTGTCCTATCGGTAAGGCTTCCTTCGGTACAGAGAAGCTCACAGAAAACTTTGAGACATTGCTCGGCGCTATCATCAAGGCTAAGCCCGCTGCTGCAAAGGGTCAGTACATTAAGAGCTGCACAGTAGCTTCCACAATGGGCCCTGGTATCAAGGTTAACGCTGCTAAGCTTTAATTTTAAGCCAAACATATATTAAGAGGATCGCAAGATCCTCTTTTTGTTTTCTTCATTTATTATATATAGTAAAAGCCCTATTGCAAAATTGCAACAGGGCATTTTTTAGTTATAAAGCTTATATTTAAGTCGCATATTATCCGCGATCATAGCAATAAACTCAGAGTTTGTGGGCTTGCCGCGATTATTCTGGATGGTGTAGCCAAAGTAGGAATTGAGGGTATCAACGTCGCCTCTGTCCCAAGCTACCTCAATGGCGTGACGGATAGCTCTTTCCACACGGGATGTGGTGGTCTGGTACTTTTTTGCCACAGACGGGTATAAGATTTTCGTAACGGAATTTATAATATCGTTATCGGAAATAGTCATAAGTATCGCCGTTCTTAAGTACTGATAGCCCTTGATATGTGCAGGCACACCGATCTGGTGTATCACCTTTGTAACCTGTGTTTCAATATCCTCACGGCTCGGCTTCTTATCGTTGCTTGAGTTCTCACGGGAACGGTAAATTGTGTCAATATGCTCACACAAGCTTGAAAAATCAAAGGGCTTCATAAGGCACATTGACGCGCCTGCGTTGGTCGCCTCGATAAACACGTTCTGATTAGTCACCATAGACGCGATTATAAAGGACGGCGCCTGATCGTTACCAAAATTTATTCCCTTTGAGTTTTTAATAAGTCCGATGCCGTCAAGCTTGGAAAGCCATATATCCGCAATTACAATATCTGGGTGATTTCTGCTTATTTTTATAAGGGCGTCCTCACCGTTGGCTGCCTCATCCACGTTGCGGTAGCCCTTTCTTACAAGAGCCTCCTTCGTTGAGTGTCTTGTTTGAATATTCTCGTCAGCTACAAGAATTTTTGCGTTAATTTCCATTTTCTTCTCCTTTTATGATATTTAATTTCTTAAATCTTCTTTTGATGATTTAATTATACCATATATTTCCATAAATTACAATAATTTCCAATTCGGCAAATTTAACAAAGTTTTTTGCATAAAATTGGAAGAAATTACCAATTATGTTTAATGGAGTATCGAAAACAGGGAAATAAGCGCGTAAAAACTGTATCAAAAAATGGAATCTAATGAAGCCCCGGCGTGAATTCTCATTTCTTCTATCGAATTTAGAAGCAGCTCCTTCGCCTCCAAAAAATCGGATTTTGACCCTTCCTGTACTCTTGATCTTAAAATCGTCAGATTTCTTTCCAGCTCATCGGATATTCTGTGGGGTACGGATAGGGCGATCAGTACGCTTTTCTTTTTCCAGCGTTTCCACAACTCCTCTACCTTGATTTTTGACTCTTCATCCTGGTGCAGCTCTGTAACAACCTCGCTCATGTACGCATATATATTGTTAATGTAGAAAAAATTCCAGATTATCACTCCGAAAACCAATAAAAGAGTGACTATGGAAATAACAAATGATTTCATTTTTCTTCCTTATATATTATATTTATATCCCCACAGCGATTTGACGTCAGCAGAAATATATCATCAAGCCTTAAATTGTGCTTTTTCAGATACCCCTCCAGCCATTTTTCATCCTTGCCTATATGGAAAAGATCATTTTTGTTTACCTTTCCGTCCGTAATTATGGCAAAGGGAAGAGGAGAAGGCTTTCTCTTTTCGTAAAGATCCTCGATGCTTGTTGGCAGCTTTTTGTGCTTTGGAAAAACGGAGATCTGTCCGTTTTGCTCAATAATGGCGTAATCAATATCCTCAACGTCAGAGTAGTCCTTAAGGCGAAGCTCGCTCAGTAGCTCGTTTACGCTGATTCTCAACTTTGCAAGCTGCTTTTGATCTATCTTGCCGTCCTTTATGATGATGCAGGGGGTTCCGAAAAATATTTTTTTAAGGAATTGAGATTTTATGGATAGATAAGATATTATTATCTCCGCGCAAAGAAGAAAAATTACGGGAATTATTGAATAGGATAGCGGAATTGATATGTCCTGTATGGAATTTACTGCCAATTCCGATAGCATCAGCATAGTGATAAGCTCCGATAATTGGAGCTCGCCTACTTGCCTTTTCCCTACAATTCTTACAGAAAGGAAAAAAATAACGTATATAATTGCTGTTCTTATAAATACCGTAGCCATAAAATCCTCCTTTTAAATTAGTTTTTCTACAAGGAAGTAAAAAATTCTAAAAATAATAAAAAAATATTAAAAAAATTTCAAAAAAGGTCTTGACAAAGCAAAAAGTATTTGATATAATAGCAAGGCACTCAGCGAAAATGAGTGTAAAAGATCCTTGAAAATTGAACAATGAAAAGAAAAAATTAGTTAAGAGAACTAATGTACAAAGACGGAACTCTTAAGAAAATTCTTTTAGAGAAAACAAACTCAAAACAAAAGTAATAGAGCAGAAACAGAAGCTCTGGTTAAGAAGATTTTAGCTCTTTAAAGAGAGATAAGATACAATTTATCAGAGAGTTT
>JAFUOY010000032.1 GCA_017481595.1 Clostridia bacterium | reverse complement strand
CGATGGGACAAAACCGATACAAGAGAACGTTGAACATATAAAAAGCCTTCTCCTGTGGGAGAAGGGGGACCGCGCCAGCGGTGGATGAGGAGTCAAAATGATACCTTACAATAAAAAGCTCGTATCAAGCGCTCGAACCCTACGAAAAAATATGACACCCGAAGAAAAGCATCTGTGGTATGATTTTTTAAAAAGATTGCCATATAACGTCAGACGTCAGCATAATATTGAAAACTATATCGTTGATTTTTACATAGCGGAAAAGAAGATTGTAATTGAGGTAGACGGAAGACAACATCTATTACCTGAACACAAAGAGGCAGACAAACAAAGAGATGCTGCCATGTCATCTTGGGGAATCGTTGTCTTACGATATCCCAACGATAGTATACGAAACAATTTCAACGCTGTTGCAGAGGATATATTGAAGCATCTTGGTTTGGATCATAGCGACCTTAAAACCAAGAGATAACACCTCATCCACCACTTCGTGGTCCCCCTTCTCCCGCTGGAGAAGGCTCGGTTAAACCGTTTCTTATACCTATAAAGCAAAGTTCCCACAAACCGTTTGACTGGTCTGTGGGAACGTTTCGTTATGGTGATTTCTCCGATAAGAATATCACGCTATCACGGGTGGATATTTGCTTTTTTGAAAAGTGTATTATTTTTGCCTTAAAAAATATTGAAAAGTGTATTTTTTATAGTATAAAAAGTATTGAAAAGTGTAAAAACTTTATAAAAATCAAGCAGGGCGAGGAAAATTCCTCGCCCTGTGGTTGTTTTTATGGCTTTGATCTTATTTCTTAACGATCTTTCCTCTGCCGCGGAGGAGCATTGTTTTCTCATCCCAAAGATCCTGGGAGAGGTCAACGTAGTAGTTGTGGGGGTTTTCAAAGCGGAGAACCTCGTCCCACATGGATTCTATCTCGCGCTTACAGTAATCGCGGATATCGGAAACGGAGGGGGACTCGTACACGCACTCACCGTTTTTAAAGATGGGAACGAGAAGCTTTTTCAACACGTAGTTGGACATTGTCTTTCTTTTCCAGATGTGGTTGGGATCGAAAAGCTCGTAATCCTCGTTTTCGTCAATTACCTCACCGTGGAGAGTAAGCAGATCCGCCTCCGCCTTACCCGTATCCTTGGAGTAGAAGCGGTAAAGGTCCTTGAAGTCGGGGTTGGTGATCTTTGCGGCATTTTCGCTGATCTTTATCTTAGGCGTAATATTGCCGTCCTTATCCTCAACGGCGCAAAGCTTGTACACGCAGCCGAAAACAGGCTCGCTCTTGGAGGTTATAAGTCTTTCGCCAACGCCAAAGGCATCAACCTGCGCGCCCTGCATTATAATATCGCGGATAATGTACTCGTCAAGGGAGTTGGAAACAAGGATCTTAACGTCGGTAAGTCCCGCCTCGTCAAGACGCTTACGGCATTTCTTTGAAAGGTAGGTAATATCACCTGAGTCAAGTCGGATAGCCGCCTTCTTTATCTGCTCGGGCGAGAGGACCTCCTTAAATACCTTAATGGCGTTGGGCAAGCCGCTTTCAAGAACGCTGTAGGTATCTACAAGAAGGGTTGCGTTATTGGGATAAAGCTCGCAATAGGTCTTGAACGCCTCATACTCGGAGTCAAACATCTGTACCCAGGCGTGAGCCATAGTACCTCCCGCAGGGATGCCGAACATCTGCTCTGCAATGGTGCAGGCGGTGGAGTTACATCCGCCGATATACGCGGCTCTTGCGCCGTAAATAGCGGCATCGGGACCGTGGGCTCTGCGTGAGCCGAATTCAGAAACGGCGCGGCCGTTTGCGGCGCGGACGATTCTTGACGCCTTGGTTGCCATTAAGCATTGATGATTAAATATAAGAAGGATAAACGTTTCAATAAATTGAGCCTCGGGGGCGGGTGCGCGGACGGTCATAATAGGCTCGTGGGGGAAAACTACGGTTCCCTCGGGTACTGCCCAGATATCACCCGTAAAGCGGAAGTTCTTCAGGTACGCCAAAAATTCCTCGTCAAAGATGTTCTTGCGGCGCAGACATTCAATATCCTCCTCACTGAAGTGAACGGACTTTACGTATTCGATTATCTGCTCAAGACCTGCGGCAATGGCGTATCCGCCACCGTCGGGCACCTTGCGGAAAAATACGTCAAAATAAGCGATCTGATCCTTAAGGCCGGAGTTAAGATAGCCGTTTGCCATAGTAAGCTCATAAAAATCGCAAAGCAAGGTAAGATGTCTTTTACTTATATCCATTTTTTTATCTCCTATTTACAGTTTTGACTTGAATTTTATAGTTTGTAATAATATAATAAAATAAAAAGCGGACAAATTCAAGTATTTTTTGCAAAAAAATATAAAAGTGTATATACACAAAGGAGAAAATATGATAGCTTTATACATAGCACTTGGCATTTTGGCGGCGTTTTTGACGGTAGTGATCGTAAGAACGCTTAGCTTCAAGCCAAAAAAAGCGGTTGAGCCCGATAGGACGGAAATAGTATTTGACAGGGAGAAAACGGTTGCAAATTTGCAAGCTCTTGTAAAATTCAAGACTGTATCCTACAGAAACCCCGCTCTTGAGGATGATAAGGAATTCGAGGGGCTTGTAGCTAAGCTGCCCGAACTGTACCCCAACGTATTTGAAAAATGCGAGCTTATGCGATTTGATGGCAGAGCATTGCTTCTTAAGTGGAAGGGCAAGAGCGAGGGTGAGGCATCCGTTATGATGTCCCACTATGACGTTGTGCCCGTTGACGAAACGAAATGGGAAAAGCCTCCCTTTGACGGAATAATCGAGGACGGCGTTTTATGGGGCAGAGGCACCCTTGATACAAAGGCGACCCTTAACGGCTGCTTAAGTGCGGCGGATCACCTTATGGCAGAGGGATACGTACCCGAAAAGGACGTTTATTTTGCATTCTCCGGCGGAGAGGAAATAAACGGTAAGGGCGCTGTAAATATTGTAGATTATTTTGAAAATAACGGAATTAAGATCGGCCTTGTAGTAGACGAGGGCGGCGCCATCGTGCAGAACCTTTTCCCGGGAGTTAAAGCTCAGTGCGGAGTGATCGGTATTGCGGAAAAGGGAATGATGGACGTAGAATACAAGGTGACCACAAACGGCGGCCACGCATCCGCTCCTGCGCCTCACACCCCCGTAGGTATTCTTTCAAGCGCCTGCTGTAAGGTGGAAAACAAGCCCTTTAAGTCCCATTTGACGGACCCTGTGGCTAAAATGTTTGATACCCTTGGCAGACATTCCACCTTTGTTTATAAGATGATATTCTCTAATATGTGGTGCTTTGGTTGGCTTCTTGACTCCATATGCAGAAAAAAGGGCGGAGAGGTAAACGCCCTTATGCGTACCACCGTTGCCTTTACTCAGATGGAGGGCAGTAACGCATCAAACGTAGTACCCACTGAGGCAAAAATGGTATCAAATATCCGCTTAAATCCCCGCGATACTATGAAAAGCGGCAGGGAGTATCTGAAAAAGGTAGTAAATGACGATAAGGTGGAGATAAATATCCTCCGCGGAATTGACCCGAGCCGCATTTCCGAAACGGATTGTGACGAATACAGAAAGGTGGAAAAGGCGGTTGCATCCACATGGCGCGGATGTCTTGTTTCTCCCTATCTTATGGTACAATGCTCCGACTCACGCCATTACGGAAGAATAAGCGATAAGGTCTACCGCTTCAGCGCTATGGCTCTTTCCGCAGAGGAAAGAAAAACCATCCACGGCAACAACGAAAGAATCACTCTTGACGCAATTTCAAGGGCGGTGGAGTTTTATATCAGATTGCTGAAGCAATGCTGATGTAAATGCAAAATGCAAAATGCAAAATTCAAAATTAAGGAGAATAAAGCTATGATTTTTGAAAACAAGGATAAGATAGTATTTACAGGTGACTCCGTAACGGATGCGGGAAGAAAGCGCCCCGTTGGAGAAGGACTTTGGGAGGGACTTGGCACAGGATACGTAAGAAACGTGGACTCTATGCTTGCTATGCTTTACCCCGAAATGATGCTTCATATCGCTAACACGGGAACGGGCGGAGCGGCAAGCTGCGATATGCTTGCAAGATGGCAGACGGACGTTATGGATCTTAAGCCCGACTGGGTATTCCTTATGATAGGCGCAAACGACGTATGGCGTCAGTTTGACGAGCCAAATCTTGACAATGACAGATATATGCCCGAAAGATACAGAGAAAATCTTGAGGCTATGGTATCACAGACAATTCCCACAGTAAAGGGAATGTTCTTAATTTCTCCCTTCTATATGGAGTCAAATGATAATGACGCAATGAAAAAGAGAATGGTGGAATATGCAAGCATCTGTCGCGAGGTGGCTGAAAAATACGGCGCAAAGTACATAGACGTACAGGGCGAGTTTGATAAGCACCTTCAGTACCGTTACCCCGCTTACATCTCCTGGGACAGAGTACATCCGGGTTGGGTCGGCGCTATGATCGTGGCAACGAAGATACTTAAAGAAATCGACGCAAAGCCAATATACTAATTGAATGCAAAATGAAAAATGCAAAATGCAAAATTCAAAATGCAGAATTCAGAATGCAGAGTGCAGAATTATAAAAAATCGGACACAGGGTGTCCGATTTTTTATGTTAGCCTCCATCTTTGAGGGAGGGGGACCACGTTAGTGGTGGAAGGAGTAAAAAAACTCCCTCAGTCAACTCCGTTGCCAGCTCCCTCTAGGAAGGAGCCTTTTTTGTCTGTATGATATTTACCTTTGTTACTTATCTCGCGTCTGTGCAGACGCATATCGAGTCCGTCAGGACATATCGAGCACGAAGTGTATATCGATCGCCGCAGGCGAATATCGACGGTTATTTGCAGGGCAAATAACCTATAGCATAGCCTTCGTATTCATCAAGAAAATCCTCGGCGCATTTGCGCATAACCAGGGAGATCTTATCGTCGCGGAAGGCAAAGGTCATATTACAGTTACCAAGATAGCGGTCAATTATCTGTACGTATATCATTATTTTATTATCGTCAAGCCAGGTTGCAGACACCGCGTCATCATACATAAATCCGTCGGTGGTACGCACTCCGCCAACCTCGTTGGAGTAGCCAAGCTGAGGGAATTTGCCAAAGACGTTATGGTTTATTCCAAAGGGAATCTCCTTTGCTCCCTGCTCGTTTACGTAGCAGAGTGTACCGCTTTTTGCATCGTTGAATTTAAAGGTAAATTCTGAAATGCCCATCTTGTTTTCTTCAAGAATATAGGTTTTATTGTGAATCCTTTCCCTTGTAGGAGAGTCAGCACCCCCTCTTAGTGCGGTAAGGACTCTTGCAGACTCCGTTTTTACAAGCTCGTCAAAGTCCTTCTCGTTTTTATCAAGAGGCGTATCCGTCATTTCGTCCACAATAAGCTCAAAGAAATGGTTGATTATATATTCTCTGCCCGTATCGTCATCTCCCTGACAGTCCGCGGTGCAAACGAAGATAATATCCTCCTTGGGTAAGCACACCGTAAGCTCGTTGCCCATACCCACAAAGGCAAAGCCGTCCCTTTCCGTTTTCCATATCTGATAGCCGTAGCCGTGATGGAATGCAAAGGTCCTTGGCGCCTCGCGGTTATCCACCACCTTGGAGGTTGCCGTCTTAAGATATTCCTCGTTCATTAAGCGCTTGCCGTACCAGGTGCCGTAGTTCATTACAAATCGGGCAAAGGACGCCATATCTCTTGGAGTGCAAAGGAGAGCAGAGTCCCCCCAGCTGTCTCCGTTGGGAGTTTTTAAGATGGTTGCTGTCTTAAAAGTGCCAAGATGTGTAAATATTTTAGTATTAAGGTAGTCAAAAAGGCTCATACCCGAAAGCTTTTCCACAAGATTTGAAAGCACCTGTGAGCCCTGGCTATCGTACTCCCAAAGGGTGGCGGGGTACCTTTCCATATTGCGCTCACCGTTAAAATAAATATGTGTCCTGTCGGGGTCGGGATTGCCAAACCAATAATTTCCGTATCCTACGGTGCTCATTGTAAGCATATCCTTTATAGTCTGGCGCTTGAAATTTTCGGGTAGCTCACCGTCTATCTTTTCGGGAAAACGGTCCGCGATTTTATCATCAAGGGATAGCTTTCCTTCCTCTATTAAAAGACCGATGGCAACCGATACGTAGCTTTTGGTCTGGGAATACATTCTGTGTATAGTATCCTTGTTAAAGGGCGCGTAGTACGCTTCGCAAAAGAGCCTGTCCCCCTTCATCATAAGGACGCTGTGCATTGGTATATCTCTTCTTTCAAGAAGGTCAAGATATTTTTTTACGTTTCCGCTTTTTATTCCTGCCTCCTCGGGGGTGATTCTGTCAAAAAGCATATTTTTCTCCTTTTGATACGTAGAGTAGTTACATATATAATATCATTATTTATCCTTTAAATCAATAGCCTCGGCTGTTGATTTTTTTCTTTTTTACGCTGATTTTTGCCCCGAAAAAATTTTTTGAAATTTGCAAAAAGTCTAACGGTCACTAACGGTTTGGTTATGCAATAATAAGGGTGCAAAGAGGCAAAACGCAAGAAAAAAAGGAGGTAAAAATGGCAAGGAAAGGAAAAGGCGTAAGGCTTACGAAAAGGCAGGCGGAAAGGTGCAAGGAGGGGCTTGAGATAAACGCGGTGGAGATAGCGTCACTTATCCAGGAGCTGATACGCAGAAGGATAGAACGGGCGCTGAAAAGCGAAAAGGAGCTTGACGAGTTTATGAGGGAGCTTCTTTCCCACGGGGAAAACTGCGAGGATAAATCAAGGAGCAAGGCCATAATTTCAAAATTTGAGCAAATAAGGATAGAGGACTTAACGAAGCTGACCTCCGTCTTAAAGGCAGTTTATCAATGGGACACAAAAAAGGACCAGACAGACAGCAGGGACGAGGATATAAAGCAGCTTAAGTTTGAGGATATTTATGACCTGTAAGGACAAGGACTTAAATATTTTATCAAGTAAAAGGGGAGAAAATTCCACACAGGGTGGGGTATTTACCATAAATGATGGCGAGGCGGCTCTTAAAAAGCTTGCCGACAAAAGAAAAGCGTTATGGGAAAAAAGTAAAAGCATTTATTACGATAAGCAGATATGCAAGGAAAATGCAAACATTATCCTTGACACACCGCATATCTGCCGCGCGGTAATAAATAAGCCCTATCTTTTGATCGAGTGCTGCTTTTCCTTAGTGGATAAGTCAAAAATGGACGCGCCCTTCTTTCTTAACAGGGTACAGAGCGACTTTATAGAAAAGCTGAACACCTACGGCGCCGAAAGACCTTACTTTATCCTAAAGGGCAGACAACAGGGCTTTACCACTCTTATAACCGCAATTCAGCTTGCCTACGCCATTGTGCGAAGGAATTTCAGCGGATTTACCGTTGCGGACAGGGACGACAATGTGAAAACGATTTTTCTTGACAAGGCTAAAATGATGTATTCCCGTCTGCCGAAAAGACTGAAGCCAACGGAAAGGTTCAATTCCGCAAATGAGCTTTATTTCGATAAGCTCAATAGCTCAATAAGAGTTGCCTGCGCCTCGGAAAACGTGGGCAGAAGCCGTACCCTTTCCTTTGTCCATTATTCAGAGGCTTCCTTTTTTAAATGCTCCCTTGCCTCTTTGCAAAGGTCCATACAGGAGTCCTTAGTGCCCGATGCCATTTGCGTGTATGAAACCACGGCAAAGGGATTTGGTGACGTTAAGGAGCTATGGGATTCGGGCGCTTGCATAAATCTGTTCTACGGCTGGTGGCTCAGTGACGAGTACGAATCGTCCACTCCCCCCGACAAAAGGGCGGATACGTGGCTTAAAAGCAGGCTTGAATACTTAAAAAGGATGGGACTGGGAGAGAGAAAGCTTAACTGGTATGCCAAAAAATATTTTGGCTACATAGACAAGACCTCCATAAGGCAGGAATATCCCTGCTCTGCGGAGGAGGCGTTTATTGCCGGGGGAGAAAGCATTTTCTCAACGGACGATATATCGGAATACTTAAAGGAAAAGGAAATTCCCTACACCTGTGGCTATTTTTCCTACGATAAGGAAAGCTTTCCCGTGCTTGATGGGGAGGGCAAGGCGCTTTACTACTCTGTGCGTATTACAAACATTCGGTTTACGAGGGATGAGGGCGGACTTATAAAAATAGTGTATCCGCCATACAGAAAAGAGGTAAACGGCATAGTGGAGGAAAAGCCCTACGTAATAGGAGCGGATACGGCAGGGACGGGAGAGGACTATTTTTCTGCCAAGGTAATTGACAACACAAACGGTATATGCGTCGCTACCCTGCACAAGCAAAGGATGGATGAGGATCTCTTTTCAGAGCAGCTTTACTGCCTTGGGGTGACCTATAATAACGCCCTGATAGCGGTGGAAACCAACTATTCCCGCCACCCTGTGCGGGTTTTACGAAATCTTGCCTATCCGAATTTGTATTCAAGCGGCGAGGACGCTCTTTGCGGCTTTGTCACAAGCAGTATTACCCGCCCGTTGATAATTGCCAACCTTGTGTCGGTAATGAGGGAAAATATCCGCCTTGAAACGGACAGGGAAACTCTGCTTGAGATGCTTGATTTTATAAAGCACCCAAGCGGAAGGGCGGAGGCAGCCTCGGGCAAGCACGACGATCTTGTTATGGCGTCCGCCATTGCAAGATATGTATCTCAATCCTTTAAAAGCTCCCTTACCGTGTACAGAAAGGACGCTTTTTCCCTTAAAAATTCGTTCAGAATGGGGGATACGGACCAGGAAAAAACCTATATGGAGTGGTGAAAATGTTACTAAAAGGCTTAAGATCACGGCTTGAAGCCGTGGAAAACAGACTTACTCTTATTTGCGAGGAGCTTGACGAGATCAGGCTTATGCAGAAAAGGGAAGGTCCCGTCTCCTCCGAGGAGACAAGCTGCGCGTCGCTTATTGACGAGTGGGTAAACGGAAGGGAGGAAAAATGACAAAGGCGGAAATTGCAAGGCTTATATGGGCGCGCTACGAGGATGCCTTGTCCTATCAGACAAGCCTCGGCATACGAAAAAGCATACCCGAATATGTAAGCTTCTACGAGGGAAAGCAGTGGCCGACTCCTACCAAAAACACGAAAAATCTGCCACGCCCCGTCATAAATATCGTAAAAATGATATGCAGACTCAAAAAGAGCGCCATCCTTTCCTCCCCTGTAAGGATCGTTTACAAGTGTAAGGACAAAAGGGTGGATGCGGATACCTTTAACAGGTTTTCCACCCACGTCTTAAGGGAGATGGATCAGGACTCACTTGATAAGGCGGCGGTGGATGACGGAGTAAAAAAGGGCTCTTATTTCTATCATTATTATTGGGATAAGGACGCAGTAAGCTCCTTGTCACCCTACGGAGGAGCCTTACGCTGCGAGCTTATAGACCCTCTTAACATCTTTTTTGAAAACCCCTGTGAGCTTGATGAACAGAAGCAAAAGTGGATAATTATTGCAACGAGGGAAAGAGTGGAGGACGTGCGAAGTGAGGCAGAGGCGGGCGCTGATAAGGACTATATCGTGCCCGACGACGGATACGCTGCGGGCGCGGAGGAAAGATTACGAAGCGGACTTTGTACCGTGCTTACAATGTATTACAGAAAAAACGGCGAGGTCCTTTGCACCCGTTCGGTAAGAGGCACCGTAATCAAAAGCGAATTTCCAATTACCCCCGACCGCGTGTCTGCAAAGGCGGTATTGGGGCTTGATACAATGGAAAACGTAAACACCCTTAAGGCAAATCTTTATCCTATAGTGTGCGGATATTACGAAAAGAAGGACAAATGCATATACGGACTTAGCGAGGTAGAGGGGCTTATCCCTAATCAGAAGGCTATTAACTTCAATATTGCAATGTCACTTTTAAACGCGCAGGAGATGGCGTGGGGCAAGTACGTGGCTTTACCGGGAGCCCTTAAGGGACAGACCATATCAAACGCCCCCGGACAGGTGCTAATAGACTATTCGGGTACGGGCAACGGCATTAAAAAGCTTGCGGAGAATCATATTCAGTCCGTCCCTGTGGAGCTTGTAAAAACTATTACCGACCTTACAAGAAGCGTAACGGGTACATCGGAATTTATGACGGGCGAGGTACAGGGCTCGGGAATGTCGGGCACCGCTATTGCAAGGCTTCAGTCCCAGGCTCAGCTTCCTATTGAGGACCTTCGTTCCATTTATATGAGCGTAAAGAGAAAGCAGGGCAGAGTCCTTGCTCAGTTCTACAAGCTCTTTTATCCAAGATGCGTATTCTTTTGTGAGGACGGGGACGAGGGGGACAGAGTATTCTCCTCCCACGATTACGAAAATGCGGATTTTGAGGTAATTGCGGAAACCGTAACGGGAGTAAACGCATCCGTTGCGGGAGATATCAATATGCTTGATACGGTGCTTAACAGCGGTCACATTTCCTTGGAAGCCTATATTAACGCATATCCCGAGGATGCCCTTACGGACAAGAGAAAGATGCTTGACTTAATAAAAAAGGAAAAGGAGAGCGAAGCGGAGCTTTTACGCGCTCAGCTTAAGGAAATGAGCGAAAAGCTTAACAAGGCGGAGGCGACTATTAAGGAAAACGAGGATACGGTATCAAGGGCGGTAAGCGCCATAAAGGAAAACCTGTCCTTAAAGGAATTTATCGCAAAGGAGTATGAAAATGGAAAATGATTCTCTCAATTTAGAGGAATTTAAGCTCGTTTATCCCGACAAAAACCCAAACGAGCTGCTTAATGACGAGGACTTTTTGGTCTTTGCGGAGGGAAAGCTTGAAAAAGAGCCTCTTTCCTCAGTTTACAAAAAATACACCGCCCTTACCGAAAAGATAATCGTAAGGGAAAAGGAAAAATTTGCAGAAATACTTGCAAACAAAATATCCGCAGTAGGCTCTCTTGCCAACTCAAACCCCGGTGAAGAAATTTTCTTCACAAGGGAGCAGGTAAAAGCGATGAGCAAGGCGGAAATAACTAAAAATTACGAAAAAATAAGAAAAAGCCAGGAAAAATGGCGTTAAGAAAAGGAGATTTAAACTATGGCATATGAAAATTTTATTCCTTCCGTTTGGTCGGAGGCAATCAACAGAGGTCTTGAAAGAGCGTGCGTATTTCTTCAGGACTGTAACAGACAGTACGAGGGCGACGTATCAGAAATGGGCGACTCCGTTCACATTCTCGGAGTAGGTAAGCCCTCTATCAAAACTCTCAACCGTGAAAACGCAAGCGGCGAGATCGACGCTGCAGAGGAGGTAGCTGATTCCTCCGTTATCCTTAACGTAAATCAGATCCGTTATTTCAACTACAAGGTGGGTGATATTGATAAGGCGCAGGCAGTAGGCGGTCTTATGGACGCTCTTTCCGAGGAAACTGCGGAGGGTATTGCAAGCGCAATGGATAAGTTCGTTGCCGACCTTGCAAAGGAGGCAACACCTCTTTACGATACGGCAATGACGGTTACAAAGGACAACGTGCTTGATATTATCGACGACGCAATCGAAAGACTTCAGGAGCAGGACGTTAATATCTCAAACGGCGTTTCCATCACCATCTCCCCCAAGTTCTATAAGCTCTTTAAGAAGGCGTATATCAGCGCCGATACAGACAACTCCGAGTTTATGAAAAACGGTATGGTTACACGATATGGCTCCGTCCTCATCCGTATGTCCAATAACGTAGCAAAGGAATCCGACGGCAGCGAAAGCATTATGATCAGAACAAAGCGCGCCATCGCCTTTGTAAATCCTCTTACTCATACTGAGGCGTACCGCCCCGAAAACTCCTTTGCGGATGCGGTAAAGGGCTTCGTCCTCTTCGACGGCAAGATCGTACGTCCCGAGGAGATCATAAAGATCAACGTAAAATACGCGTAAAAGATCCTTGGATGCATAGGTTATAAAGCCGAAAATACGGTTTTATGCACACAGGGTGCTTAAAAAAGCACCCTGACGCATCTGATTTTAAGAAAGGAGGAATTTATGAAATTAGGCGAAATTAAGCTGGAGGCGTTATATTTGTGCTTTGCCACTCCCGAGCTTTGTATAGATACGGAAAATAACGAGACGCTTTGCGACACGCTTTTCAACTTAAAAAACGATTCTAACTACAAGGACTATTTAAACGCCTCGGTTGGGGCAATAAACAGATGCTTTGCTTATCTTGAGGCAAAGGGACTTGTGCCAAAAAAAGCTCTTACCGTAAGAAAAACCGAGGTAATGGTAAAGGAAAACGTCCACGTCCTTGACTTAAGTGATAATTGGGACGAAATTTTGTCCGTTACGGGAGTTTATGCGGAGGATGAAAGCGCCTGCCCCGTGGAATATACCTGTCTTGACGGAGAAATAAGGGTAACGGGCTATACGCTTCCAAGAAATTATACGGTGATCTATACTCCGAGAATACAAAGGGTTTTCCACTCCACGGGGGAAAGCTATAAGATTCCCTTGCCCGAGGAAATAAGCAATATTATCCCCTATTTTGTAAAGGGAGATATTTTCCGCACAGATGACTCAGCTGAAGCGGAAAAATCTATGGAGACATTTGTTCAGGCTTGTAATGAGCTTAGCAAAAGCATTACACAGGGTCCCGCATTTTTGCGACGTGTGTACAGTATGGAGGGATAGGATGGCAAAGGAGAAAAAGACCTATAAAATAGATAAGATGATGGGCGTTGACCTTACCTCCCACCCTGCAAGGGTGTCAAAAAACCGTGCCGCGTATATGAAAAATCTTATTATGGAGGGCGGAGTAAACCACAAAAGAAGGGGCTTTTACCAAAGGTACGATATTCGGGACCAATACGATGATCCCCTCCCCATAAACGGCATCCATTCCTACACCCATCCCGACGGGACCGAGGAAATACTTATCCACGCGGGTGAGGATATTTACAAAAACGGAGAAACCAAAATTCCAAAATCCGCATACGTCTTTAATAACCCCTCCTGCTTTTTCAATATAGACGGAGTGGGATATATAATCTCGGGCGGCAGACTTTCCTACTATAACGGAGAAAGGATTATGCCCGTGGAGCCCTATCTTCCCGTAACGAAGCGCTGTCACGATTACAGGCTTAATATGGACATGGACTACGAGTCGGCTAACCTTTTATCAAGGAAAAGAAGGGTAGAATACTCGGGCGCTCCCCCCGAAAATACGGAGGAATCGGCTTTTAATCTTCCTTGCGATATCGACTGGGAAAGGGACGTGACCGTATACGCAACTATCTCACTTGTTCATAACGATGTACGCGTAGTCAGGGGTGATACCTTTGGGGGGGACGGGGACATCAAGGTTGGAAAGGACTATGTGGCGGAGTTTAAGCTGACTGAGGCAAAAATAAACGCATCCACGCCTATTGAGTGCGAAAAAAAAGAAACGTACGGCGGTTATGCATATATTTTTAATCCAAACAGAGACCCAGCCTGCTTTTATCCCGCAATAGGCGTAACAAGTAACAAGGAGAAGTTTTACTTTAATTTTAACGCAAAACCAAGCGGCGAGCTTGAATACAATATTGCAATTGAGTATGAGATAGGGGAGAGCTATCCCTCAAGAATCGAGCTTTGTACCTTTGGTGAGGTAATACAGGACAACAGAGGGCAGAGCCGCCTGGTCCTTAGCGGCTGCTCCGACCATCCGAACAGTATCTATTTTTCCGACGCCTTGGATAAAAAAGGAATTACCTACTTTCCCGAAATATGCTCCGTCTCCATTGACGAGTCCACCCCTGTGACTGCTTTTTTGAAGTTAAGCGACACGTGGCTTGGAGTTTTTAAGAAAAACAAATTTTTCCGCTACAGAATCTATCACTATCCAAACGCCAAGGAGAATAGCGAAAGATACTACTTAAACGGCTATGAGGGCAGGGATAAGAGAGGATGCTTAAATTCCCACGTTTTGGGAAAACAGGGAGACGACCTTATGGTTTTTGACGGAGAAAACGTCTTTGGAATAGGGGATGTAAGCGCAGAGTCGGATAAGACCTATCTTATTAAAAGAAGCGGAAATATTGAAAGGGCGCTAAAGAGCCATACGGATACGGAAAAGAAAGGGGCGGTAGCCTGCTTTCACGATGGCAGATATATGCTTTTTGTTGGGGGACGTGTCTATATTGCGGACACACGCTACCAATTTAAGCCCGAGGGAGTATCCGATTTTCAGTACGAATGGTGGGTCTGGGATTCCCCGAGGGTAAGATGCGTATCCTCAATAAACGGAGTATTATGGTTGGGAGATAATGAGGGCGGAGTCTACACCATGGGAGAGGACTATCGCGATACAAAAATAATAAAGAATACCAAGGAGGGCGACGTCCTTTATTCGGAGTCAAACGGCAATTTCGTTATCGGAGAGCACATTCCCGTTTCCGAAAAAACACACACATTGATAAACGGCGTTTGCTCATTTCTTTCAAAGGGGGAATTTAACGCTTTTTTCTACACGTCCTCGGGTATTTCCCATATTTGTATATCCTGTGGGGACAAAATACGCAGATTAAAGGAAGGGGATAAGCTTTCCGTATTATCATATACGGGAAATGAATACGAATGTTATTTTCGTTTCCTTGAGGAGGAATACGGCTGCATTCTGCTTGTAAATTCGGACGGGGGTCCCTTTACCGATCTTTCTTACTCGGAGATATCAGAAATACGCATCTGCGAAAGCGGAAGAACGGAATTTCTTCTTGTAAGAGAGGAAAGCGGATACGCCACCTACCATAAGGGAGAAAGGGTAATTTGGTACAATTTACCTAACGATCTTGAATTAACCCTTTTTGAGTGGAAAAACGTGGAGGCAGCCTACGTTACGGGTATGCTTGACCTTGGGGATAACACCCATACGAAAACAATGTACCGTTTAGGCGCGGTAAACGGATGTAAGGACAGCGCTAAGGTGCGCTTGGGCTACGAAACGAGGAAAAGCGTAATGGCGGAGCTTTCGGGACTCGAGGATTTTGATCTTGCATCCTTCGACTTTGATGCTCTATCCTTTGAAATACCCTTTGCAAAGACGGTGGAAAAGCGAGTTTTTGAAAGGAATCTCAACTACGTTGTCTTTAAAATGGAATCAAAGGAAAACAAGGACTGCGCCATAAACGAAATTTACACCGTATACACGGTAAACAACAATATACAAGGAGTGAGATAATGGAAGATACAAAGCTTATAACGGATACTGAGCTTGAGGGTATTATGCTCCGCTCGGCTATGTCCTTGCCCGATTCTCCATCGGACAGGGGTATGCGCCCTGCGCAGATAAAACGCGCCCTTGCGGAGCCTGTGCGCCTTCTTGCTCAGCTTTTAAACAGCAAATTTAAATTTATGTCTACGGACGGCTCTCTTGTTCTCCTTGAAATGACCAACGCTCAGGTGGATGAGCTTTTTGCATAAGAGGTGAAATATGGAACATATAGTAGTAACCAATAACACCTTATCCTATTACGATAAGAAGCTGAAATCCTATATCGGCGCAAATAAACCTGTTAAGGGTGTGGATTATTTCACGGAAGCGGACAAAAGGGAGCTTGTTGAAGCGGTAATAGAGGCTATTCCCTCGGCGGAAGGAGTGAGCTTCTGATGAGTAAGTATATAATTCGGGCTGCAACCCTGCAAAGCATTGCTTCCGCCATAAGAACGAAAACGGGCAAGACAGACAAAATACCCGTAGAGAGCTTTGCAAAGGAGATCGAGGAGATTTCAGGCGGAGGGGGAGG
>JAFUOY010000031.1 GCA_017481595.1 Clostridia bacterium | reverse complement strand
GTTTTCGTTATTTCTTCTGAAGGGATTCTTTTCCATTCTGTAGAAGGAGGGATCCTTTGCCTTTATTTCGTCAATTGTGGGCTGATACTTATCGAGGAAGTTTACGTAATCGTTTCTGTAGCCGTAGCCTACCTCGTAAACCTCGCGGCCCCAGTTTATACCTGCGCCAACGCCCGCTTCAAGGAGTACAACAAATAGCAAAGCGGTTGCAGCCGTCTTTTTTGCAGATGTTGAATGCTTTACGAAATAAAGCACCACCACATATATTGCTATGGCAATTATAGACGCCCAGATAAATTCGTAATCACGTATGCCGGGGTCCTTTACTCCGCCGGGCTTGTAATTTGAAAGCTCTACCACCTTCTGTATTACCATAAGGGCAAAAATAAGGAATACGCCCGTCTGGAAAATAAACTTGCTGTCTGTTTCCTTTATATTTTCATATCCTCTGTACGCAAGGGTAAGAAGGATAAAGGTAAGCATAAAGCTGTAACGGTAATTGAGCCATACGGGCATCTGGAAGCCGTGCCATACAAGGTCTACCGTGTTTATGGAGAAGCTCGTTATGAATATAGCGCAAAGCACGCCGTAGGCGATCTTGTGTCTTGGCTCCACCTTTTTGGAAATAAAGTACAAGGGAAGCATAAATAGCATAAGCATACCCGAGTACATATTGGGTAATCCGTCGGGACGAACCGTGTCGTATCCGCCAAGGAAGAATTTTGCAAAAAGATCAAGGAAATCAAATCTTAATTTGGGATCGAAATTACTTGTCTGGAAATCACTCTTACCAAAGGTGAGTGAATAGTAAGCGGAAAGGATTATTGCCGATACCATCATAAGGGTGATAACGGTGGAAACACCCATTCTTACAAAGCTCTTTAATACGTGCTTGCTCTCGCCTAAGTTGTTTATGTCGCTGGTCTTATGGGCGCAGAGGAAGCAGATAAAGTAAAGAAGCACGTAGAAGCAGCACATATAACCGATATAGTAGTTGCTCCAGATGGTAAGAGCAAAGGTTATAATAAAGAGCTTGTACTTGCCGTCTGTTACCATGCGCTCAATACCGAGGGAAACAAGAGGTAAGAACATAAGAGCGTCCATCCACATTGTGTTTGACTGATACGCCATAGCGTAAGCGCAAAGGGCGTACATTGTGGAGAACATTGTAATACCGTACATATCGGTGGTCTTGCGCGTTTTCTCAATGTAATATCCGAAGAAAAGACCGCTAAGACCCGTTTTCAGTATAAGTATAAAGGTTACCGCCTCAACGATATACTGCTCGGGAAAGAGAGCGACCAACCAGGAAAGAGGGGAAGCAAGGTAGTAAGCGTAATAGCCTAAAAACTCACCGCCAAGGGTTCTTTCAAAGGTATAAATAAGTGAAGCCTCACCATACAAAACGTCGCGTATCTGTTCAAAATAATAGATGTACTGATGTCCTGCGTCAAGAGTGAGCCAGCATCTGTCACCGACGGGCCAGAAGCCGAGAGCCGCGTACACGATCATAAGGATAAGAACGGGGAAGAAAAAGGAAGGAGCAAGATGCTTTTTTGAAATAAGCTTGTTTCCTACCCTTTGTACGAAGGGGGTGTTGATCCTGTCGGCAAAGGCGCTCAGTCTTTCCGACATCTTTTGCTTAAAGGATTTTGGTTTTTCTGTGAAATTTGGATTACTCATCATTTTTCTCCGCGTGAATTATTTTTTTGATCATTTTTTCTACTTTTATTCTATCAAGCATAAGAGCGCGGCCGCAGCCCGTACAGGTAAGCTTTATATCCGAGCCCACACGGGACACGGTAAAGGTCTTACTGCCGCAGGGATGGGGCTTTTTCAGCTCCAGAATATCGCCAATATTTATAACAGGAATATTCGGCATAATATACCTCCGATGGAATTAAATAGATCTACAGATACCATTTTACCATAAATATGCACAAAAATCAACAATAAATACGCGTATTTTTTAAATATATTCCTAATAAATATATTTGACACGGAGAGAAAAATATGGTAAAATATCTATGTATGAACTTTTTTGGAGGGCGAAATGGTAATATTAGGTATTGACCCGGGTCTTGCCATTGTCGGATGGGGAGTACTTGAGTGCGTGCGGGGTAAATTCCACGTGCTTGGCTACGGCTCTATCAGGACGGAGGCAAAAATTCCCGTTGAGGAAAGAATAAACCAGATATTTGACTCTATGAATATCATTATTGACAAATATAAGCCCGAGGTAATGGCGGTTGAGGAGCTTTTTTGGAATACCAACCAGAAAACGGGTATCACCGTTGCCGAGGCGAGAGGGACTATTCTTCTTGCCGCCCATAAAAGGGGACTCAAAATATTTGAATACACACCCCTTCAGGTAAAGCAGGCGGTGGTCGGATACGGACGGGCTGAGAAAAACCAGGTTATCGCAATGGTAACCTCTATCTTAAAGCTTCAGAAGCCCCCTAAGCCCGACGATACGGCAGACGCCCTTGCCATTGCGATCTGTCACGGCCACGCAGGGGAAAGCCCACTTGGAAAATTCTATAAAATGTAAGAGGAAATATTATGTACGCAGCAGATAAATGGATAGATTACGAGCTTCTTGACACCTCCGACGGAGAACGACTTGAAAGATGGGGAGAATATATTCTCATCCGTCCCGACCCACAGGTCATCTGGAAGGGAAAAAGAGAGCATAAGCTCTGGCAGAGAGCCCACGGTATATACCGCCGTTCAAATTCGGGCGGTGGTGCTTGGGTAAAGAATGACGTGCCCGAAAAATGGACTATAAATTACGGAGAGCTTACCATTATGCTTAAGCCTATGGGATTCAAGCACACGGGCTTATTCCCCGAGCAGGCTGCAAACTGGGACTGGTTCTCACGTCTTATCAAGGAAAGAGTAGCGAAGGGAAAGAGCGTAAAGGTGCTTAATCTTTTTGCATACACGGGCGGAGCTACTGCGGCTGCCGCAAAGGCAGGCGCCTCTGTGGTACACGTTGACGCCTCCAAGGGAATGGTTGCTTGCGCTAAGGAAAATCTTGCTTTAAGCGGACTTGGTGACGCGCCCGTTCGATATATAGTTGACGACTGCCGCAAGTTCGTTGAAAGAGAAATAAGACGCGGCAATAAGTACGATGCCATCATAATGGATCCTCCCTCATACGGCAGAGGACCCGGAGGCGAGGTATGGAAGCTTGAGGACGCGGTATGCGACTTTGTTTCCCTTTGCGAAAGGGTGTTGTCCGACGATCCCCTCTTTATGCTTATAAACTCCTATACTACGGGACTCAGCGCCCTTACAATGGGCTACGTTCTTGACGTGGAAATAGTAAAAAAGCACGGGGGAGTGTCTGAAACTGCGGAGCTTGCGTTACCTGTAACCCAGACGGGAAGCTATTTACCCTGCGGCGCAAGCGCAAGATGGGTAAAGGAAAGTAAGGAATAATATGGAACCTTTGATAAAATTTGAAAACGTATGCTACACCTATACGGGCAACGATGCGGAGCCCGGTATGTTTGCGGTGCACGATCTTTCTCTTGAAATAAAGGAGGGAGAATTCGTTGCCATTCTCGGTCATAACGGCTCGGGCAAGTCCACTACCGCTAAGCTTATGAATATGATACTTGCTCCCAATTCTGGAGATATCTACGTAGAGGGCAACAAAATAACGGGCAGAGAGCTTACCGACGAGGACGTATTTGAGGTGCGTAAAAAGATCGGTATGGTGTTCCAGAATCCCGATAACCAGATCGTTGCTACCATTGTTGAGGAGGACGTTGCCTTCGGCCCTGAGAATTTGGGCGTTCCCTCACAGGAAATAAGAAAAAGAGTGGACGAGGCTCTTGACATAGTCGGTATGCGTGAGTACGCGCGCCACGCCCCGCACAAGCTGTCGGGAGGTCAGAAGCAGAGAGTTGCCATTGCGGGAGTTATCGCAATGAAGCCGAAATGCATTATTTTTGATGAATCCACAGCTATGCTTGACCCTATGGGACGCAAGGAGGTAATGAATACCATCCGCCGTCTTAATAAGGAGGGTATGACCGTTATTTTGATAACTCATTATATGAATGAAGCGGTGCTTGCAGACAGAGTAATTGTTATGAAAAGCGGTGAAATATACGAACAGGGTGATCCCAAGGACGTATTCTGCAACGTGGAAAGACTTTGGGAGGCTGGACTTGAGGTGCCTCAGACAACGGAGCTTATTTTCAAGCTCAATAAGAAATTCGGATGGGAAATCCCGCTGGGTGTGTACGATTTTGACACCTGTGCGCGTCTCGTTACCGAAAAGATCAAGGAGGTAAGGGGAGAAAATGTCGGCAATTGAAGTTAAAAACGTAAATTTTGTATACGGCAAGAAAACTCCTTACGAGGTACACGCCCTTGAGGATATAAATCTTTCTATAAAGGAAAACTGCGTTACGGGTATAATAGGACACACAGGGTCGGGTAAATCCACTCTTATTCAGATGTTCAACGGTCTTGTAAAGCCCGATAGCGGTAAGGTTTTTGTCGACGGTAAGGATATATGGGAAAAGCCCAAGGAAATAAGCAAGATACGTTATAAGGTTGGTATGGTTATGCAGTACCCCGAATATCAGCTTTTTGCCGATACCGTATGGGAGGATATTGCCTACGGACCTAAAAATATGGGACTTTCCGAGGATGAGGTAAAGGAAAGAGTAACCACGTCTGCGGCTTTTTGCGGCCTTGACGGAGAAGCTCTTGCAAAATCGCCCTTCGATCTTTCGGGTGGACAGAAGCGCCGCGTTGCCCTTGCGGGTATAATGGCAATGAAGCCCGCCGTACTTGTTCTTGACGAGCCTGCGGCAGGACTTGACCCAAGAGGAAGACGTGAAATTCTTGGCGGTATTTGTAAATATCAGAAGGAAAGCGGCACCGCAGTAGTGATCGTCAGCCACAGCATGGAGGATATGGCGAAATACTGTGATGAGCTTTTCGTGTTATCCCACGGCAAGCTTTTGCTTCACGGAGATTGTAAGGAGGTCTTTTCCGAGGGCGAGCTTCTTCGCTCTGCAGGACTTGACGTGCCTGAAATATACGGCGTTGTCAAGGCTATCCGTAAGCAGGGAGCAGATATTTCAAAGTATATCTACACCGTAAACGGCGCCGTGGACGCAATTTCCCGGCTTCTGGAAGGGAGGGATGAGTAATGGCTCTTGACGTAACAATAGGTCAGTATTACGGAACGGGCTCCGTAATTCACAGGCTTGACCCCCGCGCTAAGCTTTTGTTCGTTCTTACCTTTATAGTAAGCATTTTTGTGGCAAAGGATGTATACGCCTTCGCCTTTCTCGCCCTTGTGGTGATCGCGTCCGTGCTTATCAGCCGCGTACCAATACGATTGGTGCTTAAGGGCTTAAAGCCACTTGTTATCATCATTTTGTTTACATCTGTTCTTAATATCTTCCTCACCAGAGGAGAGGAGCTTCTTTTTACAAAGGAGATAATAAAGGACTTCTGGACTGTAAATATTTATAAGGAAGGCTTGATAAATGCGGCGCTTTTGGCGCTTCGTATCATTATTTTGCTTATGGGTACAAGCGTTTATTTTTCCTACGCCACAACGCCCATAGAGCTGACGGACGGACTCGAAAGAGGACTTGCTCCCTTAAAGAAAATAAAGGTCCCTGTTCATGAATTTGCAATGATGATGACTATTGCCCTTCGCTTTATTCCTACTCTTATTGATGAAACGATAAAGATTATGAACGCCCAGAAGGCAAGAGGAGCGGACTTTTCCACAGGCGGTCTTATAAAGCGCGCCAAGGCTCTTATTCCTATCATAATCCCCTTGTTCGTGTCCTCCTTCAGAAGAGCGGAGGAGCTTGCTACCGCTATGGAGTGCAGATGCTATCACGGCGGTAACGGAAGAACGAGAATGAATGTCCTTAAGATGAAAATCAGGGACTACGTGTTTATATTTTTGAGCCTTACAATGCTTGCAGGTGTAATTCTTATTAACATTTACGCAAACGGATATAAGCTTCTTTAAGGAGAAAAATATGAAGATACTTCTGACTATATCCTACGTAGGGACAAATTATTTCGGCTATCAGCTCCAGGAGGACAAGCCAACGGTTGCCCTGATGCTGAACAGGGCGGTAAAAAAGACATTTGGCTTTGATTGCAACGTAACGGGCTGCAGCCGTACCGATAGCGGGGTACACGCCCTTGGATACTGCTTGACCGTGGACCCTGTGTCTGAAAACGACGTAATAACCGTGCCTGTCGAAAGGATACCGATTGCTTTGAATACCGCTTTACCGAAGGATATATGCGTCCTTTCCGCAAAAGAGGTGCCCGATTCCTTTCACCCAAGATACGACGTTGTAAGAAAGGAATACGTGTACCGCATAAGAACGGGAGAAATAAGAGACCCCTTCCTTTGCGGAAAGGTAATGGAGCTTGGCAAAGGAGCAGAGGTAATTTCCGTTGAAAAAATGGAAAAGGCGGCAAGGGATTTTATCGGCACCTACGATTTTTCCTCTTTTATGGCAAGCGGATCAAAGATAAAGGATGCGACCCGTACCGTTTTTGAAAGCGAAATAACCAAAAAAGGCGACATAATAGAGTACAGAGTGTCCGCAGACGGCTTTTTGTACAATATGGTGCGTATTATGGTGGGTACTCTTATCGAAATAGGGCTTGGAAAAAAAGATCCAGATTCCATACCTCGGATAATTTCCTTACACGACAGAAAGAACGCGGGTAAGACCGCACCGCCCGAGGGCTTGTATCTTAACAAGGTCATTTATGAAATTCAATAAAAATGCGTTTGCCGTTTTGCTTAAGACGGCTAACGCTTTTTTATTTTGAGCTTTTACTTGCTTGAATCTTTTGTGAAAAAAGTGAACAGTACGAATAATGGTATTGACAAAACCGTAAAATAAAGCTATAATATAGTAACCTACAAAATATTGAAAGGAGATTTGAATATGAGTACAGGACTTATTATTGATATCGTTCTTTTGGTTATAGCCGCCGTTACCATCATACGTTATACCTTTAAGGGCGCGGTAAAAGCCGTATTTTCATTTGCAAAGACCTTTGTGGCGCTTTTTTTGGCGTACGTTTTGCGTAAGCCTGCAGCAATGCTTATAAACACTCTTTTCATGGAAAGATCCGTTACGGGTTGGGTGTATGATTCACTCTACGCCGCATCCCAGGGTATAAAGCCCGATGGAGTTGACCTTGTAAAGCTTTATAACGATATGCCCTCCTTCTTTACCAAGATCCTTTCCGGCTTCGGCTTGGATGCTGAAGGAATCGAGGCTGCGTTTGATTCAATACCGGGCGCAACCGAGGCTGAAATTATAGCCATTTCAGAAAATATAGGCACGTCCATTGCCACTATGCTTTCTACAATAATCGGATTTGTCGCAGTGTTCCTTCTTGCACTCCTTGTGCTTACAATAGTGGTTCACATTCTTGATAAATTGACTCATTTGCCTATCATAAATTTTGCAAACAAGCTTCTCGGCGCGGCTATCGGCGTACTTATTTCGCTTCTCATTATATGGATAGCCAGCGTAATTGCAGGATTTTTGGTAAACTACATCGGTCCCCTTGTTCCTACGGTATTTAACGAAGGCTTGATCGAGGAGTCCTTCGTTCTGAGAACTATGAAAAATGCCGAGCTTATGGATACATTGAATATGTATATTCATTGACCGAATTAGCGTAAAAGGAAGTATTTGATCAATATGGAAATGTGTGCAAGATGCAAAAAAAGACCTGCTACGGTCTATATTATGAAATTGGAAAATAACGTGCAAAAGCAGGAGGGCCTCTGCCTCGTATGCGCCAAGGAATTGGGTATAAAGCCCGTTGACGATATGATGAAAAAGCTTGGCATCAGCGAGGAGGAGCTTGAAAATATGGAAAAAATGGTGGCTGATCTTATGCCCGTTGACGAGGACGGAGATGGGGATGACGATGACTCACCAACCATAGATTTTGGTAAGCTTATGCGCAATGCAGGCTTTATGAGCAAGGATGACGGCAAGGAAAACAAGAAGGATAAGGACAAGGATAAGGGCGGCAAAAAGGATGACCGCCGTAATCTTAACACCTTCTGCCACAACCTTACCGCCGACGCCATGAACGGAAAGCTTGATAGAATAATCGGCAGAGAAAGAGAGCTTGAAAGAGTTATTCAGATACTCAGCCGCCGCCAGAAAAACAACCCTTGCTTGATTGGTGAGCCCGGCGTTGGTAAAACCGCAATAGCCGAGGCTCTTGCCCAGAGAATAGTTGACGGAAGAGTACCCTATAAGCTTAAAAACTGCGAGGTATTTCTGGTCGACCTTACCGCCCTCGTTGCGGGAACGCAGTTTCGAGGACAGTTTGAGGCAAGAATAAACGGACTTCTTAAGGAGGTCAAGCAGGCGGGAAATATTATTCTCGTAATAGACGAGATACACAATATCGTCGGTACGGGTAACTCCGAGGGCAGTATGAACGCGGCAAATATTCTTAAGCCCGCCCTTTCAAGAGGAGAAATTCAGGTTATCGGCGCTACCACAATGAAGGAATACCGTAAATATATCGAAAAGGATACCGCCCTTGAACGACGCTTTCAACCCGTAAAGGTGGAGGAGCCCTCTATTGAGGAGTGCGTTGAGATGCTCAAGGGCATCAAGCAGTATTATGAGGTATATCACGGAGTTAAGATAAGTGACGAAATAGCAAGAGATGCCGTTTGTATGAGCGAAAGATACATTACGGACAGATTTTTGCCCGACAAGGCGATAGATCTTATTGACGAGGCCTGCTCACATATCGTGCTCCATAACGAGAGCATAACGGAAAGACATCTACTTATCGAAAAGCTTGCTTCCCTCGATACGAAAACGGAAGCATTGAATGCAAAAATATCCGACGGAGGAAGAACCCCTACGGAGGATGAATACAGAACTCTTGCGGAGTATAAATCCGAAAAATCCCAGCTTCTTATCACTAAAGAAAAGCTTGATAAGGAATGCGACGGCATTTATATGACAAGAGCGGATCTTGCAGGCGTTATCGAAATATGGACGGGTATTCCCGCGTCCAATATTTCCGAGGACGAGTTTGCAAAGCTTGCGGAGCTTGATGAAAGAATAAAGGCAAGGATCATAGGACAGGACGAGGCGGTAAACGCCGTTTCCAAGGCGATAAGAAGAAACCGCGCGGGCGTCAGCGTAAAGCGCAGACCCGTATCCTTCGTTTTTGCAGGTCCTACGGGCGTTGGTAAAACAGAGCTTGTAAAGACTCTTGCAAACGATTTGTTCACCTCCCCCGACGCGCTTATCCGTCTTGATATGTCGGAATTTATGGAAAAGCACTCCGTTTCAAAGATTATCGGCGCCCCTCCCGGATACGTGGGATACGACGAGGCGGGACAGCTTACGGAAAAGATAAGACGCCGCCCCTATTCCGTAATTTTGTTTGACGAAATAGAGAAGGCGCATCCCGACGTTTTGAACGTTCTTCTTCAGATACTTGATGAGGGCAGAATTACGGACTCCCAGGGACGTATGGTTAATTTTGAAAACACGGTCATCATAATGACCACCAACGCAGGCTCTGGCATTTCCTCCGCCCCCGCAGGATTTACAAGCGAGGATACCAAGCAGGAAAACGAAAAGACCATAAAGGCTCTTTCTCAGTTTATGCGTCCCGAGTTTATTAACAGAATTGACGAAATAATCACCTTCCGCTCTCTTGACGAAAAGGATTTTGAAAGAATTTCCCACATTATGCTTAACGACCTTAAAAACGCTCTTTGCGAGAAGGGAATCAAGTTCAATTATACGGACGAGGTATGTAAGCTCGTTGCGGAAAAGTCCTTCAGCCGTAAGTTCGGCGCAAGAAATATGAGAAGGTATATACAGACTAATATCGAGGACAGATTGGCAAGCGCCATCATCTTTGAAAACAAGGCTCCCATTACCGCGGCGTCAATGGACGTTGACAACGGAGAGCTTACCCTTTGGTATATTTGACAATTATGACAAAAAGAACGGCGTTATTGCCGTTCTTTTTTTGCGATTTGACGTACAAATATCAAAAATAACTTGAATTTCAAAAAATACTATGTTATTATGATAGTATGATATTTTATGTACAAAAGGAGATTTGTAATGAAAAAGATCGTTTCACTGTTACTTTCCATTATTCTTCTTGCTTCGGGTATGTCCTTTTACGCTTTTGCAGAGGACGACGGCGCATCCACAGAGGATACTGCTCCTGAACTAACGGAGAATCTTGCGTCTCTCGGTACTGCGATTTCTTCTGCCGACAGTAAGGAAAATCCTGTTGCCAATATCATAGACGGCGACGATGCTACATTCTGGAATGCATCCGCAGCTGAAGGCTCTGCCGAAGTGTTTTTTGGCATTAACTTTACCAAGGAGGCAAACATATTCCTTTACGGATTGTCCTTTAAGGTTGAGGCGGGTGAAAAAAAGGCTGAATATACGATTGAGCTTTTCCGCAATAACAGATGGTACGCCGTTGGCACTGTGTCCGATGATGACGCGGTAGAGGGGGTTATCAGCTTCGAGCTTGAGGATCCTACCTATACTCAACAGGTAAGATTGATTGCAAAAACAGCGGACGGCAAGGCTGCTTCACTTAAGGTTTTTGAACTTACCTTGACAGGAAAGCTTTACAATAACATTGCTGTAAAAGGTGATGCTTACGCTACGTCCTTTAAACATTACGAATGGACTCCTCCTTATACTGCCAACGACGGTCAGGACTTTGAAGAGGACTGGCACGGATGGGAACCTCTTTATCCTCAAGTAACCGTTGGTACAAACACCTCTGCGGGCTTTGGCGGTGAACATTTTGGTATAAAGTTTTCTAACCGCGAGTATTACGAAGTGAATGAGATAGTTATGTATATGAGCATGCATAACTCTAACGCTAATCCAAGCTGGGGCTATCAGGACACGAAGTATCTTGTTGAGGCTCTTGTAGAGGGTGAGTGGGTAAGGATCGCGGAATTTAAGGATTCCGATTCCATTCCTCGTGATTATAAGGATTATGATGAAGCTATGAAGCAGGATACGGGCAACTACCATATCGCTTCCTACTATACCATTATTCCCGAAACTGTTGTAACGACCAATAATATCAGAATTTCCATAGACGAGTTTGCAAAGAATTATCAGGGTGATGAGTCCTTGGTATTCCCCTATATTTATGAGGTAAGAGTATACGGTGAGCAGGGAGAAATCCCCAGTATTGAGCTTCCTGAGGGAGCAATGTATTCTACAGACGCTACCTCCAACTCCTATCCTTACGCAACAAGCTCAAAGTTGAACAGATATCCTTTCCTTTCGATTGATGATGATATAACGACAGGCTGGATCCCCGAGGATACAAAAGCAGGTCAGACCTATGGAATAAGATTTGATAAGACATATACTATTGACAACGTATATCTCCTTTTCGAAAACGCCGAGTTCAGTGCGCCCTATAAAATCGAGGCTCTTGTAAACGGTAGCTGGAAGCAGATCGCAAGCGGCAATATCAAGGATTGCTTTGTGGCATTACCCGAGGGCGAAACCTATGCCGCTCAGGAGCATACGTATGCAGTAACACCGACACAGACCTCAGAAATAAGATTGGTGTTTACAAGCGTGCTTTCCAAGGATAAGATGCCGCAGCTAAATGAGATCTCCGCCAATATAGTAAGCTCTATGGCAGGCTTTATTAAGGACGGCGTTACCGCATCTGCAGTAAAGAACGATGACGGAACTAAAAATGCAGGTATCAAGTTCAATCAGAAGCAGACTGTAAACGAGATAAAGATAGACTTTGCCGACACCTCTGCGGAGATGAAATATTTCGTGCAGGCATTCATAGGCGGTATCTGGCAGACCATTCATACTGAGGAAAAGCTTAGTGAAAGCTCTTTCGTTCACAGCGTATATGCTGAAACTGACGAAATAAGAATCGTTTACGGAGATAACTCCAAGGCGCCCGATATCAAGGGCATTACCGTAAACACAGTTAACTATTCAGGCGATATTTCCAGCTATACAAGGCTTGAAACAGGTTTTGGCAAAAATGATAAAACAACTATTGACATTGTGTACGGAAAGGTCTATAATATAGACAAAATTATAGTAGACCACGGAAATACGAAAGTAAATTGCGCATTTACCGTAAGCGGACTCGTTGACGGTAAGTGGGTAGTTCTTGGAAACTCAAACGTAAAATCCGCAACTAAGGAATTCAAATTTGAAGCAAAGCAGATAAGTGAGATCAAGGTGACCTACGCCGCTACAAGCCAGGATCTTCCCGCCATCAAGGAGCTTTCTGCCAATGTTGTCGGTATGAAGACCTTTGCCCTTGATGAAAGATTTTCAGTGTTCCAGAAATCATCTGCCGCTAACGGCAACCTTGCGGTTCTCGGTACCGCATATGCAAACTCTAACTATCCTTCGCTTTCATACGAAACCTATATAAATGACGGTAAGAAATATTCAGAGGCAAACGTATGGATACCTAAGCTTGAGGAATACAGCGCAGGTGTTGAGATCCATTGCGGAGTTAAGCTTGATGCTGAATATACAATAAACAAGGTAGTCGTTTACTCCAATGACATCGGCAACCTTGCAGGTGTAGGTAATAAGTTTGAAATACAGGCTCTTGTAAACGGTGAGTACGTTAAGATCGGAGACGGCTATACCTGTGCAAAGGATAAGGATTACTGCACAGTGTATGAGGTAACTCCCGTAAAGACAACTGACGTAAGAATTTCACTTACTAACACAAGCATCTATATGCCTACTATACTTGAGCTTGAGGTTTATTCCGATACAGCTGTTCCCACTCCTTTCGCAGGACACGTTCAGACTGCGAAGATTCCTGAGGTTACAGTATTTGAAAGTATTACCCCAAGATTTGAAATCGCAGGTCTCCCTTACGAGGGCTGATATAATAAATATGTAAACTAATCGTCAGGAAGCTATGCTGCCTGACGGTTAGTAGGTATTAAGAAAAAATTATTCACTATATATCAAAGAGGTTCAAAATGGCAAAAGACAAAAAAATGGTAGAGCAGATCACCTCAATGGACGAGGACTTTGCTAAATGGTATACCGACATTGTAAAAAAGGCAGACCTTATCGACTATTCAAGCGTTAAGGGATGTATGATCATCCGTCCTTACGGATATGCGATCTGGGAAAATATCCAGAAGCTTATGGATGCGCGCTTCAAGGCAACGGGCGTAGAAAACATCTATATGCCTATGTTCATTCCCGAATCACTTCTTAATAAGGAAAATGACCACGTGGAGGGCTTTGCTCCCGAGGTTGCTTGGGTAACCCACGGCGGAAGCGAGCGCTTGAGCGAAAAGCTTTGCGTTCGTCCCACATCCGAAACCCTTTTCTGTGAGCATTACGCTAATATCATCAAGTCATACAGAGACCTTCCCAAGCTTTACAATCAGTGGTGCAGCGTTGTAAGATGGGAAAAGACAACACGCCCCTTCCTCCGCAGCCGTGAGTTCTTGTGGCAGGAGGGTCATACAATGCACGCAACAGCAGAGGATGCAGAAAACGAAACGCTTACAATGCTTAACGTGTACGCAGATTTCTTTGAAAAGGATCTCGGTATTCCCGTTCTTAAGGGAAGAAAGACCGATAAGGAAAAGTTTGCAGGCGCAAAGGCTACGTATACTGTAGAGGCTCTTATGCACGACGGTAAGGCGCTTCAGGGCGGTACCTCCCACAACTTTGGCGACGGCTTTGCAAAGGCGTTTGATATTAAATATCTTGATAAGGATAATACTCTTAAATACTGCCACCAGACATCCTGGGGTGTATCAACGCGTATTATCGGCGCTATCATTATGACACACGGTGACGATAACGGATTGGTTCTTCCTCCCGCAGTTGCTCCCGTACAGGTGGTTGTAATTCCTTGCGCTCAGCATAAGCCCGGCGTTATTGAAAAGGCAACCGAGGTGTACGAAAAGATTTCCGCCTACAGCAGGGCTAAGCTTGATATCTCCGACAACTCTCCCGGATGGAAATATTCCGAATATGAGATGAAGGGTGTTCCGCTCCGTCTTGAGATCGGACCTCGCGATATTGAAAGTAATCAGTGCGTATTGGTTCGCCGTGATAACAGAGAAAAGATCTTCGTTTCTCTTGATGAGCTTGATAAGGTTATTCCCGAGGTCCTTGCAAGCATTACTGAGGGCTTGTTCAATAAGGCTCTCGAAAACAGAAAGAACAAGACCTATACCGAAACTGAGCTTGACGCATTTATTGAAACCGCAAAGAATAAATCGGGATATATCAGAGCCCATTGGTGCGGCGATCTTGAATGTGAGCTTAAGCTCAAGGAGCTTGCCGACGTTACGTCCCGTTGCTTACCCTTTGGTGAGCAGGGAGAGGAAGGCACTTGCATCTGCTGCGGAAAGAAAACTGACAAGCTTGTTTATTGGGGCAAGGCGTATTAATATTGTATAATAGTAAAAATACGACTGAGGATAACACTCCTCGGCCGTATTTTTTCTTTATATATCAAGACCGTATTTTAATATACGGGTGTGCATTTTTAACTGAAATTATAATGAAAAAATTGACAAAAACAAAGAGATTTTAAACTGTCTTCATTTATTATAAAGAGAGAAGAAGGATTTGAGCAAAATAGAATTAAAAAAGGGGGGTGTCACCGGAAAAGAAAAAATGGAAAAAAATGTAATAAAAAGTGTACTATGTCAACAATTTATAAAAAAATCCAAAAAAAAGTTAAATTTTCTCGTAAAATATGAAAAAAATTTTCAAAAACATATTGCTTTTTTGTGCAACATTTAGTATAATGTGTATAGCGAAATCCTAGCACAAAATATTATTAAGGAGGTTTTTACCGTGAAAAAGATTTTCGCACTTATTCTCGTAGTGTTGATGCTTGTTCCTTTCGTTGTAGCTTGCGGCGGCAATGATGAAACAACAACAACAGAGGCTCCTACAACAGAAGCTCCTACAACAGAAGCTCCTACAACAGAAGCTCCCACAACACAGGCTCCTACAACAGAGGGTCCCACATCAGAGACTCCCACAACAGAAGCTCCCACAACAGAAGCTCCCAAACCCGCTTGGTCTTCCAAGACAGATGTTAAGAAGGATTGGGATGGCAAGACACTTAATGTTGCTTGCTCCAAGTGGTATAGCAATGGTGCTCCTTGGGCAATGATGGAAACTTTCATCACTGCTGAGAACCACGCTAACTTCGGCGTAGAAATTCAGACTGCTGTTCTTGAGCGTAATGACTTCATCAAGAAAACATACGGTGTTACAGTTAACTGGATGGACACTACATCTGCTAGCATGCATAGTGTACTTGAGTCTGCTACAGTTGCTCAGAACATCAACTATGAACTTGCTGCTCCTCGTATGATGAACGTTCAGCAGATCGTAGCTGGCGGTTATGTATATGACCTTGCTGGTAGAGACTACATCGACTTCAACAACACATACTACAATGACTTGTCTGTAAAGACATTTACAGCTAAGGGTCACACATTCTTCCTTACAGGTGGTTTCTCCAACCTTGACAAGGAAACAGCTGCTGTTCTTTACTTCAACAAGACTCTTATTGGTGGTGAAGATGCTACAGCTAAGCTTTACCAGATGGTAAGAGATGGCAAGTGGACATGGAACGAATTCGTTGCTCTTGCTAACGGCGGTTACTCCGATAACGGTGACGGTGTTCACGGCGACGAAGACAGTTACGGTGCTAATGTTTATGGCTTGGACAAATTGTTCCAGCACTTTGGCGTTCTCAGAGCTGAAGCTAACGCTTCCACAGGCGAATGGGAACTCGCTGTAAACGATGAAAAGATTGACGATATCATCGCAGCTATCATCACAGCTAACACATCCAACTGGGCACGTACATCTTGGAACGGTAGCTGGGGCTCCAATGCAAAGGTTGCATTTGAAGAAGGCAGACTCTTGTTCTACAATGAGGTTGTTCAGCACTCTGATGTATTGGCATACGGTGACGTTGGTGTAATTCCTTACCCGATGCTCAACGTTGAACAGGGCAGATACTATGCTCCTTGCTCCAACCAGATGTCTATAGCTGTTTGCGTTCCTAAGGTTACACAGGACAGAAATATGTCCGATTACTTTGTGGACGTTCTTGCTTGGACAGGTGATGAATACCTCACAGACGTTTACCTCAACGGCAAGCAGAATCAGGCAGACAGTGATGTAGAAATCGAAATGCTCACAGACTACATATTCCCCAATATCTGTTACGATCCCGGTGAAGCTGTAGGTTGGGGCTCCCTTATCGGTCTTAGCGGTGCATACGCAAACAACCAGAACAACTTCGAGCAGTACTACCAGGAGAACTCTCCCGCAGCTCTTGAGACAATCAAGGCTTGGAACGAGGCTTGGGGTGCATACACAGAGGCTTAATTAGCTATTTCGCTTAATAATAAAAATCACCGACTTCGGTCGGTGATTTTTTTATATTTAAATAAGATTTACCGTATAAGGTGTTGAAATAAATACAAATTTATGGTAAAATAAAGAAAAAAAGTAAAGGAGCTTTATATGGCTATTTTTGAGAATAAACAGGACAAAACCTTTACCCTGTATACAAAAAATACTATGTACCAGATGAAGGTAGATGATTTTGGGGTTTTGCAGCATATTTACTACGGCAAGAGAATGGAATACGTAGATCTTTCTTATTCCGCTTGGCTTGGTGTTGTATCTTTTTCTCCAAACCCTATAGACCGTGTGAACTATTCCAATAACCACGCCCCCCTTGAGCTTTCTGCTTGCGGCCTTGGCGATTTCAGAATAAACGCCCTTGCACTTCGCAACCATGATGGCAGCTTGGCGGCTGATCCAAGATTTTACAGCGCAGAGGTAATTAAGGGTAAATATTCAATTCCCGGACTTCCCGCATTCTATGGAGAAGAGGGAGAAACTCTTGTAATCACTCTTAAGGATAGCCTTTACGATATATATTTTCATATGTATTACGGCGTCTTAGAGGAATACGATCTTATTACAAGAGCTGTAAGAATTGAAAATAAATCCGATAGATCCATTAAGCTTGAAAGAGCTTTAAGCGCAACTCTTGACCTTCCTAACGGTAGATACGATATGGTAAGCTTTTATGGAAGACATACGAGAGAAAGAATGTATGAGCGCGCTAATATAAACCACTCAAGATTAACCGTAGAAAGCGTACGCGGCGCTTCCAGCCATATGCAAAACCCCTTTGTTATAATTGCGGACAGAGAAACAAACGAGGATTACGGCGACGCTTGGGGTATGGCTCTCGTTTACAGCGGTAATTTTATGGTCATCGCTGAAATGGACCATATGGACAAGACAAGGGTTATAATCGGTATCAATCCCGAAAACTTTAATTATGAGGTACCCGCAGGGGACGTGTTCTGCACCCCCGAGGTTGCAATGGTTTATAGTGATGCGGGCTTTGGCAAAATGTCAAATTGCTTCCATAAGGCTATAAGAAATAACCTCTGCAGAGGTGAGTATAAGTACGCAGAAAGACCCGTTCTTATTAACAACTGGGAAGCTACATATTTTGATTTTAACGCGGATAAGCTCGTTTCTATGGCTCGTGATGCGGCTAAGATCGGTGTTGAGCTTTTGGTTATGGATGACGGTTGGTTTGGTAACAGAGACAACGATACAACCTCCCTTGGCGACTGGTTCCCCAACGAGGAAAAGCTTCAGGGTACTCTTAAGAGCCTTGCTGAAAGAGTAAATAACGAGGGACTTAAGTTCGGTATATGGTTTGAGCCCGAATGTATCTCCTCAGTGAGCGAGCTTTATAAAGAGCATCCCGACTACGCCTTCAAGATTCCGGGCAGAGAGCCTCAAATTTCAAGATGGCAGTACATTCTTGACTACTCCCGTAAGGAGGTTTGCGATAATATTTATGAGCAGCTTTGTAAGGTGCTTGAGAATGCAAACATTTCCTATGTAAAATGGGACTTTAACAGACACATCTCCGACCTTTACAGCGTTGCATTACCCGCGGAAAAGCAGGGTGAGGTATATCACCGCTATATGCTTGGTCTTTACGATCTTCTTGAAAGGATCACTTCTAAATTCCCCCACATTTTATTTGAAAGTTGCTCGGGCGGCGGCGGACGATTTGACTGCGGTATGCTTTACTATATGCCCCAGGTATGGACAAGTGATAACTCCGACGCTATAGACCGTCTTAAAATTCAGTACGGTACCTCCTTTGCATACCCCGTTCGTACAATGGGCGCACACGTTTCCGTATGCCCTAACCACCAGAATGCCCGTGTTACACCCTTACAGACAAGAGGAAACGTGGCTTATTTCGGTACCTACGGTCTTGAACTTGATATCACCAAGATGACAGATGAGGAAAAGGCAGAAATCAAGCGTCAGATTGTAGAATTCAAGAAATATTACAACCTTATTCAGTTTGGAGATTATTACAGACTTTCATCTCCCTTTGATGAGGAAAATAGTCTCTACTGCGCTTGGGAGGTAGCAAGAGAGGACGGTAGTGAGGCTCTCGTATGCGCGGTTCGTTACGGACAGGATGCAAACTCCGCACCCGAAACCTTTAAGGTAAAGGGACTTTGCCCCAACAAGTTCTACCGTATAAACGGCTCAGAGGAGAAGTACCTTGGACAGGCGCTTATGACCGTCGGCATACGTTATAAGTATGATTTCTTCTCATACCCCTCTAATTTGTATCATATTACACTTGCATAATCTGAAATTTTATAAAGCAAAAGGACTGCCATTCTGACAGCCCTTTGCTTTTATAATATTAAATTTGTTATTGTTTTGGCTTGAATTCCTCTTCAAGTCTCCTGTTAAACTCCTCCGCGGTGTTGTAGCCCATCTTCTTAAGACGGAAGTTCATAGCCGCAATTTCAAGAATAACCGCAAGGTTACGGCCGGGACGCACGGGAATGGTAATGGAAGGAATCTTAATACCAAGTATCTCCTGGTATTCGTTTTCAAGCCCCATTCTGTCGTACATTTTGCCCTGTACCCAATGCTCAAGCTTTACAATAAGCTGGATCTTTTCACTATCCTTAACGGCACCAGTACCGTAAATACGGCGAATATCGATAATACCGATACCGCGAAGCTCCATATAGTGTCTGATTATTTCGGGCGCTCTGCCTACGAGGGTGATGTCAGACACACGGCTGATCTCAACTGCGTCATCTGCAATAAGTCTGTGTCCGCGCTTAATAAGCTCAATGGCGGTCTCACTTTTACCTATTCCGCTATCACCAAGAATAAGAATACCCTCACCGTACACCTCAACGAGTACGCCGTGGCGTGTTATTTTTGGTGCCAAAGTAACGGAAAGATAGCTTATTATTGCCGCAATGAACTGGGAAGTGGATCTTTTTGTATGAAGAAGGGGAACATTATATTTTTTTGCATACTTCATCGCTTCGGGAAAAGGCTCCATACCCCTTGATACTACAACGGCAACGGGCTGCTTAGAGTAAAACTCCTTGATTCTTGTCTTGCGCTCCTCGGGAGGAAGCTTTTCAAGATACAAATGCTCCATTCTACCAATTACCTGTATTCTTTCGGGCACAAAGCAATCAAAAAAGCCCGCTAATGGAAGACCGGGGCGATTAACCGCCGACTGAGTAATTACGCGCTCATTAAGGTCGTTTGGCTTATTTAAAATCTCAAGGTTAAATTCTTGTATTACCTTTTCCAATTTAATGGATGCCGACATAAGCTGATCCATAATCTACCTCCGTATATAGATAAGTATTTCTATCTATATTTTAGCATATAACTTGTACAAATTCAACATTAAAGGAGAAAAATAATGATCGTATCAAGGGGAGAAAATAAAAATATACTATATTTTCTTGCTAATCTTTCGGGTGATCCAATTTATATCAACAGATATACTGAGGGTATATTATATAAGAGCTATAAAAGCACCAATATGTTTGATATTTTCACCAGTGATTTTATGTTTAAATCCTCCATAGACGGCTTTAAGGCAAGATTTATAGATACATATATTGAGGGATACAGAAAAGGAATGGTAGCATTGGTGGGCACAGGCTTTTCCAGACATTATGAGGTGATTCTGATAGCTGATGGTGTTTACGAGCTGACAAAGCAACAGGTTGATAAAATGGAGGCTGTTTTTTCTACACTCAGCAGGGGAACAGACCGTAGAATGAGTGTAAATGTAGGAGAAGTAATAAACGAAGCTTACTTATACGCGGTAAGAAGCTCCCACTCTATGAAAAACAAATTAGTATTAGAGTGGGAAGACGATAAGTATATGAAGATAGATACCTACTACGGAAAAATAATAATTTCCTGCGCTCTTTCCATCCTTCACGAAATGGGAGCTGTAGGGGATATCAAGGTTAGTAGCCTGCAGGATGATCCCTATGGCGAAAAGCTTATTTTTAGGGCAAGGAGTAAAAATAAAACAGATGTGGACGGTATTTATAATCTGTGTAAGGAATATCCCGAAACGTCAACTGCGTGTATGTTTACAAGAGTAATTTGTAATGAAAAGGGCGTGGAATTTCTTGTTAAAAAGAACGGTAACGATATAGAAATCAGTCTTATGTTTCCGCAAGGATCACTTGCCGAATTTTCAGTTTTCAACCATTACAGACAGGAAAATACTAAGTTTTACAAATAATTACAATAAAAACAGGGGGTGTTGTATTATACAACACCCCCTGCTATAGTAAGCATGGAATTATTTATGCTTAAGTAGCAATAGAGAAAGCATGGTGAGTATATCATTGTTTGATCCGTTCTTTTCCGTTGCCATAAGGAGAATAAGACCTAAAAGCAGAAGATCCTCCTTGTTAATACTGCTGAGTATATTGCCAATTGGTAGATCGGAAAACAAATTGGAAAGAGAAGAGGGCTTGCTATTCAAGCTACAACCCTTGGTCTCCTCTGTGTTACCTTTGCAAGCAGGACAAGGCTCAGCTTCTACATATGATTCACTATCGACAGGCGCATCGGGCTCCTCGTCATAATCCTCAACATCTGAAATTTGCTCAATTTCATCCACAGGGGCGGAAATTTTTTGATTATACAGGGGAGAATGAGAGCTTTTTATCCCTCCGCTATAGGAGGGTCGATGCTCCTTTACGGGGATATTGTCATTTTCCTGCCTCTGTTGAAAACGAACCCCGTTATAGTTCTTTGGTATATTTACGTGGCGCGTATACATATCATCACCTTGTAAGCTTGATAAGCTCGGATAACTGCTCAAACTTTAATAAATTATCCACCATTTCGCATCGTTCCTTACTTAAAAACGGCTTCATAGCCTTTAGCAAAGCGGCACTGTCCTTACTTGAATGAGAGGGAAAAACAGACACATCTGCAGACTTTTCTTCTTTTTCAGACACTTCCTCCCCCTTTTTTGCGTTTTTACCCTCCTCCTTTGGCTTTATCTCGCTTGCCATTGCGGATATAACCTCAGGCAATACGTCCTCCTTATTCTCGCTCTTTGACGAGGAAATAATACCGGATATCTTATTCATTAGCTCCTCGTTTGAAAGTACGGAGGAAAGCACCTCATTAACGTTTCCCTCTGCCATTATCTTGCCCCCTTACCGCTAAGAAGCTCCGTTACCCTTTTTATGTCCTCGTTAGTAAGGGATGAAAGAGTGCTTCTCAGCTTAGACATATCCCGCGGCCTTTCCACGTTTTTTAAAAAATCGTTTCCCGATTTTGCCACCGCGTACTGTATCGTGCTCCATAGCTTATCGTCGTTGAATTTCAAAATCATATTTATGGTCTTTTCGTCAATCTTCATATAAGCCTCCTTTTTTTCACTGTTACTATTTTATGCCGCGCCAAATACCTTGACACAAAATTATTTTAATGGTATACTTGATTTGATATTATAAATGGAGGAATACCTATGAAGCTGCTTGTGTTTTCCGACTCTCACGGAAGGGGTAAAAATATACTTGAAGCCATTGATCGTCACGGTGGGGTTGCGGATGCAATAATATTCCTTGGGGACGGTCTTTCCGATATCGATTCGGTAAAGAGAAAATACGATAAGATTCCCGTTTTCTCCGTCAAGGGAAACTGCGATTTTTATGATTTTAACGACACGCCCGAGGAGATTTTAGTAAATTTTGACGGTATTAAGATACTTTTATGCCACGGACATAAGTACGGTGTAAAGTCCTCTCTTACAAGGATACTGTACCGATGTGCGGAGCTTGAGGCAGACGCCGTATTCTTCGGTCACACCCATATTCCAATGGAAACGACGGAGTATGTGGCTGAAAAAAGGATACAGATCTTTAATCCCGGCAGTATAGGCAACTATAGCTACGGTGTAGTAAACACGTCGGGCAAGGTGTTTGTAATGAGTCACGGAAGCTTATAAAAGTTACAACAAAATTATAAAAGGTATTGAACTTTTACTATATTTATGGTAGAATGAGGTTAATGAAATATATATTTTTCGGAGGATAAACTAAATGGAAAAGACATTGAGAATCGGTATTATCGGTTGCGGTGGTATCGCTACAAGCAAGCATATGCCTTCCCTTAAGAAGGTAGCAGGCGTTGAAATGGTTGCTTTCTGTGATATTATTGAGGAAAGAGCAATTGAGGCTGCTAAGAATTTCGGCGCAGAGGGCTCTAAGTCCTATGTTGATTACAAGGAGCTTCTTAAGGACGAAACAATTGACGTCGTTCACGTATGTACTCCTAACAGAAGCCACAGCTTCATTACAGTTGACGCCCTTGAGGCAGGCAAGCACGTAATGTGTGAAAAGCCTATGGCTATCAACTCAGAGGAAGCTAAGAAAATGGTTGACGCTGCTAACCGTACAGGCAAAATGCTTACCATCGGTTACCAGAACAGACAGAGAAAGGACGCAAAGTACCTTAAGGCTGAAGCAGACGCAGGTGTATTCGGTGACATCTACTACGCAAAGGCAACGGCTCTCCGCCGCCGCGCAGTTCCCACTTGGGGCGTATTTATCAACGAGTATGAGCAGGGTGGCGGTCCCCTTATCGATATCGGTACACACGCCCTCGACCTTACTCTTTGGACAATGGACAACTACAAGCCCAAGTACTGTGTAGGTACTACATATCATAAGCTTAACGATCAGAAGGAATCCGCTAACGTATTCGGTCAGTGGAAGCCCGAGGAATTTACAGTTGAGGACAGCGCATTCGGCTTTATCGTAATGGAAAACGGCGCTACCATCAACCTTGAGTCCGCGTGGGCTATCAATATGACTGATACTAAGGAGGCTTGCACAACTATCTGCGGTACTAAGGCAGGCGCTAAGATGATCGACCAGGGCGTTCTTGAGATCAACGGTGTTAACCACAACACAATGTACGAGTCAAGACCTAACCTTGACGGTAAGGGCGTTCCCTTCTATGATGCAGGCTCCTACGATCCCGCATACGAGGAGGCTCAGCAGTGGATCGACGCTATCAGAAACGGCACTAAGCCCACTGTTCTTCCCGAGCAGGCATACTGCGTAACACAGATACTTGAGGGTATTTACGAATCCGCAAAGACAGGTAAGCCCTTCTACTTTGAAAATAAATAATTAAACAGGAGATCTTAATATGAAATTAAGCGTTCTTGCAAACCTTTACGGTAGTAAGCCTCTTGATGAGGCACTTAATATAATTTCTTCCTTGGGCGTTCACTCCGTTGAGATCGGTGCTGGCGGATACCCCGGCAAGGATCATTGTAACCCTGCTGAGCTTCTTGCTGACGAGAAGAAATATGACGAATTCGTAGCTACATTCAAAAAGTACGACGTTGAAATTTGCGCTCTTGCCTGCCACGGTAACCCCGTACATCCCAACAAGGAGATCGCTGCTCAGTTCGATTCCGATATGAGAAACGCAATCCTCCTTGCTGAAAAGCTTGGCGTTGATACTATTATCGGCTTCTCAGGATGCCCCGGCTCCGATCCCGATGCAAAGCTTCCCAGCTGGGTAACCTGCCCTTGGCCCGATGATTTCCTTGCTACTCTTGAGTATCAGTGGAACGAGGTTATGATCCCCTACTGGAAGGAAATGGTTGAATTTGCAAAATCTCATAAGGTTACAAAGATAGCTCTTGAAATGCATCCCGGCTTCTGCGTATACAATCCCGAAACACTTCTTAAGCTCCGCGCTGCAGTTGGCGACGTTATCGGCGCAAACTTTGACCCCTCCCACCTTATTTGGCAGGGTATGAATCCTGTTGCCGCTATCCGCGCTCTTGCGGGCGCTATCTATCACGTACACGCAAAGGATACAAGAATCGACGATATCAACACAGCTGTAAACGGCGTTCTTGATACTAAGCACTACGGTGATGAAATACACAGATCCTGGATATTCCGTACAGTTGGCTACGGTCACGGCGAGGAATATTGGAGAGATCTTGTAAGCGCGCTTCGTCTTGTTGGCTACGATAAGGTTCTTTCCATCGAGCATGAGGATAGCCTTATGACAATTGATGAGGGTCTTAAGAAGGCGGTTGATTTCCTTGATAAGGTTATGATCAAGGAAGAAAAGCCTTGCGGTATGCGTTGGGCGTAAGCAAAAAGCACGGCTTTTTGCAGTGATATAAATTCCAAATGGAATTTGTGATATTTTCCTGCGGAAAGTGATATATTTACTCCGTAAATGTGAAATTTTTACTGCGTAAAAGTTGAAGGTTAGTTTATAAAAAGATAAAATCGGTACGGTTTTTTGCATCCGTACCGATTTTTTATTGTAAAGTGGATTATCTTGAGGTTTCGTCCTCGTAATTTGTGTCAAGGGCGGGGAAGTTGAAATGGTCCTTAGGGTCCACGTGCTTGTCATTTACCTTAAGCTCGTAATGGAGGTGGGGCTCCTCTGCAATTTCGTTCATTGCGGTCTCACCCACTGCGCCGATAACGTCGCCTACCTTAACGTCACAGCCAATAGTAAGTCCCTCGCTTACCTCGGGAGCAAGATTTTTGTAAATGCTTACCGCATTGCCCGAATGCTCAATGGAAACGCATTTTCCCATAAAGGGATCATCCCAGATGTTGGATACCTTACCGTCGGCAACCGCCTTTACCTCTGTGCCGAGGCTTGCGGAAATATCAACGCCAAGGTGAGTTCTGTAATCTCCCATAGTAAGAGAGAAAACGGGCACGCTGTCGCTGAAATCATAGCTTACCGCGCCCACTACAGGCAAGGAAAAGGTGGGGAGGGTGTTTGGATTTTGAGTCGTTGTGTTGTCTGAGCTCTGGGGAGGGAGTGTTGTCTGATCGCTTGGATCGGGCAGCTTAGGAGTCTCCGATCTCTTTGCTACTGCGGCGGTGACGATCAAAACCGCTACTACCGTAATAATAACTGCAAGTGTGATATAAAACAGTCTTGTACTGTTCTTGTTGTTTTCTTCCATAATAATTCCTTTCAATAATGTATTGCAAAGGTATTATTGTCCAAGCTTTTACTGATTATACGCCATTATTTAAAAAAGTATTTTATTGACATTAAGCCACGTTTGTGATAATATAATATTATAAAGTATTTAAGGAGAGCGCTTTTTCGCTGATTTTAGTTATATATGTTTCGTAAGCTTATAAAGAATTTCGATAACCCATCCGACCCCAAGGTAAGGGTGCAGGTGGGCAGGCTTGCAGGTATTATAGGAATTATAGCCAATGCAATTCTTTTTTCCATAAAATTGATTTTCGGTATACTGTGCGGCAGTATATCAATTATTGCCGATTCACTTAACAACCTGTCCGACACGGGTACTAACGTGCTTACTGTGGTGGGATATACAATGACGGGTAAGCCCGCGGATAAAAAGCATCCCTACGGCCACGCAAGAATGGAATATCTTTGCAGCTTGTTTATTTCCGTTGCCATTATGTTTCTCGGTGTGGAGATGCTTACCTCCTCCGTTGGCGAGATGATATCGGGTCCCACGGCAGAATCCTACAGTAAGGAAGCCATAATAATTATCGCGTCCACTATAGTAGTTAAGATCATTATTGCAATTATTTATTCCAAGCTTGGTAAGCATATAAATTCATCCACCCTTCGCGCCTCGGCAATAGACAGTATAAGCGATGTATTTACCACCTCCGCAGTTGTGGTGGGTATGATAATTACTCCATATACAGGTCCTTACACAGACTCCGTTATCGGTCTTGTAATTTCCCTTTATATCATAATTATGGGTATAAAGCTTGTTAAAGAGTCATCAAATATTCTTATCGGCGCCGCTCCCGACGGAGAATTCGTTCATTCTATTATAAAAAGAATAAAGGAATATGACGGCGTGCTTGGTATACACGATCTTGTAGTTCACTCCTATGGTGAAAACAAAAGCTTCGTTACCGTTCACGTTGAGGTGGATAGTGACGAAAGCATTATGACAAGCCACGAGCTTGTGGATACCATAGAAGCTGACTTTTTAAAGGACAATATAAATCTTGTGGTTCATATGGACCCCGTATGTATATCCGATCCCGAAACTAACAGACTTCGTGAAATGTGCGCAAGGATCGTGTCAAACGTAGCCGCGGCGTATTCAAGCCCTGTTTCAATGCACGATTTTCGCGTGGTCAGGGGAACTATAGTTACAAAGCTGCTTTTTGACGTAAATATTTCAAACGATATGCCTGTTTCCGACGAGGAGATATGCAAGGAGATCTGCGAGGATCTTAAGGAAATAAACCCATTGTTTGAAATAATATTAACGGTTGACAGAGATTATTTCTCATCAAGATATGAAAATTTATAAGACAGGAAAGAAAAGGAGACGAAAATGAAAAAATTAGTAGTTGCTATGGTATTTACGGCGCTTTTGGTGTGTGTTCTTGTAACCTCCATATTTGCCGTATCTATGGATGCAAAGGTAGAGCTTGCTACAGGTCAGCAGCTTGAATCCGTAAACAGCAATTTCTTCCTCCCCTCAAGCGCAGATATCAAATCTGTAAAGATCAATTTTAACGCCGAGGTCGGTAGCGTTACTTACGGTGACGGTGTTGCGCTTGCAAACGGCGGCGCAATTGACTTGACCCCCTTTAAGACGGAGGATAAGTACCACAATGAGTGCTATAAGGTAGAATTTACCGTAGGCTCATCAAAGGAAACCTATACATTCTACGCGGCAAATTCCTTGCCTGCAGTATTTATCGACACGTCTATCGGTATTGATAGCTTTAAGATAAAGCAGCAGAAGGATGAATTTGCAAAGGTTTCTATCCTTAATAAGGACGGCTCCTATGAATACAAGGATACGGAGATAGGCGTTAGCGAAGCAAAGGTGCGCGGTAATACAACTCCCGACCTTTACAAAAAGCCCTATCAGATAAAGCTTGATACAAAGACGGATCTTTACGGTATGGGCGAGGCAAAGACCTGGATACTCCTTGCCAACTATCTTGACCAGTCTTATATCAGAAATGCAACAATGTTTGAGCTTGCGAAAGAGCTTGGTATGAACGCATCCTCCTTTGTAAGCGTTGACGTATACGTTGACGGATATTACGAGGGCGTATACCTCCTTTGCGAAAAGGTACAGGTACAGAGCCAGAGAGTAAACATTCGTGACCTCGAAAAGGAAATGAAGGCTCTTATGGGTACCGATTACGGCAGAGGCGGTACAACTATAGTTGATTCAGGCGAAACGGTAACAGACACTTACCTTGCAAAATACAAGTATTACAATTCAGTAATCACTCCCGAGGATATTACGGGCGGATACCTTATTGAGCTTGATAACTCAAATTGGGATGCCGCAAACAATAACACCCTTGAGGAGTGTTGGTTCTCAACAGATTCGGGTAACCTCTACGTTATAAAGTCCCCCGAGGTTTGCTCACAGGCGCAGATGGAGTATATAGCAACCCTCTTTGCCGATATGGAGGAGGCGTTTACCTCTCCCAACGGTAAAAACTCCAAGGGTAAGCATTACTCCGAGTATATGGACGTTGACTCCTTTGCGTACGCGTACATTATGGCAGAATTCGGCAGAACATACGATTGCGGCTCCAACAGCGTATATTTCTACAAGGACGCGGACAAGGACGGACAGGTATCCAAGTTCGTTAAGGGTCCTCTCTGGGACTGCGACAACTCCCTTGCAAACATCGTAAGAGGTAACGCGCACCTTACAGATAATATGTGGGCATCCACACGTACCCCCTGGAATAAGCTTACTCAACACGCCGATTTCAATGCGGTAGTTACTGAAAAGTTTGAGGGCATTTACGATACTATTTACGATATGGTTGATGCAGGCGGATTTATTGATAAGCAGATCGCAGAAATTGGCTCCTCCGTAGCTATGGACCGTATAAGAAACCATCTTAACACAAAGGATCTTTGGCCTATAAACACGTATAAGGACTTCAAGGGCACTCACTACGAGGCAAATACGTCAATGATCCATTGGTTCAACCGTCCTCAGATAAGCGAGAGCGAATGGGCATTCCCCACCTACGTTGTATACTCCGATGGTCTTGATACAGACGCTACCACGGTTATCGGTAATATCCGTACTCATATGGTGGCAAGAGCAGATTGGCTTGCCCTCCAGTGGAATTGCGACGTTGATATGAGAGATCGCGTTGACCACGTATACGATAATGATGAGGATGCAACCTGTAACGAATGTGATTTTGTAAGAAAGGTATCCGACCACGAATTTGCAACACCCTGTGGGGAAATCTGTAAAGAGTGTGGCTATAAGAGAATCCCCCACGTTTATGACAACGCTTGTGATGCAACCTGTAACGAGTGTGGAGCGACAAGAGAAGAATCCGCTCTCCACGTTTATGATCACGGATGCGACAACAAGTGTAATCTCTGCGGTAAGGAAAGAACCATTCAGGGACATAAGTACGATAATGATTGTGATGCAAGCTGTAACGGCTGCGGCGCAAAGAGAACCGTTCCCGACCACGTATACGATAACGATTGCGATAAGGACTGTAACAAATGCGGATTTGCAAGAGACGTTGAGGGTCATATAGGCGGTGAAGCTACCTGCAGAAAGAAGGCTATTTGTACCAAGTGCGGTATGGCATACGGCGAGCTTTTACCACATACGTACGGCGAGGAATGGGTGACTGACGGCTCTCGCCATTGGAAGCTTTGCACAATGTGTGAGCTTGCAAGGTCAGACCGCACAAAGCATACCGAGGGTGAGGAGTATTCCTTCAACGCAGAGTCCCATTTCAAGACCTGTACTATTTGTAATGGTGCAATAGAAAGCACGTCTGAGGCGCACACCGTAGGCGAGGGCTTCAGCTCTGATGAAACGCATCACTTTAAGATCTGTACCGTATGTAACGGAAAGGTAGGAAACGCGGAGCATAAATGGGATGAAGGCACAGTAACCAAGGAAGCAACCAAGAAGGAAGCGGGCGTTAAGACCTATACCTGCTCCGACTGCGGAAAAACAAAGACAGAGGAAATTCCCGTATTGCCAAGCGGATGCGGTGGCGGAGGAGAGGGAACTCTTGCCGCGTTTATCACCAGCGGAACTATCCTGCTCGTTTGGTTTGTATTCAAGAAAAAGATATTTAATTCATAATATAAAAAAGGACAATGCTTCGGGCACTGTCCTTTTTTGTAATTATATTTAAGAGTCGTGTGATTGAATTGGCAAGTTGTATTTAATCTTGTTTATATGCCCATAGATTATCTACGGATGTTTCAACAAGACGGTTAGTGTCTGCATTTTCCAACATCCAATCAAGAGATTCTTGCAAATTATCGAATATTTTCTCAATACCGTTTTGAATTGCAACAAAACGTCCATCATCACTTTTATAGACAAAATATTTGTATGTTAACTTGCCATCATCAGACAGATCCATAGCATAGTGTTGAGCATAAGCATTTTTTGCTGTTAGCGTTATAGCCGTGTCCTTTGCTTCAAAGTACCAGCGGGCATCTCCTGCATATATCGTGCTTAGGAACTTTGTCAAGGATTCAATGTTTTTTCCAATTTCGTTTGGATCCTTTACTGTTATGAAATAATAATTATCTTCGTAGTCCTTTAAGGTTACAAGCCATATGCTGTCGTCAAAATGCAAAGCAAAGCCACTTATCAACATTTCGTCACCGTAAGAGGTTAGTTCACCGCTAAGCTCATAATAATCGGCATTTTTTCCTGCGCATACCTGGTTACGTATTAATTGCGCTCCGCCTGCCAAATGTATATCCTTTTTTGATGCAAATATTCCTGCTTTCGGAATATCGTAGTACATAGCTATTCTGATTAAATCCAAGTATGAGTCAAATCCGTAATCGGTGTAATAGGAATAATACTCTGTACCTATAAGCGGATTAATAATGCCTTCTTCGTACTCAGCATTAAATTTGATATAATTACCAAGTCCGTCTGTATACAGGCCAAGAGTTTCTTTGCTTTTTGTGAAGCCTTCGGGTAATTTGCAAGCTATAGCAGGCTTACCATTTTCCTTATAGGTAATTACTCCCGTTGCCCCTTTTTTTATTTGAGCTTGTCCTTGTCTTGTAATAACGATCGTTTTGGACAAAACCTCGGGATGAATAATATTTGTTCGATTAATGACACTCAAGATGCCAAAAACTATAAAAAAGACGATAATAACACCAGTGCCGATAGCAACAAATTTTGTCCAAGGAGACGGTCTTTTTTCGTTTTTTTGAGCTTGGTTGAATGAATTATCTTGTGGAATGTTAGCATTATTTTCTTGCACATCCCCAAGTAGCTCGTCCAATGTTACATTAAAGATTTTTGATAGCTCATACGCCTGCTTTATATCCGGTGCAGTTTCGCCAAGTTCCCACTTGGATATGGTTTGACGAGCAACGCCTATTTTTTCTGCAAGCTGTTCTTGAGACATATTATTTTTCTTTCTTAACTCGTGAATTCGGTTTTTTAAACTCATTTCAATACCTCCTAACATCCATATTATAGCAAAAAAGATGGATTTTTTCTACCAATTTTCGTGGGAAAATGCGCCCGTTTTTATAACATTTCATTTTTTTCTAAGGTTTTACAATAAAACATACTTATTTTTCTAAATAAAAGCGTATTTTCTGTTAAGGTTAAAATTGCTACACAGAAATAGCTTTTGTTTGCTCAGTATAATAAAAATCGGCAGAGAAAAGCAATGCTCTGCCGATTTCTGTTTAAGTAGTGTTCATCAAATGTTGTGGGAAATTACTTATGGTGAACATTTAATAGATAGTTTTTTATTATACTCTCGACACGCCTGTGGCTTTTGCGGCTTCCATAACCGCTTTGGCAACGGTATTGGCAACACGCTTATCAAGGGCGGGAGGAATAATATTTTCCTCGTTTAATTCGCTATCGGGGATAAGAGAAGCAAGAGCGTATGAGGTTGCCACCTTCATTTCCTCGTTGATGCAGGATGCTCTACAGTCAAGAGCGCCGCGGAATATACCCGGGAATGCAAGCACGTTGTTTATCTGATTTGGAAAATCGGATCTGCCCGTTCCCACGATACGCGCTCCTGCCTTTTTTGCAAGGTCGGGCATGATTTCGGGTGTGGGATTAGCCATAGGAAATACGATGGAATCATCAGCCATTGATCTTATCATTTCCTCGCTTACAATGTTTGGCGCGCTGACACCGATAAATACGTCAGCTCCAACCATAGCATCCTTAAGAGTACCTTTTTTAAGGTCCTTGTTAGTCAGGAGTGACATTTCCTTATGGGCGTCGTTAAGATCCGCATCATCCCTGCAAATGATACCAAAACGGTCAACCATTGTAAGATTTTTGACACCAATGTTCAAAAGGTGCTTACCGATGGCAATTCCCGCGCTTCCCGCGCCGTTTATTACTACCTTTACCTTGTCAATATCCTTTTTAACTATCTTAAGCGCGTTTAAAAGCGCCGCGGCAACAACTATTGCCGTGCCGTGCTGATCGTCGTGAAATATGGGAATATCGCACACGTCCTTAAGCTTTTTTTCTATTTCAAAGCAACGGGGGGCGCTGATATCCTCTAAATTGATGCCACCAAAGGAGCCCGAAATAAGCTGTACCGTACGCACTATCTCATCCACGTCCTTGGATCTTATACAGATGGGAAAAGCGTCCACGTTTGCAAATTCCTTAAACAATGCGCATTTTCCCTCCATTACAGGCATTCCCGCTTCGGGTCCGATATCCCCAAGACCAAGCACCGCAGTACCGTCTGTTATAACGGCTACTAAATTGGAGCGTCTTGTCAGCTCGTAGGATTTTGAAATATCATCCTTAATGGCAAGGCAAGGCTCTGCAACTCCGGGAGTGTAAGCTAAGGAAAGATCCTTCCTGTCGGAAATGCTTACTCGGGAGATGACCTCGATCTTGCCGCGCCATTCATAATGCTTTTTCAGAGATTCCTCTCTTATGTCCATTTTTAAACCATCCTTTCAGGATGAAAATACTCGTCAAATTCTTCCTCGGTAAGGAAGCCAAGGTCTAAACAAGCCTCTTTTATAGATATATTTTCAATATTTGCTTTTTGTACTACGATTGCGCATTTTTCGTAGCCGATATAGGGAGAAAGGGCAGTAACGAGCATAAGTGAGTTATGTAAATTACTGTGCATCTTTTCCTTGTTGGCTTTAATACCCGATACACAATGCTTGTTAAATGAGATACAAACGTCGGTAAGAAGCTTTATTGATTGAAGATAATTGTAAATGCATACGGGCATAAATACGTTAAGCTCAAAATTACCCTGTGATGCGCTGATACCAATGGCAGAGTCGTTTGCCATAACCTGTACGGCTACCATGGTTACCGCCTCGCACTGAGTGGGATTTACCTTGCCGGGCATAATGGATGAGCCGGGCTCGTTTTCGGGTATGGTGATCTCACCAAGGCCAAGACGGGGTCCGCTTGCCATCCAGCGTATATCGTTTGCAATCTTCATAAGGTCGCAGGCAAGCGCCTTCAATGCGCCGTGGGCAAATACTATTTCGTCCTTGGATGTAAGAGAATGGAATTTGTTCTCCGATGGCTTGAACGCAGTCTTTGTGATCTTACTTATCTCGGCGCAAACCGCAATATCAAATCCCTCGGGCGCGTTTAATCCCGTACCAACGGCGGTAGCGCCGATAGCGAGCTGTCTTAAGGGCTCTAAGGAAAGCTTGATAAGTTCTACGTCCTTTTCAATGGAGGAGCGCCATCCGCTTATTTCCTGGGAAAAGCTTATGGGAGTTGCATCCTCAAGATGAGTACGTCCGCTCTTTATAATTCCCATATTTTCAATTTCAAGCTTTTTAAATGCGTTAATAAGCTCCTCAACCGCGGGCAAAAGTCTGCGCTCCGTTTCCATAATGGCAGAAATATGCATAGCGGTGGGGAATGTATCGTTTGAGGACTGCGACATATTTATATCGTCGTTAGGATGAAGGATATGTCTGCCAAGCATCTCATTTCCTCTGTTGGCGATAACCTCGTTAACGTTCATATTGGATTGCGTTCCGCTTCCCGTCTGCCATACGAGGAGTGGGAAGTGAGCAGAATGCTTTAATTCAAATATTTCCTTACAGGTCTCCTCAATGGCGTGAAGCTTTTCCTCCGTCATTTTAGAGGGTATAAGCTGGGAGTTTACTCTTGCGCAGGCAAGCTTAAGCACGGTCAAGGCTAAAATTACGGCTCTTGGCATTCTTTCAACTCCTATGGAAAAATGCTCTAGACTTCGTTGAGTTTGCGCGCCCCAATATTTATCAGCGGGAACTTGAATCTCGCCCATTGAATCGTGTTCTATTCTGTATTCCATATAATAATCCTTTCATTAGTAAAAATGGAAATAACTCTCTATTATTATTTTACCATATAAATAATATTTTTTCAACAACTATTTTTATGTACAAAATCCTCAAAAATATGGGTTTATAAATATTAAATGAACATCTGTTCATATAATATAATAAAAAGAAGCGTTAAATTATAGGTTTTGTGGCAATATTAAAAACGAGGTGATGAAAATGAAGGTAATGATAATAAGCAAAGATCCCAATAAGCAGGGCAGAGAAAAGAATATTTTGAAAATAGTAGGCTCGTTTGATGGGGATATGGATATTGAGTTTTACGCATACGGAACGAAAAATAATGAAATGGATATAGATAACGTTACGTTTATACCCATTTGGGAAAAATATACCGTAAACGGCGCAATTGCATTTTCAAGGTATATCGGAGACTCGGAAAGAACGGTCATCGTCTTTGAGGAGGGCGTTATTCCCAAAAGCATCGGAAATATCCTTGACCATCATATAAAGGGGCAATACGGCATAACCCTTTCCCTCTACAAAAAAGAGAGCGATTATTTTGCCTGCGGAGTCTACGTTGTGGAAAGAGAATATCTTGATATGCTAAGCAAAGACCGCTCCTTTGAAAGCGAGATCTGTGTCCTATGCGCTGAAAACGGAGATTTAGGAATTTTTTACGATTAAAAAAGACTGTCAAGCTGACAGTCTTTTTTTCTTTGGGGGCAGTGAAATGAGTGCAGAAGGCGTGAATGCGTACACGTCGGCGTACTGGCGTACGGCAGAGTAGCAGTCACGCCTAAAAAACAGACACATAAAAAGAAGAGATTTTGTCAGAAGACAAAATCTCAACTTTAAAAATATTATAAAATTTACTGACAAACTAATGTTATGATATAAAACGTGTCTGTTTTTGGTCTGCGCTTATTGCAACAACCCCTTTTATTTTACTCATCAAAATCAAAGGATCCTGTATAGAGCTGATAATATTTGCCCTTGGCGGCAATAAGGTCATCGTGGGAGCCTCTTTCTATTATTCTTCCCTTATCAAGAACCATAATTACGTTGGAGTTCTTGATTGTGGAAAGACGGTGAGCGATTACGAATACCGTTCTTCCCTGCATAAGGGCGTCCATACCTGCGGAAACGATAGCCTCCGTTCTCGTATCGATGGAGGAGGTCGCCTCGTCAAGGATCATAACGGGAGGATCTGCAACTGCGGCGCGGGCAATGGAGATAAGCTGACGCTGTCCCTGTGAAAGACCGCTTCCGTTACCCGAAAGGACCGTGTTATATCCGTCGGGAAGCATTGAAATAAATGAATGCGCGTTTGCGCGCTTTGCCGCGTCGATACATTCCTCATCCGTGGCGTCAAGCTTACCGTATCGGATGTTTTCCATAACGGTTCCCGTAAAGAGATTTACGTCCTGCAATACGATACCGAGGGAAGCGCGAAGGTCATCCTTCTTTATCTTGTTGATGTTGATGCCGTCATATCTTATTTTGCCGTCTGCAATATCGTAGAAGCGGTTAATAAGGTTTGTAATGGTAGTTTTTCCTGCGCCCGTTGCGCCTACAAATGCGATCTTTTGTCCGGGCTTTGCATAGAGGGTAATATCATGGAGAACTATCTTGTCTTCCACGTAGCCGAAGTCAACCTCCGTCATTCGTACGTCACCTCGTACCCTCGTATAGGTAATGCTTCCGTCCTCGTGGGGATGCTTCCAAGCCCAGATGCCCGTTCTTGATTCGGACTCTGTAAGCTCACCATCCTCGTTTTCCGTAGCGTTAACAAGAGTTACGTAGCCATTGTCAACCTCGGGCTCCTCGTCCATAAGCTCAAATATACGGTCAGCGCCTGCAAGACCCATTGCAATGGAGTTAACCTGCTGAGAAAGCTGAGAGATATTCATTGTAAACTGCTTTGAAAAGCCAATAAAGGGAATAAGTGTGGAAATATCAAGGGGCTTACCCGAGATGGAAATATTGTTAATGTTTATAAGAACGAGTACGCCGCCCACGAAAATAATAAGCGCGTAAAGAATATGACCGATATTATTCATAATGGGCATAAGAATGTTTGCGTAGCTGTTTGCTTTGGTTGAGTCATCACAGAGCTGATCGTTAAGCTTGTTAAAGCCCTCTATGGATTTTTCTTCGTGACAGAATACCTTAACGACCTTTTGTCCGTTTATCATTTCCTCAACGTAGCCCTCAGCCTTACCGAGGGATTTTTGCTGCTTGACAAAGTATTTTGCGCTTCCGCCGCCTACAAACTTAGTTACAATAGCCATAGCCACAACGCCGAGGAGAACGATAAGCGTCATCCAAAGGCTGTAATAAAGCATAAGGAAGAATACGGAAACAAGAGTAATGGTAGAAATAATAAGCTGGGGAATTGACTGCGCCACGAGCTGACGTAAGGTATCAATATCGTTAGTATAGTGAGACATTATGTCGCCGTGAGTGTGGGTATCAAAGTACTTGATGGGCAGCTTTTGCATCTTTCCGAACATTTCATTACGAAGCTTGTTTAAAAAGCTCTGTGTAATTACTGCCATGGTTCTCTGATAAATAAAGTTGGCAATAAGTCCCAATGTGTAGATGCCAACGAGGATAAGAACTGCAGAGGTAATAGCGGGGAAGAACTTTTCTGCCGCGCTTTCGGTAGTAGCACCCCCTGCAATCATATCGAGCGCCTTGTCTACGTTTTCAAGTATGGTCTGCTGGAAAATACCGGGGCAAACGCCTGCTAAGGTATTGAAAACCATACAGATAAGCACGAATACAAGGGGAAGCTTATAGGAGCTGAAGAAGTATTTCAAAAGTCTTGTCATAGTGCCTTTTTTAGCCTTTTTCATAGGCTTTCTCATCATACCGCGGCTCATTCCATTTTCGCCCCCTTTGTCTGAGATGTGTAAACCTCGTTATAGATCTCGTTGGTCTTAAGAAGCTCCTCGTGGGTGCCAACGCCGTTTATCTTACCGTCGTCTATAACGATTATCATATCTGCATCCTCAACGGAGGAGATACGCTGCGCAATAATAATTTTTGTAGTATTGGGGATCTCCTCGCGCATTGCCTTACGGATAAATGCGTCGGTCCTTGTGTCAACCGCGCTTGTGGAGTCGTCCATAATAAGAATTTTTGGCTTTTTGAGTAAGGCTCTTGCAATACAGAGTCTTTGCTTCTGTCCGCCCGAAACGTTTGTACCGCCCTGCTCAATATGTGTGTTGTATCCGTCGGGGAAGGACTCGACGAATTCGTGTGCCTGGGCTAATTTACATACGCGCTTGATCTCCTCGTCGGTAGCGTGCTCGTTACCCCAACGGAGATTTTCGTTGATAGTGCCCGAGAAAAGCACGTTTTTCTGTAAAACCACGCTGACCTCGTTACGAAGTGTATTAAGATCGTAATCGCGTACGTCAACACCGCCAACCTTAACGCAGCCGTCGGTTACGTCGTAAAGACGGGGGATAAGCTGAATAAGGGATGACTTTGAGCTGCCCGTACCGCCGATAATACCCACGGTCTGTCCCGAGGATATCTTTAAATTGATGTCAGAAAGAGCAAATTTTTCAGCTCTTTTTGCATATTTGAAGTTTACGTTACAAAACTCGATATCACCGTTCTTTACCTCAAGGACGGGATCTTCGGGATTTACTATGGTGGATTCCTCCTCCAATACCTCGCAGATACGGTTTGCGCTTTCACCGGCCATAGTAAGCATAACGAATATCATGGAAAGCATCATAAGGCTGGAAAGAATCTGCATACCGTATGTAAGAAGGGCGGAGAATTTACCAACGTCAAAGCTTGCGCCGTTTGATGAAATTATAAGTCTTGAACCGAAGAAGCAGATAAAGAGCATTACGGAATACATACAAAGCTGCATAACGGGGCTGTTGAAGGCGAGTATCTTGTCCGCTTTTATAAAGTCGTTTTTAACCTCTTCCGATGCAGCGCCGAACTTTTTCTTCTCGTAATCCTCACGTACGAAGGATTTTACAACTCGCATACCCTTTACGTTTTCCTGTACGGAGTTGTTAAGCTTATCGTATTTTTTGAACACGCGCTTGAATATAGGCATTGCAAGGCGTATTATGGAGAAAAGACCGATAAACAAAACGGGAATTACAAATACGAATATAAGCGCCATCTCTCCACCGAGGGTAAATGCCATAATGATGGAGAATATAAACATAAAGGGAGAACGGATAGCCGTTCTTATGATCATCATAAAGGCGTGCTGTACGTTTGTAACGTCCGTGGTCATTCTCGTTATCATACTTGATGTGGAGAACTTATCAATATTTTCAAACGAGAAATCCTGTGATCTTGTATAAAGGTCGTAGCGGAGATTTTTTGCAAATCCGCAGGATGCCACCGCACAATGTCTGCCTGCCAAGGCGCCAAAGGTCAGGGAAAGCAATGCCATTATAACGAGTATACCGCCAAATAAAGCCGCAGACGAGGTGGCGTTATCGAGCAACAGGAATTTAAGCTTGATATGCTCAAAATCCTCTTGAATAACGAGGATCAGGTCTGAAGCTATAAACGGAATAAGACATTCCATTACAACCTCAAGAGATACAAAAAGCGGAGAAAGTATAGAGCTTCGTTTATACTCTCGGATGCTTTTTGCAAGAAGTTTAAAGTTTTTAATCATTTCTGCTCCTTTCATAATTGCCAAATTCTACATAATATTTTATCACTTATAAATTATAATGTCAATTATTTGGATGTACTTTAAAATGAAAAACTGTGTGATAATTTTGTGAAAAGATGGGGAGAAGTGTACAAAAATACATTACCCAAGCGGTAACCATCAGTGAAGTTACCTTATCAGGCGTAAGCTTTGTATATCATCAATTTTGTAAAAATTGCATATCACCAGCACAGGGTGTTGTATATCATCAAGTCGCGGAGGATGCACCTTCGGTGATGATATACGCCTCGGGCGATGATATGCACGCTTTGGCGTGATGATATACCAAGTCTGCGACTTGAATAAAAAAAGACAGTCATTTGACTGTCTTTTTTGGTGCCGGTGATCGGGGTCGAACCGATACGGTATCACTACCACAGGATTTTGAGTCCAGCACGTCTGCCAATTCCATCACACCGGCGTATTTGATTTTGCTTGACTATTGTAACATAGAATTTTTCAAATTGCAATAGTTTTTTTAATTTTTTTAAATTTTTTAAAAATAAAAATATATTCCCTTTATTTCTTGATTATCCGCGTTCTTTATGATAAAATAAATGTATAAATTTCCGGGGGATGCTTTATGAACAGTTTTTCACAAATAGGCGCTCACGCCCTTGCATATCTTGGGGACGTGGTAATAGAGCTGATGGTAAGAGAGGCGCTGATTCTTAAGGGGTATGAAAAGGCGGGTAAGCTTAATAACGAGGCGCGTAAATTCGTTACTGCCGTTGCCCAAAATACGGCGTACCTTTCTGTTAAGGATATGCTTACCGAGGAGGAGGAGGCGATCTGTCGCAGAGGCAGAAACTCATCCCATCTTAACGTACCGAAAAGCGCATCAGCCATTGAATATAAAAACGCAACGGGCTTTGAGGCTCTGTTCGGCTATTTGCACTTAAAGGGAGAAACGGAGCGTATTTCCTTACTCTTCAACACAGCCTATAAAGACATTCTTAACACGGAACAAAACTGAATTAACGAAACGGAATTAAAATGACAGATATACAGAAGCAAAGATTTTTAAAAGCAAAAAGGGCGCTTTTTGATAAGCATTATTCCTTCCTTAATGACAAGCAGAGGGAGGCGGTATATACTATAAACGGTCCCGTGCTTATCCTTGCGGGCGCGGGTAGCGGAAAGACCACCGTTCTTGTAAACAGGATCGCCCATATTATCAAATACGGTAACGCCTATAATTCAAGCCTTATCCCCGAGTTTATAACGGAGGACAGTATTGAGGATCTTGAATCTGCCGTTAATTTAAGCGACGATATGATGGAGAAGTATATGGAGCTCTTTGCAGAGAATCCCTGCCAGCCCTGGAATATACTTGCCATCACCTTTACCAATAAGGCGGCAAACGAGATCAAGGAAAGACTTGATAATATCCTCTCCGAGGACTCCTCGGATATATGGGCGGGCACCTTCCATTCAATATGTATGCGTATCCTTCGTAAAAGCGGAGAGCTTGTGGGATATAAGCCTGGATTTTCCGTTTGCGACACGGACGACGCCAAAAAGGTGCTTTCCACCTGTATAAAGGACCTTAATATAAACGATAAAATACTTTCCTTAAAGGAAATTATGAACGTTATCAGCCGCGCAAAGGACAGATTACAAACTCCCGAGGATTTTGCTTACGAATGCGGCAACGATTTTAAATATAAGCAGATCGCAAGGGCGTACGAGCTTTATCAGAAAAGATTAGAGGATGCAAACGTCCTTGACTTTGACGATATAATTATGAAAACGGTAAAGCTCCTTTCGGAAAACGAGGACGTGCTTTCCTATTATCAGAACAAATTCAGATACATCAGCGTAGACGAGTATCAGGATACCAACAAGGCTCAGTTTGAGCTTGTTTCCTTGCTTTCGGGCTTCTATAAAAACATAATGGTAGTTGGTGACGACGACCAGAGTATTTATAAATTCCGCGGCGCTACCATTGAAAATATTTTGAGCTTTGATGCAACCTATCCCGAGGCAAGCGTAATCAAGCTGGAGCAGAATTACCGCTCCACCTCAACTATTCTCGGCGCGGCAAACAGTCTTATATCCAAAAACTCTCATAAGCATCTTAAAAAGCTCTGGTGTGATAACGAAGCGGGTGAAAAGATTGTAGTTAAGGAAACTATGAATCCCACGGAGGAGGCTCGCTACATTATCGACAGAATAGCCAAGCTTAAGGAGGAGGGCGACTACTCCTACAAGGACTTTTCCGTCCTTTACAGAATAAATGCACAGTCACAGGTATTTGAGACTGTATTTGCAAAAAGCGGTATACCGTATAGGATCTTAGGCGCTCTTCGCTTCTACGACAGAGAGGAAATTAAGGATATAATCGCTTACCTCCACGTTGTAAACAACTTAAGCGACAACGTGCATTTAAGAAGAATTATTTCAAAGCCCAAAAGGAAAATCGGCAACTCCTCCGTTGATATTGCTTATAGCATAGCCGAGGAGCTTGGTGAAAGAGTTATTGATATTATGGAAAGAGCAAATGAGTTCAACGCCATTCCAAAAATATCGGTAAATAATATGATAGCCTTTTCAAAAATGATGAAATCCTTTGCTATGGAAAAGGATAATATGCCTCTAAACGCCCTTGTAAGGGAAATAATTAAAAAGTCGGGCTATGAAAATATGCTTCTTGAAAAGGGACAGGCAGAGGCGGAAAGGCTTGAAAACCTTGATCAGCTGGTAAGCTCCGTTGCAGAGTACGAGGACAACGCAGACGAGCCATCCTTGTCAGAATTTTTGGAGCAGGTGTCCCTCGTTGCCGATATAGACCGCTATGACGAAAGCGCCGATGCGGTAACCCTTATGACCATACATAGCGCTAAGGGACTTGAATTCCCCGTGGTATTCCTTCCGGGACTTGAGGACGGCTTGTTCCCATCACAGCAGTCCTTGGGACTTAAGACCGAGGAGGAAGAGGAAAGGCGTCTTGCCTACGTTGCCATAACGAGAGCCAAAAAGCTTCTTATTATGATATATTCAAGGGAAAGAATGATACACGGTATGACTCAGAGAAACACCCTTTCAAGATTCGTCCGTGAAATTGATGAAAGCTATCTTGATCACCAAAAAATAGCAAGACAGTCTAACTCCTTTGTTTTTGAAAAGAAAGACACGTCCTCCCCCTATTTGTCCTTTAAGGACGCGTTTTCATCCGTTTCCGCACCTAAGCCAAGGGTTGAAAACGTGTATGAGGCAGGGGACAGAATAAGCCACGCTACCTTTGGAGAGGGAATTATTTTAAGCGTTACCTCCACCAATTCGGACCATCTTTACGAGATAGCCTTTGACCGCGTCGGCACGAAAAAGCTTATGGCGTCATACGCGCAGAAGCTTATGAAAAAGCTTTAATATAAATCTAAAAATTTTAAAGGAGAATAATTATGAACATTCCAAGACCGGAGCATCCTAATCCTCAATTTGAAAGAGAAAATTGGATAAACTTAAACGGAAAATGGGAATTTGAAATAGACCGCGGTGTCAGCGGCAGAGACAGAAAATTCTATGAAAGAACGTCTCTTGATTCCGAAATTACAGTACCCTTCTGCCCCGAAAGCGTTCTTTCGGGTATAGGCGACGTAGATTTTCTTAACTGCGTATGGTATCTTAAAAAGCTTGATATTGAGGATAACGGACTTGACGTAATTCTTCATTTCGGCGCGGTTGATTACGAAAGCTACGTTTACATAAACGGTAAGCAGGTATATCACAATATCGGCGGCTACGTTGGATTTGATATTGATATTACACCTTACGTTAAGCGCGGGGAGGAAAATATCGTAACCGTGTGCGCAATTGACGGACACCCCAAGGGAAAGGCATCGGGTAAGCAGAGCAAGAATTACTATTCTATGGGCTGTGATTACACGAGAACAACGGGTATCTGGCAGACGGTTTGGCTTGAATACGTAGAGAAGAGCCGTATTGAATACGTAAAATATTATACCTCTAAGGAGCAGAAAAACGTACAGATGGAAATCTGTGTAAAGGGAAATGAAAAGCTCTCCGTTGTTTGTTCATACGAGGGAAAAACCGAGGGACGTGTGGATATTTCCCTTACAGAGGGTGTTAACCGCGTAACCGTTGCCCTTGACGAGATCTATCTTTGGGAGGCAGGCTGCGGCAGACTTTATGACGTGGAGCTTACCTACGGAAATGATAAGGTAAAGAGCTATTTCGGTATCCGTACCACCGCCTTTGATAAGCAGAATTACCTCTTGAACGGCAAGCCCCTCTATCTCCGTACAGTTCTTGATCAGGGCTTCTATAAAAAGGGTATCTACACTGCGGAAACCGAGGAAGAGCTTGTAAAGGATATTTATCTCTCCCTTGACGCAGGCTTCAACGGTGCAAGACTCCATCAGAAGGTGTTCGAAAAGAGATTCCTTTACCACTGTGATAAGCTTGGCTACCTTGTATTCGGTGAAACGGGTAACTGGGGCGTAGATTGTTCAAATATGGAGCAGCTTGTTCCCTTTATGCTTGAATGGCAGAGAGAAATTAACAGAGATTTCAATCACCCATCTATCATTGGCTGGTGCCCCTTGAACGAAACTTGGGACTGTGATTACAGGCATCAGAATGATGACTTTATCCGCGCCCTCTACTATACAACTAAGAATATGGACTCCACCCGTCCCTGCGTTGGCACAAGCGGTAACTATCAGGTTGTGTCCGATATCTACGACCTTCACGATTATATCCAGACCAAGGAAGAATTTGAAAAAATTTACCTTGCTCCCACAAAGGACGAAATGTGTGAGGAATACGATAAAGCTCACGAATGGGTTGCAAGATATCAGAAATCCAAGGACTTTAAGGATATGGCGCTCTACCTTAGCGAATACGGCGGTATCCGTTGGGATATAGACGGTGTTGGCGGTTGGGGCTACGGTGACGGACCCAAGACCGAGGAGGAATTCCTTGCAAGATACGAATACCTTACAAAGGCCCTTGTGGACAGCCCCTATATCTGCGGTTTCTGCTATACTCAGCTTTATGACGTAGAGCAGGAGGTAAACGGACTCTACACCTACGAAAGAGTGCCTAAGTTTGATATGAAAAAAATAAAAGCGATCACACAGTATGAAAAAGCATAGGGCTGCTGTAATAAGCACAGATCAAAAACAGACACGTTTTATACCTAAACGTTAATTTATTTATATATACCATAATATTTAAAGTTGAGATTTTACCTTTAGAGGCAAAATCTCTTCTTTTTATGTGTCTGTTTTTTAGGCGCGACTGCTACTCTACCGTACACCAGTACGCCGACGTGTACGCATTCACGCCTTCTGCACTCATTTCGCTAGCCCTTGGTGAAACGAAAAAGACAGGCTACCATTCGGTAACCTGCCTTTTTTATTCCCTTAAGAATTTTTAATGGAATTTTCGTAGGACTCGATCATCTTCTTAACCATCTGACCGCCGATAGAACCTGCCTGCTTGGATGTGAGGTCACCGTTATAGCCGTTCTGATTAAGTGTTACGCCTACCTCGCTTGCAGCCTGCATCTTGAACTTATCAAGAGCCGCCTTAGCTTCAGGAACAGTAATCTTATTACTTGCCATTAGAATAAACTCCTATTCGTAGTATCTATATTATCGAGCATGGGCGATTCTCGTAAATCGCCCAGTCAACAGAACTTTTTACAAGCTTCGCTTTTGCTCTGATATTATTATGGAGAAGTAATTCAAAATTATAATTGGTAATATTTGAATCGAGTTTAATATTTACTTTAAAAATATCTTCGCTTTTTTGATGGTTGCTTTTATGTGCAACTGCGGATTTTACGTAAAAAGATTAAGGACTTAGAAAAAGATGATAACGAAAAATAATACAAACAACTCGGTCCGTCCGAGATGGGACAGACCGAGCTGTTTGTGATTTTTTTATAAGGTTAAAATACTTAATAACCTCGAAGCTTTTTTATCTTTTCTCTTAGGACGTCGCATTTTGCTTTCATTTTAGCGGCTTCATCATCGTAGAAGCCGTAAACCTCTCTGTCACGAGCCGCGTTTTGAGCGTCAACGCTGTCCTTACTCCATTGTGTGATCTTCATATCAAGATAAAAATCCTCGCCTGCCTTATCAAGCTGCTTTGTTCTTTTTATATCCTCTTTATAAAGTGCAAGAGCTTCCTCGTAAGAATTTGCCATTCCTATTTGCCAAAAGCGAAGAATAGCCGCAAGTTTTTTATAGTCTTTTTCCTGTATTCCTGTAAGCTTTCTGTATTTATTTACATCAGAAGTGTCGTTTTTTCTAAGCGCGTGGAGAAGCATAATCGCATTATGTAACTGTTCGTTCATCTTATCTTTCCTCCCGTAAATCAAAGCCTGTTAGGGTCAATGCCCTTTGCTCTTGCAAGGCTCTCGAGTTCCTCTTGCAATCTTTCGTATTCGTAACAGTACGCCTCGTATTGGCTCTTCAGGTTTCCTGCTTTTACATTACGGTTATATTCGGTTAAAGAATCGTAAGTGTAATTTTGCTTTTTGTATCTGTCTGCGCTTGACCAAAGATCATTTGCACCTTGGCTATAAGATTCATATTGGGTTTTAAGACGACTTGCTCTATCTCTTTCGTAAAGTATTAACGCGTCATTTAGAGTAGCGCAATTATATCTCTGTGCAAGCCCGATAACTGTATTCAGAATATTCGTGTTCTGATAATAATCGGGTAAAGTTCCAACTGCATCAAGGGCATTACGGATTGCAATTATGTTTGCAGTGGATATGCGTTCTTTTTCTTTCTCTGTGTCAATTGATGCTGTCAAAACGAAATATTCTGAATCATAGATCTTTTTGTAGTCCTCAACAGCCTTATTAACCATAGCTTTTGCCTTCAACTGGTAATTCATAAAAATGTCACGCTTTGATCTGATAGCTTTTTTAAACGCGTATTTAAGAGCAAGGATTATAATAGCGGAAACAGAGAATACTCCCAAGGGAAGCATTGAATACCAGAATACAGATGAGCCGAAGAACATAAGGTTACAACCGTAGTAAATAAATCCGGGTATACCTATCATTACAACGGCGCCTATAAGAAAATCCGTATCTGTTGTGTCTGTGGAAGAGGTTGTTTTATTTTGCTCGTTCCCCGAGTTTTCTTTATTTTCGTCTTTGCCTTCCTCTTTTGCTTTATCTTTTTTCAGCTTTTCTTCAAACGCGGAGCTTTCGTCCATTGAAATGGAAAATACTATAATTGCACCCGCTATCAAAAAATGCAAAATTAACATAACGATGAAATATAAGAAATATCCGCCGCGATCTATTGCCAAAGGAACAACCTTAAATGCGGGAGGAAAAAATGAAGCAATGGTTAGTAATATAAGCGGAATAGAAATTGGAAGTAGCTTTTTCGATACGGATTTGTTTATCATAATATCGGTTTGTCTTTTTGCAATTTCATTGTATTCTTTGGTGCCGCTTGAGTATACGTTTCTTTTTTTGTCAAGCTCTCTTTTCTTTTCCTGAAGCTCGCTTGTAGATTTTATACTGCTGTTTGCTGTATCTACGGAATCATCTACCGCCTTCATAGCGCGGCGATAAACGTCAAGCTCGTGGCAGACGTTGCTCGGATCGCTTGTGGTCTTATTACCGTTAAATGAAAATTGTGCGGGCATACCATCCTTGCCTTTTTCACTGTTGAAACGGTCCAACGCATTTTCAAGGGTTTCATTGTTACGTATTGAGGCATCAAATGGCTTTATTGTATTTGACATTATATGATCCTCCTTATTGCGTTTAATTTATTAAAGCACTTGATATGCATTAGCTGCCCAAGCATAACCCTTGGCGCGAAGCTGCTTACCTGTTATTGCGCTTGTATTTTCGCTAAAGCCGTATTTACATACGGAGCTCTTATAGTTTTCTGCAATAGTGTTTGCAAGCTCGGTGTAACCAAGATTGCGGAGCGCGTAAACAAACATTACAACGTCGGGAGCCCAAACAGCGCCTCTCCAATATCCGTCCTCAACGAACATAGGACTGTCAAGGGCCTCGCTTGCAATACCACCCTTGCAAAGGTGATGCTCTGTGATCTGCTTAATGATATATTCCTGGATCTCCTTGGGAAGCATATCCTCAAGAACGATTACACGAAGGGGCATAAGCGCGTTGCAGTAATAGGGCTCGTTTGTTTCAGCAAGGCGAACGAAAAGTCTTTCGCCGTCCCAATAATCCTTAACCGCCTTCTTTGCAAGCTCCTTAGCAAGTCTTGCGTAGGTCTTTTTGTCCGTATGGAAATTAAGCACCTCAGCCGCCTCGGAAAGGAACTGACACTGTACTGCAAGGAATGCAATAAGCTCGCCTGTTTCAATATGCTCGCTCTTATCGTAGCAGGTGGAGTTGTCCTGACCCGAGTCGTTACCGTGATAATATGAAGGAACCTTGCCGCGGAGGTTGAGCCACCAGTCCGTATTGCGCTTCATATCGAAGTAAACCTCGTCAAGAGCGTGGGGAGTAGCAAATTCGGGATTTCTCTTCATCATCTGCTTGTACATCCAGCCCTGTACGGGAGGCTTAACGAAGTTCCATACCTTATGGTCCTCGGAAATAGCGTCGGGAACTCTGCCCACACGGTTAATGTGCTTGTACATTATCATAAACTGATCCATTGCGATACGGTAGTCTATGTCTGCCATACCAAGAGCGTTGAAGGCGTTGTCCCAGCTCCATACGTTACTCATACCCGCCTTACTCATTACGATGGCGTCGGTATAGAAGTTACCGCTTGCAGAAATCGTGTTTGCCCACAGAATATAAGCGCACTCTCTTTCATATTTGTTCTTGCAGTTGAATTTCTTTTCCCAAGTCATATAATCCTTTTCGTTAAGGTCTGCGTAGTATTCGTAGGTCATACCCTGAGCCATAACCGCGCCCTTGTTAAGATAGCTGGTTTCAATAGCGAAGGCGTACTCGCCGTTTGCATCGGGGAATGCGCGTACGTTTGTGTACTCGGCTCTGATCTTGCCGGGGATACGCTCCTTTTCAAGCTCAAGTCTGCCCTTAACGGGAACAAAGAATACGCTGCAGTTATTATTAAAGTCACAAACCTCGATAATGCCGTTCTGTATTATCTGATAGTCAAACTTCGTTTCCTTCTTTGCAAATTCAACAAGTATGCCCTTGCCCTTACCTTTAATATATGTACCGTCAGTACCGAAAAGAGTAAGATTCTGCTCGCCGCCCTCATATTTGATGGTTACCTCGCGGGGAGTAAATGAAAATTTTGCGCCCTTGCCGTAGCTAATGCTCATCATACCGTTAAAAACATCCATACCGTGTCCGTGAATTGACGCCATTTTCAAGGTTTCTTTATTTTTGGCATCCCATACGTGGTATGAGCCTCTGATACTGTAATGAAGTCTGTCAAATGAATACATAATAATTCTCCTTTAATTAGTATTTACGATTTTATTTTATCATACGGGAGGGATAAAATCAATAAAAAACTGATTTCGATAATATAAAAACATAAATTGTTATATAATAAATAAGTAGGAAAAATATTTTTAAAAAAAGTTGAAAAAATTTCAAAAAAGGTATTGACAAAGCAAAAAGTATTTGATATAATAGCAAGGCACTCAGCGAGAGCGAGTGTAAAAGATCCTTGAAAATTGAACAATGAAAAGAAAAAATTAGTTAAGAGAACTAATGTACAAAGACGGAACTCTTAAGAAAATTCTTTTAGAGAAAAAAACTCAAAACAAAAGTAATAGAGCAGAAACAGAAG